>DAOUMD010000017.1:0-52072 GCA_034412795.1 Anaerolineae bacterium
TAATTATGTAGTCTCTTTTATGCAGACCCTTAATCCGGTGGTCCCCCTGTTGGGTAGCACTGCGTTTAATCGTGGTCGGTATGTAGGGCAGGTTCGTAACCCGCCATTTGGGGGGCGGCAGGCTACGAGCCTGCCCTACATATAGGGACGTTCGTCTGATAACGCTGCTATTTTTTGACAGCTACGGTTCAATGCGATCCTACCTCTCTTTCATCTCGTCAAAAACCGGTTTTTTCAGTAGAGACGTATTACACAAAAGGGAGTCACGTAAATGGAACAGGAGAGTTTCAACAGAAGTGGGTGTCTTGTTGGCTGCGTCGCAATTGGCGCTGCGGTTGGGGCAGTTTTCGGACTGCTGGTGGCTGGCATACTCAGGTTTATGCCGGTTATGATGCCCAAGATGATGGCCTTTATGATGCCCAACATGATGAGCTCAATGGAAGAGGCCGGCGTCGAACCTCCTTGTGCGCAAATAATCAGGGGCATGCTAGAGGAGGGAAAGGCAGCGAGTCAAGCAGAATAGGCGGGTTATACAGGAGTTGACCAAGAAAGGAGGCGTTATGTCAGAATTCAAAGATGTGCTTCAGTGGCAAACCATCTCGGGCGAGGAGGTGACCATTGGTGATGTCACCCTGACGCCCCAATCGCAGGCCCTCACGCTTCGCTGGCCCAACGGAGGTTTTGTTTGGAACCGTCCGGTGGCGGTTCTGGTGGAGCGGGATGGGCAGACGGAGCGGGTTCCAGTTGTGGATGTCACCCGCATCGTCCAACTTGCACTACTTGGACTGGGTTTGGTTTTTTTTATGGTTGCCGTAATTCTGTCAATTCGGAAAAGGAGAAATTGAAATGAGCGAGAAACTCGATAAGGTTGCCGTCACGGCTGAAAAGAGTCAGGAACGGGCTGCGCAGGTGGTGGAGAAACTATTCGATGTGGCCCGGCCGAGTGCGGTTTACGCCGAGCCGATTACCGCTGGAGACCACACGCTTATTACCGCCTCTGAGGTGTCCGTAGGCATGGGTTTCGGCCTTGGCTTCGGGGGTGGGGAAGGTCGAGGCATCCCGAGTCAAGAGGTGAGCGAAGAGGGGTCTGAATTTGAGGGGGAGGGAACCGGTATGGGTGGCGGCGGTGGCGGCGGCGGTGCCTCCTTGGCCAGGCCGGTGGCTGTGATCAGCGTCGGGCCAGAGGGGGTGCAGGTTGAGCCCGTGGTGGACCCAACCAAGATTGCCATTGCCTTCTTCACCACGCTGGGCACTATGTTTTTCATGCTGAGTAAAATGCGCAGAGGTTAGTACATCTGGGCGTAAATAAACCGATAGCGCCGCAGCATCCTAGGCTTTGTCGATAGTCGACTCCTACCCTACCAGGGATGAGGATACGTCCGAGTTCGGTTGCCGTCAATCGCTATTCGTGTTGGTAAGGTGCATCTCCATTATACAAGCTTGTCGAAGGATGCGGGTCAAGCGGCGAAACCTATGCAAAGCCACATCCTTCGACAGGCTCAGGATGCTGCTCCGCCTTGGAAAGCTAGTGACTTATTTACGCCACCGCGTACTGGTGGGTGGGTTATAGTTTTGTGCTACATTTTCTATGATCCCCGCTTCTGGGGCGTCACGCCTCTCGTGTGGCACCGCACCTGCACCGTCCTGCCGGACGGCATGGGGCAGTGGGGTGCCCTCTGCGAAGCACGGGCAAATGCTGCAAGTGTGGGCTGTGTCGTCCATTGCCAACGCCTGCATTAGTTCAAAACATGAGCCGCTAGGTAGTTTGGTAGCACCACACTTGAGCGTGGAGCGCCGGAGCCAATGATTGAAATCATCGGTTGATATGAGGAAGTGCGTTCAAAACGCACTAAAACTGTATCTGCTAACCTGTTTCTAACAGGTTTTTCATGTCAGCGGGGTGTTTCAACGCCCCGTGACAAGGCCAAGATCACCATCACGGTTAAATGTAGTGCTACCGGTAGTTTCAGTGTGGGCGTCTATGTAATGAGGTAACATCAATGAGTGAACAATTCGTCTGGTGGAAGCACGGCGTTTTTTATCAAGTTTACCCGCGCAGTTTTATGGACAGCAACGGCGACGGGATCGGTGATTTGCAAGGCATCATCGACCGCCTTGACTACCTGGTCGAACTGGGGGTTGACGCCATCTGGATTTCGCCCATTTATCCCTCCCCGATGGCAGATTTTGGGTATGATGTCTCAGACTATATCGACATTCACCCCATGTTCGGCGACATGGACACTTTTGACCGTTTGCTACAAGAGGCTCACAAGCGTAACCTCCACATTGTGTTGGACTACGTGCCCAATCACACTTCTGATCAGCATCCCTGGTTCATTGAGTCGCGCTCTTCGAGAGACAACCCTAAACGCGACTGGTACATCTGGAGGAACGCCAGGTCAGACGGCGGCCCGCCAAACAATTGGGAGTCGCTCTTCGGTGGCAGTGCGTGGGAGTGGGATCAAAAGACGAAGCAATATTACCTGCACCTTTTCTTGAAGGAGCAACCTGATCTCAACTGGCGCAACCCGGAAGTGGTCGAAGCTATGCATGATGTATTGCGCTTCTGGCTGGATAAGGGGGTGGACGGCTTCCGTATGGATGTGGTGATGCTTTGCATCAAACACCCCGATTTCCCCGACAATCCACCGGCTGAAGACAGTGCATTTGCAGCGTTAGTCGGCCTGTCTCAGGACCCCATTTACTACCTGGGTCGGCCGGAAGTTCACGATATGATACGTGAATTTCGAAGGATCTTCGATAGTTACAAAGGTGACCGCGTGATCATTGGTGAGACGGTGATCTTGGACCCCGCCGAACTGGTCAAATACTATGGGGAAAACCTGGATGAGATACACATCCCTTTCAACTTCATCAACTTGAGTTGCCCCTGGAAGGCGCGAGAGATAGAGGAGTCTGTCAAGGCCTATTATGCGGTTATGCCTGAGGGGGCAACGCCCAATTTTGTGTTTGGCAACCACGACTTCCATCGTCTCGCCACACGCTTTGGGCCGGAGAACCACCGGGCGGCTGGTATGCTTTTGCTAACGCTGTGGGGCATCCCAACCATGTACTATGGTGACGAACTAGGCATGGAAGATGTCTCTATTCCACCCGAACGTATGCAGGACCCGTGGGGGATCAACAAGCCAGAACTGAATGTAGGGCGCGACCCCGAGCGTACGCCCATGCAATGGGATGCGTCGCCGAACGCAGGCTTTGCCTCGGAAGGTGTCGAAACATGGCTGCCGGTTGCCGAGGATTACCGGGAAGTTAATGTCGCCGCGCAGCGCCAGAACCCCGCCTCAACACTCAATTTCTACAAGCGACTTCTTAAGCTTCGGCGCGAGATGCCCGCCCTATATCGTGGGGATTTTGCCTTCGTGGAGGGGGTGCCGGAGGATGTCATCGCCTACACCCGTAGTGTTGAGAATCAACGGGTTCTGGTGGTGGTCAATTTCGGTGGGAATGCGCATACCTTGGATGTGTCAGCGGTGGCACGTCCTGCTCGCACCTGGGGCGCAGGCACAGATGAGCATGGCCGAAGGGGCGATTCGGGCCAGCTTTTGCTCTCCACGAAATTTACCGCACGCGATGATGTCGACCTGGCTGCGTTACCGGTCAAGCCAAATGAGAGCTTGCTGCTACGCATAGATTAGAGAAAGAATAAGTTGGCTAGCTATCTAGGTGGGCAAGGGAGCCGGGTAGATTTCCTCGCCCACCTTTTTCGTCGGTCATAACGGCCAGGGATGATTGGCCGGCTATATCCGCTCAGCGACCAACTCGGCGACCTCAGCCGGGTGGCGGGCAACTTTGACACCAATCGCTTCGAAGGCTGCGATTTTTTCTTGGGCCGTCCCTTCACCCCCTTCGATGATGGCGCCGGCGTGCCCCATGCGCTTGCCTGGAGGCGCGGTGCGCCCAGCGATGAAGGCGGTGACGGGTTTACTCATTTCGGTGGCAATGAATTGTGCTGCTCGCTCTTCTTCACTGCCGCCGATTTCTCCGATGAGAACCACATAGTCGGTCATCGGATCTGATTCGAAGAGGCGCAAGACGTCGATGAAATTGGTTCCGTTGATCGGGTCACCCCCGATGCCAACCGCGGTGGACTGGCCCAGGTCTCTATCGGAAAGGGCTTGTACTACCTCATAGGTGAGAGTACCGCTGCGTGAAACGAGTCCTACCGAGCCGGGTCGGTGAATGTGACCTGGCATAATACCCACTTTCGCCTGGCCGGGTGTGATCACCCCGGGACAATTCGGGCCGATCAGGCGAGCACTGGTGTCCTCAAGAAAATGACGCACTCGCACCATATCCAGGACCGGGATCCCCTCGGTAATACACACAATTAGCCCAATGCCGGCTTCTGCGGCCTCCATGATCGCGTCGGGCGCGAAGACTGAGGGCACGTAGATGATAGAGGTATTGGCGCCAGTTGCGTTGATCGCTTCCTTGACGGTATCAAATACGGGCACGGCGTGGACCCATTCTCCCCCTTTGCCTGGTGTCACACCAGCTACCACCTGCGTGCCGTACTCGATCATCTGCTGGGTGTGAAATGCCCCTTCGCGACCAGTGATGCCTTGCACCAGCAGCCGGGTGTCTTTGCCTACTAAAATGCTCATTGGTGATATCTCCTCGCGTTTTCTGCGTCACGATTCATACAGTTGATCTCGAATGGCCTGCCCAATGAAAACCATCTCTTCTTGGCTCAGTGACAGTCGACCCCGATGACGGGCAGCGTACACATGTTCGTCCCAGCGGGGAATGAGGTGAACGTGGTAATGAAACACAACCTGACCGGCTGCCGCTTCATTGTTCTGGCTGACATTCGCTATGATGCGGCAAAAGGTGCACTCGGACATTGATTTGGCCTCTCAACTCGCTTGGGCCAGTGCCACAGATCTCTCGGCGGCCTCAGCCAGCGACTTTGCCGTCGCCATGTGAGCATCAGCCAGGATCTGGCGACCTTCCTCCTCGTTGGTACCTATCAGGCGGGTGATCATAGGTACATCGGTGGGTACCTCCTCCAAGGCCTCCAGAATGCCCCGTGCCACTTCGTCACAGCGCGTGATGCCGCCGAAGATGTTGAAGAGAACTGCCTTGACGCTAGGGTCAGATAATATGATGCGCAGTGCTGTCGCCACCTTATCTGACTTGGCCCCACCGCCGATGTCCAAGAAGTTGGCAGGTTCAGCACCACAGAGTTTGATGATGTCCATGGTGGCCATAGCCAACCCCGCGCCATTGACCATACAACCAATTTCACCATCTAGCTTTACGTAGGATAGACCGGCCTGTCGGGCCTGGCGCTCCGCTTCTGCTTCTTCCTGTACGTCGCGCAGTTCGGCCAGGTCTTTGTGACGGAAGAGGGCGTTGTCGTCGAGGACGATCTTGCCATCCACGGCCAACAACTTTTCATCGCCGGTGACCACCAACGGGTTGATCTCAGCCAGGCTGGCATCGCTTTCTACAAAGGCTCGATAAAGACCTTTGGCGATGGTAGTGAACTGCCGGATGAATGTGCGTCTCATGCCCAGGTCAAAACCTAGATTCCGAGCCTGAAAGTCCATTAATTCCATTGCCGGGTCGATAGTCAGTTTGAAGATTCTCTCCGGTGTTGCCTTGGCGACCTCCTCGATCTCGACTCCTCCTTCGGATGAGGCCATCATCACCGGTTTGCGCTGTGTCCGGTCAATGGTAATTCCCAGGTAAATCTCCTCCCGGATGTCGGCGGCTTGGTCTATGAGGACCTTCTCCACTGTCAGGTCCTTGATGGGCATGCCCAGAATCTGGTCGGTCAATACCTCAGCCTCGTCTGCGTCTCTGGCCACTTTGATACCACCGGCTTTGCCGCGTCCACCAACCAATACCTGGGCTTTGACGACCACCGGTCCTCCCAAACGTTGCGCAATCAGACGTGCCTCGGCCGGTGTGGTTGCAACATCCCCATCTGGAATAGGCACGCTATACTTGGCAAAGATCCGTTTTGACTGATATTCATGTAGTTTCACTTGTCCCTCCTTGGTTGAGCCGCTAAAACAAAATGCCAGCGTTCCCTCTCACTCCGTTGTAAATGGGCGCTGAACCAAGATCGATTATACACTGCTGCGTCTTGTTCTGCAATCTAAGGAGTTCCAAGATTTGAACGAACCCAAGAAGCACGAATATCTTGATGAATTCACTGAACGTTAGAGCCATTATGTTCTTGGAACGGCCTAATCGGGTTCACTTTGTCCAATGTTTTTGCCAGGTTGCTTTTGCTCGGCTCAGGTGCCTGTGTTATAATGTCGGGCGGGAAGGTGCCAGAGTGGACGATTGGGGCGGTCTCGAAAACCGCTGCGGGGCTTTGCTCCGCCGTGGGTTCGAATCCCACCCTTCCCGCTTGCCCCTACAAAGGAAGCATCCCCGAAACGGGGTCCGTTGCTCTTGGAGGGGTCTCCCTTTGGCGAGGTTGTTATCGTGCCGGGGAGGGTAACCAGTGGAGAGGTCGCATAGTCCGGTCGAGTGCGCACGATTGGAAATCGTGTAGGTGTAATAGCCTCGCGGGTTCGAATCCCGCCCTCTCCGCCTGGTCGTGCTAGACGGGGAACTGGCGGTGCCCTGTACCCGCAATCCGCCATAGCGGGGTCGAATCCCCCCTCGAGGGCTCAGGGCTTCCGTGACTGCTGACATCGTGCGGTGTGGAAGGTTGGGTCCTGCGCGGCGAGAGCCTGTGAATCTGGTCAGGTCCGGAAGGAAGCAGCCATAAGCAGTCCCTCTCGGGTGCCGCAGGCATACCTGGCCGGAGCTAGCTGGTGTTGGTAAGACGGGAGACCCAGTTCGACAGGGGGTGCACGACCTTTTTGGTGAGGTCAGACGGGGCGACCGGCAACGGTTCGCCCCGTTCTTTTTGGAGATTGCGTTGACCCTCGTCTGCGTTGTCCTGGTTGCCATGACTGTTGACCTGTCAGTTCACCACTTTGTCCATCGGGTGCAGCGACTGATCAGTGGCTGGCGGCCGTCACTGCGTCTGATTGGCGGCTTGGTGGTCTTGGCCACATTCGGAGCCTTGATCCTTGGCTATCGCGTCACTGGCGTGGCGGTCACCCTCGTCGTGGACGGTCAGCCTCGGCAATTGCATACCCATCAGGATACGGTTCGCGGTTTGCTGCGAGAGGTTGACATCCGCCTGCATCCCGAAGACATCGTGGCACCGCCACTGGATACAGATCTGGTCCCTGGTAGCGTCGTCCAGGTTCGGCTGGCACGCCCAGTGACCGTAGAGGCCGACGGTCGCCGTATGGAGGTCCGCACCCAGCGCCAGCGTGTGGCCGATATCCTGGGCGACGCGAGGGTGCATGTCAAACCACACGACGAAGTTCTGGTTGATGGCCAAGTCTGGAATCTGGACGCTGATCTCCCTCAGGCTGCTTTGGATGAGGAGAGTCGTCGTGGGCCGGGCTTGGCCAGCGCAGCAGGCGGCTCTTCCCCGCTACGCATTGTCATACGTCGCGCCGTTCCTGTAATCCTCAACGATGACGGAGTCCCCGTGACTTTGTATACCACTCAGCCTACCGTCGGCGAGGCGTTGCTGGCCCGGGGTATCTTTCTCTACCTCGGTGATCGCGTGACTCCCAGCTTGGGCAGCCGCGTTTTGGCCAGCATGCGCATCTACATCAAACGTTCGACGCCAGTCATCATTTCTGCCGATGGAGACACCATCCGAACTCGTACCCAACGTAACATTGTAAGCGATGTTTTGGGCCAGGAGGGGGTGACGCTAATGGGTAAGGATTACAGCGTACCTTCTCCCGACACGCCTCTTACGGAGGATATGGAAGTCCAGGTGGTGCGCGTCCGCGAGGAATTGGAGATCGAGCAACAGCTCATCCCCTTTGAAAGCAAGTGGGTTCCCGATCCCGAAATGCGGATTGACACGCAGCAACTGGTGCAAACCGGCGAGTCAGGGGTGATCAAGAGCCGCTACCGGGTGACGTACGAGAATGGGCAGGAAGTGAACAACGCACTGGAGGACGAGTGGATAGACCATTCACCCAGCGATAAGATTATTGCCTATGGCACCCAGGTCGTCGTACAAACGCTGGATACCCCCGATGGACCCTTTGAGTATTGGCGACATTTCCGAGTGCTGGCTACCTCGTACTCGGCAGCTACCTCGGGCAAAGACAAAGACCATCCGCGTTACGGCATCACCCGTACCGGGCTGAAAGCCGGTTACGGTGTCATCGCCGTAGACCCCAAGGTCATTCCCCTTTGGAGTGAGGTGTATGTGCCGGGCTATGGCAAGGCCGTGGCCGGAGATACGGGGGGGTCCATCTTGGGACGTCACATCGACCTCGGCTTTGACGAGGATATTCCCCCCCTGTGGTATCGTTGGGTGGATGTTTATGTGTCCACCCCCGTGCCGGCCTCCGACCAGATTCGTTACGTTCTCCCCAACTGGCCGCAAGAGCCACGGTAGTGATCGATGACTGTAACCCCTCCGGCCGGGGCGTCTATGAGCTTGCGGCAAATCCTGGATAAATACGACTTACGCCCGCGTAAAGGATTGGGGCAGCATTTTCTGGCTGACCCTAACATATTGCGTAAGATTGTTGAAGCGGGGGAGCTATCGCCCGGGGCAGTCGTACTGGAGATTGGGCCCGGTTTGGGGACGCTCACTCGCTGGCTGGCAGAGGCCGCCGCTCGCGTCGTTGCCGTCGAGCTGGACGAAGAGATGATCGGCGTGCTGCAGGCGGAATTATCTCATCTGCCTAACCTGGAGCTGGTGCAAGGCGACATCCTGAAGCTTGATCCGGTGGCGCTGATCCGTGATCCCACGTCCTCTGATCTCGGATCAGCGCCGGTTTACACGGTCGTCGCCAACCTGCCGTATTACATCACCAGCGCTGCTATCCGGCATTTACTGGAGGCGGAGCCACCGCCCAATCGACTGGTGCTGATGGTGCAACTTGAGGTTGCGCGGCGGATCGTGGCCGAGCCGGGGGATATGAGCCTGCTGGCCGTCAGCGTTCAGTTTTACGGCCGGCCACGGGTAGTTTCCAAAATTCCGGCCGGAGCCTTTGTCCCACCTCCAAAAGTCGACTCAGCGATCGTGCGCATTGACACCTATAGCGCATCTCAGGTCGACGTGCCCGACGTAGATGCTTTCTTCCGCGTGGCCCGCGCTGGCTTCGCGCAAAAGCGTAAGCAACTCAAGAATGCCCTGGCTGCTGGGTTGGGACTGCCTCCCGGCGAAGTGGCGGCCGCGATGGCGCGAGTTGAGATAGAGCCGCAGCGTCGTGCCCAAACACTCAGCCTTGCTGAGTGGGCGGACCTGGCTCGCGAGTTTGGCCGGTATCAGGTATAATCGAGAAAACACCCTTGACACTCAGAACAAATGTTCGTATAATAGAAGTATGCGGACCATCGTAAAGCCTGATGCGCAACAGAAAATCAAATTGCTGGGCCATCTGGCCGGGCTCGATTGCGACGGTGATCCGGCCTCTGTGGCCTCCTCGCCGAAGCTGGCAGGACGTCAGCAAGTCAAACGCGACTTCTTGAAGGAGGCCATCGTCCAGGTCCAGCGCCCTGATGGTCCGATGGTTGTGCTGCGCACGCTGCAAACCAGCGCCTGCGAGCAGAACTGCTACTATTGCCCCTTCCGGGCGGGGCGGAGTGGCATTCCCCGCGTGGGCTTTGGTCCCGACGAACTGGCTTGCACATTCGACCGTATGCAACAGGCGGGTGTCGTAAAAGGGTTGTTCCTAAGTAGCGGGAGTGTGGGTGGTGGGGCCAAGTCTATGGACCCCATGCTGGCCACCGTTGAGTTGCTGCGACGCAAGTATGCGTATCGCGGTTACATCCATTTGAAGATCATGCCCGGCGCTGAGCGGGCGCAGGTGGAGCGGGCGCTCTCCCTGGCTGACCGGGTGTCCGTTAACCTGGAGGGTGCCAACGCCAGGCGGCTGGCTTCTTTGGCACCACGCAAGGATTTTGAGGGGGAGTTGCTGGGGGCGATGGGCTGGGTGCGGGAGATTGCCCAGGCGCAAGGGCCTCTGGTGAAAACACCCAGCCTCGTGACCCAGTTCGTCGTCGGGCCGGCGGGCGAGAGTGACTGGGAGTTGCTGACGACTGCCGACCAACTGTACCGCAGGGTGAAACTGGCCCGCGCTTACTACTCCGGCTTCAATCCGGTGCCGGATACGCCGCTGGCCAGTGCTGCTCGTACACCGGCCATTCGCGAACATCGCCTTTACCAGGCTGACTGGCTGCTGCGGTTCTATGGCTTTGTTCTGGGGGATCTAGTGTTCGATCAGGACGGCGCCTTGCCGTCTGACGTGGACCCAAAATTGGCCTGGGCGCGCCGACACTTGACCGGGCGGCCGGTAGAAGTGAACCGAGCCAGCCGTCGGGAACTGCTGCGTGTGCCGGGCATCGGTCCCCGCAGCGCCGACGCCATCTTGCGCGCTCGCCGCCAGGGCCGCCTGCGTGATCTGGGCGACCTACGCACGTTGGGCGCAGTCGCCAGTCGAGCGGCGCCTTTTGTGTTGCTAGATGGCCGTCGTCCACCGCAACAGCTTGGGTTTTGGGATTGACATAATGAAGACTTCGGGTTTGCCACTGGATCGTATCATTCAAGGCGATTGTGTGGAGGTGCTAAGCAGGTTGCCTGAGAACAGCGTTGACCTTGTCTTCGCTGATCCGCCCTATAATCTACAACTTCAGGGGGAACTCTGGCGACCGAACATGACGCGGGTGGACGCGGTGAGCGATGAGTGGGACCAGTTTGCTGGTTTCGCTGCCTACGATGCCTTTACCGAGGTCTGGCTGCGCGCCTGCCGCCGCGTGCTAAAAGAGACGGGCACCATATGGGTCATTGGTACGTATCACAACATCTTCCGTGTGGGCAAGTTGATGCAGGATTTGGGATACTGGATCCTTAACGATGTGGTCTGGGTAAAGACCAATCCTATGCCCAATTTCAGGGGGGTACGTTTCACCAACGCCCACGAGACGCTCATTTGGGCCCAGAAGCAGCGTGGCGCCCGGTATACCTTCAATTACCAGGCTATGAAGCGTCTAAACGAAGATGCCAGATCTCCTGATGGCACGGGCAAGCAGATGCGCAGTGACTGGGAGCTGCCGCTTTGCACGGGGGATGAACGGCTGAAAATAAATGGCCAAAAAGCGCATACCACTCAAAAGCCGGAGGCTCTTCTGTATCGGGTAATTCAGGCCAGTTCCAATCCGGGCGATGTGGTGCTTGACCCTTTCTTCGGTACCGGCACTACCGGAGCCGTCGCCAAGAAATTGCACCGACACTGGATCGGCATCGAGCGCGATGAGACTTATATCCGCGTTGCTGGTGAGCGCCTTGACTCGGTGCAGCCGCTTCTGTTTGATGAGGAGGTTTTCGTTACAAAAAGCAAGCGGGGGCGTCCTCGCGTCCCTTTTGGAACTCTCTTGGAGGGTGGATTGCTCCAGCCGGGCCAAATCCTTTATTTGGGTCCCGAAGGGGAGAATCAGGCCAAAATCCTGGCCGATGGTTCGCTGAAGTTGGATAACTTCACAGGTTCTATCCATCAGGTCGCGTCGCATATCAAGAACGCGCCGTGCAATGGTTGGCAGCACTGGTATTACGAGGACTCCCAGACCGGCCAGCGCCGGGTGATTGACGAGCTGCGTGAACGTGTTCGGCGAGAGAGAGCAGAGAATCAGGGTTCAGAGTAAGTAAGGTCGATGAGAACACACATAACCAATTTGCTGGCGCGTGGACCGAATCAAACCACCGCGTTTTTGCCGGACCCTGAGGCACAGACTCTGGCCGAGACATTGGTCGCCTTCGCCAACGCCGATGGCGGTACCATCTTGATTGGTATCACACCCGAGGGGGAAGTGACCGGCGGTGTGCTGGGTGAGGACGTGGAAGCTGTGCTGTCTCGGGCGTTGGGTTTGTGTCGCCCGCCCATGGCCACCGAATGGGGCCAGGAAGATTTGCCGCACGGCACCGTGGTGCACATCAACGTCTCGCGCAGCCCGGAGTTGCACAGTCTGGCCGATGGCCGGGTTCTCATCCGCCATGGCCCTGAGAACCGCCCGCTGGGCGGCGATGCCATCCGCCAACTGGCTGCCACCAAGTCCAGCGGTGACTTCGAGGCTGAACCGGTCGGGGGGGCTACCCGCTCTGATCTGGACGACGACATCATCGAAGAGTATCTCGATAAGCGGTCCGAACGGGGGCGGCGGCCGGTCAGTGGCACGGTGGATGATCATCTGATCAGCATCGGGGCGCTGGCCCCTGATGGCACACCTACTGTGTCTGGCTTGCTCCTCTTCGGAAAACAGCCGCAGGAGTTCTTGTCCCAGAGTGGTATTGTCTTCGTGCGCTTTGTGGGTACCGAGCCGCGCGGCAAAGATGGACTGGCCGGCTATGGCCGGCGTGCCGAGTTGGAGGGGCCACTCGCCCGCCTGCTCGAAGCGGCGTGGAACATCGTCTGGGAAGAGATGCGTGTGGGCGCGGTGGTGGTCGGCCTCCAGCGCGAGGAACAGCCCGAATATCCCAGCTTCGCCGTCCGCGAGGCGTTGGTCAATGCCATCGCTCACCGGGATTACCGCCTTTCAGGCCGTCGCGTCGAAATCCGCATGTTCGAAGATCGTCTGGAGGTCATCAGTCCTGGCGGCCTGCCCGGCTACATCACCGTTGATAACATTGTCGACGAGCATTTTTCGCGTAACCCTCACATCGTCGCTGGCCTTTTCCAGTGGGGCTATATCGAGGAATTAGGCCTGGGCATCGATCGTATGATCGAGGAGATGCTGCAACGCGGCCAACCTGCCCCGGAGTTCAAAGCCACACCTTATTCTTTCAGCGTTATCCTCCGAAATGTGCGCGAGCGCCGGCCGTCCCCGCCCTGGGAGCAAAACATGAATGAGCGCCAGATGCGGGCCCTGGCCCATGTGCGTGAGTTTGGCCGCATCACCAACCGCGACTACCGCACCATTTGTCCCAATGTCACGCCCGAAACCTTGCGCCTCGACCTGGCCGATCTGGTCGACAAAGGTCTGCTGCTCAAGGTGGGACACAAGCGGGGGACATACTACATCCTGAAATAGCCTTGCGCGAGATTCCCAAAGTTATCCCAAAGTTATCCCAAGTTTATCCCAAATTTATGCCAAGTTGGCCCCGGATTCTGAGAATATATACATGATTTATCCCAAAACGATTTGGGATAATTTGGATAATAGGGGGCTGGTTCGAGGATGATGCGACGCTTCTTGTTGGTCGTCGTTTGGTTGCTGGCTGGGTGTGTTGGTGCTTCACCCGATACGCTGAATGACCCGACACACGGTGCACATCAAGAACTTTATCTGGCAGCGCATACGCTACGAGCTGACGATCAGTCGTTGTCATTGGCAAAGGCAGCAGGCTTCGATAGTATAGTGCAGGTCTTCGCCTGGCGTGAGATCGAGCCGACCCGGGGCCAGTTCCATTGGGAGGTAACCGACCAGGTGGTGGCTGGCGCTGAGTATTATGGCCTGGACTTGGTGGTACGCCTTGACCAACACCCGGCTTGGGTCAGCGACGTCGAACCACCACTCAACGCCCCGCCGGATGCCCTGGGGGACTATCAACATTTCGTGGAGCGGGTGGCCTGGCGCTACCGGGGTCGAGTGCGGGCCTACATCATTTGGAACGAGCCTAACCTGGCCCTGGAGTGGGGCGGGAAAGCGCCGGATCCGGCTGCCTACGTTCAGTTGTTGCGAGTTGGCTATCAGGCGGTGAAGGCCGGTGATCCTGAGGCGCTGGTCGTTGCTGCCGGACTGGCTCCCACCAACGGCAGTGGCGACCGGGCTATGGATGAGCGAGCATTTTTACAGGGCATGTACCAGGCCGGCGTTGCCCCTTACTTTGACATTTTGGGTGCCCACCCGTATGGCTTTGGCCTGCCGCCTGATGCGCCCGTCGATGCAAGTGATGGGCTGGTTTTCCGGCGGCTGGAGGAACTGCGGGCCATTGTGCTCGAAAACGGAGATGGGGAAAAGCCGGTGTGGATCACCGAAATGGGCTGGACGGTGGACGCATCGCCTGACCAGCCGGACATCGCGGTCAGCCAGGAACAGCAGGCGGCTTATTGGACGGGAGCCCTGGATCAGGTTCGCTCCCAATGGCCATGGGTGGAATTGATAACTGTGTGGAATCTGTCGCAGCCGGAACCGGGTGATCCCTTTGGCGGCTATAGCTTGATCGGCTCGGATGGGATGCCACGCCCGGCGTATGAAGCGTTGCGGCAGGTGGCAGGGGATCAGGAATCAGGTCGGGGCTCAGGAAGCGTGGCTGGGGGCAGGCTCCTGGGACGCAGAGACCAGCCTGAGGTTGTGTCGGTGTTGGCCGAGGATGTGATTGTGCACCTGGGCGACAGCGATCTGCCGTCGCCGTGGTGGCCGCTCTTCGCCGGGCGCAAGCCGAGCATCACCTGGACGGGCGGATTTTACATCCGCGATCCCGGGGTTTCAGACTGGACATTGGCTCTGGAGCTAATGCAGCAGAATGAGTATGGGGCCAGTGTCGCCGTCAACGGGGTGTCTCTGGGGCCGGACCTGCCCTTGCAGGATTTCGCGCGTCGCTGGTTGACGGTGCGTCGTCGGGTACCTGTCTCGGCCCTACGCCCGGGCTACAACGAGTTGACGGTTAGCACCGTCCGTCTGGCACCCGATTTGCAGCACGACGACTTCGCCTGGGACGATTTCCAGATCAGGAACGTGTGTCTGGCGGCCGCGTCGCCTCGATGACACGGGCGTGCGTAACGCGGATCAAATCGGCCACCGGGAGGCGCAGGTTGATGCCCCGCTTGCCCGCGCTGACCAGGATGTGCGACAGCTCGGTAGCCGGGCGGTCGATAAACACGTCGAAGGGGCGGTTGAGGAGCGCCAGCGCCGAAATGCCCCCAACTTGAAGACCGGTTAAGTCCTCTGCTTCCTTATATGAGGCCATGCGCACTTTCTTCTCCCCCACAGACTTGGCCACTCGCTTCAGATCCAACTCCTGGTGGCCGGCGATCATGATCAGCATGGGCTTTCCTTCCAGTCGCAAGGCTACCAGAGTCTTGTAGACGTGCTCGTACGGCAGCCCAACCACGTCGGCCACGCCGCTCGCCGAGTGGACCTCGGGGGGAAAGGTGAAGACGTCATAGGGGATTTTGTGCGCCTCCAGGGCACGCATGGAGTTAGTTTTTTCCTTAGTCATCGCGAAGTTGTATGGTGTTAGTCAGTTTCTCATAGCTTTCACGATTATAGCTGTTTTGGGCTGGTGCGCAAGCTGAGGAAATTCGGAGTGAAAGCTTCGTCTACACCTGGAATGAAATGCATCAGTTAGTACTCAGGTACTTGACATGACCGTGTTTATGTTGTATTCTAGAATTGAGCACAACATAAGGTCAGACGACCGGTATTGCTCGTTGGGTCGTCTTTCATTTGCTTATCTTCCAATCAGTTGATTATATCAATGTTGGTCTACTTGGCTTGCTTATGAGCTAATCTTGTTGGCTCTACCTGTTGATTTTTCCCAATAGCAAATGAATTCCGGCTTTACCCCCCCACAAGAACTCGCTGACACATACCTCAAAGAGACCTCAATCGGAATAGCCGGGCGGCAGATTCAAATCAATCAATGCATCCACACTCAGTCAGTGAACAGTTCGTACGTTACTATCAAGGCCTGGGCTTCAAAAAGTTGCTAGGCACGTCATTGCTACATCCTTCGATCCCTATGACGTTTGTCATGAGTGCAGGCTTGGCTGAGATGGAGACGGCCATCGATCAAGTGGGCAATCGACTGTCTCAAAATGACTACGTAATGGTACAGAGCTGCTTCAGGCATTTCGACATAGATCGTATCGGGACGAGTGGCCTGCATCTCAGTTTATTCGAGATGCCCGGTGCTTTCACGTTTGGACATAACGACCGAGAGGTTACGGTACAACGCATGTGGAATGTTCTGACGGATGTTCTGAACATTGAGCCGAGGCGTTTGTGGGCGTCTTACTTCGCTGGCGGAGAGGTGGCCGGGCATTGCTTTGATGAAGATCACGATACCTTTCTTGCCTGGCGCAAGGTTGGCTTACCTCGGGAGCGGATTGTCGGATTGGGGGTAGATCACAACTTCTGGAGACAGGGGGGGGGCATTGACGGTCAGGAGGCCAGCCGAAAATGTGGGCCTAACACCGAGTTGTTCTACGACCGTGGGTCTCAACTGAGTTGTGGCCCTGTTTGTCGTCCCGGTTGTCGGTGTGGTCGATTCGTTGAGTTTGCCAATTCGCTCTTCATCTTTGCTGAGATAGATGTTGAGACCAATGCGCTCTCTTTGATGGTAGAGCCATTTACCGAGACGGTTATTGGGACCGAGCGGGTGGCGATGATCTTGGAAGGTAAGCCGACCGTCTTTGACATTGAGACCGCAAAACCCTTGATTGATCATTTGAAGTCCTTCTATCCTGTGCAAAGACAAGAGAGCCTTTACAACGTTGAGGAAAGTGAGCGCGTCCTGGTAGATCACCTGAGGGCGCTTGTGTTTCTGACGGCCGATGGTGCTCCCCCACCGGGAAAGGGAGGGCGGAGCCGGCTGATGAGAATCCTGATTCGTAGAATGCTGGCCCAGATCAGAGTCTTGGGGATCGACTCAGCTTATTGTTTGCCTAGCCTCATTGACCGGGTCATAGATCTGGACGGGAACCAGCATCGAGACCTTAAACGGGGGCGTGACACCCTTATAGAATACATACGGGCTGAGAAGTTGGTGTTTGAACGCACGTTGTCTCGGGGCTATCGCCAGCTCGATCGACTTCTGGCCCGAAACAATGGTTGTACTCTGAGCGGGAAAGAATTGGTTAGCTTAGTTAAACAGTTCGGTATACCCGTTTCATTGTTAAAGGTGACTTTGGCTCACAGGGGACTTGAGTTTTATGAACGCGATTATGGGGAAGCCATTGAGCGATGGCGACGAGATGTAGTCGCGCTGGGCATTGCCAGTCACTGAGTTGTCTTCAGATGTTCGCGTATCAGGCCCGTGGGTGATTCCCTCAACATTCCTGCTCAGCCTTCGTGGCCGGGGAGAAATAACCGAAGGTGAGTGATTCTATGCTCAGATCAAACCACAAACAAGCCGAGATATTGGATCGAATCCTGGCCATTGGACAGGCGGTTCAACAGCACATCTATGAGAACCCAAAGATAGTCTACCAATTGATTGTCGAAGCTGTATGCGAGGCGACCGGAGCTGATTGTGCTGTTATCTATCCCTATCATCCTGCTTTCGGTGAATTCTATGACGTGGACAATGTCGCTGCTTATGGTCTACGCCACGAACTATCGGTAGAGAAGAAAGCTGACAAGAGGAGGCGGTTGTCCGCGCGTGTCCATCAAGAGGGCGAAGTCATTCGCGTGGATATCGAGCGGGAGGAGCCTCAAATGCCGAAGGAGAGTTCCTTTATTGCTCGAGAAGAAATCAGGGCCTTTGTGGGGCTTTCCTTGCGAGCAGGTGACGACATATTGGGCATTCTTTACGTCGATTACAGAGAGCCGCACGATTTTTCCGAGGAGGAGAAACAGGTTATCAGCCTATTTGGCCAGCAGGCCACTATGGCTATCTCAAATTCTTGGACGTCTCAGTTGATAACCATACGTACCGATGCCGTCACAAGGCTGAAGGCAGTTGGAAAAGCGATTGTGGCGATCGAGGACCCGTTCACAACACTGGATAGTATACTCAAGGAGATAGCCCGCAGCGCGCTAGAGGTTCTAGATGCTGACTTAGTCGATCTGTACCAGTATATCCAATCTCGCGACGAGTTCGTCTTGCCGCCTATCCAGATGGGAAATAGATTCCACTCTCGTTTGATACCTACCAAGATCACCCTGGACGACGTGGCGGTTTCGGCCATAAAGATAGGTGAGCCTCAGTATTTCCACGACGTACAGGAAGCGCCGTCGTTGACAGGTGTTTACGCGGCTCCGCGTGAGGATAAACCCGATCAGCGGTTCGTGGTCCGCGAAAAGGTTGCCTCTTCGGCGATAATACCACTTGTGGCAGCCAAGGAAACTGTGGGCGTTATGTTTGTGAACTATCGCACCCCACAGCTTCTTAGTCAAGAACAAAGAGATGTTATAGAGACTTTTGCGGCTCAAGCTGCCGTTGCTACTTTCAATGCCAGGCTCTTCCAACAGTTAAGGGGGCAGGCACAAGTCCTGAGTGAGCTGAATGAGCTGGCCCCGCAGTTGGTTTCTATCGAAGAACCGCAGGTCACCAGGAACCTGTTGGAGCAGATTGCCCGGAGTGCCCAGGGGGTTCTGGGTGCTGATTTGATTGATCTCTATGAGTACCTTGAAGAACAAAACGAGTATCGGCTTCCGCAAGTCTCCGTGGGGGAAAGATATAGGCTAAAGCGCCTCACGACGAAAGTACACGAGGACGACGCCGTATTTCAGTTGATCCATCGCAGAGACCCCTTGTATGTGGAGAATTCACAGTCCGATCCTGTCTTTTCAGGTCCTTACACAGTCGAACGCGAAGATCGACCCCCCGCGCGATTCGTGGTGCGCGAAGATATCCAGTCCACGGCTGCCATTCCTCTCAGGACGGGGACTGAGACAGTGGGTCTGATGTTTGCCAGCTATCGCACACCTCAATTGTTCACAGCCGGGCAGAGAGAAATCATTGAGTTGTTCGCAAATCATGCGGCTATCGCTATTCACAACAGTCGGCTGTTCAATAGGAGCCTACGCCAGAAAGACGAACTGGAAGTTCTCAATGAAGTCGGGCAAATATTAACGTCCGGCATTCGTCTGCGGCAGGATGAGATTTTGCAGATGATCTACGAGCAGACGGGCAGATTGATGGACGCCGGCCATATGCTCATTGCCTTATATGATCAAGCAGCAGACGAATACAGCTATGGGTTGATAATGGAAGACGGGGTGCGTACCCAGGTCGGGCAAGAGAATTGGTCTCGAGATTGGGCGAGAAAACGAAGAACCGGGGAGATCATTCGCACCCGGCAGCCACTTCTCCACCGAACAAAGACCCAAGCTAGACGGTGGTACTTCGATACGTACGGCGTCGAAGATGCCGGCAAGATATCCTGCTCCTTTCTTGGAGTGCCGATGATAGCTGGCGAAAGGGTTTTAGGCGTCATAGCTGTTCGCGATCCTCAAAAGGAGAATGTCTACAACGAAAACGATATGCGGATCCTGTCTTCGATAGCCAGCCAAGCCGCGATCGCTCTGGACAACGCCAGTCTCTTCTATGAGATAAACCACGCGCTTGAACGTCGTGTTCAGGCGCTCAGAGCCCTGAACGAGGTCGGACAGACGTTGACCTCAGGCATTCGCTTGAAGGAGAGTGAGGTACTAGATCTGATCCGTGCCCAGGCCAGCAAGTTGATGCCGATGGAAAACATGTACATTGCGCTCTACGATGAGACGACAGACACGGTTCGCTTTGAGTTGGTTATGCAGCAGGGGGAGCGGCTGCCTGATGAGTGGTTTCAGCCTGGTAGTGACAGTGGATGGGCGCCTCGCTCAGGCGGGGCTGGGCGGACGGAGGAGGTTATCCGTACCAAGAAGGCAATCTTCCACAACACGAAGGCGAAGGGTGAAGCCTGGTATGCGCAAGCTGGTCACAAGGAGTATGTCGGTGAGACTTATGCTTCTTGGATAGGTGTACCGATGCTGGTTGGCGTGAAGTTGTTGGGGGTGATCGCTGGCTACCATCCAGAACTAGACTATGCTTTTGATGAAAATGATCTTCAGATATTGACTACTCTGGCCAGCCAGGCCGCTATTGCCTTGGATAATGCTAACCTTTATTATGATGTGAACCAGGCACTCAGTGCTTTGAATGAAGTGGGGCAGATGCTGACCTCAGGCATTCGCCTGCAGGAAAGTGAGATCCTGGAGTTAATCCGTGTGCAAGCTAGCCGGTTGATGCCGATGGAAAACATGTACATTGCGCTCTACGATGAGACGACAGACACGGTTCGCTTTGGGTTAGTTATGCAGCAGGGGGAGCGGCTGCCTGATGAGTGGTTTCAGCCTGATAGTGACAGCAGATGGGCGCCTCGCTCAGGCGGGGCTGGACGGACGGAGGAGATTATCCATACCAAGAAGGCAATCTTCCACAACACGAAGGCGGAGGGTGAGGCCTGGTATGCGCAAGCTGGTCACAAGGAGTATATTGGACACGTTTCTGGCTCTTGGATAGGCGTGCCAATGGTGGTTGGCGAGAAGTTGTTGGGGGTGATCGCTGCCTACCATCCAGAACTAGACTATGCTTTTGATGAAAATGATTTTCAGATGTTGACTACTCTGGCCAGCCAGGCTGCGATTGCACTGGACAACGCGAATCTCTACTATGACGTCAATCGGAAGCTTGAACGCCGGATTGAGCAGATCCAGACAGTTCAGCGGGTCACCAACGCCATCAGGACCTACGAAGAACTGCCTGACCTCTTGCGGTCCATCATTGACGTTTCCCTGCCACCCCTACAGGCTGAAGCTGGTACGATCCGCCTCCTCGATGAGACAACGAATGAGCTTGTCGCCCAGGCGGTGAAGGGACCAATAGAGGAAAAGCAACACGAACGCATTTGCCTCAGCCGGGGCATCACTGGCCAGGCTGCGCGTGAGGGACGTTCAATCTACGTCCCCGATACCGACCAAGATGAGAGATACCTGGATTACCTTAGCCAGATGCGATCTGAACTGGCTATTCCCCTTATAGTAGGGGGCGAAGTCATTGGTGTTTTCAACGTCGAAGATCCTCTACCAGATGCCTTTGACAAGGAAACGCGTCAACTCGCCGCGCTCATCGCGGACCAGGTTGCCATAGTCATACAAAATGCTCAGCGATATGCAAAGGCACGTGATGAGTTAGTCGCAACCAAGCAAGTATCGACGCTGGGCACGGCTACCGCTGCTTTACAGCACCGAATCAACAACACTCTTAACATCATCTTGCCCAATATCAATAGGCTGCGACGGCGTTTAGATCTATCCGACGAAACGATTCAGGAAATCCTCGACATTATCGAACGCAATGCACGGAATACTTCCCAATACGTCAACCGAATTCAGGAGCCTCTCAAGGAGACAGAGTTTCAGGCTGTTGACATCAATGCTAGTCTACGCGACGCGTTGGCTTGCGTCCACCAGTACTATCAGGGTCAGGTCGGTTGGAGGCCAGTAGAGGTAATCCAGAACCTGGACGACTCATTGCCGTTGATTTCCGCTTCGGTGGGCCAGATTACTGAGATATTCTGCAACTTGATTGAGAATGGTTGCAGGGCTATGGGGCCGGGCGGTGGTACCTTGACCGTCGTCAGCCGGCGCGTAGATGGCTGGCTTGAAGTAAAAATCCAAGACACCGGTCCCGGTATCCCCCCTGAGATTCTCGATAGGATCTTCACTAAACCGGTGCCTTCCAAGCAGCCTGGGCGGGTTGGACAAGGGACTGGGCTTGGCTTGTGGTTGTCAGCTCTCCTCCTTCAGCGCTATTCTGGGGTTATCAGAGTTGATGATACAGGCCCGGATGGTACAACCATGCTTGTTAGGTTACCGACTTCAAGCTCGTGGGCTCCGGTATGAATTTTGTTTGCATCGCAGAAAGGAGCAGCTAGAATTGTGTATGAACCTACATCTAGTATGTTATAGCTGGTGAAACTACACTATATAGTATATGGTGATGAGATCCATGAGTTGACGACGACGCAAATTTAGCTATAATTATGATCTGTTTACGACAATTTTTTTACGTTCAATTTACCCAAATCATGGGTGAGTTATGCTATACTGTATTAGACATCTAAACGTTTCTGACTAATCTCTAATGAATTTCTTATGAAATTCTTATATAATTCTAATGATTCTCATGGATTTGCTAAACGATATTCAAGTCTTCTTCTGTTATCATTGGTCTTAACATGCTCACCCTAATCCCTTTGTCCGGGAAGATCAACCAGAAAGTGATATGTTGTACTTGGACGAGGCGTGCGCCGCGAAAATTTAACGATGCTATCTATGGCGGGTGATGCAAAATCATCATTGAACGATACTGGAAAGGGGGAGATTATGACTGCCCGCCTTCTCATCATTGACGATGAGCCAAGATGGATACAATTCGCCAAAGGGGATTTGGCGGCAACGTTTGAAGTGGACATTGCCACTGACTTGGAAGAGGTCCTGGATAAGCTGAAAAACGATGGTTATGATCTCCTCATCGCCAGTTCGCGCCGTCAGGATGTCCTTGCAGCCATCAGCAAGGATTACCCTGACAAGCGTGTAATTGTCGCCACAGGTCAGCCAACCACAGGCGAGGCAATTTCCATGTACCGGTTTGGAATCCTCGACTACTTCGCAAAAGATTTCCGGTTTGAAGTTGTATCCCAAAAGATTCTAGAAGCGATCAAGAAGCCGAAGAGGGTCCCTGCGCAGGCAGTTTGAGTTGGGATCAGTAAGGAAGAGTGCTCCCATGGCAGATGCGCCCAAGTGCATTCTGGTCGTGGATGATGTCGAAGATTGGCAGACGACTTTGTCTGGTTTGCTGGAAGATGAAGGCTATGAAGCTGTGGCTGTTGGGGATCGCGAGTCTGCATTGCGTGCAGCGAAAGTCACCCAATTTGATCTGGCCGTTATTGACATTCGTCTCGACGAAACTGATGAGGATAACACAGCCGGACTTGATCTGGCAGGTGAGATTAGGGGTGTCCTGAGGGACTTGCCTGTGGTCATCATCACCGGCTACGAGACACCAGATGCGATTAGTCGTGCCTTGAAGCCGGATGAGACAGGCTATAGTCTTGCGGTTGGCTTTGTACGAAAAATGGATGCCACTGAGTTGGTAGCCATCGTGAACAGGACCTTAGGCTAATCCGAAACATGATGCCGTAAGGGAGCGGCTGAATGACAAAAGGTCGTGTATTAGTGGTAGACGATTTGCCTGATTGGCGTACAACGCTATCAGGCATTTTGCATGATGAGGGCTACGACGTGCGTGTGGCCAGTAGCCGCCAGGAGGGGCTTCGCCTGCTTGCGGCCGAGCGATTTCACCTGGCCGTTTTGGATATCCGCCTGGATGAATCCGATGAGGACAATCGTGAAGGTCTGGAGTTGATGCGCCAAATCAAAACCTTCGATCCCACAATATCGGTTATTATCTTAACAGGCTATGCAAAAGTTGATATGGTTCAAGAGGCCTTGCGGCCTCAAGCCAACGGAATATCGCTGGCTTACAGCTTCGTCGAGAAACCGAATAGCCAGGAGCTGATCGAATTTGTCGAGAGTGCCTTTGAGCGCGAGATAAAGATCAACTGGGATCTGATCATCCACGCGGATGGTGACTTCTTAGATAAACTTCCGACTAGATTGGGCTTTGCTGACCGGCCCAGGCCTCCACAGGGCCAGCTAATCGCAGAGGTTGAGGAATTGCTGCGCAAGCTCTTCTTCACCTGCGAAGAAATTATCCTTCGCCCGTTAGAGTATGGTTTCAGCAGGGCGGTGGTGTTTCGCGTTGAGCCTTATTATCACTCTAAAGGTTTGGGAGAGAGTGTGGTCGCCAAAATCGGCGAATGGCGCCTCATTGAACTGGAAGAACGCAACTTTGCTTGGGCGGTGCAGGGAGTGGTCGGTGGCCACCGCCTGCCTCAACGTCTAGAGTTGGCCAGAACTCGTTCATTAGGTGGACTCATTTACTCCTTTGCTGGCCTGGGTGACACCACAAATTTCTTTGAGTTTTACGAAAAATCTGCTCCGTCCCAGATCATCCCGGTTCTAGAGAATCTGTTCTTGCAGACTTGTTTTCCTTGGGGCCGGCGTGACAAGCAGTCTCGGTCCTCTTTCAATTACGCCCAACATTATTGCTCGCACCTTAATCTCAACCCCACGGAACTTCGAGATGCGTTCGCAACGCGCTTGTTACAACAAGATTATTTGTCGCCTCTAGCTGACTCTGACACTATGTTCAAGTTTCTCGAAGGTATCCTCCTCGTCAATCCGGTCAAATTTGTACTTGGCAGGCCTTTGATCGGAGACGCCCATCTTACCCTCGTGCACGGTGACCTCACGGGTTACAATGTCATTCTTGATCATCACCTTGAAAGCTGGCTGATAGATTTCGCCAAGACCGGCCCAGGGCTTCTTCTTCAGGACTTTGCTTCGTTTGAGAACTTCGTCAAGTTCTCGTTCTTAGATGCTGTGAATCCTCGATCATTCTATGAGTGGGAGAATGAACTGGCTGGCGCCACTACCTTGCGGCCACCTGACAGGTTGCTTCAACTCCAAATGCATGACGGTCAGCTCACCAAGGCGCACCAGGTTATACTAACCATTCGTCGGTTGGCATATGAGGTATCCGGTGATGATCATTTGCGCGAGTATATGATGGGCTTGCTATTCCACGCTCTTAAACTGATTACAATCAAGAAATTGAACCCAATTCAACATGACTTGGCGCTGGTCTCGGCGGCGCTCGTCTGCCAGCGGTTAATGAAGGACTCCTAGATTAACAAAGGCAGATTTAGTGAGGACAGAATATGGCTACGATTCTGGTTGTTGACGATAATCCTGATTGGCAGAAGACCCTCCAAGGTCTTCTCGCTGATGAAGGGCACCAGGTGACCACGACGGGAAAGGAAGCTGCGGCATTATCGGCTGCCGTGAATACGTCGTTCGATCTGGCGATTATCGATATGCGCTTGCACGGAGACGACGAGGATGATGAGAGCGGGCTCATTTTGGCTCGAGGTTTGAAGAGACTTGTGCCATCGATGAAGATGATCGTGTATACTGGCTACGGCGCACGCATTGGTGTGGTGGCTAAGTCGTTCACATACTATGGGGTAGATGACTTCATAGATAAGTCTGAGCTTGAAGGAAGTGGCGGCGTAGACCTTGCTGGAGTGGTGGCGAAGATACTGGCTGAGTCACCCGAGTATGAATTCAAGCCGATTTCAGACTGTAGACTGACCATATCCTTCGAGCCTGGCCAGGCACCGCTTATCCGAGCTAGAGGTGTCATCACCTACACACGCACTTCTAAAAAATCTCTTGAACTGGATGCACTGCGCTTCGCCCGACGTGGCGATGAACTGTGGTCTATGCTAAGTAAGCGATTTTATCTTAAGGAGATCGGCTCTGATCTCTATCGTCTGTTATTCTCGGAGCACCCGACAATTCTACGCGGCTACCACGGGGCAAGGGGCAAGGCAGAAAGATCTGATCGCTTGCACCTGAGGTTCGAGTCTTCCAGAGGCTCCATTGGTGTGCCGTTGGAGTTGTTATTCTCAGACGATCCGGAGGAATATTTTGCCCTCAATCATCCTCTGACCCGTTGCATTAGGAATGTTACCACTGAAACAGAACCACTGTCACCACATCTTCTCAATCGAATGCGACGCCGCAACCAGAAGTTGCGTGTCTTGCTTATCACATCCGACACCAGGCCTCCTATTGCGGAGGTTGATGATATGGGGAGAGAACTTCTGTCATTATTAGCAGACCACGATTGGATTGAGGCAGAACTTATCCTGACCGAAGACGCAACTTATAAGAGAATACGTTGCGAGCTAAAAGAGTGTCAATATGATATCATTCAATATATCGGCCATGGCGTATATGATAAGACATCACCCGAACAAAGCAGGTTGTTCTTTTGGGAGAAACCTAATCGTGAAGGACGAGTAAGATCGCTACGGGCTTCAGAGTTGAAACTCCTGTTGCAGAATTCTGCGGTTCGATTGCTGTATCTAACTTGCTGTGAAGGAACTCGTGAGGGAGAGGCTGCACACTTGCTTGACGATGATTTCCTGGGTATCACCGATGCCGCAATCCAGGCAGGTGTGCCTTCCGTTTTGGGCTTTCGATGGCCGTTGTCGGTAGGCGGGGCCAGAGAATTTTCATCTGAGTTTTATCAATCGCTGGCCAACCAGGGGAGTCCAGAGTCGGCTGTACTCGAGGCGCGCCGCGAACTGGCCGCTAATCGAGATGATCTCACCTGGGCATCGCCCATTTTGATTGTGCAGAGTTAGTGTCGCCCAATCGGATGGGGGTTGTTATTCTTGCGTTCTTGTCACTTTCTGAGTGTGTGGGTTGGGCTGCTGCTCAGGATGAGACCCTTTCATAATTCAAAAGTCGGCTTGGCTCTGCTGGTTCTGGGAAGGGTAGTTGATGCCATCTGGTGGGTTTTCGTCGATTCCCTGATTGAATACTACCAACAAAAAAGGACGGATGCTCAATCCGTCCTTCCGTCAACGGTAGACCTCGCGCCTATGTTTCACCCGGTAGATGATAACCTCGCCGGCCTCGTCATCCACGTCGTAAAGGATACGATACACTCCTACCCGCAGGCTATAGCCCAGACTGCCTTGCAGCTTTTTGATACCGGGCGGTCGAGGGTCTTGGGCCAGGACGTCGATGTGTTGTCTCACCAGGCGGAAATACCCGGGCGGTAGGCGTTGGACCTGTTTGGCGGCCTTGCCACGCAATAGGATTTTATAGGTCGGCATTGGGGTGGGCGGCCTCGTAATCGGTTTTGACTTGCTCCCAGGGGATCAGTTCATCATTCTCCTGGCGAGCCAGTCGCATCTCTTCGACATCCTCCAGGTCTTCGAGCAATTCCAGGACTGCTTCCCAGGTATCCAGGTCCAATTGGACCGCCTGCCGGTTGCCACCGGCATCGACCACGAAGCGGGCCGACTGTAACAGTTCAGTTACACTCATCATCTTACCTCAGCAGCTCCTACGCTTTGACCAGTCCCAGCCGGGCGGCGACTTGTCTCAGTGTATCATTGTCTGGCTCCAATTGGCTGGCCTTCTTCCAGGCGCGCTTCATAGCGCGCTTGTTCCCCAATCGCGCGTGGCAGATGGCCTGGGCCAGGTAGATTTCGGCCCACTCGCTGGGCAGCAGATTGCCATCCTCCAGGATCTTTTGCAGACTGTCAAAGAGCCGCAGCGCCTCTTGATAGTCTCCCTGTTGGGCTGCGCCGACGGCCGCGCTAAGGTTCCATTGGGCGGCTTTAGCTTGCTCTTTGGCGGCTACGTCCTCCCAACCGACTTGACGGGCCAAATCTGCCTTGGCCTGCAAGACCAGGGCCATAATTTCGTCAAGCGGATCTTCCAGTGGCATCGTCGCTTCACTTCTCTTTGAGTTTGTTGATCACTAAATCCAGAGCTTCGCGTGTAAGTGCCAGTTCCTTCTCTAGTTCACTTCTGCTAGAAGTCAGCTATTACGTAGCATACCACCCTTGACATAGAAGCGCAACTTTGCTAGACTCTATCTCAAAAGAAATGACTTATGCGATTTGCATAAGTCATTATATCATACATTATGTAACTCCTAAACTTCCCACGGATAATTTTAATATCCGTGGGAAGTTGCAAACTCTGGAGCTATTGTCTTGGATAGTTTCCCGGATAGTGGAAAAGGACGGAGAGGTAATTGATTTGGAATTGCAGGCCGGGTTTGAGTTCGACTCTGACAAGTCGGGGTGGCCGGACTTGAACCGGCGACCTCTGCGTCCCAAACGCAGCGCGCTAGCCGACTGCGCCACACCCCGAACAGGCGATAGTATAGCCCAGTCCGGCCCAAAAATCAAATCCTGCAGCCCCTACAGGGGGTTCTGCCCGCCCTGACTTGTGCCAGCGGCCTCAGCCCTGGGGCCTCACACCTTAGCGCACCCAGTCGATGCGTTCCACCAGCCAATCGACGTGATCTTCGCTCCAATCGGCAACCTTGACCGCTCTGCCGCCCGTCGCGGACATGGTGTACACGCCCCAACTGCCATCTCGATCAGAGACGAATGCGATTTGGCTTCCGTTCGGGGACCAGGTGGGTAAGCCGTCGTTACCGGTTGACCTGGTGAGTCGGTTCAGCGTGCCGCTCGCGACATCAATGGTGTAAATCTCCCAGTCTCCCTCTCGACTGGACATAAATACAATCTGGCAGTTGTCTCCAGACGAATCCGCGGCAGGCGTGGCGCTGATACCCTCGTTGGTCACCGTTACTTCTCCCGTAGCGCAGCTTGGGGACCAAGCTGGGGAGCGGTCGCTCTCGTCCTGCGTCAGGCGGGCCACTGGACCACCTTCGGAGCTGATGAGATATAGGCCGGGGTTGTTGCCTTGGGCGTCGGTGCCCTGGTAGGCGATGAGCTTGCCGTCCGGGGACCAGGCCGGTGTGCGACCTTCGACCAGGACGATGGGGTCTCCCTTGGCGTCAGCCCAACCGATGTATATCTGCCAGCGACGATCACCAGCGCGTTGTGAAGGAAAGACAAAGCGTAGATTATCGGGGGCCCAATCGGGAGTGACATCTTCGCGGAAAGTGGTAACGCGAATATCTTCTCCGGTAGACCTGTTCAGCACGTGCAGCCCTTCGGCTTCGTCCACCTCGGCGTGATAGGCTAGCAGGCGACCATTGAAGCTACTGGCCGGTTGGGTTGCATCGCCCAGGATGACGGTCGGGACACTCGCTCCCGGGCTGATAGCTACAATCTCCCAGGTGGCATTCTTTTCGTTGAATCGCGAGAAGAGGATTGAGCCTGATGCGGTACTGGCCGTTGGGGTGCTCGTAGTAGTCGCAGTTATGGTTGTAGCGCCCGCGATGATGGGACGGCGGGTGGCGGTGACAGCCGGTCTTGGGGTGGTTGTCGGGGTTCGACACAGGCGCGCTGCTTCGTCTTGTTTCTCCTGAATAGGGGAGCCCGGTTTAAGTGTGGCGGCTTCCTCGTATTGTAGCTCAGCCAGACACCAGGCGTCTTCGGCTACCAGGTCATCTCCGTACGTTTCGTAAGCCTCGTAGAGCTTGGCGTCCACGTCCAGGTAGTCAGGGATCAGTGCATAAAGTTGTTCCAGGTAGTCGATCGTGCTCGGCCAGTCAGCGGCCCACGTTGCCTGGGCAGACGCGTAAAGAGAGGCCTGGTCCAACTCACGACCGGCTTCGGGATCGCCGGGGCGCTCGGCCAGGGCTCCCTCGAAAGCATACACGCTTTCGTTTACCTGACCTTCGTTTACCAACTGCATGCCCGAGTTGAAATAGGCTGTGTACAATAGATCGGATACTTTCTGGGTCTCGAAATCGGGTGCCAGGTCGCGCAATTGAGATAGTCGCTGGGCGGCCTCCTCCCACTTCTGTTCCTCGGCCAATGTCTCAGCCTCGGCCAGAATAGCGAAGGTTGCCTCGTTGAGAGTGGCCGATGTAGGCGTGGGTTGGGACAGCGCGACGGTCTTGGCCTCGCGTAGGGCCTCGCGGGCTTCACGATGGGCCGGGTCCAGGCGCAGGGTGTGCTCGAGCTCGGCGATGGCCAATTCGTATTGGCCGGCCTCCAAGTAGGCCAGGCTGCGCTCGTAGTGTACGTTTGCCTGTTGGCGGGTGAGGGCGGCGCGTTCCTGTAGACCCTGGTAGGTGGCGACCGCCCCGATAGCTACGAAGATGAGCACGACGCAGGCAAAGGCCAGCAGACAGCCCGCCAATGCACGTCCAAGAGTCGATCCCCGACGAGTTGGCTCCGGCGGCAAAGTGGAGGAGTCTAAATCCGACGGGCCTTCATCAAGGTCTTCGTTGGGATCTTGAACAGGCTCTTCTTTCTCGGTTATCAGTTGTGGTTTGCCACAGTGAGGGCAAAACGGTTCGTGGTCGGAGAAGTCCGTCCCACAATTGCTACAGGTGATCTTCATATCGTCCAATTATAGTTTACTGATTTGTTGAGTTTGCTGATTCGCGGAGTTGTCGGTCTTTGGTTCTTTTTTTTCTGGGTTATATCGCCCCTGCCAGGCGTTGAGGCGCACTTTGAGGACTTCTCGGAGCATGTTGTACGTGTCTTGGATGGGTTTTACCTGACTGCGATCCGCGTAGTACCAGTTAATGGGAACTTCGACGATTTGCATACCCCGCTTCTGGGCAATGAACAATATCTCCACATCGAAACCCCATCCATTGATCGTTTGAAGTGGAAAAAGCTCGCGGGCCGCATCGCGTCGAAAGCACTTGAAGCCGGCCTGCGTATCCTGGATGCCGTGGACTGCCAACAAGCGCACGATCAGGTTAAATACCCGCCCCATCAGGTGTCGATAGGCAGGCTCATTGTAGCGGTGGGCTCCCTCAACCTCCCGTGAGGCGATGGCCACATCATATACATCAAGTGCGGGTGGCAGGAATTTGGTGACTTCCTCGATTGGCATTGAGAGATCGCTGTCGCACAGAAACAAGTATTCGCCTTTGGCTTGCATCATCCCGGCTTTTACGGCATGGCCCTTGCCACCGTGCTCAACCTTTATCAGTGAGATAAGCGCAGCTTCTTCCTGAAATTCTTTCACTATTTCTGCGGTTCGGTCTGTGCTTCCATCGTCTACAATGATCACTTCGATGGGGTAGTCTTGGTCTCGGACGAATTGGATAATCTGCGCTAGACTTTTGGGAAGGCGACTTTCTTCGTTGTAAGCAGGGATAATGATAGATAGAAAGCAGGTCACTGTGCTTTCCGGCGTGGGACTTTCCATTATCAGCACCTCATCGAGGCAGTTTTGCGTTCGCTCGGATTATAACAAACAAGTTGCTAATGGGCAAAGGTGTTCAGCACCCTATCAGCGTTGATTTGACGAGTGAGACAAAACGCTATGGGTACCCAAATTACCTGCCAAAGTTGAACATGCAGGGCACTAGTCCTCAGCCTCATCCCCATCAGATGGTTGATCTTCGTCAGGTGGAGGAGTCTCAGGACACTCGTCTAACCCTTGCCAGGCAGGGTTTGTGGGGCTGGGATCAATATCCAGGGAGTTAAGTAGCCAGGGTACACCCTCGTCGCACTGATCGAGAAAGACGTAGGAGAAACCCAGTAGGGTATAATAGTCAATCGGGGCGGAACGAACGTCTTTGAACTCGAAATTGAGAGTGGCGTTGCCCTCAGCGTCAGGTTGAAAATACCCGAGGCTCAACTCGGCATCGGGCCACATCAAAAGCTGCGCCTCGTAAGGAAGTCCCTCCGGCTGAGGAACCTGTGTCAGTTCGAGATCGAGCAACCCTTGGCCGTAGTCCAAGGTGGCTGTGCCTCGGGCGTCGAGGAAGGGGGTCACCGACGTAGGGATTTCGGCCGTGGTTAACTCATCTTCCGGATTATCTGCGTCGGATAAACCCTCTTCTCCGGGGATGATGGATTGGCGTCTCAGCTTGTAGGCAATCAGGTCGCCGCAGGTCTGGTCGGTTCTGGGGATGATTCGGTCCTGGCTCAGAATGGGAGATAGGTTGGCAATTAATGTCTCACCGTCTCCAGTCCCAGGTGGAGGGAAATCTCCACTCATCAACTCAACAGATTGAGGTGGATCGCGGATCGTATCTTGGCCGATAATAACCACCTGGCGTGCACGAAGCACATAATCTGCCTCCGCCAGGTTGATGGCTTGTTGAAGGACAAGGATAACCTCCTCGTATTGTTGCAAAACGTAATAGACGATCCCCAGGTGTCCCCAGGCTGCTGTGTAGTCGGGCTCAATGAGCGTGGCCTGTTCCAGGGTATCGATCGCACGGCTGTATTGACCGGCAGTGTAATAAGTCCAGCCGAGTTGATCGTAACCTATCGGACTTGCTGGGTCGAGGCGGGTTGCCTTTTCAAATCGGTCAACAGCTTCTGTGAACTGCCCCAAAACTCGATGATTTTGCCCGGCGCTGATGTAGAGTGGAGCCAGCTTGGGATGGAGAATAATAGCGTTTTCGTAGGCTTCGACTGCCTGCCGGTAGCGTCCTTGAGCTTCAAGTACGTAGCCCTGGTTATAATGGGCGTCCATACTTTGATAATTCAGGTCAACCGCTTGCTGTGCATACTGGCGGGCCGGGATCCAGTCTCCTGTGTCGACATATACTTTGGCCAGGTAGGCGTAGGCCTCGGCATATTCAGGGTCTAATTCGATGGCACATTCACAGGCATCGAACGCTTCGGCGTAGTGGCCTTCCTCACCAAGGGCCTGGCATAGTGTGGCCAGGGCTTGCGGGTTGGATGGCTCCAGCAAGACTGTCTCTTGGGCCTGTCTGAGGGCCTCTGCTGAGCGCTGGCGCAGAGTCAGGAACTGCGCCAGTCGAACACGTGCCGCCGTGTCGTCTGGGTTGATGGCCACCGCCTGCTCATATGCACTGATCGCTTCGTCAAGCTGTCCCTCACCATAATAGGCTTCAGCTTCCAGGATGTAAGATTGAGGAGTGCGAGTGGGTGTCGGCGTAGGCTCAAATGGTTTACTCCACTCAGGTTGGTTAGACCAGATGTAATAGACGAAGAGACTTGCTCCAGCGATGAGTACGAGCAAGAGCAGGATCCGGCGCGTGGAGCGTCGTTTTGGCTTGCGTCCAATATACATAGGGGAACTAGTCTTCTCCTGATTGGCAGTGTTGCAATTATAGCATGGTCGTATCTACGGGACAATGATAGACCCAATACCCGGAACCGGGCACACTGCTTGGGCTAGAACCAAAAGCCCCCAGCACATTGACGTGCTGGGGGCTCAGGTCCTTATGTGGAGAAGACATTTAGAAGAGAGCAATGTCTTATAAGTCGCGCTTCTCCGCGACTGCTGCCTGGGCCATACCGATGAACTCATCGACCGGTTTGGGACCCAGGTTTTCGTTGGTGCGCAGTCGTACAGCTACCGTACCGGCCTCTGCTTCTTTGTCGCCGACGACGAGCATATAAGGGATCTTCTGCTCTTGGGCCTTGCGAATCTTGTTGCCCATTCGATCGCTGCTGTCGTCTATCTCGACACGCAAGCCGGCTTGCTTGAGACGGTCGGCGACTTGCTGTGCGTAGGCCACGTGCCGGTCAGCGATGGGGATGAGCATGGCCTGTACCGGTGCCAGCCACACCGGGAATGCACCGCCGAAGTGCTCGATGAGCACGCCGAAGAAACGCTCCATACTGCCTAATAGGGCTCTGTGCACCATATAGGGGCGGTGTTCTTGACCATCTTCGCCCACATAGGTCAGGTCGAAGCGCTCGGGCAGGTTGAAATCGAACTGGATGGTGGAGAGCTGCCACTCGCGACCGATGGCGTCCTTGATTTTCAGGTCAATCTTCGGACCATAGAAGACGCCGGCCCCTGGATCAATCTCATATGGGATGCCTGCTCTCTGAAGGGCAGCCTCAAGAGCTGCCTCGGCCTCCTCCCACATGGCTGGGTCGCCGGTTGCTTTGTCCTCAGGCCGGGTGCTCAGGTAGGCATTGAACTCGGTGAAGCCGAAGGAACGTAAGATGTGCAAACAGAAGTTGAGGACGAAATCAATCTCCTCCGGCATCTGGTCGGCACGACAAAAATGGTGGGCGTCATCTTGGGTGAAGCCGCGCACCCGCAGTAGACCATGCAACACGCCTCCTCGCTCGAAACGATAGACGGTCCCCCACTCGGCAAAGCGGAAGGGCAGGTCACGGTAGCTACGTAATGAGTTATTGTAGATCATAATGTGGAAGGGACAGTTCATCGGCTTCAAGTAATACTCTTGTCCCTCAATGTCCATCGGTGAGTACATGTTCTCACCGTAGAAGTCCAGATGGCCACTGGTCTCCCACAGGGTGCTCCTGCCGATGTGGGGCGAATAAACGAGGTCGTAGCCGTGGGCCAGGTGCTCTGCTTTACAGAACTCCTCGACTAAGTGCCGGATGAGCCCCCCCTTGGGATGCCAGAGAATCAGCCCGCCGCCCATCTGCTCGGGCTGGATGCTAAACAGATCAAGCTGCGCGCCCAGTTTGCGATGGTCGCGTTTCTCGGCTTCGGCCAGTCGGTCCTGGTATTCTTCCAATTGTTCCGCCGTCTCCCAGGCGGTGCCGTAGATGCGCTGGAGCATAGGGTTGCGTTCATCGCCTCGCCAGTAGGCGCCGGATACCTGCATTAGCTTGATAGCATCAGGATTGAGCTGACCCGTGTGCTTGACGTGTGGCCCGCGGCACAGGTCCTCAAAGGCATCGTGTCGGTAGGTGGTGATGACCGGTTTCTCCACTTGCGACTCGCCATATTCATCCAGGCCCTCTTCCAGGCCTTGAATGAGTTCCAGCTTGTAATCCTGATCGGCAAACAGCTCCCGTGCCTCGTCGGCCGATAGCTCGCGCCGCGAGAATTCGTAATCGCCGGCAATGATCTTGCGCATACGGCGCTCAATGGCCTCCAGGTCTTCGGGAGTGAGGGGCCGGGGGAGGTCGAAGTCGTAATAGAAGCCGTCATCAATGGGCGGGCCGATGGCGATCTTCCCCTCGGGGAACATCTCCAGCACAGCCTGCGCCATCACGTGGGCAGCCGAGTGGCGGATTTTGTAAAGGTCGCTTTCTTCGTATTTCACAGCCATGATTCAAGGTCCTCCAGTTTTCTCATATAACAGAAAACCTCTCACCCACTGGGGCGAGAGGAATGAACTCACGCGGTTCCACCCAGATTGAACGTGGCTTTTGATTCCTTATGGACCACGCTCATCTCTTACAACCTGTAACGGGGTCAGCCGTGACCTCATACTGGCTTGGCAAGACCTCCGAGGTTTTCAAAACCTCAGAGGTCGGAATGCCGGATCGGCGTTCCGAGGTCCACTCCCGGGGGGTTTTCGGTGGGATTCCGCGAGGCAGGTTTCCAGCCAGTGACCTGCCCTCTCTAACGTGTCCACGCCACCTACTCGTCCCGGTCGTCGCTTTCACTTATGTGGGGATAGTCTATCACATATATAGGTTCCTGTCAATAGTAATTTGGAGCTTTTTACCTTTTGTCACCCGGCTGATCTGAAGGTCGTTGCTTCCTTCAATATCTCCTGCGCGCTGCGGCGGGTGCCGTCGCTGGGCGTGCCCAGCATCACGGCCAACTCCTCCACACGATCGGCCTGTTCCAGAACACGCACGCGGGTGGTGGTGCGTTGCTGGCTGATGCTCTTCTCCACGTGGAAGTGGCTATCGGCATAGCCGGCAATCTGAGGGAGATGGGTGACGCACAGAACCTGGTGTTGCAGGCCGTCTGCCTGGGTGAGGCCCCACAGCTTGCGACCGACGACGCCACCCACGCGCCCACCGATGCCTTGATCAATTTCGTCGAAAATAAGGGTGGAGGTTTCATCGGCGGTGGATAGGACGGTCTTGAGTGCCAGCATCAGCCGGCTGGTTTCACCGCCCGAGGCAATCTTGACTAGTGGTTTGAGACCCTCGCCGACGTTGGGCGCGATCACGAACTCGATTCGGTCGATGCCTCGCTCGTCGCAGGTCAGGGTCTGCTCACCAACGTATACGCCGTTGGGATCTTCGGTCCAGGCCAGGTCAACGGCGAAGCGAGCTCCCTCCATACTCAGGTCCGCCAGTTGCGCCTCGACCTCCGCAGCCAACCGTTCACCGGCCTCCCGCCGCGCGTGAGACAGGTCGGCTGCCATATGGCCAATGCTGTACCTCAGTTTCTCTTCCTGGTCACGCAGTTCTTCAATGCGCTCTTCGCTGTGGGTGATGCTCTCAAGCTCAGCTTGAGCCCGCTCGCCGAATGCCAGAATTTCCTGGATGGAATTGCCGTATTTGCGTTTAAGAGTGTAAATCAGGCTGAGGCGTTCTTCCACCTGGTTCAACCGCGCCGGGCTGAATTCGACGCTCTCCTGGTAATCGTGCAGGGTGCGGGCCAACTCATCCACTTGGATGGCAAGCGATTCGGCCAATGTTTCCTGCTCACCTAAGTTGGGATCAATCTTGCTCAGTTGGTTCAGCGCGCGTACTGCCTGGCCCAATAAATCGGCGGCCGGCAGTTGCTCTTCGGCCCCCGCATAAAGAGCCGTGTAGGCCTCACCTGCCAGTTGGCTGAGCTGTTCGGCATTTGCCAGGCGATTGCGTTCGGCGTTCAGTTCTTCCTCTTCAGCCGGCTGAAGCCGGGCAGCCTCGATCTCCTGGACTTGGTAGGTGAGTTGATCTACGCGGCGTGCTAATTCTTGCTCATCGTGCAGCAGGCCGGCCAATTCCTTACGGACGGCCTGGAGTTTTCTCACCTCCTGCGCCAGCGAGCCACGCTGGGCGTCCAGGCCGCCGAAGCGGTCCAGGAAGCGCTGGTGGGCCCGTACCCGCAGCAGGCTCAGGTGCTGACTCTGGCCGTGGATGTCGACCAGGGGCTGGCTGATTTTCTCCAGCAACGACAGACTGACGGTGCGCCCGTTGACCCGACAATAATTGCGCCCGGTGGCACGGATTTCGCGTCCCAGGATAAGGGTGTCGGGTGTATCACTTTCCAACCCCTCGTGTTCCAGTATGGGGTTGATGTGGGCCTGCAAACCGTCGTCCAGGCGAAAGATGCCTTCCACCTGGGCCCGGTCGGCGCCGGCACGGGTGAAGGTAGTGTCGGCACGCCCGCCTAACAGCAGGCTCACGGCATCGATAATGATGGACTTGCCGGCGCCCGTCTCACCCGTCAGCACGTTGAAGCCGGCGGTGAAACGCAGGTGCAGTTCGTCGATAATCGCAAAATTAGTGATTCTCAGTTCGGTCAGCAAGCGTCACCTTACTTCTGAACTATCCCGGTCTGCGCATAATTTATAGCATAATAGAACATTTGTGTCAATGTTTCAACGTGGGTACGCTCCAGGTTTCTGGTAGACCCCAGGGGCCTTATCCCGACTTAACGCAACCGGGCGACGATGGTTCCCACACCGAAAAAGAGGAGGATAGCAGGGGGGATGAGCCCAAAAAAGTTTCCGCTAATAAGCATAAACAAGGTAAAGGGCGCCACGCCTAACACCAGGCAGCCGGCTACCACTGTGCTCAGGTAACGTGATCGGCGTCGGCCTACGGCACGACGTACCGCCTCGGCAATAAGGCCGCCGGTAGCCGGGGCGGCGATGAAGCTGATGATCCAGGAAAAGAACCCGATTCCGGCGATGATGAAGGTAAAAACTGCTCCGGCAATAAAGGAAAGGGGCAGAGCGACAATAACGGCAATAACGTAGTCGAGATTGCCACCCGTATAGAATTTGTCTTGCTGCTCGCGCACACAGTCCGGGCAACGGTAGCCAACGGGCGTGAGTTCGGCACATTTGGTGCAGATGGGCTTACCACAGCGATTGCAACGCAGACTGGTCTCTCTATCTGGGTGACGGTAGCAGACAGTGACGGCCTCGATTTCCTCGTGGTCGTGTGTATGTGTCGTTTCGGTCATGTTATACATCTTCCGGTTCTGACGTAGGGAAGCCCAGGCGTTGCATCAAGGTGCGATAGAAGTAGGCCCGGTCTTGCAGACGGATAAAACGGCCAACGCGAGGGCTGGCAACAACCTGGACCCAATCCCCGTCGGCCAGTTCGACTTGAAATTGGCCATCTACGGTAAGAATGGCCGTATGGTCAGAGTGTACCTTTATGCGCACCATACTCCCCTTGGACAACACAATGGCTCGCTCCAGACTCAGGTGCGGAGCCAGGGGGACGAGCAGCATGTTCTTCAACTCGGGCGGCACGATAGGACCGCCGGCGGCCAACGCGTAAGCCGTAGACCCGGTGGCGGTGGAGACGATCAGTCCGTCGGCGACGTAAGTGGTCAGATAACCACCATCGATGTAAGTGGATAGCCGCACAACCCGCGCCAGCGATCCCCCGCTGATGACTACGTCATTGAGTGCTTCGTAGCTGCCCAGAGTTTCGTCCTCACGCCAGCACTCGGCGTGGACCATCATACGCTCTTCTATCCAGTAGTCTCCAGCCAGCACCCGTCGCAGGCGATCGGGCCATTCCTCGGGTTGGACTTCCGCCAAAAACCCCAGACGACCCAGGTTGACTCCCAGGATGGGGATGCCGTGCTGGGAGGCCATGCGGGCCGCTCGCAGCATGCTGCCGTCGCCACCCAGGGTCACCAGCATGTCCAGGTGAGCCGCTTGCCCGGCCACCGCTGGCTCGTCCCAGCCTGACCCAATCCAGGCTGATACACCGCGTCCTTCCAGAAATTCCAGCATTTCGGCGGCCAGACGCTGGGATTCAGCGATCATCGGGTGATGAAGTAGGCCAACGTACTCGAAAGGTCGTTTATCTAAAGGGGCCGTGTTGGCCCCATCTGAACTGGTTTCTTGCAGTTTGTGAGGTTGAGAGATCACGATCCTGTCTCGTCTTCTGGCTCGATTTCGTCTGTTGTTTCCGTGCCCAGGTACTTACTTATGGAGGTGATCACTGCCTGCGCCATCGAAATAGCTTGATCTGCGTCTCCCTCGCTATAAAACTCAGCGGGGATCACATCTTCCATAGCATTGGGATAGCGGGCCTCCACGTAGTAGAAATCCAACAACTTAACTTCTTCTTTGAGAGGTGCAAGGTCCGAGTCATACTGAGCTGCCATCTCACACAGCTTGAATATCGAATGGGTGAAGATGAGCTCCTCACCCTGGTAAAAGAGATAGGCCTTGAGCGCTTTCTCGGCTGTCTGTTGCGCCAAAAAGCAGCAAGTGTCGTACTTACGCGCTTCACGGGCGATGGGGAGAAAAGCGAAGTCAGAGAGGGCTTGTCGCCACCAGCGGTCGGCCTCACGCTCCAAATCTTTCATAGAGTACTTTTCCCTCGTTTAGTACGCGCTTGAAGAATGGCCGCTTACGAACCTTTTCGAGCGCTTTTTGACCGTAGGCCAAGATATCCACCGCTTCTCTGGCATGGATGTTTTGATAAACCCATCGCGTCAATTCGTGAGCTGGGCGTTCCTCATCGAACAATACCAAGAGGTCAATGTCACTGAAAAGTGAGATCTGCCCTCGGGCCAGCGAGCCGAAGAGGATCACTTTGGTTGCCCCCATAGCCTTCAACTGTTCTACCAGGCGTTGGATTTCTGCCTCCAATCGGGCACGATCCTGGAAACTGGCTTTCATTGGATCTCTCGCGATGCAGTGTGACAAAACCCTAAAGCTCTGGGTGTCTACGCCGCAACCAACTCACCAGGTCGTCCAAAGACACTTCGACCTGTTGGCTGCCGGCCATCTCACGCACGGCGGCTTTGCCGGCTTTTAGTTCTTCTTCGCCCAAAATGACGGTGTATGCCACGCCTGCCCGGTTGGCGCTCTTGAGCTGTGACTTTAGGCTGCGATCGCCAAAGGCCAGCAGCGTGCTGATGTGGGCGGCGCGCAGGTCCTCTACCAGCTTCACCGCTGCCAGTTTGGCCGCTTCGCCCAGATAGACGATCATCACCTCTGGACCGGGTTCTTCCGGCACCTCCAGGCCCAGTTGCTCCATGGTCAGTGCAATGCGTTCGATGCCGGAGCCAAAGCCGATGCCCGGCGTGGGACGTCCGCCCAGCTCCTCGACGAGCCCATCGTAACGCCCGCCGCCGCAGATGGTATCTTGCGCGCCCAGGCCGTCGGCCTTGATCTCAAACACGGTCTTGGTGTAGTAGTCCAGCCCCCGCACGATGCGATAATCGACTTGATAGGGTCGATCCAGCTCATCCAGGTATGCGCTCAGTCGGGCGAAGTGGTCGGCGCAATCGTCGCATAAGTGATCCACAATGTGCGGCGCTCTCTCCAACAGCGGTTGGGTGGCCCCCTCCTTACTGTCGAGGATGCGCAGCGGATTCTTACGCAGGCGCATCTGGTCCACTTCGGGCAGCATGCCCGTCAGTGGGGTAAAATAGTCCACCAGCTTGTCGACGTAGGCCGGTTTGCAGGCCGGACAGCCGGTTGAGTTGACGTGCAGTCGCAGCCCGGCAAACCCCAAATCATCGAAGAGGTACCAGGCCACGTTGATGACCTCCACATCCACCGCCGGATCCTGTTCGCCGATGACCTCGATGTCGAACTGGGAGTGTTGCCGGTAGCGCCCTGCCTGGGGCCTTTCGTGGCGGAAGAGCGGTCCCGTCGTCCACACCTTGAGTGGAGAAGGCAACACGTGGAGCCCGTTTTCAACGTAGGCCCGCATAATACCGGCCGTAAACTCGGGTCGCAGGCTGATGTTGGTACCATCCCGGTCCTCAAAGGCGTACATCTCCTTCTCGACAATGTCTGTCCCCTCGCCGACGCCACGCACAAAGAGGGACGTCGTTTCTATGATGGGCACGTCGATGCGGCGATAGCCGTACAGGTCGGTCACGTATTGGACGCGATCGAGGATGTGGCGCCAATAGCGCTGCTCCTCGAACAGCACGTCGTTCATGCCGGTGATGCGGGAATAGCGGGTCAAGAAAGTCCTCCGTTGTGGAAATGTGATCCGTGATGCGTGATACGTGATACGCAACCGTCACGTATCACGCATCACGGATCACGGATCACGTCAGCCAATCGCGCTCCATTATAACGCAATTCAAGGGGATGTCCAAGCGAGGTGGGTAGATGAACGACGGCTATGCCCACCCAACGATCTTGCTGTAGGCCATTGCGCCTATCTCGTAGCAGAAAATTGTAAGACGAGAGTATGTCTGTATCCATTTGTATCCGTAGGCGGGCTGACCCTTTGAAAATGCGGAGAGCCAATAGAAGTCTGTCCAGCCCAACTTCCGGGCAGTGGCCACAGCGCGTCGGGTGTAGAGATCCAGGGTGACCAGGGTAGGTTGTTTCAGGCCTTCTGCCTGGATGATCTCCATCGAGTACAGCAAATTCTCATAAGTTGTTACGGATCGGTCCTCTTCGATGACGTCCTCTCTGGGGATACCCAGGCCCACGGCGTACTCAGCCATGACCGAAGCGTTGCTAATGCCCAGCCCTTGATTGTCGCCCGTGGACATGATCAGTTTCGCGTGGGGGAATTTCTGCCACCACTCATACGCCAACTCGATCTGTGCCCGGGTGGGTGTGGTGGGCGAAGAACGATCCCTTAAGGCATAGGAAGGAATGACCAGGCAATCCGGCCTGAATGGCGGATTATCGGGGATGGTCCAGAATCTTTGTATGCTCATATATCAACACTCAGATCTTGACATGAACTCTGAGGCTCTGCACCCGGCGGCTACCTCATCTTTGGAAAAGCGCCCTATAGGCTGAGACAGACTGATGATTGCCTTGGATGTTCTATATCCTATACATTTCGTTTTTATCACAATCCATTCTGAATGTCAACAGTCACTGTTCTCTGAAATATACCCCCTAATCGGCGCCTTTTGCATTCCTGCCCCCTTTAGTGTAAACTTAGCGTGCACCTGTTTCTCCGTTGTTTTTCCCCTTCGATAAAGGAGGCCGGAAGCGATGGAGCTTGGACTCATCGTCAGGCATCTAGAGCGCAAACATATCTTTTGTTTGGGGGGATGCTTGCCTTCCCATAGTGCCACGCTTTGCACTTCACCCAACGCTTTTTTAGGTCTTTCTCTATTCACTGTGGTATTTGTGGGGCGAATTCGGCTTTCTGAGAGAAGTGTCAGAATCAAAGGAGGTGACCGCACCCAAATGATCTTGGCGCGATAAGCGACGTCGTGCAATTGCTGAACCGAACTTGGCTTTCTAACGGTACCATGCTGATCACCCAGGGTATTGCCTAAACAAAGGAGATAATCTCATGAATACCAGAACGAGACGTTTGTTCAACCTGCTACTGGTCCTATGCATGCTGGTCATCCCGTTGGGCGCGCTCCCGGTGTATGCCCAGGAACCCACTACTATCACCATCCTGGAAACCTCGGACCTGCACGGGCACATCTACAACTGGGATTTCTTCGGGAATACGGAGAAGGATCAGGGGTTGGCGACCGTGGCCACCCTCATCAAGCAGGAACGGGCTGCTGATCCCAACCTGCTGCTGCTGGACGACGGCGACACCATCCAGGGCACGCCGCTGATTTACTACTACAACACCCAGATGCCGGGTGAGACCAATCCCATGGCCGTCGTTATGAACTCCATGGACTACGACGCCATGGCCATCGGCAACCACGAGTACAACTACGGCCAGGGCGTGCTGGACAAGTTCATCAGCGAAGCCGAATTCCCGGTGCTGTCTGCCAACGTCCGCACCAGCGATGGGGACGAGAAGTACACCCCCTACGTGATCGAGGACGTGAACGGGGTGAAGGTCGGTGTTTTGGGTCTGACGACCCAGGGTATTCCCGTGTGGGAGAAGCCGGAGAATATCGAAGGCTTGCGTTTCGATGATGCGGTGGCGATTGCCCAGGAATACATCCCCAAGATGCAGGAAGAAGGGGCGACGGTGATCGTCGCTCTGGCCCACAGCGGCACCCACGTGGAACCGGCCGACACTCGGGCCGAAGGCGCGTGGGAGACCGACTACACCACCTGGGTGGATAAGGGCTACGCCGATGTGCCGGACCAGAATTTTATCATCAAACTGGCCGAGGCAGTGCCGGAGATTGACGTTATTTTGGCTGGCCACGCTCACGCCACCATCCCTCAGGCCACGATCAACGGCGTGCTGATCGTCGAGCCTTATCGGTGGGGGGCCGGTTTGTCCAAGGTGACCCTGACCGTCGACGAGAATGGTGCAGTCACGGCCAAGACGGGCGAGTTCCTGAGCGGCGCAGAAGTGGCCCCCGATGCGGAGATTCTGGCGCTTGCCGAGCCATACCAGGAGACGGCGCTCGGATACGTCAACTCCGAGATTGGCGCTGCGACCGGTGACTTCCCGGGTGCTTACGAGGCGCGCTGGCGGGATGGCCCATTGGCGGACTTCATCAACGCCGTGCAGATCCAGATGGCCGAGGAGGCTGGCTACCCGGCCGATCTCTCGCTGGCGGCTATCTTCAACAACGAGGGCCAGTTTAAGCAGGGACCCGTCACTATGGCCGATGTGTACGGCATCTACCAGTACGATAATACACTGTACGTGATTGAGGTCACCGGCGATATTCTGAAACGTGCCCTGGAGCACGATGCCGAATACTGGGCCCAATACGATCCCGACAACCCGCCAGCCGACATCGAGGGACTGCTGGCGGGCGACATGCGAGACTACAACTGGGATATGTACAGCGGCGTCGAATACAAAATCGATATCTCCAAGCCGGTCGGCGAGCGTGTGGTTGAGCTCAAGTACAACGGCGAGGACGTGACGCCCGACCAGACGTTCGTGTTGGCCATCAATAACTACCGCGGCGGTGGTGGTGGTGGCTACGACATGTTCACCGAGGGTACGGTGCTCTGGAAGTCGATGTCCGAAATTCGCGACTACATGGCCGAGTACATCGCCTCCAGGGAGATTCTCGACCCGGCTGATTACTACGTAGAGAACTGGTCGCTGGAGCCGGCGGGGCTGTACGAGCAGGTTGGCGGGCCGCCGGCAGCGTTGCCGGTGAGCGGCAGCTCGACCCAGGCTGACATAGCGTACGTCCTGATGCTGGCGGGCGGCGGTCTCGTCGTGGCGGGTGTCTATCTGCTGCGCCGCCGGGCCGTCAAGACCGGGTAGGCATACAGTACAGACCTGACGGGACTCCCCCGGCCTGCCGGCTGGGGCAGGTATAACCGATCAGGTACTATACCTAAGGAAGTTCCAGAATTAAATCATCCCAAAAATCACGAGTATGACAGTGAAGTCAATGAAACTTGGGACAACTGTTTTTCTGGAACGGCCTAAGCAAACAAGCTCCCACGCCGCATGGTGTGGGAGCTTGTTTTCATGATGACCAAGCCTCTCAACCCAGTCCGCTCTTTATGCCAATCGCTTCGGGCGGCCGGGCCGGCGGTAAGCAGCCCGGAAGAAGAGCGAGGTTATGGGATATCTATCTGTCGTACCCGCGAGATTTTCGGTCTCGGCGACCTCCGCCGCGGTCGTCGCGCGGCCGGGGCGGTCGCGCCTCTGCCACGTTTATTTCACGCCCATCAAGCGTGTGGCCATTTAGACGCCCAATGGCCTCAGAAGCAGCCTCCTCGGTCGCCATTTCGACGAAACCGAACCCTTTGGACCGGCCACTCCTCCCATCAGTGATGATTGTCACCGATTCCACCTCGCCCACCTCGGCAAAGACGGTGTGCAGCATCTCCTCGGTGGTATCATAACTCAAGTTCCCCACGTACAGTTTTTTCGCCATCTGAGTCTCCTCCTGAGGCAAAGAGAGCGCCCTGCTACTCCGCTAGTGCCTCCGAAACGTTTGGTTTTCGAGCAACATTTGGTAATATGCAGGACGCTGGCTATCACTACACGGATACGGGGCTAGGCCGGAGCCAGTTGGCCGACCGCGTAAGAAAACCGCCCCGGCTTTTGTAAGCCTAGGCGGCGCTCAAAATGGCAGACCGGTCAGGTACTTACTTCGTCCTACAGTTTCCGAGTATAATCTAGTGTAGATGAAATGTCAAGCTGACCCCTCTGCCATCCGCCCACAGAACTCGCTCGTCAATGGTCCGCATCAGGCGACACATCACGGGGCGAAAGTCCTGGCGGGGCCAAAAGCGCGACGAGAGCAGGTTGGTCGCTACCCAATCGGTGAGACAAAAGGCGTAGCCCTCTGCCCGTGCCTCAGCCAGGCCGTGCCGGGTAAGGGCACGACCGATCCCTCGTCCGCGCTCCTCCTCCCGTGTGCCGGCAACCTTCAATTCGATGCAAGCCTCAGGCGTGAGGGGGTCGTCGTCGGCTGGTTCGGTGCTGAAGTAGGCTTGAAACCCGACGACCTGATCCCCGCGCAAGGCCAGCCAGACCGTTGCATCGGGGTCATTCACCAATTCGGCGTAGCCTTCACGCAACTCGGGGAGGTATTCGGGCGGGATGGGCACCCAGACGGGCGGCCCGGCCTGGTGCCGGGCGATCAGGGTTGCCATGTCGCTGAGCGCTGGGCCGTCGTCCGGCGTGGTGCGGCGGATGGTTAACCCCTCGGGAGTCACGCCTGGGTCCCGGTCAGCGTCGGCAAGCGGGCGCAGCGCATAGATTTGTTCTTGCCCGAAGCCCAGGCCGTACCATGCCCCCAGAACGGCGTCGTCGGCGGCCGACACCAGGGCATAGTGCTTAAAACAGCCATAGGCCAGCCAAACCGGCCCGGCGGCGGCATACAGATCACGGTATAGCTCGGCGTCCACTCCGGGATCAAGCGCATGCCCTGCCCCCCGCATCCAGGCGATGCGTCCTCGAAAGGCATCGATCGTCACATCTCCGATCAGATAACCCACCAATTGCCCATCGCTGAGCGCAGCCACCCCACTCGTCCTGGGTCGACGCCAGGCGGCTTCCACCGCCACCCGCGCTATCGCAGGGTCCTCAAAACGCGCCGGCAATTCGGGCAGCACGGTACGGTCTCGCCGGTGACGGCCGGCAAGCAGCCCGGCTGCGTCGGCCAGGAATTCGTCGTGGAAGGATACGAAGTCGACTGCCACGCATATCCTCCTATCCTGTTACGTCACCTCAAGATCGCCTGCTCTGTGCCTGTTCGTAGTTTGTCCTTAGCTCGTCGATGCTAATGGATCTGCCGTGTCCGGGTAGAAAATGCTGACACCCCGTATCGATCAACAGTTTCCAGCTTTTAAGCAATTCGTCAACATCATCGGCGAAAGGGGGAAAGACGGATCGTTTGGATATCCCAAACATGGTATCACCCACCAGCGCAGTCTTGCCGTCCACGATGATGCACAGGGAGCCAGAGGAATGTCCCGGCGTCGGGGTTATGTAGCCGTCTATTTCATAGGGTGTAAGATCGAATCTCTCGGATATGGTGATGTCCGGCGTTACTGCTTCAAATCTGCTGAGCCCCCTGGCCAGATTTCTCCCGATGAAGGAGATCACCTTCCCCAGGAGCATCGTCCCCTTGGGAAAGCCGCCGTATCCCTGGGTGAGACTCTCGGCTTCGCTCTCGTGGACCAGGATATTGGCCTGAGTCACGTCTTGCAATTCTTTCAAACTGCCGCAGTGGTCGGGGTGAGTGTGTGTCAGGATGATCAGTTTGACGTCTTGGGGTTCCAAACCGGACTCGTTCAGCTTCTCGAGTATCTTGCTGGCCGCCCGTTTGTCCCCGGCGTCAATCAGGATTGACTGGCTTCCATTAATTATCAGGTAGACGTTGGCCCCTCCAGCCTGAACCGTTTCGATCCTATGTTCCTTGATGTCGTTCATCTTTTTGCTCCTTATCCTTCGATGCGTGGTGGCCCCTGCTTGATACGAGTGAGAACTTCCTCCAATTCAGGTGCCGACCACATAGCTTCGATCCACCAGGTCGCACCGGCGTCTTCCCACCCACGAACCATGATTGCGGCTTGGTGTGGGTCATCGCCGGGTGTCTCCCCTTCCATAATGATGTCGAAGGGCGTGGTATCTGCCCGGTGCTCCTCGACGTAGGCTTTTATGGCCCGCAACTCGTCGGGGGTGGGCGGGTCCATGCGGACCTTACCGTCCTCGTCCATGACGTTGGGTAGCAGACCATCGTACTTCAATACGCGCCGCATAGATTTCTCGCGCGGCCAGGCACCGACCACCCAGATGGGGATGCGTGGCTGCTGAACCGGCGGAGGCGGAGGATGGAAGGTGGTTTCTTTAATCTGGTAATGCTTGCCCCGATAGTTGAAGGGCTGCCCGCGCCACAGGCCGGTGAGGATATCCAGACCTTCATCCAGCAACTCGGCCCGGATGGCCCGGTCGGTCACCTCCCCGAAGGCTTCAAAGCCGGTGTCGATGGCGCCCAATCCGACCGAGAGGATGACGCGCCCACCCGAGAGATTGTCCAGGGTGGCCGTCTCGCTGGCCAGCTTCCAGGGGCGCATCCTGGGCAGAGGCGTGAGCATAGTGCCCAGGCGGATGCGTCGGGTGCGCATGGCGGCGGCGGTGAGGGAGACCCAGGCGTCGATCCCCCACACCGGCTCCCAGACAAAGAAGCCGTCCCAGCCCGCCGCCTCTGCCTGGTGGGCGAACTCGGCGGCGGTGCGAGCGTCACCTTTGGGGAGAACAAAACCGAACTTCATGGGAGTAACTCCATCTACCTGTCGTTTCCGTTATCCTTTTAACGCCGGGATAATCTCATCTGTGAATAGCCTTAATGTCTCCGGCGTGTATAGCCCCTTCACATTAAAGATTATGTGCTCAAAGCCCATTGCTTGCAGAGCCACCCCGCGGGCTATCACGTCTTGTGCGCTACCTTGTTCGAGGTCTGCGGTTTGCAGCACCGTCTTTTCTATCTCCTCGTAGGGCCGGCCAACGTCCTTGCAATGCCCTCTTAGGATTTCAAGCCGTTCTTTGATCAACTCGGTCTCGTGGCCGCCAAAGAAGTTGCAGGCATCGCCATATTGCGCCACGAAGCGCAAGGTCTTCTTGGGGCCCATACCGCCGATCAGAATAGGTGGGTGGGGTTGGCTAAGAGGTTGGGGGTTATTGACCGGGTAAGGCAGCCTGAAATGCACCCCTTCGTAAGGGGAGGTATTCCCGGACCACATGTGTTTGGCGATCTGGAGGATTTCTTCCAATTGCTCAAAGCGTTCTTTGGTCGGCGGGAAGGACATCCCCAGACTCTCGGTCTCGCGCTCGTACCAGGCGGCGCCAATCCCGAAGTAGGCTCGACCGCCCGACAGCACGTCCAGCGTGGAGACCATTTTGACTACCAGTGCCGGATGGCGGTAGATCACTCCTCCAACCAGCAGGCCGATCTTGACCTTTTGGGTGATTCCGGCGAAGAAACCCAGGGTCGTGTAGCCTTCGATCATCTCCTGTTCAGGCTCACCCAACCAGCCACCAAGCTGGAAGAAGTGATCCATTACCCACAGGCTATCAAATCCTCCCTGGTCAGCCGTTTGCACGGTTTCTATAAGCCAACTACGCATCGTGTCGGGGGTGCTGGGTCGGAAATGGGGGAGCTGTAGACCAATTCGCATGGTTTCCCTCCTTTGGCTGTACTACTGCTTTGTCAGGTCTAACTGGAAAATGATATTCTCATATACCTTTCTGGTCAGGTGACTCTAAGGCCATACGCAACCCAAAGAAATCTTCGCCTTCGCCAGGCGCAGACTTCAGACGAGCGGCGCTGCGACATAAGCCCGGCGGGTCGTGCCAACATCCCCCTCGTAATAGGCGCTGTGCAGCGGCGTCACTCTTCCAAACGCTACCGTCCCCAGGCGCGCCCACGTAGTTGTCGTGCCAGGCATCGGCACACCACTCCCAGACATTACCGTGCATATCGTAGAGCCCAAATGTATTGGGGGGGAATGTGCCCACCTGTGTCGTCTGGTGGCGGTAGACTCCTGTGGGCTCCGATAGATAGGTATGCTCGCCGACGTAGTTTGCCACATCGGTTGTTATGGTCTTCCCGCAGTGAAACGGTGTTGTCGTGCCAGCGCGGCACGCATATTCCCATTCCGCCTCGCTGGGCAGCCGATAGGCGCGCCCGGTCTTCGCCAACAAGCGTTCACAAAATTCCCGGGCGGCGAACCAGGAAACTCTATCTGCCGGTCGTTTTGCCCCCTGGCAGCGATAAGGGGGCCTCCATTCCATCACTGCTTCCCATTGCTCTTGCGTGATGGGGTATTGGCCCATGAAGAACGCCGGCACTTTGACACTATGCTGTGGCTCCTCATCGGCGTATCCGCAACCGGCCCGCGATCCCATCAGGAATCTGCCTCCAGGCACCGCGACCATCTCCAGTGTCACGCCGCTTGCAAGTTCTTCCACAAATCGTCTGGCCTGGCGCGTTTGGCATTGGATCACTTCGCCCCGATCGTTGACCTTAACTGCCTCGTATTCGAATTCCTGCAACGGAATGTTCATTAGTGTCGTCCTTGTCCTTTGATACAGGATCCGAATTCCGTCCCTTATAACACGCATGTCGCCCTCGTCGGTGGGATCGGATCCCCAATCCAGGCCGGTCAGCCCGTATTCGACTTCTCGCCCGTCGGCGTACCACACGCGCAGCGAGGTCACCTTGCCCCACTGTTCAACTTCCTGGCGGACCGGCTCACCGAGGGAATGCACCCAGCCGGTGTCGGCCAGGAAGGCCTGGGGGTCGTCCAGGAGCAGGATCAGGTCGACGTCGGAGTCCGGGCCGGCCGTCCCCCTGGCATAGGAGCCGGCCAGAAGTACGGCGCCGACACGCGTCTGACGCTGTGCCCATTTCTGGACATTTGATAGGAAGAGGGTGATGTCGCTCATTTTAAAAAACAGAAGGATGGTTCACTATTTGGTTGACACTTCTTACCGGTCAAATCAAGCAAAGTGACCTCGTAAAACGTAAAACGTGATACGTAAAGGCACATTAGGTCACTCGATCACTCCTACCGCTTCGATCTCTATCAGAAATTCTTTGTTCGCCAACGCTCTCACCCCAATCCACGTTGTCGTCGGTGCCCGATCCTGTGGAAAAAACTCCTTCAACGCTTCTTGGATATGATGGCTTTCTTCCAGTCTTTCCTCGATAATATAAATCCGCATTGACACGACATCTGTTAACTGTCCCCCGGCCGCCTTCATAGCTGTCTCGATATTTCTAAATGTTTGCCAGGTTTGTGTTCTCAGGTCATCTGGTCCAAGCATCTCCTGCTTTTCATTCCAGCCAACTTGCCCGGATAAAAATACCGTTTTACCCCCGCTACTCGTAACGATTTGTGAGAAACCGTATTGTAAGCTAGGGAACAGTTCTTTTGGGTTGATGTATCTCTTTGCCATATTCTTCACTTGAGCGATCACGAATTATTTTTCTCCCTGGTACTGTGCATCATCGATTGTCACCCGGAAAAACTCGCCCTCCGACTCGAAGCGTTCGCCCCCGAAGTGCCATCCGACGCGCAAGCGAGTGGGTATGGTGTAGCCCCCGAACGTACCCTCATCCTCCACAAAACCGCCGAAATCCGCGTAGTGGAAGTCGGCATCCTCGGGGTTGCCCCAGCGCTTGAGCTCCAGGCTTTCGAGCCGGCCGGCGCCGTCGACGGCAAAGGTGGGTTCCACCTTCTCGCCTTGCACTGCGAAGCTGGCACGTGCGTGCGACGAGTCGGGTGCCGTCCACGACACATCGTCGCCACACAGGGCGGACGGCAGCCACGCGAACTCGGCCCCGACCCGACCCGCAGCAGAGCGCGTGATGTCAGGCCCGGCCGCGGTCATAACCGGGATGAGGCCGAGAAGCTTCCAGCGCATCTCGCCTTCGCCGTCGACGAGGCGATCGAAGCCCCGGATGGGCAGCCCCTTTATGCGAACTGTGGCACGCCAGATCATGCCACGCCCCCGACGGATGACTTGCTCCGCGCTGAAGGGTAGCCAGCCCTGTAGTTTGATTTCGCCGTGCATTCGCAGGCAAACCGCCGACGCGAGCGGCGTCCCAGGCGCTATGGCGTGTTTGAGATAGCGTCGCGCCGCGTCGGGAAGCCCCGCCAGTTGATCGGGCTCAAACCTCGGCTGGCCGGGCGGCGTCGATTCCCACAACTCGTCAAGAGAAGATACGCCGGTCATTGATCCTCCTATCCATAAACTGTCATTGAATTAGGATTCTGGGACCTCTGCCAAATCGCTGGCTGCCATCAGCTCTCGTATCTCGTTTACCAATCCTTTGATTTCGTCCAGACTGGTTGCCGGATTTATCAACGTCAAACGCAGGTAACGCTGACCGTTTAGCGAGGCGCTCGATACATAGTAATTGCCCCGCGCCAGCAGCCTGTCTCGCAGCGCCAACTGCCCGTCACCGACACTCTTGACACGAAAGCAGAGGATGTTGGATTGCGGCGCTACGGGGCATTCAAAGTCGGGCAGGCTCTGGAGATAATCGTAGACCTCGGCCGTGAGGTCGAACTGGCGCTCGATATACTCGGCCATGCCCGCTTCGCCCATGGCCCCCAGAACCATGAGGAACTTCAGTCCTAAAACAGGTTTGGTGCATTCAATCGTCCGGTGCAGGAAATCGTAGCCGGGTTGCTCTTTGTCGTGGAAGAGGTAGTCGGCTTCCTGGGTGAAGGCTTCATCAAGCGTTCGAGCATCTCGCACCAGCAGCGCGGTGCAGACGGCCGTCACGCGCATGAGCTTGTGCATATTCATAGCCAGCGAATCGGCCAGCTCGACGCCGCGCATCAGGCCCCGATACTTGTTGGTTAAGAAAGCCGGACCACCGTGGGCGCCATCGATGTGGAACCACACGTTCCGCTCGCGGCAGAAGGCACCGATTTCTTGTAGAGGATCGTACAACCCAAGCGCCGTCGTGCCCGCATTGGCGACCAACGCCAGGACCCGTTTGCCGTCAGCCTCGACCCGCGCATAGGCGGTCGGCAGCCGGTCTGGAACCACAAGACCCCGCCCGTCAGTCTCCAGGGGATAGACGGCGCGCTGCCCCAGGCCCATGATGCCGGCCGCTCGCGCAATCGAGTAGTGAGCCCCGGCCGGCGCGAGCAGCGCCAGATCCTCCGGGTTGCCTTCCTGCCAGACGTTTGGCGCAATCCGGGTACGGGCCGCGATCAGGACCGTCAGGTTAGCGATCGACCCGCCCTGGGCCAGGATGCCGCCTCCGTGAATTTCCTCTGTTATGCTCTGAGGGTTCAGGGGGGCAGGAGTCCAGCCCACTTTACCCAGCAGCCAGTTGATGAGGAAGTACTCGATGCTCACCGAAGCGGGGCCGAGCTCGTAAATCGAGCCGTCGCTGCTCACAAAATTATCCACCAGGCCGGCCAGCGCCGCCATGTAGTGGGGTACGGCTTGCTGGTGGGCGATGTTGGCGGGATGGTAAATGCGCGTGATGGCCGCCAGGTAGCTATCCAGGAAGCGGGCCAGCTTCTCCCCCGACAGGCCGCCCTCTCTGACCAGCGCGGAGAGCCGCATATCGGCCATCAGCTCGCTCATAGGTGGTTGACGGATAACCGGCCCCTGGCCGGAGACGGATCGTTCGTAAAAGTCGCTCAGGGCCTGGATGATGGTCTCGGCATCAGTTTCGAAAGACATGTCAGTTTCTCTCATTGATTTCTTTACATAAAGATGGTGGGGATGGTTTACTATTTGGTTGACACTTTTTACCGGTCAAATCAAAAAAGTAACCTCGTAAAACGTAAAACGTGATGCGTGAGTAATCCACCGAAATTATCTGCACGGTTCTGGTGTTGCTATGAAGCCTGGAAGCCCGCGTCTCCGTGTAATCTATTTCGGTGGATTACTTGAAGGCACATTTGCCAGGCGCATTCGCCCAGAATCATTACGCTTTACGCCTTACGTTTTACGAATTTGTCTGGCAAAGCAGGCCAAATTGTCAACCAGTTCTCTTGACAAAATGAACCATGCCAGACGGTGACGCTCTTTTT
>DAOUMD010000018.1:0-22959 GCA_034412795.1 Anaerolineae bacterium
GGGATATGCTCACCGGCACCCGTTGCTCCTCTTACAACTTCAGCGCTCAGGGTGAAGATGACCCAAGTGTCAGGACCATCCCGCCCATTGTGGCGTGATCCGACTCCGCGATGACCTGTGGAACATGTTTACTGCGCGTCGGCCTCGACGTTGCTTGCATCGTAAACACTGAAGGGGCCCATCAGCACGCGCAAGCCCACGTCGCGGGTGGGATCCTTCTCGATGGCATAGGTGCCCATGCGACCAGCCTCGAACCGCTCGCCCACTTCGCCCTTGATGGCGCCGCTGGCCAGCAGGTAGGTGGTGTAGTAGGTCAGGTAACCCAGGTCCACGAAGCTCCACAGCGCAAACTCAGGCGCACAGCCGTTCAAGGTGAACTCCACCATCTCGGACGGCAGACCCAGGCCGCTGACTTTCACCGTGTCGCACAACCCTTCATCCTGTATGGCCTTGGCCGCCGAGGCGATGCCGATCGTGGTCGGCGCCATGATCAGCTCCATATCCGGGTACTTCGACACCAGAGCCAACGCCTGGTTGTAGCTGTCCTCCGACTGGTCATTGCCGTACACGATGTCCAGCAACTCCAGGTTGGCGTACTTGGAATCCGCCTCCAGCACTTCCTCCAAGGCGGCGATCCAGGCGTTCTGGTTGGCTGCATCCGGCGAGGCAGACAGCACCGCAAACTTGCCACCGTCCTCACCCAGGAGGGAGAGTGCCATGTCGGCCATCACCACGCCCGTCTCGTCGAAGTCCACCTGGGCAATGAAGAGCTGCTCACCCTGGGCCGAGGGGATTTGCGAGTCCCAGGTAACGACCGTTATGCCCGCCTCGCGGGCAGCTTCAGCCGCCGGGCCAATCTGGTCGCCAGCATTGTTGGAGATCATGATGGCGTCCACTCCCTGCGTCGTGGCATTGGTGACGATCTCGATCTGGCCGGCCACGCTGTTATCGGCCGTCGGGCCCAGGAATTCTAGCGTACCCGCGTTCTCCAGTTCGGCGTGAGCTTCCTTGGCACCATCATGAGCCTGGTCAAACACCAAGTTCCCAACGAACTTGGGCAGCAATACCATATCCACCGCCTGACCAGGCGTGGCCTTTACCACCTCGACCTTGGCCTCTCCCTCGATCCCAGCTTCCTTCTCGACGTTGGTTGCGTCGTAGACACTGAAAGGCCCCATCAGCACGCGCAGACCTACGTCGCGGGTGGGATCCTTCTCGACGGTGTAGGTGCCCATGCGACCAGCCTCGAACTGCTCGCCAACCTCGCCCTCGATGGCACCGGTGGCCAACAAGTAGCTGGTGTAGTAGGTCAGGTAACCCAGGTCCACAAAGCTCCACAGGGCAAACTCGGGCGCACAGCCGTTCAGGGTGAACTCCACCATCTCGGACGGCAGACCCAGGCCACTGACTTTCACTGTGTCGCACAACCCTTCATCCTGTATGGCCTTGGCCGCCGAGGCGATACCGATGGTGGTCGGCGCCATGATCAGCTCCATATCCGGGTACTTCGACACCAGAGCCAACGCCTGGTTGTAGCTGTCCTCCGACTGGTCGTTGCCGTACACGATGTCCAGCAACTCCAGGTTGGCGTACTTGGAATCCGCCTCCAGCACTTCCTCCAAGGCGGCGATCCAGGCATTCTGGTTGGCTGCATCCGGCGAGGCAGACAGCACCGCAAACTTGCCACCGTCCTCACCCAGGATGTCCACAGCCATATCCGCCATCACTTTGCCCGTCTCGTCGAAGTCCACCTGGGCAATGAAGAGCTGCTCACCCTGGGCCGAGGGGATGGGCGAGTCCCAGGTGACGACCGTCATGCCCGACTCGCGGGCAGCTTCAGCCGCCGGGCCGATCTGGTCACCAGCATTGTTGGAGATCATGATGGCGTTCGCCCCCTGCGTCGTGGCGTTGGTGACGATCTCGATCTGGCCGGCCACGCTGTTATCGGCCGTCGGGCCCAGGAATTCCAGCGTACCCGCGTTCTCCAGTTCGGCGTGAGCTTCCTTGGCACCATCATGAGCCTGGTCAAACACCAGGTTCCCAACGAACTTGGGCAGTAATACCATATCCACCGCCTGGCCAGGCGTAGCCTCTACCGGGCCAGCGGCGGCGGGCTCGGCAGGTTCCTCGGGCGCCTCTGTGGCCTCGGCGGGGGCTTCGGTGGCCTCGGCGGGGGCTTCCGTAACTTGCGGAGGGGCCTCGGTGGCCGGCCCGCAAGCGGCGAGCAGCATGCCCAATACAGTTACCAACGAAATGAGACTCCAAAGATGCTTATTCATTCTGTCCTCCTTTGACTTGGTGCTACAAAACAGTTCATGCCGATAGAAGGTCCGATAGATCATAGGACAATCCGCATATGTTTATCTTTCTTCCCGTTTCTCCTCCTTTCATCATAACTGTTCCTGTAGATACGCCATACGCTGGCGCCTGCGTATGCCAGCCGACACCTCACCGACAAGATTGGGAGCGAGCACAGAGAAGATCAGAAGTATGCCGATCACACCCGTCTGAAAATGTCCAGAAAAATTGGCCAGCGACATACCATTGCGTATGTTCAGGATGATCAGAATGGACAGGAAAACCCCGTAGAGAGAGCCGGAACCGCCGAAGATACTGACGCCGCCCAGCAGCACCATGGTGATGATATCCAGCTCAAAGCCCGAAGCGAGATCCCCACGCACCGCGCCCAGACGTGCGGCCAGGAGTAATCCTGCCAGGGCAGAGACCAGGCCCGAGGCGATATACAGGACCAGCTTAACACGCGGCACTTTTACCCCCGAGTAACGGGCTACTTGTTTGTTGTCGCCGATAACAAAGACGGTACGCCCAAACCCGGAATACTGCAAGACAATCAGCGCAAACACCAGCAACACGAAGAAGATAATGAGCGCCAAGGGGAAAGGTCCCACCAGATTCTTCTGTCCCAGAAAATTGAACCAGGCAGGGAACTTACTAATCGAGCGGTCTTCCAGGAAGACGCGGGCCAGGCCACGGTAACAAATCAGCATGGCCAGGGTCACCACCAGTGAGTTCAAGCCCACGATCGCGATCCAGAAGCCGTTGAACAAGCCGCAAGCCAGGCCAATCGTCAGGCTGATCACGAGAGCGACGCCAAAATCCATACCCTGGCTGAACAGATAGGCAGCGACGCAGGCAGCCAGCCCCATGATGGACGGCGCCGAGAGATCAATCTCTCCATTGATGATGAGGAAAGCCATGGTGATGGCCACAATCACTCTCTCAATCGAAAGTATGAACAGGTTGATCTGGTTACCAATGCTTAGATAGTTGGTAGCTATCTGGCTGTTGATTACAATCACCACAGCCAAGATGACGATCAAGAAACCTTCCCAGCTCTTGAGTCGCTGCCAGACGGTCAAGAGAAAACCACTGTTATCGGACATTGATTGCGACCTCCGGTTCTGCTTGGGGTTCTTCAGACTCCATTTGCAGCTCAGCGCGGGCCCACATCATGCGCAGACGGCCAATGACCACGTAATCGATAGCAACTGCTAACAGAATCAGCATACCCAGAATGGCATCACGCCAGAACTCGCTAATGATCTGCCAGCGGAACAGGCTGTTTTCCAACAGGTCGATCAGAACCGCGCCCAAGAGAGCGCCAAAGACGGTGCCCGAACCGCCCAGATTGCTCACACCACCCACCACCACCGCCGCAATGGATGAGAACTCCAGGCCGATACCGGCCAGCACCGAGATGTTGCCAAAACGCGCCAGGAATATGAAACCAGCCAGACCCGCCAGCCCGCCGCTCAGCACAAAGGCCATGAACACGATGCGTTGCGCGGGGAAGCCCGCTATTTGGGCGGCATCCGGGTTTGAGCCAATGGCATACAGGCGCCGGCCGAACGGCAGATAACTCAGCACAAGCTGGAAGACAAGCACGACCACCAGCAGGACAGCGAACAAGACGCGAAACTGCACGTCACCCACTTCAATCAGGGTGACGGCCGGCAGTTCCACGATCCAGTCGGGCAGGTTGTTTGTAGTGATAGGCACGGCATCGGAGTACTCGACCAGGAAGCTGCGGTAAATGGCCAGGGTGCTGATGGTAGTTATGATTGAGGGCACCTTGCCATAGGCCACCAGCACGCCATTGATTGAGCCCATAAACGCCCCAACCCCGATGGCCAGTAGAACTGCCGCCAGCGGCGGGATATCCTGGTGCCACCAGAGCTGCTGGCCGACAAAATAGGCCGTGAAGCCGGTAATCGAACCCAACGAGAGGTCAAAATTGCGTGTCAGGAAGACGAGCGTCTGCCCGACCGCCAGTATGGCTACGACGACAACACTGGTAGAGATACGATTAAAAAAGCGCGCGTTGAAGTAACCTGAGATCTGGGTCGAAAAAAACGCCACGACCAGAATGATCAGAAAGATCAAAAACAGCTCCCGGATTTGTTCAGGGCGGAAACGACGGATCAGAAAATTCATTGTGCCACCTCCCACTCTTTACTGCTCTGTCCCATGGCAGCCGTCATAACCTCCTCCTCCGTCGCGTCGGCGTGCTCAAAAACACCCATCTGACGGCCCTCACGCATCACGAGGATGCGATCACTCATCGCCAGCACCTCGGGCAGGTCGGACGATATTAGAATGACCGCCAACCCTCGCGCCGCCAGATCGTTGATCATATGATGGACTTCGGCTTTGGCGCCCACGTCAATACCCCGAGTAGGTTCGTCGAGGATCAATAGCTTGGGATCGGCATTGAGCCACTTGCTCAACATAACTTTTTGCTGGTTGCCGCCGGAAAGTTTCTCCACCTCCACCATGACAGATGACGTCCTGATCGAGAGACGCTGGCGGAATTCCTCTGCAGTGGAGACCTCATCACGTCGCCTTACCAAGCCTAAACGGTTGAGGTAACTGGGCAGCATGGGCAGCGATATATTCGAGGCAATTGGCATGGGTAAGTTTAGTCCCAACTGGCGCCTGTCTTCGGTGGCGTAGGCAATGCCCAACTTGAGCGCCTCTTGAGGCGAGTGAATCTTGTGCGGCTTGCCTTCAAAGAGAATTTCACCCGAGTCGGCCGGCTCAACCCCAAACAGAGCCAGCCCCACATCAGTACGGCGAGAACCAATCAATCCGGCAAAGCCCAGCACTTCGCCACGATAAACGTCAAAGTTGATCCCGTGAAACGCATTTTCTTTGCCGAGGTCACGCACAGACATCAGCAACTCACCCCGGTCGGTTGAGTCTTTTGCAAAGAAGTCACTCACCGGGCGCCCGACCATGTCTCGGATGACCCCTTCAGACGTCACCTCATCCCGCAACCTGGAGGATATCTTCTTCCCATCGCGTAGCACGGTCACCCGGTCGGAGATCTCAAACACCTCCTCCAGGCGATGGCCGATGAACAGGATGGAGACGCCCTGGCTGCTCAGGGAGCGTGTCAGCTTGAAGAGCTGGGTCACCTCATGGGCCGAGAGGGAGGCAGTTGGCTCATCCATGATGAGCACGCGCACGTTGAGGGAAATGGCTTTCGCAATTTCGACCGCCTGTTGGGCCGCCAATGTGAGCCAACGCGCCGCCATACGCACATCCAGCCTGACGTCCAACTCGGCCAGGATGGCCTGAGCGTCCTCATACATTTTTCCCCAGCGAACGACTGGGCCGCGGCCACGATGGCTGATGAAGATGTTTTCGGCAACATTCAGATCGGGAAAGACCATCGGCTCCTGGTAAATAGCGGCAATGCCGAACGCCTGCGCCTCCTGCGAATTATGGATCTGCACAGGCGTCCCATCCAGCAGTATTTCGCCGTGGTCAGGACTATAAACACCGGTTATGATCTTGATGAGAGTTGATTTGCCAGCGCCATTTTCGCCCACCAGGCCATGAATCTCACCGGGGTACAGGTCGAATGACACATCATCCAGCGCCTGGGTCATGTCAAAGCGCTTGGAGATGTGTCTCATCTCCAGAATAGGTTTCTTCATTTGCGGTTTGGGTTTTTGTTGAGTGTTGTTATCCATTAACATTCCTCTTGGATATGGAGTTTAGAGTTTAGAGTTTAGAGTTTTCCGCCGCGTCAGATGGACAATGCGGAGAAAGCCAAGCCTCGAAAGGGAACAGGGCTGAGGCTATTCATATGCACCATGCTTTTTTACGGCGGCGATGAATGTCTCAACATTCTCCATTGAGGTGTCAGCCTGGATGATGTGAGCTGGGGAACACAGGTAGCCACCGCCCTCGCCCAGGACCCCTATCTTCTCAGCCACGTCGGCCTCAATCTCTTCGGGCGTGCCATTGGGGAGCAAATACTGTTGGTCAATCGCACCCCAGAAGGAGAGCTTGTCACCGAACTGGCTCTTAAGATCCTCCGGCTCGTGGCCTGGCACGTTGGGCTGAACCGGGTTGAAGACTTCCAGACCAACTTCTATCCATTCGCCTAAGATGGGCGCAACCGCACCATCGCAGTGTTGCATGATGACCACGTCTGGATTGATTGTCTTCAGTTCAGCATAGATCTCGCGATAGGGCTCCTTGAAATAATTACGCCACATTTGGGGTGAGATGAGCATGCCGCTTTGCCCGCCGAAATCGTCGCCGGCCCAGATACCGTCTACGCCCATTGAGACCAATTTTTTGCCGATAGCCAGGGAGAACTCCTTCAGCTTCTGAATCAGCGGCTCTATGTAAGGTTTCTCCAGCGCCATATCCATCAACAACTTCTCCATGCCAACTGACAGATGCATCATGTCGAACATGGTCAATTCCATGTCGCCAATGATGAAGTACTCACCCTTGTACTTTTCGATGTACATTTCAGCATCGTCAAAGCGACCATCTGCCACAGGATCAGGAAACTCAAATGCCTCTACGTCTTCGGGGGTCTCGAAATGGGACATTGGGGCCGGAGGAACGACTTCCATGTAGACAGGTCCCTGACGCAACTTCATGCCGAACTCATTAATGACATAACCATCTTCATCCACAGGATGCTCGTAACCTCGGGGCAGGCCGGCGCCGACGACGACACAGTCACTGCCCATCGCGACGCGGAGCTCGTTGGCGGACAGGCGATACGTGACATCTTCGTAATAGGCAGTGGTGTAATGAACCAGGATGCCGTACTTCTCACCAAAACTGTCCAGCAGGGACCGACACAGGTCGAATTGAAGAGGCACACGATCAGGAAGTCCCTGCCTCCTGAGAGCGGTCAAGACACGTTCTTTGGAGTTCATGTGAAATTCTCCTTGATGGACTTTGCAACGCCTGTCCAAGCTTTAATCGAGGTGGAAGACTTCTTCCAATTCGAACATGCTCTCGTCGGCGCGGGCACCGCCAATTCCCTCAAAGTAGGGAGCCATAATATCTTGCCACTTGGCGTTGATCTCCTCTTGGGCCATACCGGTCAGAGCAGACTCGAAGCTCTCAGGCGTCTCGAAATAGCCAAAGAGTAATCCATCCTCTCGCATAAACAGAGAGTAGTTATGCCAACCGGTGCGCCGCAGGGCATCGAGCATCTCAGGCCATACGGCTTTGTGATGCTCTTTGTACTCTTGTATCTTGTCTTCCTTCACTTTGAGTATGAACGCGACTCGTTTCAATAGGGCACTCCTTTAAGTGATAATCACGCCCACGCCAGCCTCTCGGAATGCCGCCACCATATCGGGAGGGGCGCCCTCATCAGTGATGATGCAATCGATTTGGTCAATTGAGGCAAAGGAAGCAAAGCCAACTCTTCCCCACTTGCTGCTATCCACAAGGGCAATGACCTGCCTGGCGTGCGCTACCCAATCTCTCTTGACAACCACCTCGTCACTATTGACATCGGTTAGACCGTCCTCAAGAGTCAGTCCTTTGGCACCAAAAAAGCCCTTTTGAAAGTTGAACTGCTTGAGGAATTCGCTGCCCTCTAAACTGGTCAAGGAAGCGGAATCTCGGCGCAAAAAGCCACCGGGCATTAAAATGGTAACGCCCGGGGCTTCAAGGAGGGCCATAGCGATGACCAGGCCATTGGTGACAACCGTCATCTCGTGACGATGTTTGATATGATCAGCCAGCGCCAGGGCGGTGGTACTGGCATCGAGGGCAATCGCTTCACCATCTTCAACCATAGCCGCAGCGGCGGCGGCGATGCGCTGTTTTTGTGGGGAATGCAATCGGCGGCGTACTTCGTAGGGGAGTTCCAGATCAGTCCGATCGGAAGCAATCGCGCCTCCGTGGGTGCGAATCAAGAAACCTTGTGCAGCCAAGGCATCCAGGTCGGAGCGGATGGTCGCCTGGGACAGGTCAAACCGCTCGCTCAGGTCAACGACTGATACGCGGCCTTCGCGTTCTAGCAAGGTTTTGATCTGTTCTCGCCGTTCTTGAAGAAATAACTTAGTGCTCACGCGTCATCGCCATGAACTTGAATTTATTAACATCAGCTTGCTAAACAACGAGATTCTGCCGGCGGCACGATGAATGGCAGACAGCTTAAAAGAAGAGAAGAAAGCGGGAAGGGGTAGTTCAGATTATCACCTGCCCAGATTATAACATGTTCTCCGAAACAAGTCAATAGGCAATCACTAAGAAATCGAAATAAACGCAAGTTTTCGCGACTAATCTTGCAATCCAGTCGCAGGAACGCAAGAAACAATTGGGTGTGTTCAACCGGTCTGCTCCAATACAGACAGAAAACGGGGGTAGGCATCATCCCACCCGGAGTCGCCGGTCGGCTCAAAGCTAATTACTTCAAAGGAGTCACGCACGACCTGGCGGCCTTCTTCCAGTGAGGCAAGGTGCCCCAATGCCATAGCCTGCATAATGATATTACCAGTAGCCGTAGCCTCGATAGGGCCAGTGACCACCTGGCGGCCGATAGCATCAGCGGTGAGCTGGGACAGCAAGTGGTTCTGCGTCCCACCGCCGACGATGTGCAGAGGTTCTAAACGATGCTCTAACAGTTCCTCGACCCGCTCTAACACCCAGCGGTATTTGAAGGCAATGCCCTCCAGGGCACAGCGGATGATGTCTCCCTTGCCCTGCGGCACCGTCTGGTTCGTCATCCGGCAGAAATCCTGAATACGAGCCGGCATGTCGCCGGGCCTGAGAAAGCCACTATAGTCGGGCTCAATTATGGCCTGGAAGGGAGCGGCCTGAGCTGCCATTTGCGTCAGTTCATCATATGAGTATTCCTGGCCTTGGCGCGCCCAGGTGCGCCGGCACTCTTGGATCAACCACAAGCCCATGATGTTCTTGGACAGGCGGAAGGTGCCACACACACCCCCTTCGTTGGTGAAGTTGAAGGCCAGACTGTTTTGATTGATGACCGGATCGGTCACCTCGGCGCCCATGATCGACCAGGTGCCGGAACTGATCCAGGCGAAACCAGGGCTTTCAGCGGGGACTGCCGCCACGGCCGAGCCGGTGTCGTGGCAGGCAGGAGCAATGACCGGCACACCTCCCTTCGGTCGCAATCCGACTTCTTCCGCCACCGAAGGCAAGAGATCATCCAAGATGGTGCCGGGCTGCACGATTTGAGGGAAGATGTGAGTGGGGATGCCCAACTCATCCAGCATTGGCCTGGCCCAGTCGGCCCGGCGCGGATCGTAACACTGGGTGGTGGTAGCAATGCTGAATTCACATACTTTTCGCCCGGTGAGCCAGTAATTGAAGAGATCCGGCATCGTCAGAAAGGTCTCAGCGATGTCCAGGACCGGTGAACGGTTAACGACCATCGAAAGCAACTGGTATAAGCCGTTGATCGTCATGAACTGGATACCGGTCTGCTCGAAAATCTCTTCACGCGGAACACGGTGGAAAGCCTCTTCGAGCATGCCTTCGGTCCGAACATCTCGGTAGTGATATGGGTTGGAGACCAGCCCGCCGTCTCGGTCTAGCAAACTGAAATCCACGCCCCAGGTATCAAGCCCGATACCCGCCAAGTCTCCGCCGTGCTCGCGGGCGAGCAGAGCTATACTCTCTTTTATCTCTGTCCACAGACGCAAGGCATCCCAGTGCATGCCGTCGGGCAAGTAGACTGGTCCGTTAGAGAAGCGGTGCACTTCGGAAAGAGCAATTCGCTCCCCATCGAACTGGGCGAGTATGCCACGCCCACTCTCTGCACCCAAATCCAAGGCCAAGAAGTTAAGTAGCTGAGCCATCATCTCCTCCGTCGGTGTGAGTTGATAAAGATTATATCAGCAAAATCCTGGCACAACAACTGAACGGCCTCTCAGACCTTAAACTTTCGGCCCTCATCTAGCATGGCCAGATAATTTTCCAAGGGTATGTAGTTGGCGACACTGTTGCCGGTACCCAGGCAATAGCCACCATCTGACATACACTTCTCGAGCGTGTCACGTACACGCTGCCGAACTTGTTCCTCGCTGGCACGACACAGGAAATCCACGTCAATACCGCCAAGAACGGCAATTCGATCTCCGTATTGCGCTTTGGCCGAGATGACACTTTCAATTGTGTCTTCAAACGAGTGCTTGGCGTCGATGCCCACATCTTCGATCAGATCTTCTATGATTGTGACCAGGTTACCACATGAGTGAAGCAGGTAAGGCCGGCCGGCTGCGTGCGACATGTGGGCCATGAGCTTGTGGCCTGGGAGCACAAACTCGCGCAAATCGTCGGGGCTTATTAGCGTTCCAGAGCGAAAGCCCATATCGTCGCTACCCCAAATCAGCTTGACGCGATCAAACTCTAGCAGGCGTTTGATAAAGCGCTGATACACATCAAACAAGCGCTCGCTTATGGCAGCCACCAAATCCCGCTGGTCGTATAAGGAGTAACACAGCGTCTCATAGCCCATCAACCAGGTCAGGTATTCGGCAAAGTGAGCGAATCCTCCACTGCCCACGATGCACATATCCTCGGGCAAATTGGCCTCAAACCATTCCAGAGAGCGAGTTGACGCCGATTCGGGATCAGGCCACGGGTAAGTCTCAAACTCCTCCCAGTTGGTAATCGGGCCTTTGTGTTCATCCATGTAGCTCCGTCCGCCCTCACGTGCCAAGTCAGATGTGTCCTCAGTCGCCATGCGATTGAGGGGCATCTCCCAGCCATCCAAACTACAACGCACATAATCGTAGCCCAGAAAGCGATTCAGCCTGACCAGGCGCTTCTGTTCAAAAAACGGATCATCCGGGGCCAGACCATCCAGCAGGTCAAACCTGTTGCAGATGGCGGTTTGAACCTCTTCATCCCAAAGAAGTTCGATGAAATAAACCCGGTCCGGTGTTCCCCGGCGTTCGATGCAGCTAAGCAAACCCTCCCATTTGGGAGTAACGTCCACGGATAAAAGATCACCATTCATATCCAGGAAGATACCTCTTATATCGAATCTGAGTAGATCAGGTTTTCGAGAAGTGAGGCACGCCCTCGTGCCGAGCGGAGCCGCACCTGGGGGTGCTGGCTCCTCAAATCCGGATGTACTAGTGGGTCATCTGTCACGAGATTTGCCATTGTTTACGCCTGAGATATGGCAATAAGCATGTCAAGTGACCCACTAGGTTATGAGCAGATGCGGGCACTCCACCAGTTGCACAACCCGCTGTAAGAAACGTGCCGCGGGGCCACCATCCACCAGGCGGTGATCGAAGGTGAGACTCAACCACACTAGCTCTCGCCCGAGAACTTCGTCACCCACCATGACCGGCTGCCTCTTGATACGCCCTACGCCCAAGACGGCACACTCGGGGAGGTTGAGGAGCGGTGTAAAGGCGTCAATCCCGAACATCCCCAGGTTGGTCAGGGTGAAGGTCCCCCCACTTAGTTCATCCGGGGTGCATTGGCCGGCACGAGCGCGTTCGACCAGGGATTGCATCTCCTCGGAAAGCTGGAGCAGCCCCTTGCAGTCAACATCGCGCACCACCGGCACCAGCAAGCCACGCTCTGTATCCACAGCCAGGCCAACGTGTATCCGTCGCCACACCTTGATCGTTTTCCCATCAAGAGAGGCATTGAGCAAAGGATGTTCGCGAAGCGCCCGCCCCAGAATGTACAGGAATAGATCATTATACGCCGCATCAACCCCATCTTGAGCCAACTGACCGCGCAGCTTGACCAGGGCAGTGGCATCAGCCTCAGCGGTCAGCGTGACCTGGGCGGCATTCGTCGCGCTGCGAAGCATGCGCTCGGCGACGACAGCCCGCACGCTGCGCAGCGGGATCACTTCAGTCGCCTCGTTCATCTCGGTGGGTGCCGCATTGAGGGCCTGGACTACATCATCGCGTGTGATGCGTCCTCCGGGTCCGCCCCCGGTCAGGCCCCGCCAATCCAGGCCAGCCTCCTCAGCCATGCGACGGGCCACCGGCGTGATCAACGGACCTGGGGTTGATGGAGCCAGCCGGGCCTCCAGATAGGCGCGCACGTCGCGCTCCACGATGGCCCCCTCTGGGCCACTGGCCTTTAGCTCAGTCAACGGGACTTCGTGCTCCTCAGCCAGCCGCCGGGCGCGGGGCGAGACGAAAATACGCTGTCGCCCGTCTCCCGGTCTTAGCTGCGGCTCGCGATCTGGGGTAGAAGGAGTGGTATCGGTCGCGGCGGGATGAGAGAGAGCCGTGGGTTGAGGGATTTCCACCACCTCATCTGGTGCAGCGATAAGGGCGATGGGGCTTAAAACCTTCACTTCATCACCCGGCTGGGCCATCACCCCACGCAGCGTCCCGGAGGCGGGTGCCTCTATGTCGAGGGTGGCTTTGTCGGTCTCTATAGCAAACAACGGTTCGCCCTGTGCTAGCGTTTCGCCTTCGTTTTTGTACCAGGTAACCAACGTCACCGTATCAACTGTCTGTCCCAAGGGAGGGACCAGTACTTCGGTAGCCATTACACCCTCCGTGACGAAAGACGAAGGACCAAGGACGAATGCACGATTTTTCGGATTTCCTTCGTCTTTCGTCTTTGGTCATTCGTCAGCGCATAATCAACAATACTCAAAACTTTTTTAGCCCCTGCCATGCGCATGCGCTAAAAGAGCGATTTGACGGTCTCAATCACCCGCTCCTCGCTGGGCACGTAGAACTCCTCCATGACCGGGGCGAAGGGGGCTGGTGTGTCGGGCGCCGATACGCGTTTGATGGGTGCATCAAGCCAGAAAAAAGCCTCCTCAGCGACAATGGCAGCGATGTCGGCGGCCCACCCGCCAGTCAGATTGTCCTCCTCTACGATGACCAGCCGGCCGGTCTTACGTACCGACTCCAGGATCAACTCTTTGTCCAGCGGCACCAAGGTGCGCGGATCAATGACCTCAGCATCAATCCCGTCCTGTGCCAACCGCTCGGCAGCGGCCAGCGCCCGATACATAGTCAGCAGTTTACCGACGATGGTGACGTCGCTCCCCTCACGCCGGATGATGCCTTTCCCAATGGGAACCAGATACTCTTCTTCGGGTACTTCACCGATGGGGGTGACAGCACCAACTTCCGAACGAGGACCCTTACTGCCATAAAGGAGCTTGTGCTCAAAGATAAGGACCGGATTATCGTCGCGCACGGCGCTTTTGAGCAGCCCTTTGGCGTCGTAGGCGGTGGAGGGAGCCACAACCTTAAGACCGGGGATGTGGGTGAAAAAGGCTTCCAGGCTCTGAGCGTGTTGCGCGCCGCGCCTGGTCGAGCCGACCGGTGCTCGCATGACCATCGGCACCTTTACCGTGCCCCCCGACATATAGGTCATCTTGGCCGCCTGGTTGGCAAGCTGGTCCATCATACAAAACAGGAAGTCCCCATACTGAACATCAGCAATGGGGCGTAGTCCGGCCATAGCTGCCCCGATGGCGACACCAGCAATGCCGATCTCCGAAATAGGGGTATCCAGGATGCGTTCGTGGCCAAACTCATCGGACAGACCGAGGGTGACGGTGAACGCACCGCCAAATCCGCCCGTGATCCCAATGTCTTCACCAATGCAGAAGACGCGGGGATCGCGGTGCAGCTCTTCGCGTATGGCTTGGCGTAAAGCTTCGGCAATACTCATCTCGGCCATGTCAGCCCTCCTCGTTCTGCGACTGTGCATAGAAGACATGTTTTAACGCGTCGCCGGGCTCCGGTGCGGGGCTTTCTTCAGCGAAGGCTACTGCTTCATCAATCAAGGACTCCACCTCCCCCTCTATGGCCGCCAGCGTCTCGTCGGTGGCCAGCCCCATTTCCTTTAGACGCTCACCCAGGTTTGGGATGGGGTCCTTCGCCTCCCACATCGCCTCCTCCTTTTTGGAGCGATAGGTGCGAGGGTCGCTGCGCGAGTGTCCGCACAGGCGGTAGGTCTTACATTCGATGAACGTCGGACCTTCTCCGCGTCGCGCGCGAGCGATCGCTTCGCCAGCGACCTCGTAGACGGCTACCACGTCGTTGCCGTCCACCACCACGCCCGGTATACCATAGGCAGCCGCCCGGTCGGCGATGTCGTCGATCTTGAAGGAGACAGAGACAGGCGTCGAGGCAGCATACAAGTTGTTCTCACACACGAAAACCGCGGGCAGCCGCCAGATGGCTGCCATGTTCATCCCCTCGTGAAACGCGCCTTCGTTGGTAGCCCCATCACCGAAGAAGGCAACAGCCACCCGGTCTGTGCCTAATCGCATGGTGGCCAACGCCATTCCTGCCGCGATGGGGATATTGGCGCCAACGATGGCGATAGCCGGAACCATCCCCACGCTAATATCACCGACGTGCATCGAACCACCTTTGGCCTGGCAACAACCGGTGCTTTTGGCAAACAACTCGGCCATGATCGCCTGCGGCGCGACCCCCTTGGCGATAGCGTGACCGTGGGGCCGATGGGTACTCAGCGCGTAGTCATCGGGACGCAGATGGGCACAGACGCCGGTAGCGACCGCCTCTTGCCCAATGTAGAGGTGCAATGTCGAGGGAATGCGTCCTTGCATAAAAAGATAGTTGCACCGCTCCTCGAAGCGGCGAATGGTGAGCATGGTGCGATACATGTCCAGCAACGGGACTTCGGATTTTGACATTAAGTTATCCTCGGTTTGGGACTCAGGGACTCAGGAAATCAGGGACTCAGGGAATCGGGGAATCAGGTGTCGATAGCACGAAGCAGACCTGTTGCCCCCTGATTGCCTGATTTCCTGAGTCCCTGAGTCCTGACCCCCTAGAGATTCTTCGGCGCGAATTTGGGGTGGAAGGCCTCACTATGGTATCCCCACGGGCTCTTGGGACGCTGGCGGATGCCCCACGTCTCGGCAGCGGCGCGGAACTCGGGATACTTCTGGGCTGCCTCTTGCAGAGACTCTCCCGCCAGCACGGCATCAATGGCCTGGCGCCAGGCCATAGCGCCCGCCTTGTAACCCATGGGGTGTCCGAGCATGCCGCCTCCGGCGGGCACGATAAAGTCAATGCCATGCTCCTGGATCAGCACCTCGGCTAAACCAGGATACATACCGGCCGAGGGCATAGGCCAGGTGCGCTTAATATTGTGGAAGGGCGCTCGCAGGGTTTGTGACGCGCGCAGTTCTTCCTCCACCGAACAAGTCTGAAGACTGGACCACAAAGAGGGAGACAACATCAAATCGGCCCCGCTCAGACGACACAGCTTGGACAATACTACCCAGCTAAACGTCTCGATCATGCCCAGCATATGTGACGGGTGCAGCATGATAGGCACGTTGAGTTCAGGATCATTGGCCAGATCCTTGAGGGTTGAGAGCCCGGCAGAATAGGCGAACAATAAGCCCGTCGCTCCAGCGCGAACGGCACGGCGCGCCTTTTCGTGCACGCGACTGGACTCGTCCGTGATACTGGCCAGATAGATGGTTTTCTCACCCGTCTCTCGTTCCGCTTTGTCCAGAGCCTTTAGCACCGCCTCCAGCCGGGCGTCAAAGGGACAGTTTTCCAGTTCGCTGCACATCTCGTCGTCTTTGCACAAGTCAGCGCCTCCTAACGCGCTCTGGTAGACCTGTGCGGCGGTCTCCTCTGGCGTCATCCCCATCTTGGGCTTGATGATCTGCAAACAAAGCGGGCGGTCATAGACACCCAGCAGATCGCGCATGCCTTCGATGCCAAACTTGGGTCCATTGAATTTAGCCGCTACCGGCTTAGGAATGTACACATCGAGCAGACGCACTTTGTCGCAGAAAGCAAAGATGTTGCCCGAGATTGAAAGGAGCAACATCGGCATATTCGCGTTCACGTCCCAGGCAGCAGTGGGAAAGGCCAGTTGCACAATGGCTCTTTTCGTGCCCTTGGGCGACGGGATTTCGTAATAGCCCAGCACTTTGCTCGATAGACGTTCACGTACTTCGGGCGTCTCCTCTTTTACCTCCATCCAACTGGCGGTGGAACCCTCCATCGCCAGTCGCTGCACCTGGCCCAGGTGGTCAATGAAGTCCCAATCAGGCTTGTTGTCTTCAATGTAATAAGTCCCGACGACGAAACGGTCCTGATCGAGACTTTCCCACATGTAGTTGAACATGTGCGGATCATATAGTTCTTTCACCATTGGTATTCTCCTTTGATTAGTGATTAACAATTCTGCCAAGGGTTCACGGCAGGTGAGACGAAGGACGAAGGACAAAAGACGAAATGATTCAGCACGCAACCGTCATTATCGTTGTCCGTCGTACCTGCACTTGCGCCGGAGCGCAGCGCAGGTGTAAATGTTCGTCATTCGTCATTCGTCATTGATCATTCGTCACCCAAGCAAAGCTTCACGCATCATAGCTGATGCCTCCATCGCATCGCCGCTGGCAATCACCTGGGCCATGCGGTCACGCCCGATCTTGTCCAACAGACCGTGGAGCCCCTTGATCCAGCGGATACTCTCGGTGGCGGCCCGAATCCCGTCCTCGCGGTAGGGGAAGATATCCAGGGCGTACCAGCCGTTATAGTCCATCCGATCCAGCCAGTAGAGAAGCTCCAACATCTCGACGGTATGGACCGAACCGACGGTCATATCGTCGTCCCACATCCGCCAGTTGTCGTTGAAGTGCATGTAAAAGAGCTTACGCCCGAAGTACTGCAACATAGCGGCCGACTCGGCGGCGTTTTCGTAGGCCATCAGCGCGTGCCCTACGTCGATCATGGCACCTACATTGGATTTGTCAACCTTCTCAACCAACAGCAGTGTCTTGCCCACCGTACCGATAAAACAGTGGGTGCGCGGTTCCTTGGGCTTGTATTCGATGACCAGCTTGACGTCGGGCACGTGCTCCGCACACTCGATGGTGCCCTCAATGATCCGATCCCAGGCAGACAGGTAGTCGGCCTGCAGAGGATAATCGTAGCCATCCTGGCCAAACCACAGGTCCACGACCTCACAATCCATTTGCCTCGCCCATTCCATGGACTTCTTGACCTCGTGGATGGCATCGCGACGAATCTGTGGGTCGTTGGAGGAAAAAGAGCCCCAGCCCCACTTGCCGGAAGCCCAAATATCGGGCGTAACACAGGTCACTTCCAGCCCGGCGTCTTTGATCTGGCGATGCACTTGCCCGACGTTATCATCATTGACGTGCCAGAAGCCAACCACCTCCACCCCGGTGAGTCCTTCGACCTGAGTGGCGGCCTGGATAAGCTCTTCGCTGGTTAAGCGCTCACCGTAGCCGGACAGCACATAGCGGTCGGCGCAAGCGTTAAAGGTGTTGATATTGGCGGAAAAGCGAAGGTTGGTTGCCACAGATGTACTCCTTTCGATCTAATAGATCAGACAGAATGCATACTACGTATTGCGTATTGCATACTGCGTACTGCGTGGTAGTTACGCAATACGCAGCATGGTTCAGATGTCTCTGAAATTAGGGTAACAATTGCCGACGAAGGACGAAAGACGAAGGACCAATTATTGGCCCAGATCTCTTCGTCATTCGTCATTCGTCCGGCTGAGAAAGTGTTACCCTATTTCTGAAGCATCCTCAGTACGCAATACGCAATACGCAATACGCAGTACTCATGGCCTGGAGAGTGTCACCTTAAAATCATAACGATCGCCACGCCACACAGCCTCCAGGTACTCAACGGCGACGCCGTTGGCGGCGTAGGTTGTGCGTTCCATATACATCACGGGCATATCTTGTTTGATCCGAAGCAAGTCCGCCTCGTAGGGAGTGGCGCAACGCGCGCGCATAATCTCCTTGCCTGTCCACAGACGCAATTCGTAACGTGTTTCGAGCAAGTGGTACAAGGAGCCAGTGAGGTCATTCTCTTCCAAATTGGGGCATAGCTCAACCGGCAAATAAACCGTCTGCAAACTGAGCGGTTCACCATCGACCAAGCGCAAGCGGCATAACTCATAGACAGGGCTTCCCTCAGTTATCTCGAGGGCGTGGGCCACGTAAGGCGCCGCCGGACTTTGTTCCAGGGAGACGACCTGGGTGGTCAGCGCCCAGCCGCGCCGTCGCATGTCCTCCGTCGTCGAGACCAGTTGGGTCAGCTCGTGCTCAACGCGGCGGATGGCGGCAAAGGAGCCCACCCCCTTTTCGCGGTATATCCAGCCGTCCCGTTCGAGCACATCCAGGGCGTGTCTGACCGTGGCGCGCGTGATGCCGTGACGCTCAGCCAGCTCGTTCTCGGAGGGGAGCTGGTAGACCTGGTCTCGCGCCTCCCGCTCGCTGATCTCTCGCCGGAGCAGATCGGCCAGTTGCTGATAGTACGGAGTTGAGGTAGTTTTGTCGATAACGTGCAAAATGCGCCCTGAGCCAGAAGAGTTATAGTCAGGCGAAGTTAAGATCACACCGAATATCGCCGTGCGTCCTGCCTGTCTACTTGTATAGACAGGCATAATATACCATACTACATCGTCACTGTCAAGACAGGATCACGTGACTTGATCCCGCCTTGATCGCAGCTATCGAATGCGTGGCATCACTTTCTGTGCAAAGAGTCTGATCTCCTTTGTTATCGTGTCCGGGGGATATTCTTCGGGCAGCACGAGTACACAATTCTGTATACCCGCCATTTGCAGCTCAGTCAACGAACTCAGCATGTGATCCACGACACTCGTTTCGGCAAAGCTTCCCGAGGGGCGGCGAAAGACGTAAACCAATCCTTTGTGGCCGGGCGGCGCCTGGGCCTTGATTTTCTTCAAGCCTTCGACAATCGTCTCCATGCTCATATAGCTGGCAGGGATCCAACCGTCGCCCAGTTGAGCGGCACGCCGAAACGTGGCCTCAGATGCACCTCCAACCAAAACGGGCGGGCCATCCGGCTGGACCGGCGTTGGTTCTGAGACCCCATCGGTGATCTGGTACATTCCGCTGGAGACGTCGATGCCTATCCCACGCCAAACTTCGCGGATGACACTCAACCACTCATCACAGCGTCTGCCCCGTTGTGAGAATTCAGCATTCAGGAAACGGTATTCACCCGGCTCCCAGCCCACACCTACACCGAGTAACAGCCTCCCGTTGGAATAAGCGTCAATCGCGGCGGCCTGCTTGGCAACCAAGACCGGGTCGCGCAGGGGCAAGACCAAAACACCTGTAGCTAGCCTCACCCCCTGAGTAACAGTAGAGAGGGCTGCCAGCGTAACAAATGCTTCGAATAGGCGTCCATAGGTTGCCGCGAACTCAGAGTCAGAGGGCATTATGATATGATCATTGCACCACAGACTATCGAAACCCAGGCTTTCAGCCAGTTGACCAGTCTCAATGATCTGCTTTGCGTCGGCGTTGGGTCCATTACTAGGCAACCTCAATCCTACATGCATGTCAACGTCTCCTTATCTTAACATTGTCAAACTATTACCTCTAAGCTGATTCTGACTTTACCAAATGTTCTGGGGGCATGGTTCATTTTGCCAAGAAAAATGGTTGACAATTTGGCCTGTCTTGCCAGATACATCCGTAAAACGTAAAGCGTAATGATTCTGGGCGAATGCGCCTTGCGAATGTGCCTTTACGCATCGCGTTTTACGTTTTACGAGGTTACTTTGCTTAATTTGACCGGTAAGAAGTATCAACCAAATAGTGAACCATCCCGTTCTGAGCGTGTTCAAAATAGGAACCTGGTAGATTATAGCCCAGCCTGAAAACAAAGCGCAAGATCGCTGCGTTTGGCACGAACTTACGGACGTGGTACAATGGGCGCCACCTCAAAATGGACATTCTTCCAGTCTTCCGGTCTTCCAACCTTCCAGTCTTCCAACTCTCCAATCTCGGAGTGTCCGGGAAGGAGCTAAGTCACCATGACCAACTTCACGCGAAGGGAGTTTCTACGCCAAATTGCGTCAGGAGGCGCGGCAGCAGCGGGTGCCTGGCTGCTGAGCGCCTGCGGGGTACGAGAGCAACCCACACCAGCCGCCCTGCAACCGCCAACGCCCATCGCAACAGAGCCATCCGCGCCAACTGCGACGCCAGCACCGACGCAGGTTGCCCCCTCACGCACCGCGACCAGGGACGAAACCCAGGCACCCACTGCAGCTCCGTCGGCGGAACATCCGCATATGGTCGTGGCTCGCGGTGGCGACCCTGAGGAGATGGTGCGCCGGGCACTGGCGGCGATGGGCGGCATGGAGCGCTTTGTGAGCGCCGGCCATGACGTGATCGTCAAGCCTAATATTTGCGTCGCCTATCACACTTACGAGTACGCGGCGACCACCAACCCCTGGGTGATCGGTGCATTGGTCAAGCTCGCCCTGGAAGCCGGCGCGCGCCGGGTGCGGGTGATGGATTATCCCTTTGGCGGTAGCCCCGAGGAGGCCTACGCGCGCAGCGGTATCCAGGAACAGGTTCTAGCTGCTGGCGGGGAGATGGAAACCATGTCTCGCCTCAAGTTCGTGAAGACCGACATCCCCCAGGGGCTGGACATCCAACGGTGCGACATTTACGACGAGGTGCTCAACGCCGACGTGGTAATCGACGTGCCGGTGGCCAAGCATCACAACCTGGCACGGCTGACCCTGGGTATGAAAAACCTGTTGGGCGTCATCCAAAATCGGTCAGCGATGCACCGCAACCTGGGGCAACGGCTGGCCGATCTCACCAGTCGCGTTCAACCCACGCTGACGGTGGTGGATGCGGTGCGCATCCTGACAGATCATGGGCCAACGGGCGGCAACCTGGACGACGTGGTGCAACTGGACACGGTGATCGTCAGCCCGGACATCGTGGCGGCCGATAGCTACGCAGCCACGCTATTCGGTTTGGGGCCGAACGACTTGAGCTACGTCCAGGCCGCTACGGCAATGGGGCTGGGTCGCAGCGACCTGGATAGCCTGAAGATCGAGGAGATCACCGTTGGCGGCTAAGGCCCAGTCCAAAGGATGGTGGACGCCCCGTCGCTGGAAGACACTGCGGAGGATCGTCCAATACACAGCGCTCCTGGCCTTCGTCGTGCTGTTCATCTGGTCGCGCCGGGGCGGCTGGCCCGCCTCGCTGGTCAACGTCCCCATGCGGCTTGATCCGTTGATTGTGTTGGCCCATGTGCTGGCCAGCCGAACACTGCTGGTCAGCTCGGCCCTGGCGCTGATCACCGTAGCGCTGACCCTGGCGCTGGGGCGGGTATGGTGCGGCTGGCTATGTCCGCTAGGAACCACGCTCGACCTGTTTCCACTTCGCCAGCGGCGTAACAAAGGACAAGGTCCTTCAGACTCGTGGCGCCAGGCGAAGTATGTGTTGCTGCTGACCATCCTGGGCGCAGCGCTGCTGACCAACCTGACCTTAATGATCTTCGATCCGCTGACGATCGTATTTCGCACTCTGACCGTGAGCGTGTGGCCCGCGCTGGATCAGATCGTCACGGCGGCAGAAATGGCGTTGTACAATATTCCGCCACTGCGGCCTGCCATCTCGGCCTTCGATGGGCTGGTACGGCCCACAGTTCTTCCAACCGAGCCCGTCTTATACCGATACGCCGCCCTGTACGCCGCCCTGTTCCTGGGCGTGATCCTGCTGAACCTGATCGCTCATCGCGCCTGGTGCCGCTATCTGTGCCCCCTCGGCGCGCTGCTGGGATTGCTGAGCAAAGTGGCGATTGTGCGCCGCGAGGTGAGCACCGAGTGCACCCAGTGTGCCGTCTGCGCCCGGGCGTGTCCAACAGGCACCATCCAGCCCGAGAAGGGATACGCCAGCGACCCCAGTGAGTGCACCATGTGCCTGGAGTGTTTGACAACCTGCCCTCAAAGCGCTGCTGAATTTCCGATCCACCTCTCCCCCGCCGAGTGGAGGCCCTACGATCCCGGTCGCCGGCAGGTGATTGCCTCGCTGGGGGTGGCGGTCGCCGGGGCCGGCCTGCTGCGCAGCAATATGACTGCCAGCCAGGCGCAAGAACCGCATCTCATCCGCCCGCCCGGGGCTCAGGAGAACAACCTGCTGTCCAAGTGCATCCGCTGCGGGGAGTGTATGCGTGCCTGCCCCACCAGCGCCCTCCAACCTGCCGTAACTGAGGCGGGACTTGAGGGGCTATGGACTCCGGTGCTGGTCCCCAGGCTGGGCTATTGCGACTACTCGTGCAATGCCTGTGGCCAGGCCTGCCCGGTGGAGGCCATCCCGCCGCTGAGTCTGGAGGAGAAACGAGAGCAGATCATCGGTCAGGCGTATATCGACCAAAACCGTTGCATCCCGTGGGCCGATAACCAGGACTGCATCGTATGCGAGGAGATGTGTCCGGTACCCGACAAGGCCATCAAGCTGGAGCAAGTCGAGGTACACGCCGCAGACGGTAAACTGGTGATGGTGCAGCGCCCGCACGTGATCCGCGAGCGCTGCATCGGATGTGGCATCTGTGAGTACAAGTGCCCTCTCGATGGCCAGGCAGCCATTCGTGTCTATGTCCCGCCTGCCATCATGTGAAAGAGAGGGTATTTTTTAACCCCTGCGACAACGAATCATCCACGCAGCCGGCAGTCCCAGAAGAGGCAGGGCAAGCCAGAGCCACCAGAGGTGAGCAGGGGCGTGGCCATCCCCGGTCTCCGGTAGGAAAAGCACTGCCGGTGTCGATGTAATCAACACGGCTTCTGTGGGCGTGGCGGTGGGAGTCCATGTGCTCTGGTGGGGGGGTGTCCGGGCTGGCGGGGAGATTGGTGGCCGGGTGCGTGTGGAGGTTGGGG
>DAOUMD010000019.1:0-3638 GCA_034412795.1 Anaerolineae bacterium
TGTTGGGCATTGTGCCGGTACTCGCGCCGCTGCTGTTGGAGAAGGTGATTCCGTTCAGTACCTGCCCGGGTGTGGCATCTCCACTGGCGAGTATTCCGCTGCCGTCCACGCCAAACAGGTTCACCCCCTGGGCAATGTTGCCCGCCAACAGGTCACTGTCGCCCTCCACATAGCCGCTGCCGTTGTGGTAGCCCGCGGTGATGGTTTGAGTGAGCGTACCAGGGGTTATCGTCATCGCCCCGTTGTCGGGCATCGTGCCCGTTTGGGTCGCCCATTGGCTGGCCGTTAACCCCCAAAAGGTCTGCCCGGCCAACACCTGCGTGCTTGTGGCCCCGTTGGTGTTGTCCAGCGCCGGGGCCACGGCCATTATGTCATTGATGCTGTGCATGGTGCCCGCCCCTGGCGCACTGCTCGGTTCGATAAAGGTGCTTTGGCTGCCTGCCGTACCTGCGGTCAGCCGCCGGTACAGGTCTTCCAGGCTGTACGACTCGCTGGCCGCATCCGTGGGCGCGCCCGACGAATCCGGGTCGCCGGCCAGGGCTGCTCCTGCCCCCAGCAAACTGCCTAATAAGAGTATGCCGATGATAAGATGTGATATTTTGATGTTGATGGTCATGATGTTGTGATCCTTTCGGTTAAGATATTTGTAAAACCTTTGGGTGAATATTTATGATTTCTCAAAATAGATAACTAACCGGTTAGTCTGTTATTATCTCAAAAAAATAGGCGATCTACCGTTTACGGCTCACCATCCATCGCCTCACCCTGCAACCCCTTCAGCAGTAAGTTAACGCCATATTGTAACTGTTCAGCGGCATCTTTGGCATCAGGCATGTGAAGTTCCTGAGCCAGGGTGCCTTCCAGCAAAGCCATAAAGGTGATGGCCGCTTTTTCGATATTCACCGATTTGTTCTCAATTCGCTAACATCAAGTTTGGGCAAAATTATCTCCTTTTTGATTTGCCTCTAAAAAGCAACAAATAACTAACCGGTTAGTCATTAACCTATTACAAAAAACACATTTTGGCAATAGCACAAAAGTCACCCTGATGATGTAGCTGCGAGAGCCAACTATTGCTGGCGAAGTTTGTCAGCGATGGTCTTCGTTTCGGCCAAATATAACAACGGATAGGAGGATTAACCGGATTTGCATCCGTTAAATCCTCCTATCCGTTGTTATATTTGGCCGAAACGAAAATCAACGCCAGTTTGTCGAATTGAGCATTGCTTTGCCGGATAGATCGAGTATGGAAGCGGAGCCGATGCATTTTACAATTAAATAAATAACCAACCAGTCAGTCATATATCATATCAAAAAAATAGAATGTCTACCGTCTATGGCCCGCCGCTCACCTCCTCTCCTTGCAGCCCCTTCAACAATAGGTTAATACTGAATTGTAACTGCTCGTTGGCATCGCCTGCATTGGACGCGTAAAGCCCCTGGGCCAGGGTACCTTCCAGCAAAGCCACAAAGGTCATAGCCGCTTTTTCGGTGTCCATCGGAGAAAACTCGCCCTGTTCAATGCCCTGTTGCAAAATCGCCTTGATAAACTCAACCGAAACGCGCAGATGGTTGGTTAAAATCTGCTGCACATCGGCCCGGCGAGTACTCAGGGCGTAAAACTCAACCACAATCGGCATCGAAGCCTTTGCCTCTGCGCCGCCAACAAAAGATTCCATCAAGGCCTGAAGTTTTTCTTTTGCTGTTCCCGGCAAATCGCGCGTTTGTTCCAGTTCTGCCAGTTCCCGGTGGAACACTTCGTCGGCAATGGCCTTGATCAGCGCATCTTTGTCTTTGAAGTAAAGATAGATGGTGGCCTTACTCAAACCGGCGGCGTTGCTGATGTCTTCCATGCGCGCCGGGTGGAAACCTTTTTCAGCAAAAACGCCAATGGCCGCTTCGATGATTTGTTTGGTTCTCAATTCGCTAACATCTGGTTTGGGCAAAATTATCTCCTTTTTGATTTGCATCTTAAAAGCAATAAATAACTAGCCGGTCAGTCATTATACTACAAAAAACGCATTTGGGCAATAGCACAAAAGTCACCCTGATGATGTAGCTGCGAGAGCCAGCCATTGCTGGCAAAGTTTGTCGATTCGTTCAATGATTTCACTTGACCTTCAGTACCTTGCGCCGCCCTGTTGGGCGGCGGATGAGGTGCCAGGCCGACGGCTGGCGGCGCGAAGCGGAAGCACGTAACTCTGAACAAGTTTACCATCAAAACGAAAAAGCCGCTTCCTCCTGCAAAGAACTCTTATTTTCTTCCATAGACACAACTACCGAAAAACAGGAGGTGAGGTTTGGCTGCCCAACGGCACGGGGCGCGAAGCGTTCCGCGCTAACGGTTGAGCTAATCCGATTGACGAGCCAGCAAAGCTAATATCAACTAAGGCCCCTTTCTGCAACCATCAGGCTGATACGAACGACAGCCCCACCGTTTCGTTACCAGTCGCCCCGATCTGTGAGCCAATCGAGAGCGGCATCGGGATCTGTGAACAGACGGTGTTTGTACCCCAGATTAGCTGCCCGTGTTTCGTAGAACTTAAAATCCGCCTCTTCCTTGGAGGTAACAGCCAAGACAATGGCGACTTTGTACTTGTGGCTAACTCCAAGGTTGTCATACGCCTCCGGCAGGTAGTAAATGTCCCCTGTTCCAATCTTGAGAGTCAGGTCTCGGTCGTCTATCAGAAACTTTGTGGCACCATGCTTCGCCGCCTCGGCTAATGCATCGGAAATCATCATCTGATTCTGACGCACATCGGTCAGAGGTCCCGCAGTTCTTACGAAAACGACCCCTTCCTGTTGCATGTATTCGATTTCCCAGTTCATTTCCCCCCCTTCGCGCTCTTAGTACGAAAGCCTAATGTTGGAGTTAACCGGCATCGTTCACGGCACAAGGTGCCTATGACAAAGGCCCGTATCCCGAAGAGCCACGTGAGGGAAATCTCTCACGCGTGGTTCGGTAGCGGGGACGGGTCGGGTGACCGGTCCGCCCTACCGTAACTTAGCTGGAGGCGAGCGTCAGCGAGCTGTAGGCTAGCAGCGGATGTCAAGCCACCGGGCGGCCCGGGCAAGGCACCCTCGCTCGAAGACCCATTGCCAGGCACAACCAACCTCGCTAACCGCCACGATAGCCCGGTCGGGTGAAGCCGCTCGTTAGGCGCTGCCCCTCCCGATGCCAACAACCATTTCATTCTTGACCGGAAAACCTCATCGCTCTACACAACCCAGCATCACTTGACTTCACCATAAACTGCGGGTTGCGAGTCGGCGATGCCTTTGCGGTAGGCAATGGCTTCCACACCGACGAGGGCGCCAAACGGCATATTGACCTGCACGACGCTGCGGGCCGGATAGGGCGGCTGAAACATAGTTGAGTAGACGCTGTTCATTGCCGCGAAATCGTTGATGCCCTCGAGGTAGACAGTTGTTCGGACGACCTCGCTAAGGGAAAGACCAAGCTGGCCCAGGATTTCGCACACGATTTCCAGAGTGCGCCGCGTCTGTGCGCCGACGTCCCCCTCAATCACGCGACCGGTTTGCGGATCGCGCCCAGTCTGGCCCGCGATAAAAACGTAGTCACCCGCAACTACAGCGTGAGAGTAAGCGCCGTAGGCCGCGGGAATACTCGTGTCAGG
>DAOUMD010000020.1:0-26337 GCA_034412795.1 Anaerolineae bacterium
CCAACTATCCGTGCCACATCTTCACCAACTGCATCACCAACGAATACACCCATGCCAACCAGAACAATAACACCTACGCCACCTAACACACCCACACCGACGCCTGCGCCAACCGAAATGCCTATCCCCCCCGCCGATACAAGTACTCCAACTCCTACTTATACACCTGAGCCGCTCACCGAGACGCCTACTCCAAGTCCTACATATACGCCTACACCCATCCCACCCACCGCAACATCTAAGCCGGTAGCTGAGTCTGGCCTTGGATTGACCTGGGGAGCTGTAGTAGACGCCCCAGGCGGCATAGTGACCATGCGGTCTGGCCCTGGAGACGAGTGCGACAAAATCCACGATCTCCCTGATGGCACCCTTTTGGAAGTTATGAGACGTGTGCATTACAAGGACGATTGGATTAAAGTCGCTGCGAACCCAGACACTGATGAGCGCATTGAGGGCTACGTAAACATTGCATCTGGATTGATCAAAGTCAACATAGATCTGGGTGCTGTCCCCCCCATCTATGAGTTCGGACCCAGATTACTTGAACCCAGACCGTCGGCACATTTTGCCCTGGAGGACCTGATAACGTTTACGTGGGAGGATTATGGCGTGCTGGAGGAGAATCAGTACTACTCCCTCATAGTCTTTCGTGACGACCTTTCCGAAGAGGAAGCGTGTTACCACAGCCAGCACAAGGTGTCGCAAGTGGTGCTCAGGCCGAAAGATTATGGGGGGTGTACACCCGGTATCTACTATTGGGGAGTGAGTGTTGCAACCAAGTTATCATCAGGGGCAGCAGGTGAGCCCATCTGGCGTGATGACTCAGAGAGGGATCATCGAAGCATCGTTGGTTTCGCCGTAGTGCCGCCTGATGCGGGTGATAGTGGCGACAGCGGAGATGAAGGAGAGGGGGAGTTCCACCCATAATTTAAGGTGTACTATTATTCTGGACGGCGTAAGATGAGACTATCCCGGATGGACAAGTGACCGTAAAATTAGCAAAATATGCTTGAGCATTTGGATCTTGATCGGAGGACTGAGCAAATACCCCCACTCGTCCCCTGCACGAGTAATCATTACTTTGCCACAAAGCACTCGGATTTTCCTCCGGGTTTATATATACGCTAGTTTTTGATCTATTACATTCTACCCTCAAGTGATTGGTTCCCTTACCTGAGTGGATTAGAGTAGTCGAGTCAAATTCAACCCAGCAAGAGGGATCAGGGGGCTGCCCCAGACATCCCCAGTCGCTATCATTGCTGCCATATACTAGCCTATACCTTCGATTTACAATATCAATCCCAAAACGATATGTGAAAGCATCTGCATTGATGCCTTGTCGAAATACTAACCCATATTCGTAGCCTATATTACCCCAGCGAGCATCAACTTCAACAGTGTATTGATTGGAGTAATCAACTGGAGCTTGCACAATACGTATTCCTTTCACACCCCGCTTGATAAAGTATTCTGCATCGCCTTCCGTATAACCTGTTTGTACATTATCCTCATCGTCAACTTGCCAATCTTCAGGTGAGTCATTGAAATCGTAGGGGATACAGATAGTGGGCTCCCTGTAAATAACCGGCAGATACATGCAGTACATAGCCGAGGCGGGAGTGACAACCGCACTGGCTTCATTATTGTCGGTGTAACGATCTAGCTGGTCGGAGGTTGCGGTGGCCGTATTGGTGAGGCTCACCATACCTAGACAGCTATTAACAGTGGCGGTAATTATCAGTTTGGCAACCGCGCCTACGGGTAGGCCATTAATCTCCCACAGCCCCGTGGCATCGGTGTAGACACCCTGACTGGCAGTGTACCCGCCAAAAATCACACCCGCTGGTAATGTGTCGGTGAGCCACGTCCCGGTCGCATCCTCCGGACCGTGGTTGGCCACTGTCACAGTGTAAGTGATGACATCGCCCGGGGCCGGCGTGGGATCGTTGACGACCTTAGTCACTCCCAGGTCGGCTCCGATTAGGCACTCTACCAGGATGACTGCACTGGCCTGGTTATTGTTGGGGTTCGGATCGGATTGATCGGAGGTGAGTTGGTGGGCGGTGTTGGTGATGGTCATGCCGCACGTGTCGCTGTCAACTGTGGCGCTGATGGTCAGAGTCGCATGCGCAGCGTCAGCCAGCCGGCCCACCGCCCACCGGTTGTTGGCATAAGTCCCCTGGCTCACGCTATGCGTGATATACGTCACGCCGGCCGGCAGTTCGTCGGTGAGCTCTGCTAAGTCCACCTCGCGCGGGCCGTGGTTGGTCACCGTGACGACATAAACGATGGTATCACCCTCCTCAGGCGTGCTGTCACTGACCGTTTTCTCCACCGCCAAGTCGGCGTAGTCACAGCCTGGACCAGGGCCCCCGGAAACAACGTCGCAGTAAGTGGTGCCGCTATACGCTTGGGTTCCAGCCAGAATCACCTGACCCGGAAGACTGGGGCGGAATGGCCGGGCGGCCTGTACGCGCCCTGGTGTCATCATCACAAGCTGCCACACACCTAGCAAAGCAAGCCCGCCCAACACAGCCAGTACCAGCCGCGCCGGGCGGATCAATGAACTCAACGATTTTTCACGCTGGAGAGAGAGTGATTCCGAAGCCAAACGGGCTACGTTCAAAAGCGTTGGCATCTCATCTTCCCTCCTTAAATCTTGGGGCTATAGAGGGACTCCCAGGACTTCATTTTTTATTGTAGCGTAAGTGTCTAAACAGGCTCTATGAGCGGCCTTTGAAATTGGTTAGAATTTGAAGTTGTGATGTAGGGCTTTTCCAAGAATTAAATTGCGCAAACATCCCGCTAAGACACGTTGAAACAAAGCCAAACAAGCAGCCTGATGCTTGGAAAAGCCTAAGCAATGCCCGAAGCCGTTCACATACTGTGTTCACTTCGACTGATGCGAGTTTGTGCCCTGGGCTATTATTCTCTTGGCATTGCCTAAGACCTCTTCAATTATACACGGATTTTCCTGAAAAAGGAATAGTATGGAAGTCGTGCTGCTAGTCTATTTGCTCTGGAAGAGTCCGAATCATTAAAAAATAATTAGAATCTGTCAAACCATCGGTCTGGCGGCCCAAAAAGGGCGGCCAGTTAAGTTTCATGTAAGTGGGGTGTGGTAGAATGAAGGGTACCATATATGACCAATCCCTGAGAGCAAATCTTGTTTTCCAACCAGGTCGTGTTACAAATTCGTGGTGTCCTTACGTTTAGTACATAAGGAATAATCGCTCGAAAATCTCGCGGTGGATTCTCGATATTATAAATTCTTGACATCGTGTATTAGCTTGTGTTAGAATAAGGCGCATAGTACTACTTTCCTATTGCCCGCCTTAGCACAGTCGTCTGGCCTTTACCAAACTGACCTCACATTGGGCGCGAGAGCGTCTGGGTGAGGTCGGTTTTGGTTAACGGAGCAGCTGTGATTGGCACTTGAATACTTAGAAGGATGTCAATCCACTCGGTTCCAAAATGCATTAGTGGCAGAATTCGCCTCAAACAAAGCGCGGGAAATGGTGCAAATATGCAGCCTTTTCTGGTCATTTGCAGTGTAGAATCCCCAGACAAAAGAGCACCAACAGAGTTCGCAATCGAGTCTGTCAATCTACCTAAGACGCGAAAGAACTTAGATGACCGATAACCACGAACACGACTTTGTCCACATAGAAACCGAGATAATATACCAGCTCGCCCTCAGCTACTATGTAGAAGAAGATTGGTCCAACGCTGCAGAATGGTTTGGGAGGATAGTAAGACAGAAACCCAATTATGAGGATGCTAATTCGCGCCTGAGAGATGCCGAAAAGCAATTACAACTGGCGGCTTTATATGAGCAAGGTAAACAGGCCATTGCTGGCGAGGATTGGGAGATTGCACGTGTTCGGTTTCAAGAGATTCTCGAAATTGATCCTGACTATAAGCATGCTGCCGATTTTCACAACGAAGCGAATAGAGAGATTGAAGTACCCCAATTGTATTCTCGAGCAAAGGAGCAGCTTCGCCAGCAAGATTGGAGCAAGGCGATTGAAACCTTGAACAAGCTTCTCGGCTTAGACCCGCATCACGAGGAAGCACGCTTATTACTAAGACAGACCAAACTTAAAGAGCGACTTGAGGATGAATACCAGTGGGCGTTAAAACGATGTGAAAATGCTGAGGGGACTGACCAAGAAGAGGACTGGAGAGAAGCAACCACCTTGTTACAGAAGATTGCTGATAAACAGTCTGGATATAAGTCGGTTAGCACGGACCTGGCATACGCTCAAAGGCGATTGAAGTACTTTGAACTCGTTCGGAAGGGAGAAGAACATTGGTCCCGCGAGGAGTGGCAGGACGCAGTAACATGCATAGAACACGCGGTTCGCATCAACTCACGAGACTGTGACTTGGTAGCAAAGCTCGCTGAAGCTAGAAAGAAATCAAGTGAGAAAGATGTGGCCGATCGTCAAAAAATACGCGAGTTCTATGATAAGGGCAATGACTACTACCAGCTCAAGCGATGGGGTGAGGCAAAAACTTATCTGGAGAAGGCATATGCTGTTGCTCCTAGCGATGCCGATCTAGTTGCTAAACTGAGCGAAGCAAAAAAGAATCTGCGACGACAGCGCGTTATGAAAATCGCAGGAGTTATTCTGACTGTGGTTCTTTTACCTCTTGCGTATGTGATGTTTCAGAACCCGATTTCCGAAACCGGAGATTCTCTTTTGGATGAGTATTGGTTGAAGGGCGGCGGAGTGCCCCCAACACCAACCATAGCCATCCCTGGCATTGGAAAAGTCGAATATCTCGTGAATGGCGTTACGGTTGAGAATATTAATCAACCCTATTATCTCATCGGCACCCGACAGATTAGCGTTGAAGCTCGGGTATGGAATACGGATGGGATGTCCATCTCTAATGATGAGATATTATGCCAGTGGGCATTTGACCCACCACTCCCAGAGGAGGCATTTGAAGAAAAGGATGGATGCCAGATAAGCGTCGTAGCACCTGAAGGCATGGATCATCACTTGCTAGAAGTAGTGATACGAGGAAAAGATCTTGACGAAGTAGCTGGAACATCAAGGAATTTCATTAATATCGTGCTGCAAGGCAATAGAGGGGACCTATGATGAACAGTAAACCGAACAGCCTACAGAGAATTATCTGGTTGACCGGGGTTATTATGCTTCTGGGAGCACTTCTAGCAGCGCAGTGTAACCATCAACCATCCACTCCGCCGACTGCTGAGGTTCCAACCCCCGTTATCAGTGACTTGAATACAAGTCTTGCTTCCAACGAGTTGTTGCCCAGTAAGGAAATGAGAGCTTGGGTGAATGCTAGTGTCAGTAATCCTGAGACTCCTATTGCTTACAAGTGGGATCTTGAGGGCGGTGAGATTAAACAAGGACAGGGAACTGCAAAGATTATCTACAAAGCACCCGATTTACCTGGGGTCTATGAAGTCAAGCTAGTAGTAGAATGTGGAGACTGGAAAGCAGAGAGATCTACCCGGATTATTGTTCCAACACCTACGCTAACCTATACGACGACATATACGCCTGTCCCGCCTACCGATAACCCTGACCCAACATATACGCCAGTCCTACCTACTGATACACCTGGCCTAACAGATACGTTAGCTTTACCTACTGATACACCTGGCCCAACAGATACACCCCATCCATCTCCTACACCAACAATAGGCATTTCGATAGCCGAAGTACCCCCTACTTTGACATTGCCCCCATCACCTCTCCCTCCTACACCAGTGATAACATCTCCACCCACACTCCTTGAACCTCAAGATGAAACGAGCACGGGCGAAATCCGGCTCGATCTAAGCTGGGATTGGCCTGGTACTCTAGGGCCAGATGACTACTTTCGGGTGGAAATATGGAACAGATATCACGTCTTTTATGAATTTGACGACTCAGTTCCTACAATTGATGTGGCCTGGGTAAAGAAGAAGTCTTATGTATACGACAAGATTGAAGAGGCTTATGACAGAGAGTACAGGTGGAGAATTACTGTTATCAGAGGTACGCCGGCAGGAGAGAAACAATGGAGCACTCCGGAGAATAGAGTTTGGGAGCCTAGTAGCCAGTTTGAAGAAATAAGTGAACCGAGCAAGATGCGAACACTTTATGTTGACCCAGGCATTGGTCCTGTATCTGATCCTGGGCCCGAACCTACTGAACCGTCTGGAGGAGGCGGCGATTAAGATCAGGTCTTACTAAGATGCGACCACCTAAATGCCTGCGATCCAAACTCACATTGTTACATATTCTTACAGTTGTCCTGATTCTTTTAGACTTACAATTGGTCTTGGGCAAGCGATTGGACTGGAAAGAGGTCGACTGGCATAGAGCCCTAGACCTGGAACAAGCATTGGCAAATTCCGCTGCCATAGCCTATGAAGATGCTGTGTTTGTGATAGGTGGGGGATTAACACCTGCTGCCGCTGACTTAGATATGAGACCAGTCGCCGAGGTTTATTACGCCCGAACAAGATCTGATGGGAGTTTGAGCCCATGGGAGGAAGCCCCGGACTTACCGCAACCGTTGGCGTATCATTCCGTGGTGGCAACAGATAAAAGGATATACTTAATAGGAGGGTTTAATGGTTCAACCATATCTCCCTATACGTATTTTGCCCCGTTTGAACATACAGAGAACCTTACGGTTACTCTTGGTAATTGGGTAACATCTACTGTTCAGCTTCGCAGCGGTCATGGTTTGAGTACCCATTCAGCCGTTATCCACAACAACATAATATACCTCATCGGGGGGTATTCGCAGCGTGCCCCTTCTTCCCTTGTTTACTCAACTACAATAACGTCCAGTGGTGAGATAACGAACTGGCAGATTGTCAATACGGATAATCCCCTGCCACCTATTTATCGCCATTCGTCAATTGTCTATGGAGATAACATCTACGTAATAGGGGGGCGAAATCTACATGATCTCTCAGAGAAGACAGTTTATGTAGCACGTATCCGGAGTGATGGCACACTTGAAGGGTGGACACGCCTGCCAGTGGAATTACAATTACCTAGATCCCTGTATTTCTCATCTGTCGTTGTATCAGAAGGTGAACACAAGATATTTGTCATAGGAGGGTACCACCGTGACACTGACACCAGAATGGAGTTAGATACAATCTTTTCTACCAGAGTGCTTACAGACGGTGGAATAACGCCCTGGGAAATAGAAGACTTGTCTTTACCTCATAGCCTGTTTCGCCATTCTGCTGTGAGTCCTAAGAATGGTGGTGTCTATGTAATCGGCGGGAAGAAAAATGGTACGCACTTGAACTCGGTATACTACATCCCTCCTCTCACCCTCACCAAATCCAACGATCCATCCAGCACCGTCCACGAAGGCGACGTTATCACCTACACCATCTCCTACGCGAACACCAGCTTGATCACCCAAACCAATGTGGTTATCACAGACATCATCCCTTACAACACCGAGTTAGTGGACGGTTCCATCTCGCCCGGTGGATTTGAAGAAAGCGGTGTCATCAGGTGGAAGTTTGATGCTCTGGCTGTCGGGTGGACCGACTCTGTTTCTTTCCAGGTTCGCATCCCGCTGCTTCCCTCTCTTCAATCAGAGGCGATATGCAGTCCTTCCTGCCCGCCGCCTCCCTCAACCTACGTCCTGCCTTGGTCGGCTGTCTGCGACACCACCCACTTCTGGGCGGTCGGCGTTACCCACCAACCACCAACTCTAGAGCAACATACGATCCACGTCCAGATTCCTCCCGGCGCTCAGCCAACGGAGATGTGGCTGCTAATGAAAGGAACAGGCAATTTGTCCCCCACCGTCGAAGGCCAACCAGCCCAATTGCCGGTGACCAGCACCATAGACTTTGGGGCCTCCGTCTGGACGAGAAGTGTCACGGCTGATATGTACGAAGATGATAGAAAAGTGACCATCGTCACCGATAACCCCCGCGAATTGAACGCCCTTTTCCTCTTCGATGACGAAGATCCACCTTTCGACGAAACTACCTTGTACCCCTTAAATGAAGACAAGAAGACCTTCACTTACATGCTGGAAATACCCACCGTCGAAACCCAAACGTTGGACGTGATCATGCCCTTTATGGATATCACATATTTGACAGACAGCGAGCCACCTGCACATGACGGTCGGTTGACTACTGTCGCTGTGAAATTCGACGACCAGACCACGCAGACGATCGTCGCCAACGAACCCAATCTGGGCAATGGCCTGTTGATGACTCGGTTTCCTTTCACCATCGGCCCACTTCCGGATGATGCAATCACCGCAACCAAGGTGCTGACAGTTACGGTGGACACCGAAGACGACATCTACACCCTCGGCCCGCGCATCTGCCGCCCCGTGCGTATCGAGAACACCGCCTGGCTGTGTAGCCTGGAAGCCGGGTGTATCTCGGACACGGTGGTCAACGCCCCTCCGCTCCCTATGACTAGCGGCATCTACCTGCCTCTCATCCTCAAAGCCTATCCATAGCGTCTCAGCGTCCTGGCGTCTCAGCGTCATAGCGACCCGCCACGCCCGAAATTGAGCTCTATCCAGCAACGGCGTATTTCAGTTTGGGAGCGAAGTCGATTCTCAACTCAGAGGCGCCACTGTCTTCAAGATCAGGCTTTCTCCTCGGCCTCATAGCGACGGCGCGAGCCTATGGCCAGAGCCCCTTTTTCAGTTGCAGGCTTCGTCCTGAGGCTCAGCCCGAAGGGTTCTCGGCGCTCAGTTCGGTCACCACCGCCCGCAGCCGTTCGATCTCGGCCTGCAACTGCTGGCTGGGATCGGCTCGCCTGCGCCCGCGTTGACTGTTGCGCAGGCCTTCCAGCGCCCCCTGCCGGGCTTGCTTCTCCCAGGCATAGAAATGGCCGGGCGCAATCTGATAGTGGCGGCACACGGCACTTACCGTCTGATCCGCCTGGCGTGCCTCTTCGAGGATGCGTAGTTTCTCCTCGGCCCTCCAACGACGACGCTGGCTGGTACTCATGATCCTGCACCTCCTGCATCACAATTGTGCTCCTTTTCAGAGTTTGAGGAAGCGCGGGACTCTCACTTATTTTTAAGGTCCGTTTGTCTCAATTCCTTATGAGCAAAACAAGATTGCGCTAACGTTCGTAACTTAGGGCTTGTAAAGAAATAAGTTCCGATTTTCCACGATTAGAGTCCGGGCGGTAGCACCACATTTAACCGTGGATCGCCTGGGGTCAATGATAAAAATCATCGGCTGGAATGAAAAGTGCGTTCGAAACGCACTAAAACTGCATAGTCTAACCTGTTTCTAACAGGTTTTGTGTATCAGCCAGGCATTTCAATGCCACGCGACAAGGCAACCACGGTTTAGTGCAGTGCTACCGTCCGGGCAAAACTCGGAAGTTATTCTTTTACAGTTACTTAGAGTGGCGCTTTCAAGAGGAGACGGCGCCGCCTAGGAGCCCAGATACTCGCACATCCAGGCGGAGGATATGAGAGCTGCTTGTTTTTGAGACTTGGTGCGGGTCTGGCGGTACACGAAGGGCAATGTGTCGTGCAGCAAGGCCAGGTAGTAGCTACATACGTCATCACCGATCAGCCGCCGCTCCCTGGCCCAGCGGCGCAAGAACCCGATCACTAGCCAGGCTTTCAGCAATTCTTCTCTCTCTGGCTGCCAGTCTTGAGACCACGGCCAGTCCAGCGTATAGAAACCGCTTCTGAGAGGTAGGAGTAACCGTTGCTCAAATGTGAGCCAGTCGTCAAGAGAGCATTGCTCCATGTCAATCAGATTGAATTTGACATCAGCCTCCATCGTGGCGAAATCCTGCAATGCCGGACCGACGTGGGCGTTGGGAAAGTCAATAAGCCAAATGTGAGTGTCTCGCCCTTTTTCGACAAGAACATTGCCGGTGTGCAAATCGCCGTGGACTGGTGAATAAGGGCTTACCACTTTGAAGCACTCCGCTTCATCCTGAACAAACACATGATCTATCCAATAAATCGGATTGTGGACTTCATGGCTCTCTAAAGCCTCAGGCAAAAACGGAAGCTCAATCGTCTGCCTTGTGACCAGATCATCGAGAGAGGGGGAAGATGGGACGGATGCGTTGGACGACCTGATCAATTGGCTTATACCGTCTTGAATGTCATCTCGCTTACGATAGAGCCGCTCATATATACCATCTGGTCCGCCCAAAGAAGAGTCGCCAGGTTTGGGTTGCCTCCAAGCATACCAGCGGTCAAGTCGCTTGAACAGTAATTCCAAATATGTAACGAACTCCTCAAACGGTTGCTGTTTATAAAGATCTGTCAGGCTCTGCAGTTGGCCATCCGGGTTCAGCATTGCCAGTTCGTAACTGACAGCGCCAATCCTTCTGCTGTCGGATAATTGGTCATCCGGTGGCCAGTTTCCGGTAGGTCGACCTGGCGTATGGGGCAGCGGATATCGGTCCAATACGGTCTGATACGCGTTCTTTTCCTTGAGAATATCCTGAAACGTCAGATACTTAACGACCATCCCAGGTTTGAGCAGCTTACCTTCTGTCGTCTCCGGAATGACGTGGTACACGCCAGAGTTGCTGTAGCCCCCTCTTATACGTTTAACACAAATTCGATAATGGTTCTGGAACAAGTGCTGCATGATATCAAATTCTTCTGAGCCAAGCGGCGGCAGGATGTTATCGTTCTCTATGTCGCATATTTTTGGGAATCCCGATTGAGATAATTCCTGTTGCTCTTTTTCTCTTTGCAAGCGAGAGATATCTGATTGTAGCCTTTCCTTTTCTTGCTGTAGGGCCATATAGTCGGCCCGAAGTCTCTCTTGATCCGTTCGTAATTGCTCAAGTTCTTGTTGTTGAACCAAGTAATCAGTTTGGGGTTCATCTTGATCTGTTTTTAACTGCTCGACCCTGCCCAACAAAACGTAAATGTACCAGCCAGAAAGGATCAACACCACGCCTACTCCGAAATAGGCAAACCTTGTCTTCAAGGCAGCTGCTGGGTATTTGACAACGTATAATAAGTAGATGTTATAAGCAATAAAGGCCATACCGGCAGCAATAGATACTGCCAGAATAAGGAGAGGGGCTCTTCGAGACATATATTAATCCTCCAGCTAATCTCCCGACAGTCGCAGATACTTAGGCTTTGTCCCTTCTTGCGCTCAGCATCCTACACCAGGTATTCGTAAATAATAATTGGCATCCATAGTCACTGAGAAGCCTGTATAAATCTTGTCAGATGATGCTGTGTTACCCTTCCAGCGAATCCAGGAAATTGTTGATAAAATGTCAGATTTGTGTCAAGCAATACAGTAGAGTCTCTTCTATAATTAAACGTAGGAGTCTTGAGATTCTGCACACATAAAGTTGGCGATAATTCAATTCTCACCAATCTTTTGCTCACTCATTCCTGTGCTGGCTTCCTCGATTTCGTAGCGGGCAGCGAGTTATGAGGTTTAACATACAATTATTTGCATAATATTACCTTCTTAGTACCTTCTTGGCAAGTTTTCTTAGTTCTCTTTCCGTAGAGATGGTACTATAGTCCCGGTAAGGCTCGTGGTCTATCGTCAATCGGTAGCACTGTCGCCGTAAAGGAGCGTGATCCTATGAATCCGGAGTCTCGTCCCTGGCTATACCCGCTTATGTTGATGGGAATTGCCGTCGTGTTCATAGCTGCGGAGACACTTCTGCCTGTACCTATTCCAATTATAGCGCCAATAGGTCCCCCAACACCTACAGCGGAGGCAGCTACGCCTGAACTCGTACCGACGTCAACCGAGGTGCTGGTACCTCCTCTTACACCTGAGGAACCGCAGTCGACAGAGCCGCCAACTGCGGAACCGACTGGCGTCCCTGTCCCGCCAACTGATACTCCCACACCTGCCCCGCCAATTAACGCGCAACCATCTGCCCCACCCAATGAAGTCCCAACGCCCAGCCCAACCCCAACCCCCATACCGGAAGCCGTGGTCATAGCGGAGTCTGGTCTCAATCTTCGCTACGGCCCCGGAGTCGTCTATGATCCACCTATAGGCTACCTCGAAAAAGGTGTCGTCTTGGATATCGTAGGCCGTCTAACGACCGATGGATGGATCCAGGTTATCGTGCCTAATGGCAAATTGGGATGGATATCTGCTTCATCCAAATACGTTCAAATCAACCTGGATTTGAGTACAATCCCGGTTGTTGGAAGACCTCCGGCCCCTGCCCCTACGCTTCTTGAGCCACCAGACGACACAAGGATCGATATCTGCAATCGCCTGGACTTGTTCTGGACTTGGAATGGAACTTTAGGAGCCAATGAATACTACCAGGTAGAAATCTGGAACAGGTTCAACGATTTTGACACACCTATTGACGTGGCTTGGATAAAGGGAACCATTTACCGGTACGACTACCTCGACATTGGGTATCACCCAGACTACCAGTGGAGAGTCACAGTCGTCACAGGTATACCAGCCAAAGAGAAAGACTGGAGCACATCCGAGAATCCAGTTTGGGATCCCAGTAACCAATACGAACCGATCAGTGAGCCGAGCGCCACCTGGAGGCTGATGGTTGATTGTTCTCCACCACCACCTCAGCCATCACAACCTGACGCCGGTGATGATGATGACGATGACGACTGTTCGCCAGGTGATCGAAGCTGCTAACAAGCTGCCTGGCAAGTGTCACAGACACCAGGTTTTTGTAAAAAAACCTGGTGTCTGAGTTGCATAAAACTAACAATCTGTGAGTTTTCAAATGATTCTCTAATGAGCCTCTCATAGGCTTCTTAGTCAAACGTGTTATAAATATAGAACAGGTACGGTCTTCTCGTCGCGCATATTCGGCAACTTACACCGGGCAGTAGATTTCATAGGTATATCACTTGATCTGGATAGTCATCAGGTCACCATAGGATAACGATTTCCTGGTTTTGGAAAGAAGCTGCCAAGCGATCTAGTCCAGTGAGCAACCCTGCCGATCACGCTCAGGCTTTCACCGACTTGGTAGGCCGAAAAATGGACCTGTCTTATGTCAGGCGCTTAATAAAACAGAGCCTCAAACTAGAGCAACTATTTCTTTTGCTTATCTGTGCTCCTGTTATTCTCCTTGGCGTTGCTTTATACCTTCTGTTCCCAATTCCATCATCTGCGATAGGTTTTAGCCCCAACGTTGAGAATAGGTCCCCAGCCGAAATCTTTTACACCGATCAATTAACAAGAACCAGCGATGCTGTCCTGACTGAAACTGTCAATTTCCAGTTCGATCAACCGATAATCACCTTGGATGACGATTGTGATGATCCCACCCAAAACTGGGACTTTGAAGCACGTAATCTACAGTGCTGGGAAAGGGACAAAAGCAACTTGGCTCCCTGGCCGACGGTGGTACCCCCCTTTGGAGATGATGGGAAAAGTCGCTTCGATACGTACTCCGGGCGTTTAGGTGCTTCTGACTCAAGCGACGCTTCTCCTTTGGGCACCAACGGTTATGTAGTTGTCCACCGATCATTGGAAGTACCTCCGATAGAAAACCCAGAGCTTCGCTTTGAATACCTCATGTACTCCCACGATATAATAGCCAGCAGCACCTATACCTACGACACTTTCGCGGTTGCAATCGACAATTTATCCTCAATTAAGTGGTATACTGGAAACCCGACATACGATTGGGGGAACGCAGGCACTACTTGCCGTCCTGATGCCTGGGTATCTAATTCTGGCCTGCCCGCCACGGTCTCCATCAGCCTGGCACCATATGTGGGCCAGGAGATCGATGTTTTTTTTGTCCTGCGCAATCAAACTGATGATAGGTGTAATTCCTGGGTTTATGTTGATAATGTTCAACTCTGGCCCGAAATGGTAATGGAAAAAACCAACGACCCCTCCGGCCCTGTCCACGAGGGCGATGTCATCACCTACACCATCAATTACGCGAACACCAGTCTCATAACGCAAGTCTTGACCATCACTGACCAACTACCTTTCAACCTCACGCTGGTCCCTGGCTCAACCACACCTCAGGCCGACCCAGAAGAGCCCCATCTCGTCGTCTGGAGTCTAGGCGAAGTACCACCTGGCGGATCAGGCCAAGTCTCCTTCCGAGCACGCGTGGCGCTGCTGCCTTCCCTCCACCAGGAAGGGGTTAGCGCGGCCTGCCCGCCAGATAATCCACCAGACTATGTGGTGCCGGCGGAGGTTAATTGCGAGACTACCCACTTCTGGGCACACGGTGTGACCGTCCAGCCACCGGTGACTGATCTTTACACGTTTCAAGTGCAGATTCCCTCCGGTAGCAGCCCAACGGCGATGTGGCTGCTGATGAAGGGGACCGATAACAGCCCTCCCGTCGTTGAGGGTCAGCCAGCACATCTGCTGGTGACCAGCAACAACGTATTTGGCGCCTCGGTGTGGACGGTGGCCATCACATCAACGATGATTGAGGATGGCGAGGTGACAGTTCGCACCAATAACTCGCGCGAGTTGAACGCCTTCTTTCTCTTTAATGCAGATGATCCCCCCTTTGACCCGGCGACCCTGGATGATCTCGAGAACACGACCAAGACCTTCACCTATACGCTTGACATCCCCTCAGTTGCCACCCAAACCATCGATGTGCTGCTGCCCTTTATGGATATCACCTCATTAAGAGATGATGCACCGCTGCCTGATACCCGTATCACTGAGGTCAGCGTGGAATTCGACGGCCATGAGCAGAGCCTCAGGGCCAACCGGCCCAACTTGGGCAACGGACTGCTGATGACCACGTTCCGGTTCGCCATCAGCCCCTTTACCGATACGTATACCACCAAGGCGCTGACGGTGACGGTAAATACTGAAGATTCGATCTACACGCTTGGCCCGCGCGTCTGCCGCCCTGTGTACATCGAGAACACCGCATGGCTGTGTAGCCTGCAAGCTGGATGTATCTCTGACACTGTAGTCAATATCCCCGAAGACTTTATGCCCTACGGCGCCAGTGGTGGCATCTATCTTCCCCTCATCCTCAAAGCCCATCCCTGACGTCCGGGTTTCCCCTATTATTTGAATAAAAAGCAGCCATCTACAAGTACCCACTGGACTGGCGTTGCGCGGGAGCAGGCGAACAGTTGTGTAAGCGACGCTCATTGCGTTGGACTTCCCCCCACCTTTTGTGGTACAATGTGAGCGCGATGAACAACTTCAACATCCCCACCCGCCACAACCATAAACTGGCTACTGTGGCGAAGCGCATCAACGCCGACGAGGAGCTGTGGCAACTGTGGCGCTGCGCTAACATGAATGCCACAGACCGGTCGGGCATCACCGATCACGGCGAGATACACATCCGCGTGGTGGCCAACGCCGCCCTCAAGATGCTGCGCCTGCTGACCGACGCTGAGATCCAGAGCAGCATCGAGACGGACTACGCCATGACCAAGGAGGACGCCGAGGTGGTGGTCGTGCTGGCCGCGTGTATGCACGACCTGGGCATCAGCATCCACCGCGACGACCACGAGCAGTACAGTCTCTTCCTGGCCCGGGGTAAGTTGCCCTCCTTCCTGGAGGGTCTGTACGACGTGCGCGAGCGCACCATCATGATCTCCGAGATCCTGCACGCCATGATCGCCCACCGCTGGGACGTGCGCTGTCTGACCCTGGAGGCCGGGGTATTAAAAGTGGCCGACGCACTGGATATGACTGAGGGTCGCTCGCGCATCCCCTTTGAGGCCGGGTCCACCAGCATCCACTCCGTGTCGGCGGCGGCCATCACCAACGTGGAACTGAAGCACGGTGAAGAGCGCCCCATCCGCGTGGAGATCACCATGAGCAACTCGGCCGGCGTGTTCCAGGTTGATGAGCTGCTCAAGCGCAAGCTCAAGAACTCCAGTATCGCGCCCTACGTGGAAGTGATGGCCCGCGTGGCCGGAGAGGGTGCGGAGGGCGAGGCGGAGCGGAGGCTTTTGGGGGTTTTTACGCTTTAGGGGTGGGGGGTTGGTTAGTTGGTTGGTTAGTTGGTTGGATAAGGGGTTGGCTGGCAGTTTTCCAATCTTCCAACCTTCCAGTCTTCCAATCTTCGGTCTTCCATAGATCACTCAGAAAAGACTTGTGGATTAGGTGAGTCAGAAACCATGAGCTACGGTTTAGGTGAACGGTTAGCGAGTTCGAGAGAAAATATTATTTTGGATGGGGGGCTCGTGGGGCGGCTGCGGGCCGACGTGGAAGATGTATTTGAGGTAACCGGGATATTGACGCCGCGCCAGGCGCAACAGGGCGTGATTGTGTTCAACGGTCGGCTGCTGACCGAGGACGCGGACTGGGCTTACGAGCGGCTGGCCGAACGCTGGGTGCGCCACGATTACACGCCTCTGTTGCGGGTGCACGGCGAGGGACACCAGATTGTCGGGCAACCCGGGCTGGTGAAGCCACGCCCGGCCAATCCCTGGATCAACCTGGCCTTGTTCGTGGCTACCGTGTTCTCGGTGGTCCTGATGGGGGCCTTGAACGAGGGGGCCAATCCCCTGGAGGACCCGACCTCCATTCTTATGGGGATACCCTTTGCCTTTACCCTGCTGGCCATCTTGGGCACCCACGAATTCGGTCACTATTTCGCTGCCCGTCGGCACCGTGTGGCGGTCACGCTACCCTATTTCATTCCCATGCCGCTCAGTTTTGTGGGCACCTTCGGCGCGTTCATCCAACTGCGCTCCCCGGTGCGCAACCGAAACCAGCTCTTCGACGTGGGAGTGGCCGGGCCACTGGCAGGATTGATCATCGCCGTCCCACTACTGCTGATCGGGCTGAGCCTTTCCACGGTGCAACCGCTGCCGACCGATGAGGGCTATATTCTGGAGGGAAATTCACTGCTCTACGCAGGAGCCAAATACCTGATCCACGGCCAGCTTCTGCCCAATAATGAGGTAGATGTATTTCTACATCCGATGGCCTTCGCCGCCTGGTTCGGCCTGCTGGTGACCGCCTTTAACCTGCTGCCGGTGGGGCAGCTCGACGGCGGGCACGTGGTCTTTACTCTGATCGGGGACAAGATGCGGTATGTCGGCACGCTGTTTGTCGGCATCTTGCTCATCATGGGCGTGGCATTCTGGCAGGGCTGGTTCGTGTGGGCCATCCTCATCTTTATGCTTGGGGTGAACCACCCACCACCCCTGAACGACGTCACCCCACTCGGTGACAGGCGCAAGTGGCTGGCAGTGTTGACCATTGTTATCTTCCTCCTGGTCTTCGTGCCGGTACCCCTGAAGTTCATGGCATCCTAACATACTTAAGTTTTAACTCGGAGACAGTATGACACATCTCACCTCTACCCAGACGTTCCTCGACTTCGCAATTGATGCTGCCTGGCAGGCCGGGCAATTGACCCTGGCTCATTTTCAGACGGGCGTGGCGGTTGAGCAAAAAGCGGATGAGTCGCCGGTAACCATCGCCGACCGGGGCGCAGAGCAATTGCTGCGTCACCTGATCGAGGATCGTTTTCCCGACCACGCCATTGTCGGCGAGGAGTTCGGCGAGACCGACCGCGACTCCACCCACCGCTGGATCATTGACCCCATCGACGGCACCCGTTCTTTCATTCGCGGCGTGCCGCTTTATGGCGTGCTGATCGGGCTGGAGATTGGCGGCGAGTGCGTGGTCGGCGCGGCCCATTTCCCCGGCTTGGGAGAGATGGTGACCGCCGCCAAGGGGCACGGCTGCCGCTGGAATGGGCGTCCGGCTCGCGTCTCAGACGTGTCTCGTCTCGATCAGGCGCTCGTCGTCTACACCGACTGCACTACCTTTGCCGAGTACGGCCGGGCCGAGGCATGGGATCGCCTACAGGCGGCGACGCACACCCAGCGCGGTTGGGCCGACTGTTATGGACACTGCCTGGTGGCCACCGGACGCGCCGAGGTGATGCTCGATCCCATCCTGAGCGCCTGGGACTGCGCCGCCCTGGTGCCCATCTTGATTGAGGCTGGCGGCACCTTCACCGATTGGGATGGGGAGGTCACGGTCTACAGCGGAAATGGGTTTAGCACAAATGGGGTGCTGTTCGAGCAGGTGATGGAGATTATCAGGGGATAGTGAAACGTAAGGTATGAAACGTGAAACGTAAAACGTAAAGCGTACTGCTACCAGTGTCACGCCTTACGTTTTACGCCTTACGTTTTACGCGATGTGTGAAGCGTAGGACATGAGTCAAGTTGAAAACCGGCTGTCAGGTTACGATGTTGAAGAGGAGGTCGGACGCGGCGATCTGACCATCATCTACCGTGCGTTACGCAAAGAAGATGGTCTGTTAGTTACCGTCAAAGTCATCGTGCCCGAGTTCGTATCTGACACGTTTTATATGCGTCGATTCTTAGAGGCTGGCGAGCGAGCGACCCGGCTCGATCACCCTAACATTGCCCCGGTATATGAAGCGGGCCGGCGCGAAGATGTGGTCTACGTGATACGCGCTTGGATCGAAGACGAAAGCTTGGCGGAGTGGCTGGCGCGGAAGGGGGCGATGCCTCCCTCAAAAGCGGTTCACGTCGTACGCCAATTGGCGGCTGCCCTGGATTATGCCCACGGTCAGCGGCTGATGCACGGCGACATCAACGACCACTGCGTCTTTGTCAGTGGAAGCGGGCACGTTACTTTGACCGACTTCGGGCTTACCCAGGCGCTGGCCGGCACCGATTCAATGGCCAGCGTCCAGGTCACCAAAATGCCCCACGGCGTCGGCACGCCTGAGTATTTGTCGTCGGAGCGGGCGCAGGGCCAGGGTCCTAACCGGGCGGCCGATATCTATGCCCTGGGTGTGTTGGCTTACCAAATGCTGGCCGGGGAAGTCCCCTTCACCGGGAAGCCGGCGGACGTGCTCCACGCCCAGATCTACGAGACTCCCGCTCCACTTCACAAGGTCAATCCTGACGTGCCGGCGGCTATGAGCGAAGTCGTGATACGCGCCCTTGCCAAGCGCCCCGAGATGCGCTTCAACACGGCCAACGAATTCGCCCGCGCCCTGGCGGCCGCCGCCGAGGGGATCGCCCCCGTCCGGTCAGCGGCAGCCGCCGGAGGCCCCCAGCGACTTAAACTTTGGCAACGTTCCCTCTTCTGGGCGATCATTGTCGCGCCTGTATTGGGCCTGTTTCTGGCGGTGATGATTTGGAACCTGGCAGGCTGGGGCCAACGACAGGCGAGCCGGCTGGCCGAGGCATTCCCTACCTCTCCGCCATCCACCTTGGTGACCAATCCAACGCTGGAGACGTCCTTGCCTGGGGCTGCTACTACTTCTATGGCAGCTCCAACCCAGGCCGCCTCCTCTAACCCCGTACCCAGCCCCACCCCAATCTCGACGCCGGCCCCGGTGGTTGTGACCGAGGGGAGTCCTTTCAGCAACCTGGTATTGGCCCAGGACATCAGCGAGGATTATAAACCGGTATCACCAGGAGACACTTTTTCCACCAGCAGCCGACCCATTTACCTCTTTTTCGACTACCAAGGTATCCAACCCGGCACTCGCTGGGGGCACGTATGGTTTTGGGGCGACCGGCAACTTGATCGCTCGATCACCACCTGGCCTGAAGATTGGGGAACGTCGGGCACCGCCTGGGTCTTTTATACCCCCGAAGGCGGGTACCAGCCCGGTCCCCACGAAGTACGCCTGCTGGTAAACGACGAGGTCGTCGCCTCGGCAAGCTTCGTCGTGCGCTAAGAACAAATAGCAAATGGCAAATGAAAAATATCAAATAGCAAATGGCAAATACCAAATTACAAATAGCAAATGGCAAATACCAAATACCAAATATCAAATATCCAAGCTTCGCTTCTTTTTTGCAATTTGTCATTTGTCATTTGTTATTTGCTATTTGATATTTGCCATTTGTAATTTGACCGCTTGCCAGGCGTTGGAAGGGGTGGCCCTCAATCCGTTTTCAATCTTGGAGGCGACACCCGTGGCCACGCCTGTACCTGCTGTGACGGAGACGGCTCCGCTGGAGATGGGGGTTCCACCCGGTCCGGTGTTGACCATCGCACCGCTGCCGGATGGCCAGTTTCTGGCCGGGGTCGGCCCCATCGGAGACATTGAGACAGGTTTTGAGTGGCGGCTATACAGCGGGCGTGATGACAACTGGCAGCGCCTCACCTGGCCTCCTGAGGCCATCCCGCGTTCACTGCATTTCGTCCCATCTGGAGACACGCCACCGTCGGGGGAAACGCTCTTTGCCGTCCCCTTCAGCAACGCGCTCTTTGGACGGGGACAGGCCTGGGGGTTGATGCGCTCCACCGACGGCGGGCGTACCTGGGAGCAAGCCCTCAATGGGTTGGGTGATCCATATATCATGGAGCTGGCCCTGGCGCCCTCCTCCCCAGACGACGACCAACGCGCTATGTTCGCGGTCACCTGGTACAGCGGCGTTTACCGCTCGGTAGATAACGGGGAAACCTGGGAGCCACTGCCGCTGGAACGCGAGGTCGAGCCGTCGGGCGGTGCCAATCCGTTCGACGTGACGGTAGCCGTCTCGCCTGATTATGGGGGCACTTCGGGCGAGGGATCGCTGATGGCCAGCTTTTCGCGTGGGTTACAGCGCTGGGACGCGACGGCCGAGGCATGGCAAACCATCCCGCTGACGGTGACGGCCACGCTAGAGGACTTTGACCCGCCAGAGGCGCAATTGACAGCCGGGGCGATCGCTTTTTCGCCCAACTATTCCGAGGATGGCACCATTTACTTGTACAGCGGATATGCCGGTCTCTTTCGTTCTACGGACCGAGGGGAGACGTGGAAGCGCATCGACCGCCGCCTTCCGCTGCCACCTCCATTCGTAACCGATTTTCACCTGGCGCTCGTCTCGGCCAATGAAGCTTACACACTATTGGACACGGATGAAACCGACCCCAGGCTGGGAAAACCAGTTCGTGTCCTGTACCGCACCCTCGACGGTGGCAAGTCGTGGGAGGTGCTCGAGGACGCGCCGACGCGGGGGTGGGTCTCAACCTTTGCATTGGGGCGTGATGCGGAAGGACGAGTGGTGCTGCACCTGGGTGGCAGCCAGGGTGGCGTGTCGAGCTACCTGGCTGATGGGTTGTCCTGGGACTAGCGGGCGAGGCCTGATGGTTTTCTATCCCCCTTGGCTGACAGGCCAAGGGAGAGAAACTCATCAGGTCCTACTTTGGCATATGCTAGTTTGACATTTTTATCACAATCGAATATAATGTCTGTAGTTGAATATACAAACCTTCGGGGCAGGGTGAATCTCGTTAGTTGGTTACGAGATAATTCCCGATCGGCGGTATGGTGGTTGCATTGAACCACCGAGCCCGCCAGTTCGCTTTCAGGCGAGCAGGATCCGGTGAGAGGCCGGGGCCGACGGTATAGTCCGGATGAAAGAAGGTTGCAGACACTATCTGCGCGCGCTCAAGCTGTGAATGTACGCCCCCGAAGGCCATAAAGCCTTCGGTTTTTTTGTGGGAGTATTACTCAGGCAACAGATTGAGCCACTCGCTGAGTCGATCGCCGGTTGCGCGCGGATAGATGACGCAATATCTATGTGCCTCGAAGTCAGAAATGGATCGGGGCTTTTGTTTTGCCAGGAGTTTAGCCATGCAAGAACCAAGTTTCGAGGGAGTACATAGCAAACAAGGAACAATAATCCGAGCATCGCGACGCCCGTATCGACGTTTGACAAACAAGATCGGCGTACAGGCGTTAGCTGGTCGCCAGTGGATTAGTCGCTCCCACTTGTTGACGGCACCGGTTGTTCTTTTGGTGTTTTTAGGACTTTGGCAGGCCGCGATTTGGCTCAGTGACTACCCCAGCTTTGTCCTGCCTTCGCCGGGCGACGTGATGAATACATTGACCCGCACGTTGGTCGACGGCACTCTATGGCGACATGCCCAGGCAACGTTGTCGGAGATCTTCGCTGGTCTGGGGCTGGGACTGGTTGCCGCCACGATTGTGGGTTACGCATTGGCTAAGAGCCCGCTGTTGGAACGATTGCTGGCTCCCTACATCGTTGCCTCGCAGTCGGTGCCTGTGGTAGCCATTGCACCGCTGTTAGTCATCTGGTTCGGATCAGGTCGGCTGAGTAAAGTACTGATCTGTGCCCTGATTGTTTTCTTCCCGGTGCTGGTCAATACGGTGGTGGGCATCCGCTCGGTGGAAGAAGATCTACGCGATCTGATGCGCTCATTGGGCGCCAACCAGTGGCAGACGTTCAAAATGCTTGATGTGCCCGCTGCGTTGCCTGTTTTGTTGGGCGGGTTGAAGATCAGTGTTACACTGTCTGTTATTGGGGCCGTGGTGGGGGAATTCGTAGGTGCGGATCAGGGATTGGGCTTTCTGATCAACCAGGCCCGCGGGCTTTTTAACACATCGCTGGTATTTGTGGCCGTTCTGGCCTTGGTCGTCATCGCGCTGGCTCTTTACGGCGTCGTGATGCTGTTGGAGATGTGGCTGCTGCGATGGCGTGGATAGAGGAGTTGGGGAATCAGGGAATCAGGGAGTCAGGGAATCAGGAAATCTGGGATCAGGGATTAGGGAATCTGGGATGTTTCCGTGTTTCCTGATTTCCTGATTCCCCGATTCCCTGACTCCCTGACTCCCAAATTACTAAACTCAGGAGGAAAAACATGAGCACCAATGGGAAAGAAGCAGGCACGTTCCGAGTCAAAGCCGGGCTGGCACAGATGCTCAAAGGTGGCGTCATTATGGACGTGACGAACGCCGAGCACGCACGCATTGCTGAAGAGGCGGGCGCCTGCGCGGTGATGGCTCTAGAGCGGGTGCCAGCCGACATCCGGGCCCAAGGAGGTGTGGCCCGCATGGCTGATCCAGAGAAGATTCTGGAGATCATGGAAGCTGTCACCATCCCGGTGATGGCCAAGTGCCGCATCGGCCACTTTGTCGAGGCCCAGGTACTTGAGGCAATGGGCGTGGACTATATCGATGAGAGCGAGGTACTAACCCCGGCCGATGAGGAGCATCACGTAGACAAACACGGTTTTAAAGTTCCCTTCGTCTGCGGCTGCCGAAATCTGGGTGAGGCGCTGCGCCGCATCGGCGAGGGGGCGGCCATGATCCGCACCAAGGGCGAGGCCGGCACGGGCAACGTGGTAGAGGCAGTACGTCACGCCCGGGCTGTGTTGGGAGAAATCCGCCGTCTAACCACTATGCCCCCCGAGGAACTGATGGCCTATGCCAAAGAGATAGGTGCGCCATATGACTTGGTGAAAGAAGTTGCCGATACCGGAGCGCTTCCGGTCGTCAATTTCGCCGCCGGTGGCATCGCCACGCCGGCCGATGCGGCACTGATGATGCAGTTGGGTGTGGACGGTGTCTTCGTCGGCAGTGGCATCTTTAAGAGCAGCGACCCGGCTCCCCGGGCCAAGGCCATCGTCGAAGCGACGACCCACTACAACGACCCCGACATCATCGGCCGCGTTTCGCGCGGTCTGGGTGAGGCCATGGTCGGCATTGAGATCAGCGCCATTCCAGAAAGCGAGTTGTTAGCGGAGCGAGGCTGGTGAGTACATGGCGCACATCGGCGTTCTGGCATTACAAGGCGATTTCCGCGAGCACATTTGTGTCTTGCGGCGGCTGGGGGCCGAGGCGAGCGAAGTCCGACTGCCACAACATCTGGCTGGTTTGGATGGACTGATCTTGCCCGGGGGCGAGAGCACCACGATAGGCAAGCTGGCAGCAGAATACCGTTTGTTGGATCCGCTGTGTGAGTTTGCGGCTGGCGGCCTGCCTGTGTGGGGTACCTGTGCCGGTCTAATCCTGCTTGCCCGCGATGTAGGACACGAGCAGCCGGTCGTTGGCGCGCTCGACGTGCGGGTGAAGCGCAATGCCTTTGGCCGCCAGGTGGACAGTTTTGAGGCTGACCTGACAGTCTCTTCCCTGACCGAACCCGAGCGCCCCTTTCGAGCCGTATTCATCCGGGCACCCCTCATCAGCAACGTTGGACCCGATGTGAGAGTGCTGGCCAGCCTCGAAGACACGAATGGTATCGTTGCCGTACAACAGGGCCATTTGTTAGGGACAGCTTTTCATCCCGAATTAACCGATGATGACCGCTTTCACCGATACTTCTTGTCGCTAGTAGAGGAGATGACTTAACTATGCAGAGAACGTTTCACACTCTTTCGTTGCTCACACTCGTGCTCTTCCTGGCTGCCTGCAGTCCCCTCGCGAGTCCTACTCCGGCGACCTCGGAGCCCGGAGAGACGCCGACTGAAAGCGCTCCCCAGGTTCCGTCGGAACTAACCCATATTGATTTAGGTGTTGGTTTCGTCCCGAACGTCCAATTTGCACCCTTCTACGTAGCCCAAGCCAAGGGCTTCTACGCCGAGGAAGGTCTGGAGCTAGAGCTGGAACACGGCTACGAGCACGACTTTGTATCGCTTACCGCTCAGGGCGACCGACAGTTTGCCATTGCCAGTGGCGATCAAGTGATCCTGGCGCGTGCGCAGGGACTGCCGGTAGTCTACGTGATGAAGTGGTACCAACGCTTCCCGGTGGCTGTGATGGCCCTGGCCGAGACGGGCATCGACTCGCCCCAGAAAATACCGGGGCACTCGGTGGGTATCCCGGGCCTGTATGGAGCGAGTTATATGGGCTGGGAAGCACTGGTCTACGCGGCCGGGCTGGACGAGACTGATATTAGCCTGGAGAGCATCGGCTTCACCCAATCCGAGGCCATTAGTCAGCGCCAGGTGGATGCGGCTGTCGTTTACATTGCCAACGAGCCGGTACAGTTGACCCAGGCCGGAATGGACGTAAACGTCATCCAGGTCTCGGATTACATTGACCTGGTATCAAATGGTCTTATCACCAACGAGACGGTCATCCAGGAGGACCCGGACTTGGTCCGCCGTTTGGTGCGGGCTAATCTGCGCGGAGTAGAATATACGATCACTCACCCGGATGAGGCCTTTGCCATCGCTCGTCAGGCCGTGCCGGAGATCAGCGACGAAGACGCACCCACGCAGATGGCCGTGCTCGAGGCCTCGATTGACCTGTGGCGTAGTGATCAGCTCGGCGTCTCAGACCCCCAGGCTTGGTCCGATTCCGCAGAGTTTATGCTGGACACCGGCCTCATTGAAACGCCTGTGGATGTGGAAACCCTGTACACCAACGAATTTATCACACAGAAGACAGAAGACAGAAGACAGTAGACAGTAGACGGCAAGTAACGCGCCTTAGCCTATCCTGTCGCGAATTCGCGGTACGAACCGGGGTGGCCGGTGGAGCCAGTTTGACCAAAGGCTGAGGGATGGCCTCTCCCTGTCTACCGTCTACCGTCTACCAGTAACCGATGTCTATCTTAGAAGCGATTCACCTGAGCAAAGAATACGCCACTCGCCAGAGGCCCCTTTCCGCCATCGAAGATGTGTCATTCGAGGTGGCGGAGGGGGAATTCCTGTGCATCGTTGGCCCTTCTGGCTGCGGCAAGACCACGTTGTTGCGACTCCTCGCAGGGCTGGAGCTCCCTGACCAGGGACAGGTTTGTCTGCACGCGCGACCGGTGCAGGGGCCGCGCCAGGAGATCGGCTTCGTATTCCAAAAGGCCAACTTGATGCCCTGGCGTACGGTCATGGATAACGTTCTGCTCCCTTTGCAGATCGACCATCTGCCACCCGACGAGGCAGAGCGGCGGGCCAGCAACGCGCTCCAATTGGTGGGACTGACGGAGTTCGCAGCCAGCTATCCACGCGAGCTGTCAGGTGGGATGGAACAACGGGTGGCCATCGCCCGTGCCCTGGCCCACGAGCCGGAGATTCTTCTACTCGACGAGCCATTCGGGGCGCTGGATGCGCTGACCCGCGAGCGCCTTAACCAGGAGTTGCTGCGTTTGTGGAGCATCAGCCGTAAGACGGTGGTGACAGTCACCCACGACATCCGGGAGGCCGTTTTCTTGGCTGACCGGGTGCTGGTCCTCAGCCAACGACCGGCGCGGGTAGCCGCCATCGTTCCCATCACATTGCCACGCCCTCGCCCGCTGTCGATTTTCTACAGTGAGGCCTTCAGCGCACTGGCTTACGAAGTGCGCCAGGCGATCCGGTAGATGATAAGGCCGCGTCCAAGAATAACTTTTTGCCAAGAGAACTGGTTGACAATTTGGCCTGCTTTGCCAGACACATTCGTAAAACGTAAGGCGTAAAGCGTAATGATTCTGGGCGAATGCGCCTTGCGAATGTGCCTTTACGCATGTTGACAACATTACGCATCACGTTTTACGTTTTATGAGGTTACTTTGCTTAATCTGACTGGTAAAAAGTGTCAACCAAATAGTAAAGGTAGGACTGCATTGAACCGTGGCTGTCAAAAAATAGCAGCGTTATCAGACGAACGTCCCTATATGTAGGGCAGGCTCGTAGCCTGCCGCCCCCAAATGGCGGGTTACGAACCCGCC
>DAOUMD010000021.1:0-12416 GCA_034412795.1 Anaerolineae bacterium
TGACAAAAGGAAATTCATTAGCGATTTGATTATCCTTAAGACCAAAACAAACCGTTGATGTGCTTTACCCGCTCGTGGGGTACGATTATTTCAAGACTTTAGGGGTACGACTTTACGAGACTCAACAACGCCTTACGTTTTACGTTTTACGGATGTGTCTGGCAAAGCAAGCCAAATTGTCAACCATTTTTCTTGGCAAAATGAACCATGCCGAATTTTGACCTGAAAATAGAAAGCTATTTCCGGACGCTTCCTTAGGATTGCCGACAGCCGGTTCAGTCGACACAAGCATTGACATAAGTGGGGTGCCAGGAGGGATTTTTTTCTTGTGATTGTTACGGAACGCAACGCAGATGTCGTGACCATATGGGCTACGGCAGACAAACAAAACCGAAGGTACCCGATTCGATTCGCGGTGGAGACCGCCAGGCGCCTGGTGGACTTGCGTTATTATCGTGATCTGCTGCGTAATCTGGTGACCCGTGACCTGAAGGTACGCTATAAGAACTCGATCTTTGGATTTGCCTGGTCGTTGCTGAACCCGCTGTTTTTGATGGTGGTGCTCAGCGTGGTTTTTACGGTGGCCTATGAGCGCGCCACGCCGGTGGAGAATTTCCCGGCTTTCCTGATCGTGGGACTGATCGCGTGGAATTTCACCAGCAGTTCACTGTCGCGCGCGGTCAATTCGGTGATCGAGAACAAACAACTCGTCAACAAGGTCTTTTTTCCACGTGAGGTGATCCCTGTTTCGGTTGTGCTGGCAAACTTTGTGCATTTTGTGTTGGCAATCCCCGTCTTGGTGGTCATTTTGATGATTCTAGGGGTTATGCCTACTCTCAAGATTCTGTTGTTACCGCCTGTGATGCTGATTCACTTGGAGTTAGTGCTGGGACTTGCACTCTTTGTTTCATGTGTCAACGTGTTTTTCCGGGATATGGGCGTGGCCATGGACGTGTTGCTGCAAGCTTGGTTCTTCGCCACGCCCATCATCTATCATCACTGGATCCTGCCGCTCTGGCTTCAGAAGCCGGTGATGGCCAATCCGCTGGCGGCAATCATCACTGCCTATCGGGATATTCTCCTTTTGGATCGCTTTCCTGACCGCAATTTCACGTTAGGGGCGTTGGTCAGCTCTACGATCATCTTTGCCATCGGCTACGCGGTCTACACGCGCTATGCGCCGCTTTTCGCCGAAGAGGTTTAGGGTATGGCGGTGATCGTAGAATTGGCACAAGTGTCAAAGCGATACCGTCTGGGCCACGAAAAGGCACGTAGCCTTCAGGAAGTGTGGCTGGGTTTGTTCAAAGGAAGGCCGACCACGAGAGTTGAGGAGTTCTGGGCGCTGCGCGATATATCGCTAAAAATCGAGGCCGGGGAGTCGATGGCGCTGATTGGACCCAATGGTGCCGGCAAAAGCACGGCTCTCAAGATCATTGCCCGCATCATCGACCCGACGCAGGGCATGGTGCGCGTGAAAGGGCGCATGTCAGCCCTCATCGAATTGGGCGCCGGTTTCCACAGCGACTTAACCGGACGCGAGAACGTCTTTCTTAACGGTTCGATTTTGGGCTTCGGCCAGGAGGAGATGAAGAGACGTTTCGACGAAATTGTGGCCTTTGCCGAATTAGAGAAATTTATTGACACCGAGCTCAAGCGATGGTCGACGGGCATGGTCATGCGATTGGGTTTCGCTATTGCCACCAGTGTGGACCCTGATATTTTGATCACCGACGAGATCCTGGCTGTGGGTGACGAAAGTTTTCAGCACAAGTGCCTGGACCGGATCAAAGCCTTCCGAGAATCAGGGGGAACCATCCTCTTTGTGTCACACGATATGAATTCCGTGTGTGATCTGTGCAATCGGAGCTTGTGGCTGGATCACGGCGCGATACAGATGGATGGGCCTACCGAAGACGTAGTCGCAGGCTATCTGGCCTCTGATCGCAGCCAGCCTTTACCCCCAATGAGCCTGGCTCAGGAGACGGTCGAGACTGTTCGGGTATAACCGGCCGCTACCAAAGATAGGGGATGGGCGGCTCACCCCATTTCTTGATTAGCCAGGCGTCCACGCCAAAGCTACGTCCAGCTCGGGTGATGGCAATGATGGCCAGCATTATGCCCATCATGATGTACGTCCACGGCCATTCGCCGGTGCCGAAGCTGGCCAGGAATAGATTGACCACGAAGAGCCAGGAGATTGCCGCGCTCAGGGGGGTCAACAAGCCGATGCTAAGAAACAGCCCCATGAACAATCCCTCGGTCACGGTTTGTACCACGCGCAAGATTTCGATATTGGGGATGATGACGTTGTTCAGGAATTCGGCGTACCAGCGAAACGACGTGCCGTCGGCCCAACTCTGGATGAAGGGCAGGTAGCCGTCGCCGTAGAGCCCCTTGCTCAGATTGCTTAGCCAGGTGGTCAAAAAGACCAGGCCCATCATCACCCGCAACAGAGCGATCCAACTTAAAGATATCTCGCGTCCTTTGGCAGAAACGTTCATTGCCATCTTCTTTCCTCTATAAACTGTCTGAATATTCCTCACGAAAAGTCACACATATTTTGACAACCTGATCGACTCATTTCTTACCTCCCCTTGGCTGCGCTTTTTTCTGCATTGTGCTTGAGCCATGACACCGGGGCACTCCCCATCCTTGATCAAAAGCTGATTATTGGTTATACTCCTGCTTGAAAGCCTAAAACGTGAAGCGTACCCCACAAGTGCCCTTTTGCGAAACATCAAACGTGATACGTAAAATGTGAAGCCCAAAGTGTAATTTGATCACCACTGATCCGAAAAGCTTACGCATTACGTCAGCCTGCACTTGACGCAGAACGAGGAGAATTAGCAATGCCTGTCACCGAAGCCGTAATCCGTAGCCTGGCCACGGCTCAGTCCTTTGAGCGGGGCGAGGACTATTATCATAGCGGCGCTGTCCTTGGCTTGAGTAAACGGGGAAACACCTTGTTGGCCCAAGTAGAGGGCAGCAGTTATGAGCCCTACGAGGTAGCCATCGAACTGAGCGAGGTGGGGGTAGTTGAAGTGGATTGTACCTGCCCCTACGACTGGGGTGACTGTTGCAAGCACATTGTGGCCGCTTTGCTCGCTTACGTCCGGGAACCCGAGCGTGTGACCAAGCGCCAGCCGGTGACCGATCTGCTGGCCGATTTGGACCGGGACGGGTTGCTGGACTTGCTAAACGATCTGCTATCAAAGCAGCCGCACCTGGCAGATTGGGTCGAGATGAAACTCGTGGCCCAATCTGCACGGACTTCGCCGGAGGGCGCCAGTCAACCGCGCCAACGCCGGACAGCGATAGACCCCGAACCCTTCCGCAAACAAGCACAGTATACAATGGACAGTTATGAGATGGACTACTGGGGGGGCGGCAGCGGTGCCGTGGACGAAATACAAGACCTGGTGGACAAGGCCCAGCCCTTCATTGAAGCCGGCGATGGTTGGAACGCGCTGCTCATTTTGGAGGCCGTGACCGGACCTTTCGTCAACCACTGGTATGAGGTTGATCACGATGGTGATGCTTCGGCGATGCTGTTCGCCGATTTGGGTTCCCTCTTTGCCGAGGCCATCCTTAGCGCCGACCTGCCACCGGAGGAGCGCGAGGAGTGGGCCGAAAAATTGAGTGCCTGGCAAGCCGAGATTGACGACTATGGCATTGATGAGGGGTTTCACGTGGCCATTGAGGCGGCCAGACAGGGTTGGGACTATCCCCCATTGCAAGCAGTCCTGGGAGGGCACATCGCGGAAAGAGGAGCCTGGGAGGACGAAGCGCCCTGGTGTGCCGATCAACTGGCGCTGGCCCGGCTCAACGTGCTGGAGCGCCAGGGCCGAACTACTGAGTACCTCTACCTGGCCGAGGCGGAAGGGCAAACGGCCTCGTATCTGACCATGCTGGTCAAGCTGGGACGCGTCCAGGAAGCGGTGGAGTACGCTATGCAATACATGGTGACCACGGATGAGGCGTTGGCACTGGCCCAGGCACTACGCGAGCACGATCAGACCGTCGAAGCTCTCAAAATTGCGGAACACGGGCTCACACTTCACGGCGAGACGCGCACACTGGCGTGCTGGACCCGCGACCTCGCGGCGGGTGCCGGCCAGCCGGCCTTGGCGTTGAAGGCAGCGAGGGCAGCCTTTGCCCACTCGTTTTTGCTCGAAGATTATCACGCAGTACAAGCCATCGCCGGGGAGGATTGGCCCTCGGTCAAACCTGAACTGCTCGACCTACTTGCTGCTGCCGACTTTGCCTATGGCAGAATAGATATCTACCTGTACGAGGGCCTGGTTGATAAGGCAATCAAAGCCATCGATAGCCGGGGCTACGTGAGCTATGATGTATTGGAGCGGGTGGTTGATGCCGCCTGGCAAAGTTACCCCGACTGGGCCATCCGCCAGTGTAAGAGACAGGCGGAGTCGATTATGGACCCTGGCAAATCACAACGTTACCACCACGCTGTGCGCTGGCTGGAGAAGGCTCGTCGCGCCTACCTGGGAGCTGGTCGAGAGGACGAATGGAGTGATTACCTGGAGGGTCTCATCGCCAAGCACGCCCGCAAATACTCGTTGCGGCCGCAGTTGGAGGCTTTGCGGCTATGAGACGAAAGACGAAAGACGAAGGACAAACCCTCTCGATAGATCCCGATTATTGGCGTGAGAAAATGCCCTTGAGCCTTCGCGATTCGATCACTCAGGCTCGCACGGCCGGCCATCTGGTTGAGGTGGAGTCCCCCACCCATCCTCACCTGGAGATGGCTCGCGTCATCTATGGCTACGACGGGCGCCCGGTTCTTTTTAAGGATGTGAGTGGCCACCCGGATTGGCGTGTGCTGGCCGGCATGGCCTCGGCCAGAGAGTATTTCGCGGTGGCTTTGGGCGTTCCAGTAGAAGAATTGATCCACAGGCTGGCCGCCGCCCTGGACCCTTCGGGCCTGAGCCAGCCGCAGGTTGTCACGGATGCGGCCTGTCAGGAGGTGGTCGAGCCCGACGTAGATCTGACTCGGCTGCCCATCCTACGTCATTTCGCCTTTGACGGCGGTCCCTATGTGACGGCCGGAATCGTGCTGGTGGACGACCCTGACTATGGCCCTAACGTCAGCTTTCATCGGCTGTTGCGGTTGGATAAACGGCGCTTTGCCGCGCGGGTCGTCGAGAAGCGGGGCACCGACACCGCCCTGCGCAAAACGAAGGGCGATCTGCCCATAGCTATCTGCATCGGTAATTCGCTGCCGGTCCTGCTGGCGGCTTCCATGTCTCCCCCTATGGGTGTGAACGAACTGGCGATTGCCAACGCGCTGGCCCCCCTCCAGGTTGTGCCCTGCAAGACGGTCCCGCTTCACGTCCCCGCCGATTGTGAACTGGTGTTGGAGGGGCGGCTGACCCACACCACCGCCCCCGAGGGGCCTTTTGTAGACCTGACCGAGACCGTGGACTTCGTCCGGTCGGGGCCGGTGATTGAGATCGACTGCATCACCCACCGGCACAGCCCCATTTACCAGGCGCTCCTACCCGGCAAGCTAGGACACAAATTGCTGATGGGCATGCCCAAAGAGCCGACCATCTTCGCCGCTGTCAATCAGGTCTGCCGCTGTACCAACGTGGCCATCACGCCCGGCGGCACCAGTTGGCTGCACGCGGTGGTGCAAATCGAGAAATGCGGGCCCGACGACGGTCGTGCTGCCATCCAGGCCGCCTTCCAGGGACATGGCTCTCTCAAGCACGTGGTTGTCGTAGACACCGACGTCAACCCCTATGACCCGGCCGAAGTCGAGTGGGCCATTGCCACCCGCTTCCAGGCCGACCGGAACCTGGTGGTGCTGGCCGATCAGCCCGGCAGCAGCCTCGATCCGTCAGGTCACCACGAACCAGGCAAGAAAGCGCGCACTGCCAAAATGGGTCTCGACGCCACTATACCCTGGGGCGCCGGGCTAGCAGCCTTTGAAAAAGTACAGTATTAGCTACCGAGCTCGATGACTGCCATCTGAGATCTGACCAATGAGACTGACTGACGAAGAACAGGCCATGTTGGCCGGCGATTTAGGTCCCGGCGTGCAAAAGGCGATGGAAATCCTCACCGCGCTGGGGAAGATTTATGGCGCAAGAGACCTGGTACCTGTCACCAGTGTGCAGGTTGCGGGAGTCAGCTACAAAAATCTGGGCGAAGCCGGGCTGGAGTTTCTGGCCGAATGGGCGGCTCAAGGAGCGCGTGTCCGCGTGCCCACCACCCTTAACCCGGCCGGGCTGGATCTGGAGCGCTGGAGTGAACTGGGCTTCGACGCCGACTTCGCCGATCGGCAGGCACGCGTCATCCAGGCGTTTTCCGACATGGGGATACGTACCACCTGCACCTGTACGCCCTACTTCGTGGGTAATCTGCCGGGGCGGGGAGACCACATCGCCTGGGCGGAGTCGAGCGCGGTCAGCTTTGCCAACAGCGTGTTAGGGGCGTGCACCAATCGGGAGGGTGGTCCCAGCGCGCTGGCGGCGGCCATCACGGGACGCACTCCGCGCTATGGCTTGCACCTCCCCGAGAACCGTCGTGCCCAGGTGGTCGTCGAAGTGCGTTGTCCTGTTCAATCATACGCCGACTTCGGTGCCTTGGGGGCTATGGTAGGCCACATGGCGCGCAATCGGGTGCCCTATTTCGGAGTTTCGAGTTCCGAGTTTCGGGTTCCTGGTTCACAGTTCGCAGCTTCGAGTTCCGAGTTACCAGCTTCGAGTACTGAATCCCAAACTCCAAACTCCAAACTCCAAACTGTGAACCCCAAACTCCAAACTCATGTTGACTTGCTTAGAGGGCTGGGAGCAGCTATGGCTGCCAGTGGGGCGGTGGCGCTTTACCACATTGAAGGCGTCACGCCAGAGGCGGATGAGCCAGACATCATTGCCCCGGATGCCGAGACCTTTGTCGTCCAAAGTCTTGATGAGGGCTACGCTGCGCTCGACAGCGGGGGAGAGGGCGCGATTGACTTGGTTTGGATCGGCTGTCCGCACGCCTCCCTGGATGAACTGGCTCTGGTGATTGGGCTGTTGGCCGGCCGGCAAGTTCGGACGGCGCTATGGGTCACTATGGCGCGAGAGGTGCGGGTCGAGGCCGAGAAGACAGGGCTGGTAGAGGCGCTCGAATCATTGGGTGGTCGGGTCGTCGCTGATACCTGCCTGGTCGTCGCGCCGGTCAGGGAACTGGGCTTCCGCCGCATGGCGACGCCTTCCGGCAAGGGAGCCTATTACGCGCCGAGTCACTCCGGACTGGCAGTGCGCTACGGACCACTGGAGGCCTGCATCGAAGCTGCGGTGACCGGGCGATGGCAAGTCAAAGATTCAGTAGATCCGATTTTCGAGGAGTGAGGCACGTCTGCGTACCGAACAGAGTCTCACCTGGGGATGCTGGCTCCTCAAATTCGGATCTACTGAGATTAGTGATTTTCACGCCACGAGCGGCCGGGTGGTGGTGAACTGGTCAAGAGCAGGCTTATGAAGAAGTTACAAGGACGGGTTATCAAAGCCGGGCGGGCCGAGGGATTAGCTCTCGTTTCGGCCGAACCCATTGGCTTTTTCGGGATGATTGACGCCGAGACCGGTATCGTCATCGAGAAGGGGCATCCGTTGGAAGGCGAGTCGGTTGCCGGACGAGTTCTGGTCTTCCCCACTGGCAAAGGGAGCACCGTAGGTAGCTACAGTCTCTACCGGCTGGCAAAAGCTGACTTGGCACCAGTTGCCATCATCAACGTCGAAAGTGAACCCATCGTAGCTGTAGGGGCCATCATTAGCGATATCCCAATGGTGGATCAGTTGGATATCGAGCAGATTCGCAGCGGTGACCAGGTGACGATTGACGGCGCACAAGTGATGGTCGCAGTTGAACGCTAGCTAACTGTGTGGTAAAATGGTTCTCAAATCGGGCGTTTGTTCGGGAAAGAGCTTTTTCTATTCAAAGTCACAGGAGACGAACTATGGTAACACCCCAGATGCTGTCGCAGACCAGTCTGTTGGAGGGGCTAACTGAAGAGCAGTTAAAAGCTGTCGCTGATATCTCTGAGGAAACAGCCTGTCAGCAAGGTGAGATGCTCTTCTGGGAGGGCGACCCGGCTGAGTTGTTGTACATCCTGGTAGAAGGAGAAATCAACGTCTTTGTCCAACTCAGCTCTCGCCCGGAGCGAGTTACCGTGTCCGTCCTCAGTCAACCCTATCAGACGCTCGGCTGGTCTGGACTGGTGGCGCCCAATGTCTATACGGCCTCGGCCTTGTGCGAGGTGGACTGCCGCCTGGTAGCAATCGATGGAGCGGTATTGATTGAGGTGTTGAAGGGTGACCCAGTGATGGGCTTCATCGTCATGGGGCGCATCGCCGAAATGATGAGCAGCCGAATGCGGAACACCCGATTTGCCCTGCTTAAGACCTTGTGATGGTGGTCCAGGTCTATGCTCAAAAAATATCCCCGCCGCGATGTCGCCTATATTGCCACTGCTAATGGAGTCACCGTAGTTGACCGCCGTCAGCCACGCGTTGTTGACCTGGACTCGCTGGGCGCGCATATCTGGCTGAGAATTGATGGTATGAATACACTGGGTTACATCTCGGACTGCATCGCTGAACGGTACAATCAGTCAGTGGAGGAGTTACGAACCGTGGTTGAGCAGAAATGCCGCGAGTTGATGGAGGCGGGCTTTGTGATTATGGCCGATGAGCCTGCACCTCTGCCATACCATGTTTCTATGCCACGTGACCAACTAAATCGGGATGAGATGACGCGCAGCATGCAGGAGGCGGGGTGGATAAAATAAGATCCAGAGATGAAGAATCAGCACGGCGCTGAGGTTCCTCAGTGCCGCTTTTCTTTAGACATGCTTACTTGATCAGAAATCGGTTGATCGTTTCTAGCAGCCTCGACAGGTCCACTGGCTTGGTGAAGTGTTCGTTGGCGCCGGCTTCCATAGCTCGTTCTTTGTGCTTTGCGCTGGCCCAAGCGGAGATAGCGATAATTGGGATGTCGGCTGTATCCGGCCCTTTTCGTAATTCCCTGATGGCATCGAACCCGTCCATCCGGGGCATACGGAGGTCCATCAGGATAAGATCCGGGTTCCAAGAATGCGCTTGTTCCACTCCCTCAATTCCGTCAGAAGCTACGGCTACTTCGTAGCCGTTCAGCTCAAGCATCTGCGCCATAATGTCGCGTTGAGCTGGATGGTCTTCAATGTATAGGATTTTAGACACCGCCTCAGGCTCCGTGTGTTATCGATTGCAAAGTTCTTCGTGTTGTATGTCGGGCAGGTGACAGACGGGTATCAATCGTCGCTTCCGTTTTTCCTGGTCACCAGATCAGCTAACGTAGTGCTTTCCAAGACGGTAATCATCTGCGTCTGGGCCAAATCGAGTGTGTCGTAGATCTCACACAGATCGGCGCGCTCACAACCCTCACGCACGTCCAGGCAAGGGGCTATGGCTATGGGGCCCTCCACTGCTTCGATAATCTGGAGCAGGCTGATTTCTTGTGGATCATTAACTAACGAAAAACCGCCTTTCGCGCCTCGATGTGACATCAATAATCTGTTACGCGCCAAGTCTTGAAAGATCTTGGCCAGATAGCTTTCAGGTAGTTGCTCATCGGCCGCGACCTGACTCACAAGGCACACTTGGCCAAGCGGTTGGCGGGCCATGTATACCATACCCCGCAAGCCATAGTCGCTTCCTCGTGTCAGGCGCATGGTTAGTGCCTCCACATTGGACAGTTTGGCCCCTTGGTGAGCAACGAAACGGGAGCATTCAGAGTGTTTGGATATACTACCGTGCTATTATAGCACGGAGGGTGATACCAGTCAATCAGATCACCAGGTATCCTACGGCCCTCCCTTAGGGTTCATAAAAGAATAACTTCCCGTGTGTCATTTCGACCGAAGGGCTTAATCCCTCTCAAGGTTGATTGCGCGGCCAACGCTGATGGGGATTTCTCGCTATCGCTCGAAATGACATAATTTAGGTGCGGGAACTTATATATTTACGGACCCTAAGAACACAAAGTCAGTGGAAAGGACACCAGAATTTGTGTCCTTTGTGGTTTTTTTCTGGAGTCGAGAGGCGAAAAATCGTTATCACCCAAGGAGGGAAGGTACATGGGAGTTCCTATCTTTCAAGTCGATGCGTTCACCGACAAACGGTTCAGCGGCAACCCGGCCGGGGTCTGCTTCTTGCCTATACCGGCTGATGAAGGCTGGATGCAGAACGTAGCCAGGGAGATGAATCTGTCTGAGACAGCCTTTCTGTATGAGCAAGGGGATGGGTTCAATCTGCGCTGGTTTACGCCAGGTGCCGAGGTCGAGCTGTGCGGCCACGCCACCCTGGCCAGTGCGCACGTTCTCTGGGAGGAGGGTCGTCTGGAGCCGGATGAGGCGGCACGCTTCCACACGCTCAGCGGGCTATTAACCGCCAAACAGGCAGGCGATTGGATTGAGCTCGATTTCCCGGCCACTCCAGCAGAGCCGGTTACTCCCCCCGACGACCTGATCAAGGCGCTGGGTGCCAGTCCCAAATATGTCGGCCAGAACCAATTTGATTACCTGGTGGAAGTCGGTATAGAGGAAACGGTACGCGCTATGAAGCCGGACTTCAGTGTATTGAAAAAGGTTACCAGTCGGGGGGTGATTGTCACCAGTACCTCCAGGTTACCTGGATACGATTTTATCTCGCGCTTCTTTGCACCGGCAGTGGGCATCGACGAGGACCCGGTCACCGGCTCGGCGCATTGTTGCCTGGGTCCTTTCTGGGGCAAACGGTTTGGCAAGCGTGAATTGGTGGGTTACCAGGCTTCCGAGCGAGGCGGGACGGTTAGAGTCAGAATGGCAGAAGAACGCGTGCATCTGGGAGGGCAGGCAGTCACCATTCTGCGCGGGGAACTCTCATAAGCTGTGGGACCTACTAAGAAACTCAGAGTTTCTTAGCGATCGAAGACCGCTCATAGAAAATATAGACATCATAGCCGCTGCGCAAGCAAAACCGCCAGCGGCGTCAAGTCCGGCTTGTCAAGAGTGAGGGACGCCGCTTCACGCGCTTCGTTTTCCTCGGGAGCGACGGCCACACTCCAGCCGACTCGCTCAAACATAGCCGCGTCAGAGCGACCATCGCCGACCGCGATACAATCCGGCGCCGATAGGCCAGTCTCTGCCATGACCTGCTCGACAACCTCTCCCTTGCCCCACTGGGGAACCAGGATGCGCAACTCGCCTGTGAGGCGGCCATCGGAGACGGATAACTCGTTGGCAAAGGCGAAGTCCGCTCTGATTTCGGCTGCGACCGCCTTGACGTGCAGGTCCAAACCCGTGCTGACCAGCGCGATCTGAACACCAGCCCGGCGGAGTGTCTCTACTACCTGCTGGGCGCCCGACATCCAGGGGATGCTGGTCAGCAGCCGGGTCACATACGCGGCCTCCTGCCCGGCCCACAATTGAGCGTCAAGTTGCCCCCACTCGTCGTAATCGATCTCGCCGCGCTCGAACATCTGGAGGCTCTTTAATCCTTGTTTCTCCGTCCCCAACTGTCGGTGCAGATAGAGATAGGGATCACGCTCGGCTCTGAGAGTGCCGTCTACGTCGAAGAATGCAAGTTGGATGGGCATACCATCTCCCCATAAGCAATGAGACGTCTCAGAAAATACCGTTCGCACCTGGGTGTGCTTACTCCGCTATGCGCAACGAGGAGCGAGGCATCCCCAGATGCCGAAGCGTTTGCCCCATTTGCCAGACTTTCCGAGAGATCTCGTAACGTCAAGGCGATTTCCTGTGCGTGGTATGAACCGGAAGCTCATATCCCCAGTTTTCCACGCTCGGGCTCCCAGGGATAGACTATGTAGTTTTCTGTCTGCTCACCATAAATCTCAGGAGACTGGTCAGATGAGACCGTGGAACTGCTGGGGCGATAATGCAACACCAGTGTAACCGGCTCTCCCCCAGTTTGAAGGACACGCTCGCGCACGTTGGTAATGGTGACGCCGGTGTCCCAGATGTCGTCCACCACCAGGATGCGCTTTTCGTGGAGCAGGTTGTCGTCGGGGAACTGCAAAAAGATGGGCCAGTCAAAGGACTCGTCTTCCTCGTGGAAGAAAAATACCGAGGCGACGAAGACCTGGGGAATCCGCAACCGCTCGCTGAGCAGCCCGCTGGGAACGATCCCTCCCCGGGTGATGGCAATCAATGCGTCAAAATGGCCGGTGACCTGTGGTACGATCCGATCGATGAGCCGACGAATGTCATCCCAGGAAAGGTATTCCTTTTCCATAAGCCATTGCTCCCGCCGAAGAACCATACAAAGTCGGAGTTGATTCCCTATCCCTAGACTATACTCGATATGCCGTTGTTGGCAAATCATCTTTCGTCAACGGGTGCGTTCGGATTTGGGGGCATCGTAGCATCC
>DAOUMD010000022.1:0-9361 GCA_034412795.1 Anaerolineae bacterium
TAGCATCCTGAGTTTGTCGAAGGATGCGGCGATGCCCCCAAATCCGAACTCACCCGTTCACTGGCTAAAGGCCACGACCATCAAGCCCGTACACGGATCGAGACCAGCCAATATATCTACCTGATAAGTCAGAGGGAATACTTTAAACGTGCTGAAAAACGAGCAGTACCCCCATTGTGACGATGCACATCACAACCAGGAAAATTGCGAGTTGAGCCCTGTCGGCGCTCATTGGACGCTCCAATGGGCTACAATTTGTGATTTAGCAATAAAGCCTGCAACTGCCTTGGCTCTCATCCACTACTGTAGCACATTTTCAGCTTAGCAGATATTCCCTGCGTCGACAATAAGCTTTTGGTCCCTGGGACCTTTGGCCTACAACCCACACGCTGCCAGCGACATGTCATCGAGCCAGAGGGCAGTTATACCTGGGGTATCCTTGTTGAGGACAGTGAAACGAAGCATCGCCGTCTGTCCCCTGTATGCCGTCAGATCAAAATCGGCCGATTGCCAGCTCTGAGCGTCGCTCGTGGTGAGCCACCAGGTGTCGAGGAGACTCCCGCCGCTATCAAGCACAGCTATGTAAGCTCGGTCCTCGTCGGGATTACTGGAGGTCGGATAGTACCAGAAGTTGAGGGCGATCTGGGCTGCGTCGGCAGGTAGGCCGACCGTCTGCTGGACCGAGGTGTAAAGATGCCCATCGTTTTCAGCAGTCTCAACGCCCAGGCGGATGGCTCGATCACCGGCCCGGACGTGCACGGAGCTATACGCCCCTGGCCAACCGCCGACGAATTCCCAAACCTGGTCCATTTCTGCCCCGCCGTTTACCAGCAGATCGGAACAGGTCCCTGACGGCTCCGCGCCCTGCACGACCAGCGGTAAGAAGAGACGCTGCGTCAGGCTGGCGGAGTCTATCACCTTTACGGTCATCGTCAATGACCGGCTGGCAGGGCTTAGCTCACCGAACCAGCCCGCGCCCGGACGATACAGATCCCAGTGCAATATATAAGTCCCAGGGAGGGATGGTGCAGTGAGTGTGGCCGTCACAGGAAGCGAGGCAGCAAAAGGAGTCTCAATTGGAATAAAGCCGGCCTCCGGCGTCTGCGAAACCAACGTCTCATCCTGCTCCAACCAACGGTAGCCCAGATATACGTCACCCGGTGTCCAGGCTGCTACACCCGCATTACGTATGCTAAGACTGACGGTGACTGCTTGATCGACCTGAAGTAAAGCCGGCGTGTCATGACCCTCGAAGCGGACATCGTCGTCGGGCAGGCGCGACCAGGCCTCGTCGCGTAGCGCCGGTAATTCGTTGTAAAGGGTATCCCCCGGGCAACTGGTGGCGTTGTACCACTGACTGTCGATGTACTGGCTGTAGTCACGGTGGCCCGAAAGACGAAAAAGAGTTAGAAGCGGATCGCCGTACGGATTAGTGAAGGAGTCCACCTGGCGTGGGTCTAACACGCGACGGCTGGCAGTCCAGGCCACCAGGTCGGCGCTAGCGTCCAGGGCGAGGTCCGACGGCGTTTGACCGGGCGAGCAAGCGTTGGGATCATAGCAGCCCAGCAGAGCTATGCCCAGGGCGCCGGTGTTCCAACGCGCGGTATGCGCGCCGATGACGTCATCGCCGCCATAGCGACCCTCGTAGATGTTGCCGTGGGAGTCTACCAGATAATTGTAGCCGATGTCACCCCAACCTCGGGTGACGGCGTGATAATAGTAGATGGCCTGAACCTCGCCCACCGGGTTCCCACCACCGGCCGTGACCGTGTGATGCAGCACAAGGCGCTGGACGGGTGCATACTCGGGATCCCAGTCCAAATAAGCGGGATCAGCACCCCACGCCTGGCGTGAAATAATGGTGGGCCTGTCTATGGCAGTCGGGCGGATCGAGGTCGAGGCCGCTAGCGCCTGAGCAGGTGTCGGAGCGTTGCTCGCATCGATCAATACCACGGTCAAGTCATAAAGATTGGGGAAATGGGTTGGTGTCAAAGCACTCAGCGTCACGCGGACTTGAACGTATTGCGCACCTTCGGAAGCAACGATGTTCTCACCATAGGTGTATCCGTCCGCCTGAGTCTCTGGATGTTGAATGGGATACCAGGGACTCCACGTCACCTGATCCTGGCTAAGACGCAACTCAACAGCCAGCCCACTTCCATCCATAGTGTCAGACCTCCAGAAGAGGGCAGCCGCCGTCAGGGGAAAGGGCGTCCGATAAATAGCTGACGTAAAGCGACCATTGGCGTGGCCGTGAGCCAGAGTCAGGGTGCCGTCGCCCTTCTCATCGGCGGCGACCATTAGCCCATCCAATGTGCCAGCGTGCCAGTCACCGTCGGTCGTGAGCCTCCAATGAGCAGTTTGGAGTTCAGGAGGTTGGACAGCTAAGGCAGTCCCCCCTCCCATGCAGAATGCATACACGATCAAGATGGCTATCATTGCCATCACCGGATACACGTGTGACGCCGCCTCGCAGGTTTGGCACCTCATCAGGCGTTACTTAATAGCTGCGTTCTTGACAATGACTGGGAGGCGAATCTGGTAGAGGTTTGAGACGTAGTCGATATGTACATTAGTAGTCGCCCAGCCGACGATGCTCCCGGAAGACGTAGTGCCGGTGACGATCACCATCGTATCAAAAGAGCCATATGTGGGGGGACGGGAGGGCACCACCAATACGAAACTATCCGACGACGTGGCCGAAACCGTGCCAGATGACGGAGGAACCACATCCAACCACGACGCCGGAGGTGATATGCTGGTGGCCCAAGTGATAGGACTTGAACTGGCTGTCGTGATTTGAACACTAACCGAGGACGGGAAAGGACCACTATCATCATCGATGAGAAAACCTACCTGGGTGGGCGACGTCTGCAAATTGACCGTTGCCGCAAGTGCCTGGGAGGCATTGATGCGGCCATAGCCAAAGTAATCATCTTTGCCTGAAGTTCCCAGATCGTCGGCAGTAGTTTGGACAATGTTGCGCACCTGGTCGTGGGGCAGACCCGAATCAAGCGACCAAATGAGGGCCGCAAGCCCGCTCACGAAGGGGGTGGCCATTGAGGTTCCATTTTGATAGGTATAGCTCCCATAACGGTAGGTGCTGTAAATACTGACACCCGGGGCAGCCACGTCCACATAAGGATGGTGTTCGGAGAATGTGGCCCAGTTGTCGTTTGAGTCGGTAGCGGCCACAGCGAGAGTAGTAGAATAAGCCCCCGGATACATAATTGGGTTATAAAGATAATTGCATTGGTATCCACCTTGGGCGCAGTTACCAGCCGCCGCGACGACAAGGGCGCCCTGATCATAAGCGTGCTCAATGGCATCAGCCAAAGTACTGCTACTGCTAATACCCCCCAGACTCAGGTTAATGACGTCAGCACCCTGGTCTGCAGCGTACGTGATTCCAGCGGCTACGTCGTCGTAGCTGCCGTTGCCGCTGGAGTTCAGCACCTTGACCGGCATCAAGCGCGCTCCCCAGGCTACCCCAGCCACACCGGTGGCGTTGTTGGTGCAAGCCGCAGCGATCCCAGCCACGTGAGTGCCATGACCGTGATCGTCGTCGGGAGGCTGGCCAGGGCTGACGAAATTGTAACCGGTCATCAGCTTGCCAGAACAACTGAGATCGGGATGATCCAGATCAATTCCGGTGTCAACCACAGCAATGACGACGTCGCTGCCCCCGGTGGTAACGTCCCAGGCAGCCGGGGCGCTAATTTTGGGCAACCCCCACTGATTTCCGTACTGAGGGTCATTCGGAACGGTGTCGAAGGCGAAAGCGATATAGTTGGGCTCGGCGTACAATACATTCGGGTCACGCTGCAACTCAGCGATCGTTTCCAGTTCCTCTCCCGGCTCGACCTCCACCTTGAGCACATCAATGGACTGAACAGCCCCGGTCACCTGTAAGTCTTGAGCGACCAACGTGCTTTGCGCACCAAGGCGGCTGACAGTCGGCTTGAACTTAACCAGGATTTCGCCGGATACGTACGCTGACCGAAAAACAGGCTCCGTTTGAGAACCTTCATTATCACTGGAGGTAGGTGACGGAGATGGCACCGGCGGCTGGGCAGCGATGGGCACCGCCATTACCGCAAGCAACATCACGGTGATGAGAAAAGGGATAATACGTTTTGTGTACATATATCGTTTGTCCATCAGAATTCGTCCCAGAGCCAATCAACTATCCCATGATACACACAAAACCGATATAATTCAATAACCCATTGGTATCAGGTGGTCATTATTTGCCTCGTCCGGCCGCCATATATGAGGGATATCCGGTGCCAAACAAAAAGGGGCGACTACAAATCGCGCCCCTTATTATATCACACTTAACTTAGAATCCGATTGGAAAGATATTAGAGAATAATAAGAGAATAATGTTACTGAATACTACCCTTCTTCCCTTATCTTCTCCCACTCAGGTCGAGTATCCAGCTCATTCATCTGCTGGCGCAATTCGAAGATCTGATCGCGCAGCACGGCCGCCTTCTCGAACTCAAGTTCGGCGGCGGCGGCCTTCATCTGCTTCTCCAACTCTTTGATGAGCCGGGCCAGTTCATCCTTGGGCATCTCACGACTGACCACGTAGGGTGCCCGCTCGTCAGCCACTTTGCGCACCCGGTCGGTCAGGTCGCGCACCTCCTTGAGAATGGAGCGGGGCTCGATGCCGTGCGCCTGGTTGTAGGCGATTTGCTTTTCGCGGCGGCGATTGGTCTCCTCAATGGCTTGTTGCATCGCATCAGTAACTTTGTCGGCGTACATGATGACGGTGCCGTTGACGTGACGCGCCGCCCGGCCGATGGTCTGGATCAACGCCGGTCCGGAGCGCAGGAAGCCTTCCTTATCGGCGTCTAAAATGGCTACCAGTGATACCTCGGGCAGGTCCAACCCTTCGCGCAGCAGGTTGATGCCTACCACCACATCGTAGACACCCAGACGCAGGTCGCGCAAAATCTCCACCCGCTCCAGGGTGTGGATTTCGCTATGCAAGTAGTGAACCTTGACCCCCATCTCCATCAGGTAGTCAGCCAGGTCTTCGGCCATGCGCTTGGTAAGCGTGGTGACCAAGGCCCGCTCACCACGCTCGACGCGCCGGTTGATCTCGCCCAGGAGGTCATCGATCTGTCCTTCCACCGGGCGCACGTGCACCTCGGGGTCTACCAGGCCGGTGGGGCGGATGATCTGCTCCACCACGTGGCCATTTGATTCCCCCAGCTCGTAGGGGCCGGGAGTGGCGCTGGTGTAGATGGCCTGGTGGACATGATCCTCCCATTCCTTGAAGTTAAGGGGACGGTTGTCGAGGGCACTCGGCAGGCGAAAGCCGAAGTCCACCAGTACCTGCTTGCGGCTGCGGTCGCCGTGATACATACCCCGGATCTGGGGAACGGACATGTGTGATTCATCCACCACCATCAGAAAGTCGTCAGGAAAATAGTCGAGCAACGTCCACGGAGTGGAGCCAGGCTCGCGCTGGCTCAGATGGCGCGAGTAGTTCTCGATTCCAGAGCAGTAGCCCACCTCGCGCAGCATCTCCAGGTCGTAATTGGTGCGTTGTTCAAGGCGCTGCGCTTCCAAAAGCTTGTCTTGCTCTTTGAGTTCGGCCAGCCGCTCCTCCAGCTCAACTTCGATGTCCTCCAACGCCTGGGCCAGCTTCTCTTGCGGGGTGATGAAGTGCTTGGCCGGGTAGATGTCCAAACTCACGTGCCGGGTAAGCACCTCGCCAGTCAGGGCGTCGACCTCAGTGATACGTTCGATCTCATCGCCGAAGAATTCCACCCGGTAGGCCAGGTTCCCATAGGCGGGCATAATCTCCAGGGTGTCGCCGCGCACGCGGAAGGTACCCCGCTTCAACTCGTAATCGTTGCGGTCATAGTAAATGTCCACCAGGTGGCGCAGCACTCTGTCGCGTTTGCGAATCTCCCCCTGGCGCAGGTTGACGATCACCCGCCCATACTCAACCGGATCGCCGAGGCCATAGATGGCGCTGACCGAGGCGACGATGAGCACATCACGCCGGGAAAAGAGGGCCTGGGTTGCTGCCAAGCGCAGCCGGTCGATCTCCTCATTGATGCTTGCATCTTTTTCAATGTAGGTATCGGTGCGAGGGATGTATGCCTCCGGCTGGTAGTAGTCATAGTAACTCACGAAATACTCGACGGCGTTGTTGGGAAAGAATTCTCGAAACTCGCTGTAGAGTTGCGCAGCCAGTGTTTTGTTGTGGGCCATCACCAGGGTAGGACGTTGTACGACCTCGACCACTTTGGCCACGGTGTAGGTCTTACCGGTGCCGGTGGCGCCCAGCAGAGTCTGGTGCACCACATTATCATTCAAGCCCTGTATGAGTTGCTTGATCGCCTCCGGCTGGTCGCCGGTGGGTTGGAAGTCGGAAAACACTTTGAATTCAGACACTACTGTTTCCTCCTATGCGGTTTAAAACAGAACACACGTTCGGATTAACCATTATACATCCCATTCCGGAATCCGACAAACGGCTCCTGCGCCGGGGGTGCGTCCAGATTGGGGAGCGAATTACTCTGATCCGAAGGGTGAGGTATCCCCAAATGCCAAACGGAGCCGCATCTAGAGATGCCGGCTCCTCGTTTTCCCAAAAAACGAACGCCCCACTGGGAACGATTTGTTTGACAGGGGCGCGTCATTGTGTTAGAATGGCTCGTCGATGCCCTTGGGGCGTAACGGGATGTAGCGCAGTTCGGCTAGCGCGCACGGTTCGGGTCCGTGAGGTCGCCGGTTCAAATCCGGCCATCCCGACTCATCGGGGTGTAGCGCAGTTTGGCTAGCGCGCTTGAATGGGGTTCAAGAGGTCCCCGGTTCAAATCCGGGCACCCCGACCTAAACCTGAGGTCACACGGCCTGCCCAATCCACCAGCCGTGTGGCCTCCTCTCCACACCTCCTCCGGAATCAAAAAAAACTCCCTTCTCAATTATGCGTACTGTATCGCCAAAATTATGTGTACTGTACGCGTACGGCACCAACCCCCGTCCCCACGGATTTCCTTAAGAGAAGGGAAGACCGGAGGTCCACATGAACAACCAAATCACCCTGTCCGATGCCATCGACGGCTACCTGCTCCACGCCCGCGCCCGTCGCCTCAGCCGGCACACCCTGCGCGACTACACCACCACCTTCCACAAATTCGCAAACTTCCTGGCCGACGATCCCCCCCTGGCCGGCATCACCCCCGACCACGTCCGCCGTTTCCTGGCCAGCCAGAACGGCATCAGCAACAAAACCACATTGAACTACCACACCGGCCTCTCCGCCCTCTGGACCTGGGCCGTCGCCGAGGACATGGTCGACCGGCACATCCTGCGCGCCGTCGACCGTCCCAAGCCCGAAAAACCCGCCATCCTGCCCTACTACACCCGCGCCGACGTCGACGCCATGTTGCAGGCCTGCGATCGCTCCCGTGCCTACACCCGCCCCGGCAAACGCGAATCCACCCACAGCCGCCCCACCGCCCTCCGCGATCGCCTCATCATCCTCTTGCTCCTCGACACCGGCCTGCGTGCCAGCGAACTCGTCAACCTGGTCGACGACCAGGTCGACCTCAAAAACCAGCGCCTCCTCGTCCAGGGCAAAGGGGCCAAACAGCGCAGCGTCAAATTCAGCACCCGCACCGCCCAGCTCCTCTGACGCTACCTCAGCCAGCGCCCCACTCCACGCCACAACAGCCGCCGTGTCTTTCTGTCCACCCAGGGTCATCCCCTCAGCCGCCACGCCCTGCGTCGTCTCATCCACCGCCTCGGCGCCCGCGCCGCCGTCCCCGACGCCTACCCCCACCGCTTCCGGCACACCTTCGCCGTCCAATTTCTGCGCAACGGCGGCAACGCCTACACTCTCCAGGCCCTGCTTGGCTACAGCACCATGGAAATGGTCAAGACATATCTCCAGCTCGCCCAGCAGGATCTCGACGACTCCCACGATCGCGCCTCCCCCGTCGACAACTGGAATCTCTGACCCCCCAAAAAATTGGCCGGAAACGACAACTTCCGGCCAAATAGGATGGATAAGGAGAGTTATCGAGACTGAAAATGAAAGGGGAGGCAAACGGGTCTTTCCAAATCGGGTAATAGGTGTTATCGGGCTGGGAGGCGAGTAAAAAACTTACCCTATTGATTGAAGATGCTTACTACTTGGCAGAGCTTTCCACATTCACTAGCGCAATCCTGCCCACAACTGCTCAAAACGCGACAAGAGTATAGGGTGTGCCCTGAAAGACACGTGGCCTAATGTAGCATCAAAAAGAGCTCTCTGTCCAGTCGCCGCAACTGCTAGCAGGGTCTCGAACTCATCAGCGGATATTACTCGAAGATGATCTATATTGAAGGTGTCAACAACATCCCGCCAGGAAACGTACTGGCTTTTCTCGATATGCTTGCGGCAACGCTCAAAGAAGTAATCCCTTATCGGTTGAGTGTGAATCTTTAATCGCCTTATGGTGTCACTATCAACAATCTCAACCGAAGGGGGGAGATTCTGTAAATACTCGTCCAACGTAACCACAATACCTGCCCAACGTTGTATTTGATTAACGTCTAGCCCATCTATCTTCAATCGACCTTCCTTCAGATGTTTTGCGGTTCTAGCGATGGTCTCTATTCCTTTGGCCAATTTCCTCAATTGATTATCGTATCCCGTTTGTGACATCCAAGTCTTTACTTGTTTACGCATAGGAGAGCCTTTGCACTCAATAAGAAGCAAGTCACGCCCATCTAGTACGAAAAGATCGCAAGTTTTTAATGCACCTTCATCATAAAGTTGCTCGGGCCAGATTTGCCAGCCGGGATTCGTATTCTCAATCAGATGCTTGATGTATTTCTCAAAAACTGGGCCTATGTCTTCGCAAAAAGCGTCTTTCTGCTCACGGCTTAGATTTTCTCTGAAATCTTCATAGATTTCTTTTATACAACGTTCCAATATCAACTGTGGAACAGGAGCAAAATACCGTCCATTGACTTGTATTATTGGAAAGCGTAGTAGAGGATTTAGGAGTGTGTGTTGATGTAGGTCTTCACTCACTTTTCTGATCATCCTACGAGTGAAAGTATCAGGATCAGCGGATACGGATTGTAGAAACTGTTCAAGAATGTATCTTGTTATGAGTAGTTCTTCTAACTTAATGGGTATAAAATCTGCTAATCGCACTTCCCCCTGCCCCATCTGTGCCAATGCAAATACCGTTATGCCTGAAACCATAAACTCTTTGTTACTACTCAGGCCGAAGTGACCTGAAAATGTTGATGTAATTCTGATAGAAATCAAGTACAACTCTAACGTACGTGTGTTATACTCAGACCATTATGACGTCACCGGTTGAGTTTGATCGCGAAC
>DAOUMD010000023.1:0-13703 GCA_034412795.1 Anaerolineae bacterium
CGGTATGTAGGGCGGGTTCGTAACCCGCCATTTGGGGGCGGCAGGCTACGAGCCTGCCCTACATATAGGGACGTTCGTCTGATAACGCTGCTATTTTTTGACAGCCACGGTTCAGTGCAGCCCTACCCGGCCTGGAGGGAGAACAAGAAGCATGAATAACGTGATGCAGGCAACCTGGGTTGAGCTGTTCAAAGCCCGCCGTTCCAAGGTGCCTTTGCTCACCGGGGTCGGGTTTTTGCTGGTTCCGCTGGTGGGCGGTTTCTTTATGGTCGTCCTGAAGGATCCCGCATTTGCGCGGCAGGCCGGGCTGATCAGCGCCAAGGCCCAGCTCATGGCGGGGGTTGCGGATTGGCCAACCTACCTTGAACTCCTCGCCCAATCTACAGCGATTGGTGGCCTCATACTTTTCAGTCTCATTGGCAGTTGGGTCTTTGGCCGCGAGTATTCCGATCGCACGGTGAAAGACCTTCTCGCGTTGCCCACCTCTCGCTCGGCCATCGTGTTGGCCAAATTCGTTGTTGTCGCGGCATGGTCGGCCGCGTTGATAGCCATGAGCTATCTCGTCGGTCTGGGTATTGGCACATCTGTTGCGCTGCCGCAAGTACCGGCGCAAATCATTCTGCAAGGCGGAGTTACGCTGGCGATAACGGCCGGCCTCACCATCGCGAGCGTCATACCGATTATCTTCTTCGCAAGCGCCGGGCACGGCTACTTGCCACCGCTGGGTGTGGCGATACTTGCCATATTTCTGGCGCAGGTTATTGGTATCGCTGGATGGGGAGAATACTTTCCTTGGTCTATACCAGCTTTGTATTCACAAGGCGGAAATCTTGGAATTATCAGTTACGTGATTGTAATTCTCACTGGCGTCGTCGGAATAGCGGCTACATTCGTCTGGTGGGAGTTGGCCGACCAAACACATTAGTGAGTTAGCGCGCGATGGCCTTGTAGCGAGTCACCAATGCGGCTCGATAACCACGTCCTTCCAACGTGGCCTTCCGGCAGCCGATGTAGGGAGGAACTTGCTCACCCATGGCTTCATCAGCAAGTGCTGTCGCCCGTAGTAGAGAGGTATGATCGCCGCTTCCTCGACCAGAATCCTCTCCGCTTGCCTGTACAACTGCATCCGCGCTTCCTGGTCCGTGACCCTCCGGGCTTCTTCCACTAACCTATCATAGCCTTCATTCTGCCACCTGACTCTCTCCCGCCAGAGACCCACCCTCAGAAAGTTGTCAGGGTCGTGATAATCGGCCAGCCACCCCATAAGAAATACGTGGGGCGGCTCCTCCAGTTTTTCGAGATAGATCGCCCACTCCATGACGTCCCACTTGATCTCTATACCCAGGTTCTCCCACCACTGCGCTTGCAGGTACTCAGGATGAGGCAGAACGGCTCGACGTGTTGGCGAGTCCACGTCGGGGAAGCCACGACCGCCCGGATAGCCGGCCTCGGCCAGCAGGTGGCGCGCCTGCTCCGGATCGTACGGCAAGCCGATCCCCGCCGAGTGGCCGGGGATGCCCGGCGGCACGAATCCACCTGTAGCCGGAGAAACATACCCTCTAAAGGCGACATTCGCCAGCGTTTCCCTATCGGCGGCCAGGGCAAAGGCCCGGCGCACTCGAGGGTCGTCGAAGGGCGGACGGCTCGTGTCAAACCCCACGTACTCGGTGTACAGCGTCGGAAACGAGATGAATTCCCCGGCGTGATTCTGTCGCGCCCGGTCCACCTCCAATGATGGTAGGTCCAGGATGTCCAGGCCATCCGTCTCATACATCTCCAATTTGGCAGCCGGTTCCATACGATGCAAGAGCAGCTCTATGCGCTCCAGGTTGCCCGTGAACCGGCCGTGATACTCCGGGTTGCGTGACAAAGTGATGGACTGGCCCTGTGACCAGGTATCCAGCCTGAAAGGTCCGTTGGTGACAATGTTCTCCATTTCCGCCCACGCCTCACCATGCGCTTCTACTACGTGCCGGGGCACCGGGTAGCAGGCGCTTTGGGTCAGCAGTTGGAGGAAATAGCCCGTTGGCTCGTCCAGTTCCACGAGCAGGGTAAACTCGTCGAGGGCACGTACTCCTACGTCCTCCCGCCTGGCCTCCCCCCGATGAAAGGCTCTGGCTCCTTTGACATCGTACAGCAGGTTAGCAACGGGCGACCCGGTAGCCGGATCCAGGTTCCGCTTCCAGGCGTACGAAAAATCTCCGGCTGTCACCGGGACATCATCGCTCCACCGCACGTCGTTTCGTAGGTGGAAAACGAACTTGCGCCCGCCTTCCAGCACTTCCCAATGACGGGCTATGCCGGGCTCGACTCCCATCTCCGCGCTCAGGCCCACCAGCCCGCTGAAGAGTTGGTTAATCAGGCCGATCGAGGTGATGTCATCTGCTATGGTTGAATCCAGGGTTGGCGGATCGTCCCAGGTCGTCTTGAGAGGGTGGGGCGCGGTGGGCTGGGCCTTCTCTGGAGTCTGGCTCGCCCGCTGCCACAGCGCGAAGCCTTCATCATAGGCCTGGCGCGACCGCTGGAAGTCGAAGGCGTTGTGGTAGGTCAACCCCAGCCTCAGCAGCGTCCGCGCCGCCCGTTCGCGCCCGGCATCTCCCTGGCTCTTCAGAAATGCCAGCGCCCGCTGGTAGTAGTCAACGGCCTCTTGGTGAGCGTAGACCAGGCGGGCCCGGTCGCCGGCACGCAATAGGTACTCTGTCGCCTTCGCCGGCTCCTCGGCTTGTTCCCAGTGATGGGCCAGTAGCCCCACTTGCTCCTCGATCCGATCGGGGAACAACCGCTCCAGTACCTCTCCCACTCGCTGGTGGAGCATCCGCCGCCGGCCTCTCCCGGCCGCATGATAGACCACGGCCCGGATCTTATCGTGTGTAAAGTCCCAAGCCCCAGGGCCGATACCCGACTGAGGGTTGATCAGTCGACGGGTCAGCCACTCATCCAGGCTTTCGTCCACGACATCTGCGTCTGGCCCGGCAGCAGCTTGCAGGAGCGCGGCGTCGAACTGTCGGCCGATGACCGCCGCCAGCGTTAGTAGCCGCTGCGCTGGTTCCCCCAGCCGCCCTACTCGTTGCAGGACGATGTCCTGCACGCTGGCCGGCAACGTCTCGGTTGGTGGTGCCCCGGTCCACACCCAGTGTCCGTCTTGGCCGGCCAGTGGTTCGACGTCGCCTGTCGCAAGCGAAGCCGAAGGGCTCGCCACAAGTGCGCCCTGCTCCTGCAAATCGTTCACCGTCTCGATCAGGATGAACGGGTTGCCCTCGCTCTCGTGGTAGAGCAAGTTGCCAAGGGTTGTCCCTTCTTGCTCTCCGACCAGGGACCGGGCCAGTTCCTTCACCACCTCGCTGGAAAGCGGCTCCAGAACCAGCCGATCTGCCCGGTGATCGCGCCCCAGACCCTGCCGCAGCCGGGTCAGTGGATGATTCAGGCTTATCTCCTCCGGCCGGTACGCGCCCACGAACCAGATCGGCGTTTCGACCAGCCGGCGCACCAAGTAGTGGAGCAGGTCGAGGGTGGATTGGTCAGTCCAATGGAGGTCGTCGAAAAAGACGATCATTGACCCTTCGGCTGTGCTCGGGCCAGGCTGCCGACGTTCGACCTCCGCTTGCAGGAAGTGGACCACGGCCTCGAAGAGTCGCTGGCGGGCAGCTTCGCCAAAGGCATCCATCGGTTCCGGCAGATCGGGAAATGCCAGTTGCAATTCGGGCAGCAGGCGCGATAATTCGGCTAGCCAGACTGGAGCAAGGGCGCGGAGAAGTGGAGGACTGGAGGTTTCTTCCTCGCATTCCTGCTCCTCTGCTCCTCTGCTCAAAACCTCCCGCAGGGCCTCGGCGATGGGCTGATAGGGGACGCCGCTGCCGAACTCGTAACAATGTCCGCGCAGCACTGTCGCCCCCTGGGTTTCGGCGTAGCGGATCACCTCTTCCACCAGGCGCGTCTTGCCCACGCCGGCCTCGCCCTCCACCAGCGCCAGGTAGCCCGCGTCGCGCTGTGACACCTTCCACCAATTCGCCAGCGTCGCGTGCTCTGCTTCTCGTCCCACGAAAGGGAGCGGGAGAGCAGGGGGGCGGAGGTGCGGGAGTGCCATCTCCTCTGCTCCCTGTCGGATCCGCTCGTATAGCGTTGTAGTCTCTTCCAGTGGCTCCAGCCCCAACTCTGCTTCCAGCAACCGGCGGCATTCCTCGTACTGGGCCAGGGCCGCGCTGCGCTGCCCGGTGAGGGCCAGCAAGCGCATCAACTCGCGGTGTGCTTCTTCCCGCCAGGGGTCCAACGCCAGCAGGCGGGTTGTATACTCGGTGCCAGCAGCGTACTCGCCTCGCGCGGTATGGTATTCCACGAGCCGTTGTAGAGCCGGCAGGACCAACGTCCGCAGTCGCTCCCGTTCTGCCAGCGCCCACTCCTCAAAGGCCGGTGCATCGTGCACGTAGAACCCTTCGAGGAAATCACCTCTGTACAGTTCAACGGCCTTACCAGTTTGGCAGTTTGCCAAACTCTCAAACTCTTTGGCATCCAGCCAGTAATCGCTTTCACGGTTGAATTCCACGGTCTGGCGGGTGGCGAGGATAAAGGAGGGAGCATCGGGGTGGTCGAGTTTGCGGCGCAGGTCCCACAGGGCGTGGCGCAGGTTGCGGCGGGCGTTGGGCTCCGGCAGGTCCCCCCAGAGCAGGCCCATCAGCTTGTGACGCTGCTGGGGGCCGGGCTGCATTGTCAGGTAGGCTAATAGGGCGCTGGTCTTGGCAGTCTCCAGGTGCACCGGGCCGTTGGGGCACTGGATCTCGCAGCCACCCAGGAGATGCAGCCTCAGCCACGCATTTTCGATCTTGCTGCTCATCATTGTTCCGTGGGGCACGAGCCTTTTCAACGGTTTTTCAACGCTCGTCAGTTACAATAGTAACACATGCCGCACCGAAAGAAAAATGAGGCACCTGCGAAAGTGTTAACAAAATTAACGAAAATGTTTACGGGGTGACAATTGGCAAAGGGCACAGTGCGTCACTCCGTTATTTTTTTGTGGAGCACAGTGGAGCAAAAAAATAACTACATTAGCACCAATCAAACAAGGAGAAAAAACCATGTCAATGAAACACTTGCTCTCAACGATCTTTTTGCTTGTCATAGCGCTGACACTATCTGCACCATCCGCGCCAACTACGCCCGCGACGATGGGGGTTCAACCCGATTGGGGCCAGATGCCTCTCTACTTCATCGCCAACCAGGGGCAGATGGACGCTCGCGTCGCCTACTACGTCCAGGGCAGCGACAAGACGCTTTACTTCACCTCGGAGGGGGTTACCTTCGCGCTGGCTGACTTCACCCTCAACCTTTCTCCAGAGGAAGGGTGGGAGAGTGGTCGCTGGATCGTCAATCTTGACTTTGTGAAAGCGAATCCGGTGCGCCCCACCGGGCAAGAGCAGACCGAGGCGACGATCTCTTACTTCAAGGGAAGGCGCGAGGAGTGGCACACCGGGCTGCCGACCTACGCCCGAATCGTTTACCGTGATTTATGGGATGACATTGACCTGGTGTACGGCGGCACGGTCAATCGGCTCAAGTACGAGTTCGTCGTCCAGCCGGGTGCAGACCCGGCGCAGATCCGGCTGGCGTATCGTGGCGCGACCTTGCGTGTGAACGATGGGGGACAGTTGGAGGTAAGCACCCCCGCCGGTGGCTTCCAGGATGAGGCGCCTGTGGCGTATCAAGAAGTGGACGGGGAACGCGTGCCGGTTGCGGTGGAATATATGCTGGAGGATGCCACGACCTATGGTTTCCACGTGGGGGCATACGATCCCGCTCTGCCGCTGGTGATTGACCCGGCCGTGTTGGTCTATTGCGGCTACATCGGCGGCAGCAGTTGGGATGAAGGCGAGGGCATAGCCGTGGACGCGGATGGCAACGCCTACGTCGTGGGCGACACCGACTCAACCGACGCCACTCTCCCCGAGACCGTGGGACCGGACCTGACCCACAACGGCGACCACGAGGTCTTTGTGGCCAAGGTGAAGGCGGATGGCACCGGGTTGGTGTATGCCGGCTACATTGGCGGCAGCCGCAAAGAATATAGCTGGGGCATTGCGGTGGACTCGGCGGGCAACGCCTACATCGGCGGCGAAACCAACTCGAGCGAAGCCACCTTCCCCGTGACCGTCGGGCCGGACCTGACTCACAACGGCGGCTACGACGCGTTCGTGGCCAAGGTGAAGGCGGATGGCACAGGTTTGGACTACTGTGGCTACATCGGTGGTAGTTGGAATGACTACGGCCACCACATTGCCCTGGACTCGGCGGGCAACGCCTACATCGGCGGTTCCGGTGCCTCGACCGAAGCCAGCTTCCCCGTGACGGTCGGCCCCGACCTGACCTACAACGGCGGCACCTACGACGCGTTCGTGGCCAAGGTGAAAGCGGATGGCACAGGTCTGGACTATTGTGGCTACATCGGCGGCAGCGGCTGGGACTCGGTCTGGGCTATTGCGGTGGACGCGGCGGGCAGCGCCTACGTCACCGGCGAAACCGACTCGACCGAAGCCACCTTCCCCGAGACCGTGGGACCGGACCTGACCCACAACGGCAGCGACGAGGCCTTTGTGGCCAAGGTGAAGGCGGATGGCTCAGGTCTGGACTATTGTGGCTACATCGGTGGCAGTGGCGACGACTATGGCTGGGGCATTGCGGTGGACTCGGTGGGCAACGCCTACATCGGCGGCGAAACCAACTCGACCGAAGCCACCTTCCCCGAGCCCGTGGGACCGGACCTGACCCACAACGGCGACTACGACGCATTCGTGGCCAAGGTGCAGGTGGATGGCACAGACCTGGACTACTGCGGCTACATCGGCGGTAGTAGCAACGATTTTGGCTACCGCATCGCCTTGGACTCGGCGGACAATGCCTACGTCGTCGGCGAAACCCAATCAACCGAAGCCAGCTTCCCCGTGACGGCCGGCCCCGACCTGACTTACAACGGCGGCAGCTATGACGGGTTCGTGGCCAAGGTGCAGGCGGATGGCACGGGGCTAGACTACGCCGGCTACATCGGCGGCAGCGCCTGGGAGGAGGTCTGGGATATTGCGGTGGACGCGGCGGGGGACGCCTACGTCGTCGGTTGCACCAACTCGACCGAAGCTACCTTCCCCGCGACCGTCGGGCCGGACCTGACCCACAACGATATGGACGACATCTTTGTGGCCAAGGTCTCCGTTGCCGAGTTCGATTTCAAGTCGTATTTGCCGTTCGTTTTGAAGTGACGTGTGACGAGTGAGGTGGTGCGTTAGCAATTTGGCGATTGAATTGAGGAAAGTCTACCTGCCGGTAATTTTTCGTAGAATGTAAATACACTTGTAGAAAGGGAATTTGCAATGAAAACTAGACATCTTCTCACCCCATTTGCTCTGGCCCTCTTGGCTCTGATGGGGGCACTGGCCCTGCTAGGGGCCTGGGACGACGAACTATCCCCCTCGACCTGGTTCGGGGCGAGCGTGGCCCAAGCCCAGTCCGGCACGGGGGTGATCCGGGTGGCGACCATCGGCACCGACACCATCGGCTGCGGGAGCGTGATTACCCCTTGTGGTTCCTTACAGAACGCCGTGGATCAGGCTAGCGATGGTGATACCATCAAGGTCGCTGCTGGCACCTATAGCGACGTGCATACCTATACCTGGTTCATCGACCCCATATATCCTTATTCCATCACCCAGGTTGTCTTGATTTCTGGGAACATTACCATCCGCGGCGGTTACACCACCACTGACTGGAACACCTTCGACCCGGAGGCCAACCCTACCATACTGGACGCGCAGGAACAGGGACGCGGGGTCTATATCGCTGCTGGCTCTACTGTCACCCTGGAAGGCTTGCGTATCGTCAATGGGCGGGGGGCGCAAGAGGAATCCGGGGCACCGGATGGCGGGGGTGGGATCGGTGTCGAGCTGTACGGCGACACCCATCTCACCATCCGCAACTGCGACATACTCAGCAACACCGCCTTGTCGGGCGACTCCATTTACAGTTCTGGCGGCGGCGTCTATTTTCGGGATGGGACACTGACGCTGGAAAATAGTCGCGTTGTGAGTAATACCGCTGTTAGTGCTGGCGGTAGTTCTGGCGGTGGGGTCTATGTCCGAAGCGCCACCGTCACTATGACCAATAATCTCTTCCAGGACAATGTTTCTGATCGGTTCGGCGGTGGAGCATACTTCTACGAATGTACGGCTTACGTGGCCCATAATACTTTCCAGGAAAACACGGCTGCAGAGGATGGCGGCGGGCTGCAGACCGTACGAGGTGACTTGCTGCTGACGGACAACACCCTTGTGGATAACACCGCCAGTGGGATAGGGGGCGGGTTGTATGGACAGGTGGGCGGTGCGGGCCATGCCTACACCATCACGCACAACTTGATCCAGGATAATCTGGCAGGCGTGGATGTGGATGACTCTGCTGGCGGTGGAGCATACCTGACTGCATCAGATGGACGCATTGTCTTTAGCCACAACCAGGTAGTCAGCAACATGGCCCTCGATTGTAGAGAGCAAACAGCGTGGTTTCAAGGCCGTGGAGGAGGTTTATACATCTCTCAATACTATGATAGCTCCGCCTTGGTTTCCGATAATCTTTTTCAGGATAACTGGGCCGCTACCGGGCAACAGTGTACCGGCGTGGGAGGAGGGGTGTTTGTGAGTGGGGAGGTCCAATTGGAGCGGAACCGCATCTTGAACAACCGCGCCGCGAGCTACCCGGACTGGGGAATCTATTTTCCGGTCTATGGCGGCGGCGTTTATGTTCATGACGGCGGCGTAAGCCGGGTGACGATGACGAACAACATTCTTGCCGGCAATAAATATTTCGAGGAGGACGACACCCTGGGATCTGATGATTTCAGCACCGGCGGTGCAATCTACGTCGGTGGCCAGACGACGCCGACCGATACGCAACTGATCTTGCTTCACAACACCATCGCCGATAATCAGTCCCCCGCCATCCTGAACGAAGCCGCCGCTCTCACGATGAGCCACAACATTCTATCCGGCCATTCCGTCGATTTGGAGACAATAGAGTACGAACCCTATGATGCGCTGCCTGCCACGGTAGCCGACTACACCCTGTGGTATCCCTCGATGGACGTGGAGATAAAATCCGGCACGTTCGTTTCCACCGACAATATCACCGGCACCCCCGATTTTATCGATGCGTCCGGAGGCGATTACCATGTGGGGGTGGCGTCCGAGGCGATTGACAGGGGGCCGGGCGTCGGTGTTTCGGACGACATCGATGGCAATGCCCGACCTATCAACGCTGCCTACGATCTGGGGGCGGATGAGCACATCGGGACAGATCTTTCCTCTTCCGCCAAATACGTCAGCCCACAGACGGCTAAAAGTGGCGACGTGGTTACGTTTACCATTGTTTTGAGCAACAGCGGTACGAGTGATGCTGTCGGTGTCACGCTTTTTGATGCCATACCCGTTAATACCACGTACGTCGCGGGCAGCGCCCAGGCCACGTCTGGCGAGATCACCGATACGGATGGCATAACCTGGTCGGGCACTGTCCCTTCGAACGGGAGCGTCGTTGTGACGTTTCGAGTGACGATGGGCCATGACGGTTCTGTGGAGAACGTTGCTACAGTCACCGATGAGTATGGCGCGTCTACGACCTTGACGGCGTGGGTGAATCTCAGGCGTGTTTACCTGCCTCTCGTGATACGCAGTTATTGAGGGGGCAGTAGTAGGGCCATTGCATTTGGAAAAGCTCGTCCGCCAATACATCCGATGGCAACTTGTCTGGGCTTTTGATAGTAGTACTGACAATCGTGATGATCTCGTAGTGGCGCATACAATCCCGACCTGCCGCTGGTGATTGACACCGCCCGCTGAATATCCTTCCAGGGCGGTGTCTGCCAGTCCTCAGTCCGTGATTCCACGTCTGGCATAAGACCTGACCTCCTTGGGTCTCTACCTTCTCGTACTCCGGCCCCACGTCCTTTCCATCCTCGCTTCCGACACCTGTCCTGAGCCCGTCGAAAGGATTGAGAACCAGGCGCCTGCCGTAGTAGGGTGGCGCTCACGCCCGGCACTGGGTGCGGTGGGAGTTGATGTTTCTTGGTTTTAGTGTAGACTTCGGCGGAAGCATCGCACCGACGTGAATACACAGTTTCAGAAATCAAACGACTGATGGGGATCGTCTCATGAATATTGTCTCATTTTTGAAAAAGTCGAAATCTTTCTTTGACTTACTTATTATCATGGTGGGGGCGATAATCACTTTTTTGCTCGCAAAAAAGTATGATATTTTAGAAAACGTAGTGCGTTTTGCCCATCGATACGAACAATGGGAACTTGATGAGCTGATCATAACCTTCATTTTCCTGGTAATTGCTCTTGCTGTGTTTTCAGTACGGCGGTGGCGAGAGATCGTAAGAGCAAAACGGGTGGCAGAGGAATTGAATGTTAAACTTCAGGCAACCCTGGCCGAAGTAAAAGTACTAAAAGGGATTTTGCCTATATGTGCAAACTGCAAAAAGGTAAGAGATGACCGTGGTTATTGGCAGCAAGTTGAGAGTTATATCAGTGAACATTCGGATACAATTTTCAGCCACAGCATTTGTCCAGATTGTATGGAAGCATTATACCCTGAATATGCACACGAAATAACAGGGGAGAATCAGCAAGTAGGACAGAAGAATCTTGAATGACTGGACTACAGTTATTTGATTGCCAGGGATTGGCAAACCCCGGCCTTTTGCGCCTAAATCGAGGATTTGGCAATCCCCTCAGAGCAAAACTAACTATAAGCTCATTTCCCCCTTGGTGTACTAGCAGGATATCAGATATGTGATGTGATAGGCAGTATACACGTCAGATCGATGCCTGGCAGACGTAAGCCGGGCCGGCCTGACCATTGTAACCAATTTGTAACCGTAATTGTCCAGAAAGTATGCTATAGTGTTACTGAACTGAATACGAAAAACTAAACAAAATTGTAACTACTCAGCCGCCCCCCTACCCCCCCCAATCCTGGAGGAGGAATAGCACGGTTTCCTCCTCCAGGATTGGGGGGAGGGGGGCGGTTTAGGTGCTACTTAGGCCATTTTTACCGCCTGAGTAGTAATTTTAATTCTTGACAACTGAGTCAAGTTTTCCTCACGGACAGAAAGAAACATGGCCCCATCTTCCTTTTTCTTTCTGTTGTCCGTGTTCCTTTCCGTCTGTGGGGGGATGGTTGGCCTCTCGTCAGTTTGATTTGAGGCAAAGCTTCGCTAGTAAATAGTTAGGCAGCAATCCACGGCACTAACCAAACAGGAGTAAAAACCATGTCAATGAAACACTTGCTCTCAACGATCTTTTTGCTTGTCATAGCGCTGACACTATCTGCACCATCTGCGCCAACTACGCCCGCGACGATAGGGGTTCAAACCGATTGGGGCCAGATGCCTCTCTACTTCATCGCCAACCAGGGGCAGATGGACGCTCGCATCGCGTACTACGTCCAGGGCAGTGACAAGACGCTTTACTTCACCTCGGAGGGTGTTACCTTCGCGCTGGCTGATTTCACCCTCAACCTTTCTCCAGAGGAAGGTTGGGAGAGCGGTCGCTGGATCGTCAATCTTGACTTTGTGGAGGCGAATCCCGTGCGCCCCATCGGACAAGAGCAGACCGATGCGACGATCTCGTATTTCAAGGGAAGGCGCGAGGAGTGGCACACCGGGCTGCCGACCTACGCCCAAATCGTTTACCGCGATTTATGGGATGATATTGATCTGGTGTACGGCGGCACGGTCAATCGGCTCAAGTACGAGTTCGTCGTCCGGCCGGGCGCAGACCCGGCGCAGATCCGGCTGGCGTATCGCGGCGCGACCTTGCGTGTGAACGATGGGGGACAGTTGGAGGTAAGCACCCCCGCTGGTGGTTTCCAGGATGAGGCGCCTGTGGCGTATCAAGAAGTGGACGGGGAACGTGTGCCGGTCGAGGTGGAATATGTGCTGGACGATGCCACGACCTATGGTTTCGACGTGGGCGCATACGATCCCGACCTGCCGCTGGTGATAGACCCGGCCGTGCTGGTCTATTGCGGCTACATCGGCGGCAGCGGTTGGGATGCAGGTGAAGGCATAGCCGTGGACGCGGATGGCAACGCCTACGTCGTCGGCGAAACTTACTCGGCCGACGCCTCTTTCCCTGAGATCGTCGGACCGGACCTGACCTACAACGACAACGAAGATGTCTTTGTGGCCAAGGTGAAGGCGGATGGTACAGGGTTAGTGTACGCCGGCTACATCGGCGGCACCGGCGACGAATATGGCTGGGGCATTGCGGTGGACGCGGATGACAACGCCTACGTTGTTGGCGGAACCGACTCGAGCGAAACCTCCTTCCCCATGATGGGCACACTGGACCAGAGCCACAACGGCGGCTACGACGCGTTCGTGGCCAAGGTGAAGGCAGATGGCACAGGTCTGGACTACTGCGGTTACATCGGTGGCAATGGCGACGACTATGGACACCACATCGCCCTGGACGCGGATGGCAACGCCTACATTGTCGGCGAAACCGACTCGAGCGAAGCCACCTTCCCCGTGACGAAAGGACCGGACCTCTTCTACAACGACGGCGCCTATGACGCGTTCGTGGCCAAGGTGAAGGCAGATGGCTCAGGTCTGGAATATTGCGGCTACATCGGCGGCAGCGGCTGGGACACGGCCTGGGCTGTTGCGGTGGACGCGGCGGGCAACGCCTACGTCACCGGCGACACCGACTCGACCCAAACCTCTTTTCCCGTGACCGTGGGACCGGACCTGACCCACAACGACGGCGACGATGTCTTTGTGGCCAAGGTGAAGGCGGATGGCACAGGGTTGGTGTACGCCGGCTACATCGGTGGCACTGGCGACGACTATAGCGGGGGCATTGCGGTGGACGCGGCGGGTAACGCCTACGTCGTCGGCGACACCGACTCGACCGAAGCCACCTTCCCCGTGACCGTCGGACCGGACCTGACCCACAACGGCGACTACGACGCGTTCGTGGTCAAGGTGCAGGCGGATGGCACCGGCTTGGACTACTGCGGCTACATCGGCGGTAGTAGCGAGGAATATGGCTATCGCATCGCCCTGGACGCGGCGGACAACGCCTACGTCGTCGGCGACACCAACTCGAGCGAAACCTCCTTCCCCGTGACGGCCGGCCCCGACCTGACCTACAACGGCGGCTTTTATGACGGGTTCGTGGCCAAGGTGAAGGCGGATGGCACGGGGTTAGGCTACGCCGGCTACATCGGCGGCAGCGCCACGGATGGGGCCTGGGATATTGCGGTGGACGCGGCGGGGGACGCCTACGTGGTCGGCTGCACCGGCTCGACCGAAGCCTCCTTCCCCGCGACCGAGGGACCGGACCTGACCTACAACGGCAACTACGACGCGTTCGTGGCCAAGATCTCCGTTATCGAGTTTAAGTCGTACTTGCCATTCGTTTTGAAGTGACGTGTGACGAGTGAGGCAGTACGGAAAGTAATTACTCGGCCTGATGGTTGCAGATATGTATCTGCAACCCATAATCGGCGGATGTATATCCGCAAATACCCGTTACTGTATCCTTTACCTACTTCGTCACCCAGACTCTTTACAGACATCGTAGCCAACCAGATAAATCGGTTTTCCAGTTAGGGGTGCGGTTAGTCCAAGCATCCTCCCACTCAGATGACATTTGGGGCTG
>DAOUMD010000024.1:0-12841 GCA_034412795.1 Anaerolineae bacterium
AAACGGCGTTTTTCGGCTGATCCATGTTCATAACACGACATTTGCCGCCGAGAGCACCGGTCTCGGACCTGCTCGGAGCTCGTAAACCCCGCTTTTATGTTAATGTGACATTGTCAAAGTAGTTACCTCCGCTCTTTATTTTGTATAGATTTTATGTTATAATAGGTTGCAACAAGCGAACGTATGTGCTAAAGTACGCAAGACTCTTTATCCAGCAGGCAAATTACCAGCGGGATTCGTCCACGCTGGTTTGACGCCCCTTGATTGCTGACTACTGACTACCGTATACTGGCTGCTGACGAAATGGCCAAGCGAAGTTCTAAGAAACAACAGCCTGTCCCAACCTTCCGACCCGAAATCATCGGGCTGGTTCTGTTGGCGCTCGCGCTGCTCACGACGCTGAGCCTGCTCTCCATCAGCCGAGGCGCATTCACAGAGGGATGGCTACGTCTTCTTAGTGGCCTGATCGGTTGGGGGATGTATCTGGCTCCCGTAGCCATGGCAGCGTTGGGTGTCTGGTTGCTGCGTCGTTTTGCCACAGAAGAACCTCAAGAAAAGTGGGAAAAGCCGGTTGGCGCGTTATTGCTGTTCCTGGTGCTCCTGATGATCTTCCATCTGATCAAACCCGGCGCAGGCTTTGAGGACTTCGAAGAACCAGGCGGTGGTGGGCTCGTAGGCTGGATGGCAGGGGAGTTACTTATCACGGCGGTCGGGGTGGCAGGCAGCGTTGTGATTATTATGGCGCTTACCACCCTGGGTCTCGTTCTTATCTCAGGTCTATCGCTGGCCGAGCTGATGAACATGGTGCGCAATGCACAGGATGAGATCAGTGACTGGCGGCGCCGGCGCGCCCTGGCGACGCTCAATCACCAGCCGGTCTCACCTCTGCCAGACGATAAAGCTCGGCCATCCGGTCTTCTGGATCGAGTGTTACCTTCTCATCAAGAGGTTCCCATTTCTCAAGAGTTGGATACATCACTGGAAGGGCCAGGTGCTGGGGTCCAAGCAGCAGCTACCGGGTATCCTCCAGCCCCTCCAGGGGAGGCAACAAGAACGACGCCCCCTGGGATGCTGTTCCCGCGGGTAGTGGGCGCCCAGAGCTGGCGACTGCCGCCGCTGGAAGGTATCTTCGAAGAAGGGATCGAGCAAGAGACAAGCCAGCAGGAGATCCGCCAGCGGGTAAAGATCATCGAAGAGACGCTGGCCAGCTTTGGCATCGAGGCCAAAGTGCGCGAGATCAACCCAGGCCCGGCCGTCACCCAGTTTGGCATAGAGCCAGGCTTCCTGGAAAAGAAAGATGCTCAAGGCAAACCACGCAAGGTCCGAGTGTCGCGTATCGTGGCTCTGTCCAACGACCTGGCCCTGGCGTTGTCTGCGGCACCGATTCGCATCGAAGCCCCCATCCCAGGCCGGCCTTACGTGGGCATCGAGGTTCCGAACGCAACCACGTCGATGGTTTCATTGCGGAGCGTTATGGAGTCGGAGACTTTTCAGACTGACCGATCTGCGATCAAGTTCGGCCTGGGCCGTGACGTGGCTGGCCAACCAGTGGTAGCCAACCTGGCTTCTATGCCTCACCTGCTCATCGCCGGCGCAACCGGATCTGGCAAGAGTGTGTGCATCAACGCTATCATCTCCTGCTTTCTGACCACCCACACCCCCGAAACGCTACGCTTATTAATGATTGACCCCAAGATGGTGGAACTGACCAATTACAACGGCATTCCGCACCTGCTGGCCCCGGTAGTGGTCGAGCTCGAACGCGTGGTGGACGTACTGAAATGGGCAACGCGGGAGATGGACCGGCGCTATAAGGTGTTCTCTCGTCTCGGCGTGCGTAATCTGATCGCCTACAACGAGCTGATGACCAGCAAAGGCGAAAAAATCATGCCGTATATCGTCGTCGTGATCGATGAGCTGGCCGACTTGATGATGGTGGCTCCCGACGAGGTAGAGAGAACCATCACCCGCATCGCCCAGATGGCACGAGCGACTGGCATCCACCTGATCATCGCCACCCAGCGCCCGTCGGTGGACGTGGTCACTGGGCTCATCAAGGCCAACTTCCCGGCACGCGTTGCCTTTGCAGTCACCAGCCAGATCGACTCTCGGGTGATCCTGGATACACCCGGAGCCGAGCGGCTGCTGGGTCGCGGTGATATGCTCTTTATGGCCCCCGACAGCAGCAAATTGCAGCGACTACAAGGCGTGTTTGTCTCGGACCGAGAATTGGCCCGGTTGGTTCGTTTTTGGAAAGGATCACATGTCGTGGACGAGGCATCCCAACCCTCGTCGGCAGCTTCTGCACCTACGGTTCCTACCTCCCCTGCCGTCCAGCAACCCCTCTGGGCGGATTTTAAGGCCCAAGTCGAGGCGGCTGAGCAAGAGGACGATCTGCTCCCCAAGGCGATTGAGGTCGTTCGCTCCCACAACCGAGCCTCGATTTCGCTGTTGCAAAGACGGCTGCGTATCGGCTACGCCCGCTCCGCGCGGTTGATCGACATGATGGAAGAGCAGGGGATCATCGGCCCTGATGAAGGAGGTGGGCGCTCTCGGCAGGTGCTCTTGGACAAGCCTGAAGACGAAAGTCCTCTATGAATCATCGATTAGGACTAAGGATTTAATAACTTACCCATTAGGCCGTGTTGACATTTGAGTCTTTGCGCCTGAGAACCCTGAAACAGATAACCAAATGCATCTCCGGGAATGCGCAAATGTCAACACTACCTGGCCGACTGAATCAAGCTAGTATTTCACTTGCATTTGAGGGAGTTATTTAATTCTCAATCCTTAGTGCATTACCCACGCAGTGAAACTGAGCCCAGTACGCCATAGCGGCAGATATTTTCGAAGCACAACGGCAGGCAATAAAGCCATCACATAGTTCATTGAAAGTTCCTCCAACCATATCATTCACTACCGGACACTCTTTCACCTAAGCGAACGGAGGCATCCTCAGTCTGTCGAAGGAGCCCCCGCGAGCAACCTTCGAGAGGCTGAGGACGCTCGCTTCGGCTCAACTGGTTCTGATATATCGCTTCATTCTGCAAAGTGTCTGGGTAGTGAAACCATTCATGGGAGATTGGGGTGAGTCAAGGTCGAATATTGGTGGTAGAAGACGACCTGGATATCTCTCAGATGCTATGCCTTTACTTCAACTCGCAAGGGTATGAAGTGCTGGCAGTAGCACGAGGCAATGACGCGTTAGAGATATGCCACAATAAACAGCCAAACGCGGTGATCCTTGATATTATGCTCCCCGATTTGGACGGCTTCGATGTCTGCCGCAAGTTGCGAGGAAACTTGCGCACCAGCCACATTCCAATCATCTTCCTCACCCAAAAAGATGCACGCAGTGAAAAGATCGCTGGATTGGAACTAGGCGCGGATGATTATATTACCAAACCCTTCGACATCGAAGAACTCAATCTTCGTGTTCAAGCCGTCATACGCCGGGCGGAAGCGATTAGCCTGACTCATCCCACTACTGCACTTCCCAGCACGAAGCTCATCGATGAACAACTCGAACACCTGATCATTTCGGATGACTGGGCATTGCTCCACATAGTCATCAACCACCTAGACGCCTTCATCAGCACGCAGGATATCATTGCCCAAGATGACTTTTTGCGTTTTATCGCGATGAATCTTAACAAGACTGTCGAAGCGTGTGGTACCCCTGACGACTTCATAGGCCACACCAGTGGCAATGAGTTCATAATCATCACTGTACCCGCTGCTGCCGAGGCCATTAAAGCTGAGGTTTCTCGTCGCTTTAATCAAAGGGTGACCACCTTTTACGATTTCACTACCCGCGAGCAAGGGTACGCCGTCTACAATGATCATGAAGGTAATCAACAACAAGCACCGTCGATGAGCCTATCCATCGGCGTGTTGACAGCCGCAGATGGCCTTTTCACCGATATCCGCACATTGGCTGCCGAAGCACGACACCGGACGGTAGGTGTGAGCCAATGGTACCCAGCACCAAGTCTTTCCGATAGTGTGGCGGATTTGCCAAGCTCAGAATCAAGTCACAGTAGCTTGACACAAGCCACAGCCGACATATCTCCAACGGAAACGGTGAGCAAAGGCCGCATCTTGGTTGTCGAAGATGACCTGCACGCGATCATATTGCTGCGCAACTACTTCGAGATGGAGGGGTACGAAGTGTTGACGGCGATGCACGGCGAAGAAGCGTTGGGGGTATGCCGCAGCAACCTACCTAATGTGGTATTGCTCGATATAATGCTACTCGGTATGGATGGCTATGATGTATGTCGAGAACTAAGGGCAGACCTACGCACGAGCCACATCCCTATCATTTTCTTAACACATAAAGACGAGCATAGCAACATGGTTACCGGCCTGGAGTTAGGGGCCGACTATTACATTACCAAGCCCTATGACTTCGAGGAACTTAAGTTGCGAGTGCAAAATGTTATCCGTCGCGCACAACGGGGGAGCTTGACTGATGCCACCACCGGATTGCCCAGCGCGAAATTCATCGAAGAGCAACTCAAGCAACTGATCACTCGTGACGATTGGGCAGTGCTCTATATTTCCATTCACAATTTAGATACATTCGTGAAGACACAAGATGCCGGTGCTCGCGACAACTTTCTGCGCTTTGTAGCCAGGAATCTCAATGAAACGGTAGAGGCCCACGGCACCCTAAATGACTTCATTGGCCACACAAGCAGCGATGATTTCTTGGTCATCACTGTACACTCAACTATCGAGCCCATCAGAACTGAATTCCGCAGGCGCTTTGACCACGGTCTGCCCACCGTTTACGACCCTATTACGCTTGAGCGCGGTTACATAATCTATACCCAGCACAATGGAACAAAATGTGAAGCACCATTGATAAGCCTCTCGATGGGTGTGTTGACGTCTGCCGACGGACCATTTTCCGACGTACGAGAGATAGCTAAAGCTATTTTGGAACTCAGGCATTCTCATAGGGATGCACTCGTTGGAGAAATTGAGACGCTCGTTGTGAAACGGAATCAGCTTAGGGACAGGGTATACGCGCTAGCCTACACAAGCGAGGTTGTAGAACGCATTGAAAGCTTCGGCAAATGGGCCACAGGCATCATTCACGATATGAGAAATGGATTAGAAATTATTGGCTTACACGTAATACGCTTGACCGGATGTGATGAAGAAAGTCTGGCGCGAATACAGCGCGCTAATCGTTACGCCAAGATTCTGCTCGAGACCCTTTCCGAGATTCGGTTCATAGGCGTATGTAAGCCTGACTTGATGAGACTCGATAAAACTATTGATGACGCAATCTCACTTGTCGAGCCAAAGATCGCCTGCCTAATTGAAACGGCGGACGTCAGTGAGCCCATAGCATGTTATGCAGATCCATTTCAGGTGGAGATGGCACTGGTGAACCTTCTCAAGTTCATTGGAGAGAGCATGGGACCCTCTCAAACCAAAATCGAGTTGCAGCTTTGTCCAAATCAAGATTGGATAGAAATCACCGTCGATTCTTCCCCTGCACTTAAACGCTCAAATTCTGAGGGGGTGCAGTCCGGCCATGTTGAGTCTGGCCCCAGGCTAATGGAATCTCACCTTGGAGCTTTTGAGCCCCGGCTATACGTAGCCGAAAAGGTGGTGAGAAGACACAATGGTTATCTAGAGATAACGGCCGAGGGCAAGTATGTTGAATACTCTCGTCTTGCTCTGCCCAGGGCCCAGGCCCCCAAGAGAGAAATCGTTCCAATCCGTTTCTTGGAGAATGAAATCCGTGATTTGGAACGAGAATTAGCCGATCTACAGGAAAAACTCGATGTGTTGTGTGATAAGACTGAGGCACCCAAGGAAGATTCACCCGAAGTACCGGCCCGGTTGTTTCAAACGGTTGCCGGAGAACTATTCAATGAGCTAAGTATTATTCAGACAACCGCCGATACTCTGCTCGGTGCTAATGGCCAAGAATCTATCCTTAATGACCGTCTGTTCAAGATCAGCAGAAGCTGTAAATTCTGTCGGCTTCTTGTGCGCAATCTCATGTCTATTGGCGAAGACTTCGAACCAACTCTGACACCTATACAGATCAAACCACTAATAGATGGTACGTTAGAGATGCTTGAGAAGTATTTTCCACCGCAAGGCGTGGAACTTAAACGGGATCTAGCCGAGGACTTGCGTATGGTATGGGCAACGGAGCTAGGCGTACAACAGATTTTGATGAACTTGATCTTGAACGCCCTACACGCTGTGGCTCGCACCCAGTCTCCCAGTCTGGGCTTACGTGCCCAAAACGCCGAGCAGTGGGTAGAGATCGGCATTACCGATAACGGGTGTGGCATTCCGCCCGAGAAACTCGAGAAGATATTTGAACTCGGTTTCACTACACGACCAGGGAAGGAAGGTGGAGTCGGCTTATCCGTCGTCAAGCGAATCGTGGACAGGCTGCATGGTGAGATAGAAGTCAGAAGCAAAGTTGACCAAGGTACCACATTCACAGTACGTTTGCCCGCTGTAGCGCAAGGAGGCTGATGCGTGGAACACGTCCGGATTCTGCTCGTTGAAGACGATGTTGACTGGTTAGAGATTTACCGAGAACAACTGCAAGATCTGGATTACGAACTTGTGTCCACGCGCACGGTTGACCAAGCCCTTGACCTGCTATCTCGTCAGACGTTTGCCGTTATCGTGGCTGACCTGCGCTTGTTCGGATACCAAGATGAGTTTAGCGGCTTTGAAGTTCTGCGCCGGGCAAAGAGTATCGCCCCTGATACGTTGGTAATTACCATTACCGCCTATGGTAGCCGCGATATCGCGATGAAGGCACAGAGAGAGGGAGCATTTGACTACATCACGAAGCCTATAGATAGTGGATTCAGAGAATGTGTACACAGGGCCGTGCAGACGTATTTGCAGAAGGCCCAACGGCAACCTCGGCAGGAAAATAAACAGATTGGGATTATGGAGTATTTAGACTTCGATATCCTGGTGACACCTCAGGAGATTCGAGTTTTCAACTCTCCAGCAGGGCAGGCAAAGGCCACACCTGCGGTCTCCTGGGTTAAGATAGAGGAACAGATTCTATTTAGACCCATGGGGCAAGATGGACTAGAACTGCCATCCGTGCGCGAATTCGGCATGCGTCTATTCCGGACCATAGTAAGCGACGACGTGAAAACAGTATATGATCGTAGCAGAGAATACACGTTACAGGACGACAAGGGATTACGCATCAGAATACGGACAGATCCCGGCCTATTAGGCGTCCCGTGGGAGTTTCTCTATGATCCAACAGAAGGTGATTTCCTGGCCTTATCAAGACAGACACCTATAGTGCGCTTCATCGAAATGCCCCGTGGCACTCTAAGAAGTCTACGCGTAGAACCTCCGCTACGGCTACTGGTCGTCTCTGCTACCCCCATCGATTTGCCACCTGTGGAGGTAGAAACAGAGAAAGAGCTTATACAAACTGCACTTGATGGCATCCAGTGTCGAGGAGACGTTACAGTACGCTTTGTCGACCACGCGAAACCCGGAGACCTCTTCGACGTTCTCCGAGAAGATTATCACATTTTACATTTTATCGGACACGGGCGCTACGATCCCCAGGAAAAGGCCGGTATACTAATCCTGGAAGATGAGCAAGGAGACAGCTATCCGGTGGATAGTCAGGGGCTGAGTAGACTAATACGTGATGCACGCTCATTACGCCTGGCTATGCTCAACATTTGCCACGGCGCAACAATCGTCGAAGGTCAATTGCTCTCAAGCCTGGCAGGTGCAATAGTCCAGACCGGCGGTGTACCAGCGGTGATTGCAATGCAATTTCCGATCTCAAACGAAGCTGCAGAGGTAATCTCGCGCGAGTTTTACTGCGCACTATCTGAAGGATATCCCGTAGACACAGCCCTTGCAGAAGCACGCAAGCGATTGGACCTTAGAATGCCAAACGATGTTGAATGGGCTACTGCTGCACTGTATATGCGAAGCCACGATGGCCGCCTGTTCAACATTGAGTCCTGAGCTGGATAACCCCAACGACGTGGACGTCGCCGAGCTTCTGACGGGACCTGACCAACTCGGCGTGGAGGCTGTGGTCACCCGAGAGCTATCAATTGGCAGGCAGACCATTTATGGGTAACACGACGGCCGCCTTGACCGCCAGTAAAGACAGTGCTTGTTTTCCGCGCACAGTCAGGTCACTCGTGAATTGAAACTGATCTCGACTGTCAATCGGGTAAGCCTTCAACCGGTAATGGGTTCCCCACGGCTGTTCTGCCACGACCACACTGATCGGACGCTCCAATTGGACATACGGGCTAGTTAAAGCCACCTCGCGTAATTTCTCCCTCACCAGAACGGCATCGTGATCGGGATGCAAATAGAAATCAGCCACACATTGCAGATCACGTTGGCCATCGTTGGCATTGTGGATGCTGGTATTCCACATCGTTAGGTGTGGAATTATGACTACGGTGTCATCCGGGGTGACCAAGCGCAGCGCCCGCAGTCCGATCGATTTCACCTCGCCATAGACACCATCGATCCCCACCCAGTCACCCGGTCGGTATGGTCGTTCGTAGACAGCCACGATGCCTGCCACCAGACTACTGACATAATCCTTAAAGGCAAAGCCAATGGCCAGACCGGCAGCACCTAAAAATGCCACCAGGCCTTCAAACGTAGGATTGATAACCTGGAAAACGATCAGGGTAATCGTCGATACCAAGATGAAGAGCCGCAGCAAGGGAACTGAGGGCAAGATATACAGCCGCATGCGGCCCGGAACTCTTTCCGCCAGGCGGGGTAGAAAGCGTTCAATCAGGCTGGTAAATAGCCAGGCGAAAACAAAGATCAAAGCAATGCTTGCAAAATTGATCTGATCCGGGCTTATGAAGAATTGAGATAGACCCGATTCAACATCCATGTCAACTTCCTAAATTGCGTCCACCAGATAGCCTTCACGAAATAAAACCTTGCGCACAATAGCGTAACTCATGGCAGTCACCTGAATTCTATCCCCGACCGTCTCGATCACCCCCCCTGCACGCAGGCGATGGATACTCTCCATCACCTCCGTCGCCGAGAGGGGCAATACCTGGGTTAATGCCTCTATCGCGAGACCTCCGTGAAGCAGCAGCGTGTGCAAAACAAACAACTGCGGCTGGGCCACAGGACGTGGCAGTGCCGGTAGATCCAGTTGAGACCAGGTTTTTACCCACATAGTCAGGCACCGGTCCTGCTCCGCCGTCTCTTGGGCCTTCATCTCCACAGCCTCGTCGATTTCATATTGCAGGCTGTATCGCCAGATCACCCATGCCACTCCGGGGATACCCCGGCTGAACGCGGCAAGGTGCTTCAGGTAGTCGGTTACTTCCCCAGTTTCTCCGCTTTCTGCGTTGACTCCAGGTGGCAAGACGAAATTGCCATTGTCAGTCTGCCGGAATACGACTCCAAACCGCTCTGAACGAGAAGCCAGCTCCTGTAGCCAGGTTCGCAGGTGGTGGTGGTTGAAAGGCGCTAGCGTAAGGGGGGACGGCACAAGCGTGTCAATTTGCAATGCCTGGCTGAGATAGGACCAGGCCCAACTGTCACAGCCAATCAGGCAACGGTGTTTGGTGCTCCACAACCAGTCCAGCAGCCGGCGCACCAGAGACAGACCGGCGTGATGGCGAAGATAAAGCTGTTCAAATCTGGGTATCAACAAGGGCTTTTCCGGATCGTGAGAAAACTGCTCCAGCCACGCCTCTCCGCCCTCCAGAATTTGTTCATAAGATGGCGCGACTACCAGCCGCCACCCCTTTTCTTTTGCCCAGGCAGCCAGCGCCAAAGGAATGCCACTGTGAGGAGCACCAACAACCACCTGGATGGGGGTGGCGGGCTGCGGCTCTGTGGTCCAAGTCCCCAGTGCCTGGTCCAATCCCAAGGCCGGCGCGGTCCAATCAGGTTGCGCTGCGACTCGTTCCATCAGGTAGGCCGGTACAGACGTCAAGTCGGCCCGCACCAGGAAGGCACCGTTTGCTCTTTCCGGCATACGCAGATGGTTGAGGAGCCCCAGTATCCCCTCACGCACAGCTTTGCTGGCAGGCGCCACAGGTCTGGCGTATTGGTCCAATTGGACGAAGCGCCAGGGAAACGATTCTTGACCTTCCACAGTTTCTCGATGGTCTCCTTATTTCATTTTAAAGAGCTCGATATCAACAACTATCATCGATAGCTGTCTGGAAATCCCGATTTGATTGGTCAGACCGGTGGTTATGGATGGAGAGGAAGTTTGATAGCGGCGCTGACCGAGGTTGGTGTTCAGCGTTTGCGACCGAATCTTTGCACCAGAATAAACTATGATTGATCAAAGATCAATGGACACGGAGTACTAAATCGGGCAAACGTATGCTTAACGTAGGCTTTCCATCAATTGAGCCCCAATTGGTAGCGCAGGACAGTCGTAGGTTGGCAGTGTGAAAAAGAGTGAAGCAGCAGGCGTCTTCTACAACCTTAAAAAAACAGCCAGGGGAATTGACATACGGATCAGATCGTGCTAGAATAGCGTTAGCGCTTCCGTAACCGCTTACGGACAGCATCAATGGAGATCAAGTTAGCGAGTTTAATGGCTGGTAGGGTAGCAATGAGCGCAACCATGAAGGACATCGCCAAGAAGGCCGGCGTCTCCCTGACCACCGTATCGCGCGCGCTGAACAACAAATCAGACATTGGCAAAGATACAAGAGAACGCATTCTGGCTATTGCTCACGAGCTCAACTACGCGCCCAATATCCATGCCCGAGCTCTGGCCAGTGGAGATAGCAAGACGCTAGGTCTGATTGTTGCCGACAGCGCCAACCCCTTTTATGCCAAACTCATCCGTGGCGTGGAGGACGTGTGCAGCGCGCACGGGTTTGGCGTGATTCTCTGCAACACCAACGAGCAACCCGACCAGGAAGTCCGTGCTCACCAAATGCTGCGTGAGAAACGAGTGGACGGGATGCTCATTACGTCTATTAGAACCGGACTCCTTCCCCTTCGCGAATTGCAGCAAGAAAATATCCCCTTTGTTCTGCTAAATCGTTATCTGGAAAGCTTTGGAGTAGACTGCGTCCTCAATGACAACCGCCAGGGGGCTTATGAAGCCACAGTCCACTTGTGTGGGTTAGGCCATCGACGCATTGTGCACTTAACTGGAGCCGAGCAGATTTCCAGCGTGCGTGATCGTTTAGCTGGATACTGCCAGGCATTGGAGGAATATGGTATCCCCTTTGATCCCCAACTGGTGTTACAATGTAACTTGAGACTCGAAGGAGGATATCAGCAGGCTAAAACGATCATACCGACGATCTCTCCTCGGCCGACGGCTGTCTTCGCTTACAGCGATCTCCTGGCCATCGGAGTACTGAAGGCACTACGTGAATTGGGGTGGCGCGTACCGCAAGATATAGCCCTGGTGGGTTATGACGACATCGAGTTTGCCCCTTTTGTAGACCCTCCTTTGACCACAGTGACGCAGCTTGCCTACGAGATAGGTCAAAAGGGGACAGAGATACTTCTTCACAGAATTAGCCTGCCGGAAGAGCAGGTTTGGATACCGCAAAGAATAGTTTTTCAGCCGATGTTGAAATTACGGGTGTCCAGCGGCGTCTCACTTGAAGCAATTGAGGATTAAGCAATCACGGTAGGCCAATCGTTATAAAGAGCTTGGGCGATGCTCGGTAGCTCACCGCATGGCTCTAATGTGGGCCGATTCTCTCTGCAAAAGCCAACCTGGCGCCGGGTCTTTTCGGAATGCCGACCTGCCGACAAGCCAGTACGGAATTGGTGCGACTACCCTGAGCAATCACATCTGGCCTGACCTTCCTAACAAGATTCTCGTTATTCAATCTCTAGCAAAATCAAGAAGGGAGAGTTAAATTGTCTGCTAGAAAGCCAGTAAAGATCAATCCCCACGATGTGGAACCTCTTACCCTCCACCAGCGTGTCAATTACAAGCTGGTAGACCCGACCACCATAGGATCGGAGCACCTGACCTTCGGTATGGTGATTGTCGAACCAAAAGGAACTTGTGAACCAGGGCACGCTCACGATGATCAAGAAGAGATATTCTTTTGCTTGAGTGGCAACGGCGTCGTCACCGTCGGTGACGATCGTGAGGAATGGGAAATCGGGCCAATGGATGCTGTCTTCCTCCCACCTCATGTCTACCATAGCCTCAAGAATCCCCACAATACACCCTTACAGGTACTATGGATCATATCTCCAGCCGGCTGGGTTTTTGATGACAAGCCAGTTTGGAAAGAAAAGGCCTTACGTGGAGAAGCATTGGATGAATAGGGTCGCTGGCCCAAGTCGATTAAAGCCCGTTGTAGGCCTCTGCCGGCGAGTTTTACCCGGTTAGAAGTGCTTTGTGAACTGGGACAGAAAGGGGGTGCCAGAAAAGGTCTAAATTCCGTCGGAGTTAGTGGAATAGCATTTGCTGTACGCTGTCTTATCAAAGAGGATTAAGAAAAGGAGGACCCAAGTGAAAGAGAAGCTGTATCTGCTGATTGTTATTGCGCTTTTGGCCACGATGGCGGCCGCGTGTGGTGCGCCCGCTGCGACGGAGGCGCCGCCGGCTGCTACCGAAGCGCCCGCCGAGGAGGCTCCACCATCTCCTGAGGAGATGTCGGGCAAAGTGACGGTATGGTACGACAGTGGCGCAGCCTGGAATGAAGCCATCGCCGAACTCGATGCCGCGTTTGCCGAGATGTATCCCAACGTGGAAGTCGAGTGGGTAACTCAGGACGCGGCCCAACTCTCGGCCAAGCTGGTGGCCGCCTTCGCCGCCGATCAGGGGCCGGACATCGCCATGGGCTCCGCCTATCGCCTT
>DAOUMD010000025.1:0-7756 GCA_034412795.1 Anaerolineae bacterium
GGACATCCGGGTCCCTATGGATGACGGTGAACCGTGGCGTCTGCTGTTCACTTACCACTTGGATGCTCCATCCTCTTCTGCGCAATTCAAATGACGCACTATGATGCTGGAAAATCATTTATGATACTGGTTTTTTCTCCGAGGGGACCCGATGCAGGTGTCGAATCGTAGTAAATGTTACCGTTCTCCAACCAGGTAACGAGTCGATCATCCCGTTCGGGGTCGTTGGTTAGGTTATAAAGCGCGTAATCGGCAAGGTTCATGATGTAGACTTCAGCATCGCCGTCACGATAGGATGTAAACGCAATGTAATCATCCATTGCGTTCTGCCTGAACACAGCCTGGATACCCGATGGAGCCCAGCTTGGTCGCTCATCGTCAGCAGCATTGCTCGTCAGGTTAATCTGCTTAGAACCATCTGCGTTCATCAAATAAATCTCTTGGTTGCCATCGCGATTGGACTGAAAGGCAATTCGGGTGCCATCTGGTGACCAGGCGGGATATGAATTGCGCCCCTGGTTTTGGGTAAGCTGGCTGTGTTTCTTACCGTTGGGGGTTACTACAAAGATATCGGTGATTTGTCTTTCCCAATCGGACACCACGAACACGACCCGCTTGCGATCCGGTGACCATGCCGCGTACGGTGACCATGCATCAACCTTTGCACTACCGTCGATATTCTTCGTTAGATGAATTCTACGCCGGAAAGGACAGGGGCTATCGATGTAGATCTCACTTGTTTCCAGGGCTAGATCAACCTCGTTTTGGATGAATCTGGGACCTAAGTTACACAGGAACACAGTTGGTAGCAATATCAGAATGAGAATTACGAGGATCACAACTCCAATTGACCCACCAATGATTATGACATTTCTCTTCGAGATACCTCTCTTTCTTGACTCAGACACCACACCCGATGTTGGCCGGGATTCTTCTGCCGAAGCCCACCTGGGTGGCTGTTGCGGCCAAATATAAAGGAAAAAGTAGATGGGCATCGCAACATATGGCATAAAAAATACGCCAATCCCCAGAATGACGCGGAGGACATCTGAACCCGCGTTGTTCTTAATGACGTGAAATAGATAAAACGCCATCAATGCGAATTGAATAATTATTGTCAGGCAATGCAATGGAAGAATTGCGGGGAACAAGGACGTGATAAAAGCAGGTGGGCCTGCCTCCTCGCCAAGAGACATGAACCCCCTGAACATCGTAAACCAGACCACAATGAATAAGAGCGGATACAGAATAAGCCAGGCCGTTCCCACACCCACCAATACTTTTATCGGTTTGCTAAGTTTTAGGGTCGCCACAGGCCTGACGATTGGCTTGGGTTCGTCACCCTTAGGCCGTTCCTCGGAGGAAGGTGTGGCCTTGAGTTTCTGAAGCGGGGAAGGTTCTGCCAGTTTCGCTTGCGCTTCAGTCTGTGAAGAGACAGTCGCTGAAGGTTGCGCCGTCTGCTTGTGTTGAAGCCTCGTTATTCCGCGTTGTGCTATCTCATTATCAGGATTGATGGCCAGCACTCGTTCCAGGCATTGCCGGCACTGCTCGTCGGTGTCAGCGACACCCGACATCCACAACCACGCATTTTCATTTTGCGGGTCAGACTCCAGTATTTCAGCCAGTAACCGCTTGCTGACTTCTTTATCCCCTGCCTTGATGGCACTTATGGCTTGTCGTAGCTTGGTTGGCATTTCACGTCATCTTTGAAGTGATCAATCTTCTGGCAGGAGAATCACCCGATAGGGATCTTGCGGGGACCCCTGGACGTTTCGAGCGCATTGTAGCAACGGGCCAACTTACGGCAGCGTACAGAGATATACTGTATTCAGTATATTCCATTCGCTTCGTTGTCTTCAATAGTTTCTTTGTACCATTATCGGCAACCCGGGTGCGAAACGCCCCCGGTTCGCGTTGAAGACCGTGGGGGTTTTCGGATGGTGATTTCACTGCAATCAGGCTCATTATCCCAATTCTGGACTTTAATGCAAGTTGCCAATCAGCCAAGATGCCAAACGCTCCCGCCGGACAGGGATCCGGCGGGAGCGTTTTTGGGTTGGAACGTTTTCCCAACTTACCCCTGATCAGGGCCCCAGATTGATGGTCTTGATCAAGGTATTGTTGGCTCCATTCACCACGGACAGCGTGCCGTAGGGAGCGCTAGTGTTCCGGGCGTTGGCCACGTAGACCTTGTTGGTTTCCACATTCACACCCACCCCCTGTGGATTGTCGCCTACAGGGACGGTGGTCACCAGGCTGATCTGGGCAGGGGTGGTGCTGTCCTGGAGGACGAAGAGTTGGTCGCCGGCACCGTCGGTGACGTACACCCGTCCGGTGACCGGGTTGACGGCGAGCCCTTCCTCACCGGCCGAGACGGCACCGGGCAGATCCAGCGTAGCCACCCAGGCCGGGCCAGGGATGGCGGCTATGTCAATGTCGTTCCCTGTGATCCCAAAGTTCCACAGGCAGGTTTCCGCAGAGGGCCGGCCGCCGTGCCTTGCGGTCTCGGCCAGTAACGTGGCTTCATCCAGAACGAAGACCTTGCTGTCGGTCTGAAACGATTTGTTAGGATCTGGAGGCGAGGTGGCGAACACATGTCCCGTGGCTTCGTTGACGCCGACCAGGCGCAGGATGCGCGAGGTCGTCCAATTGTCTGCGCCAGGCGGCGCGTGGTGGCACGGGCTGTAATTCCCCGGATCGGCCTCGGCTTGCACGCCGTCGAAGATGATCAGCTCGCCCGTATCCCGGGCAGCTATGTAGGTCAGCCTATTCCCCTCGCTCACGTCGATACCATACGAAGCCTGGAAGTTATGCTCGGGGACCGAGGCGATCAGGTTCTCGTTCACAGCGCCCAGAATCGCCATTCGGTCATAGTAGTTGGACACGTAGGCCCGATTGGCGCTGGAGTCGACGGCCACCTTGATGGGCGCTGCCCCGATATAACCAGCCTGATCCGTCATACTATGGCTGGTCAGATTCGAGGCGTCAACCATCCACACGCCAGGCCGCCAGTAGTCATAGGCGTACGCATGGGCGGCGAAGACCTTGCTGGGGCTGACCGACGTCAGCACCGCCAGGCCGGTGGGACCGTGTCCCACAGCCACGCTGCTATGGTACGCGTCCGCCAGGCCGTCAATCACGTGGACCTGGTCCTGGCGAGGGCTGGCGACGAAGACCCGGTCGGTGGCGGGATCCACGGCAACATCGCTCACCCAGGCCAACGGCGCCGGTGTCGGCGTCGGGGTGGGGGTGGGTTCCGGGAGCTCTTCAGGGTAGTTCTTGAGAATGAGGGGCAGGAAAACGGATCCGCCTGAGGGTGTGGCGCCCGTCACCGGCGTCTCGTCGGTGGAAGTGTTGTCGTCAGTGTCACATTCTTGCTCGGTACCACCGATTTCCACGGTGTTGATGACCCGGTCACCGGCCAGGAAGGGATCGTCAACAATGACGATGAATTCCAGGATGTCGCCATATCCGGCGTCCAGAGGAGCGCTCAGCGAGTAGACGTACTGGTTGCTGCTACCCACCTGTTGCCAGTAGCCCGGCCCAACGAAGGTGGTGCCGGCAGGCAGGGTGTCTGTCAGTACCACGCCGTTGGCCGGGACGCGTCCGATGTTGCCCAGGATGATGGTGTAGGTGATGGTATCACCGGGGTCTACCGACTCGGCCATAGCACTGATCTCGCCTCCCCTGCGGCTCTGCTCCAGCACGCTCAACGCCTCGGGCGAGAATGTCAGCCGCGAGATGAGGGCATCGATGTGTGCCATAGCAGTCACTCCCATCGAGCCGACGTTGTCGTTTTTGATCACAAACAGGTCAGGCCATTCGGGCGCGTAAGTGGACAGCGTAAACTCATTATTCGCCGGATCCCAATCCGGGCTACTGGTTTCGATGCGTACCACGTTGGTGATATACTCCTGGCCAGGTGGGATGCTATCGGCGATCTCGACATCAAAGGCAAGAGCGCCTCCTTCACGCGGGTCTACCGTCGAAGGGACCGGAACGCGCGCATAGGTACTCCCACCCACGGGACTCCACTCAGGCGGCTCTAAGAAAGCCACCGCGCCGGTATCAATCGTCTCCATCAGCACGACATTTTCGGCAGGGATGGTATAGCTATTGTTGGTGTAGGTGATGGTATATTGGATGACGTCACCTGGAACGGCGCAGAAAGGCACATTATCTACCTTGGATACTTCTAAATCAGCGGCGTCCGCGCCCAGCACCGGTGTTTCCTCAGTGGCGGAGTTGTTGTCGGTGTTACACTCGACTTCCGCGCCACCGATCTCAATCAGGTTCACCACTTCGCTGCCAAACATGAACGGATCGTCGACTTGAACCATAAACTCGGTACTACCTGCCTCATTGGGGCCAAGCGTCCCAATGAACTGGGTGTACTGATCGGTAGAGCCAACCCGGTGCCACTGGGACATCGAGGGACCGGTGATGACCGTCCCGGCTGGCAGTGTCTCAGTGATAACCACGTTGGTCGCTGCGAAGCGATGACTGTTATTGACGTAGGCAATGGTGTAAGAAATGGTGCCACCCGGCTCAACCCTGTCAAAGATATTGTCGTTCTTGGTGATGGCCAGATCGGGCGTGGTGCCCACAGGTGTGACCAGGGTATCACTATTGTTGGAAGGATCGCTATCAGTTCCGTCGGCTTGGACACTGACCGTGTTGGTGATCGATTCCACGCTGGGTTCCAGGTTGGGATCGATTTGCACCCAGAATTGGGCAGTGGCGACAGCCCCGCTGGGGACGACGCCCAGGTCGTAGGTATAGATACCGCCCCCGGTATCCGTCCAGCCAGAGCCAGGCAAGTTAACCGCGCTGGTGTTGGCCGGCAACACCTCCCGCAAGACGACGTTGGTGGCGTCGTTGGCACCCAGGTTTTGAACGGTGATTTGATAGTTGAGGGCATCGCCGGGGTTGGGGCAAATGGTATTCTCTACTTTGGTCACACTCAGATCATAAGTCCCGGTGATCACGTCTGTTTCCTCGGTAGAGCAATTATTTTCGGGGATTAAGTCGTTCTCATTCCCGTAAATGCAGATGGTGTTGATCACCTCGGTGACCGTGGAGGGCAGCGAAGTACCAACCCGCACGTGGAAATAGATGTAATCGCCGGTGCTCGGATAGAGGGGGCCGCCCACGAAATGCGTGTAAGTCCGCGAGCTATCCACCTGGCACCAACCCCCCGGCTCCCCACAAGGCGGGCCGGCGTAGGTGGTGTACAGGGGCAGCGTTTCGCTGAGCACGACGCCGGTGGCCGGGGCCGTGCCCTGCGCGCTGTTGCCGTAGCCGATGGTATAGGTAATCAGCCCTCCCTCAGCTACGTCTTGCGCACTGAAGTTGTCCATAATGTGGATCATTTGCAGGATCTCCGGCCCACCCTCCGTGTTGGCCAGGGCACCGACCATCGGACCGCTCAGCGAGCCGGGGCCGACGTTGTCGTTTTTGACCACCCACAGATCGGGCAGATTCCCGCCGCTGATGGTGAGGGTGAAGACGTTATCGGACGGGTTGTAGTCAGGCCCGGAGGTGCCGTCATCACCGATCTCCACCACGTTGGTAAATGACACATCGCCGGCCGGCAAGTCATCGTCGATGCGTAACACCAGGGTGGCTATTTGCGGGCCGCTGAGGGCGGGTACGTCCGCCACAGTCCGGGTGTACTGGTTGGTGCTCCCAACCTGCGTCCAGCCAGGCGGGCCGACGACGGTGGTACTGGTAGGGATGGTCTCGGTCAACACCACACCGCTGGCGGGGGCACTGCCGGTGTTGCTATAAGTGATGGTGTAGGTGATTGTGCCCCCTGGTGAATAGGGTGGCGGGGAGGCGGCCTTGCTTACGCTCAGGTCCACGTAGCCGGCAAAGGTCACCGTGGTGGTGACGGGGTATCCGCACGGGTCGGTGGCGGTCACCACTGCCGTGCCCGGCGTCGGCGCCGAGGTCAGTGTCAGGCTGGCCTGACCACTGCTGTCCACCGTCACCGTGTTGGCGGACAGTGTCCCGGCACTGGTGGTCACCGAGATATCCCGCACCGGCGGCGGCACGGTGCGACCGGCGCCATCGTTAAACGTGATGTTAAGGGTGGTGTTCGAGATGCCGTCGGCCACGATGCTACTGTCGGTTGGCGTCAACGCCAACTGAATCCAGGGATCGTAGTCCACGTCCCCGTCAATCTCGCCCGCCGGAGCGTTGGTCCCCCACCAGTTACCCTCGGCGGGGAGGGTCCCCGCCGGCCGGCTGCGTAATTCAAAGGAGGGATTGCGACAGATCGCGTTCCCGGAGATATCCGGCGTCCCGGTGTTGTTTAACCCGTACTCCAGGCCAACTTCCACCAAGTTGTCGTGGATGAAGTTGTCGGTGACCTGGACGTCTTGGCTATCGGTCACGTACAGCCCACCCCAATAGGTGCTCACCCCCGAGGCGCCGTTGGCGTAGATGAAGTTTCCGGTTACGGTCACGTCCTGGCTGTCATGCACTTTTATGCCAGCCGTGGGGGTGACGGATAAGTTGAAAGCGTTGCCGTAGACGTGATTATCCTCAACGGTGCCATTGCGTTGATCTACCATCTGAATTCCGTCGCCCCAGTTGTTGTAGACCAGGTTGCCGGAGACCTCATTATAATCACCCAGCTCAAGAAGAATACCGACATCCTGAGACCCTCGCACCGTATTGCTGTAGACTTGGTTGTCTGAGGAGGGGGTTGCCAGGCTGGCCACGAAGGCAATGGCCGTCTGGGTGGTACCAGAGACAATGTTGTGAGCGATCAGGTTGCCCGATGATTTTGACAGACGGACGCCCGAAGCGTTATCAACAAAGGTATTGTGCGTGATGCTCGTGACGTCCGTCGAGCCGACGATGGAACCACCCACCGGGCTCATGGCGCACAGGCCATTGTAGCGAAACGTGTTGTAGCTGATGTCATGCCCGCCATACGGCTCTCTCAAGTCCAGACCCCAGGTGGCATACTCAATGATGCTGTAACGTACAATATTGTCGTAGCTGTTGATACGAACGTCATCCCAGTCGCAACTGGCTGGAACCGGGGAAACGTTGCTGGTAAAGGTGATCGGCTGTGCAGGGGTTCCAATGGCAACCAATTGACCGGTGCTTTGGATGATCAATTCCGCGTCGGAGTTAAATCGTACCGTCACACCGGGGTCGATGGTGAGCGTGCCGCTGTAAACAGACACGGTGCCACTGATGATATAGGGACTACCGGCAGTATCCCAGGTCGCGCTACCGATAATATCGGACGAGATCAAGGTGTCAGCTAGCGGGGCGGCTGTTGCCGGGCGAGCCAGCCCTCCCAATAGAATCAACAAGCCGCACACCATTGCGATGCTAACGAACGCAACGGCTGCGGCTCTGAACACGCGTGGCATATCTCGACGGGTATGCATTCTTCTTCCTCCGCTCGTCTTCAAAGCGGTGGCAAAAACCCAATCCGCTCTTTTAAGGTACAATTCTCCTATGATAAGTATATCACAAGCGTAATAATGTTTGCAATAGGAGTTTGATCTTACCTTAACGGGAAAAAGTTAGAATTCATGTGAATGCTATTTTTGACGGGTTTCGCAACCCTGAGTAAAATATGTTCGCAATTTAATAAAGTAATGTGGTAACTACTTTGACAATGTCACATTAACATAAAAGCGGGGTTTACGAGCTCCGAGCAGGTCCGAGACCGGTGCTCTCGGCGGCAAATGTCGTGTTATGAACATGGATCAGCCGAAAAACGCCGTTT
>DAOUMD010000026.1:0-12889 GCA_034412795.1 Anaerolineae bacterium
AAACTCTGCGTGATTGAGAGGGGCTATGTCCCCCTGCCTTGACGTCGCTAGGCCCGTTCTCGCTATTCGCTTGGTAAAGTGCTATACCAGCCCGTTATTCGGACTTGACACGATTTAGGACATCTCAGGATACCTCCGCTCGCTTAGGTAAAAGGTGTCCGGTAGTGAAATTCGAACATCCTTTCCCAAGTCAGCATAGGGAGATTGAGCGTTGGCTATAGCAAAGAAGCGACCCACAATCAAAGATGTTGCCGCCCAGGCTGGTGTCTCCTATCAAACGGTTTCTCGGGTGATTAATGACCAGCCTGGTGTGACCGAGAAAACTCGGAGTAAAGTTCAGCAGGCCATCGCCGAACTCAATTATCGCCCCAGTTTAGCAGCCCGAAGTTTACCCGGGCGACGTTCCTACGTAATAGGCTTCATTATCCCCTACGACCCCGACTATTTGATTAGAGATCCCAACTTGCTCGCCCAGATTAGTGGTGCTGATACAGAGGCCAATGCCCACGGATACAACCTACTTCTCTCAACGGCAGGCGACTCAAAATCAGGCCTGGAAGCTTACAATCGATTTATCCGCAATCATGTGGGGGATGGAGCGCTGGTCATCGAAACAGCCTGCAGCCGGGAAGGTGGAGAATTGCTAGCCAACCAGGATTATCCCTATGTCAGCTTAGGCCGTGATCTGGGCAACCCGAATGCATATGTTGTTAGTAGTGATAATCGAGATGGTGGGCGACTGATAACCCAACATCTTTTAGAGAAGGGTCATCAGCGTATTGGTGTAATCAATGGCCCACCGATTGGCGCGGTGGCTGGCTTGCAAGAACGGCTGGAAGGGCATCAACAGGCGCTTGCCGAAGCAGGTTTATCGTTTGATCCAACCTTGATGGTTTATGGTGATTACACCCGGCCCAGTGGTGAACAAGCCACTCAGCAGTTATTGGCACACCCCAACCCACCGACAGCCATTTTTGCGTTGAATGACCGCATGGCTATGGGTGCAATTCGGGCCATACAAACGACCGGGTTGCGGGTGCCCGAGGATGTGGCGGTAGCAGGATACGATGACGTTCCGGCCGCAGCCGACTTTAATCCCCGCTTAACCACGATTACTGGTTCGGCCAGAAAAGTAGGACAACTCGCAGCTCAGATGCTTTTCAAGCTTATTGCCGGAGATACATTACAAGAAAAGGAGGTGATTTTACCTGCCGAATTAATCGTTCGAGAATCGTCGTAAATCTTGTTACTTTCCGAGAGATCTCAATCGAAAAAAGGAGGTGAAGTCCTATTCAAACTTAGTCCAATTCGAAAGAAAAAGCAGGCAAAGGGATCAGCCTGTACCTTCAAAATGACAACAAGGTTTTCACCCGGAGAAGAAAACTTCATCGTCAGGTGATCAGCATTTTGCCACAATAAAATAGTTGGGCCACCTGGCAATTCATTTCAATGACGAAAGGATGAGAAAAATGAGACACTTCTCTAAAGGACTGACGGTCCTGCTGGCAATCGTGATTTTGACCTTGCTGGCTGGTTGCGTGGCCCCGGCTCCGGTGACCGTCGTTGAAACGGTTGAAGTAGAAAAAGAGGTCGTTAAAGAAGTCGAGGTAGAAAAAGAAGTTGTCAAAGAAGTCCAACCCATTATGTACAACTCGTACCGCAGTGACCCCGAAGTTCGTCGGGTCGACGAGATGCTGGTTGAAATGTTCAACGAGCAAAATCCCGAAAACCCCGTACAACTTTCCACTGTAAACCACGAAGACTTCAAACAAGCCATTCGCGCTTTCCTGGTAGCCGACCCCGCCCCCGATGTGATGACCTGGTTTGCCGGGAACCGCGCCCGCTTCTTCATCGACAAGGGGCTGATTTTGGACATCAGTGACCTTTGGGAAGAGGAAGGCTGGAATGAGCAATTCCCCAAGGGCTTCCGGGCCATGTCCGAAGTGGACGGCAAAGCCTATTTTGTCCCCCTGGAGTGGTATTGGTGGGCCATGTTTTATCGCAAGTCACTCTTTGAGGAGTATGGAGTCACCCCGCCCGAAACCTGGGACGAGTTACTGGCTGCCTGCGATACCTTCAATGAAGCCGGAATCACCCCCATCACCATCGGTACCAAATATCGCTGGACCGCCGCCGCCTGGTTTGATTATATCAACATGCGTCTCAATGGGCCGGAATTCCATCTTAATCTGATGCTGGGCAAAGAGAGCTACGAAGACCCGCGCGTCAGGGCCGTGTTTGAAAAATGGCGGGAGCTATTCGACCACAACTGCTTTATTGATGATGCCGCCGCCTATAGCTGGCAGGAAGGCCTCGATCCGTTCAACCAGGGCGACGCTGCCATGTACCTGATGGGGCAATTCATTCTGGATAGCACCGCCGAAGAGGTACAAGACGATGTTGACTTCTTCCGCTTCCCCATCATTGATCCCGACATGCCCATTGGTGAAGATGCCCCGACCGATGGTTACTTCATGTCGGTCAACGCCAACAACGTTGACGGCGGGAAGAAATTCCTGGCCTTTATGGGCGGCGCCGAAGCGCAATCTGTTGTGGTTGAGGAATTAGGACGGTTGGCCGTTAACCCCGATGTTGATGCCTCACTCTACACGCCGATGCAACAGAAAGGGCTCGAGCTGATTAACGGGGCCGACCTGGTTGTTCAATTCTACGACCGCGATACCACCCCGGAGATGGCCGACGTTGGCATGAACGGCATGATGGCCTTCTGGGATGACCCCTACAACGATGAAGCCCTCGATGACATTTTGGCCGAGCTGGAAGCCGCTCGCCAGGAGATTTTTGCAGAGGAGTAACGACAACTCGCGTCACAAAGACCTACCAGGCATTAAGCCTGGTAGGTCTTTTAGGGTGGCTCCCGGGTTCGGCGGATTGTTTAGACGCAATGGAGGTTAAAGATGGCGGCTATCATTTCCCCTTTGAAACGAAAATGCAAAATCAATTGGACTCCTTATCTTTTTATCATCGTGCCGCTTATTGTGTACCTGATTTGGATTATTTGGCCGATGTTCTATACATTCTATTTGAGCCTGACCGATTGGGACGGTATTTCTCCCAAAGTTAACTTCATTGGCCTGAGGAATTTTAGCACTCTGTTTGGCAGTTTAGGCAAAAGTGTCCCTTCCGCTTTTGAGTATTCACTCCTGAATAACTTAAAGTGGCTCATCACCTTGACCACAGTTCCGGTGGTCATTGGTTTGGGATTGGCCGTAATGCTTAATCAGAATATTAGAGGCGATCGTTTTCTAAAAATGGGGATATTTTTGCCCCAGGTGCTCTCGTTTGCGGTCGTCGCTTTGATTTGGGCCTGGGTTTACAACCCTAGAGCCGGATTAATCAACTCTTTTTTGATTAACCTTGGCGTCGAAGATCCTCCCGGCTGGCTGGCCGACAAATCATTGGCTTCTTGGGCCATTATCACGGCAGGTGTCTGGCGTCAAATTGGCTATGTGATGATTCTGTATGTAGCCGGGCTAAATAATATAGACCCTACCATGATAGATGCCAGCAAGGTTGATGGGGCGAATAGCTGGAATCGCTTCAGGCATGTTATTTTTCCGCTGCTGGCGCCAGTTACCACCATCGTTGTGGTCATTTCCATTATCGACTCCCTGCGTACATTTGACCTGGTGCAAATCATGACGCGTGGTGGCCCGGCCAATGCGTCCAGTGTACTCGCAAATCTAATGTATATCCAGGCGTTCAACAACTACAGGATGGGGCTCGGTGCAGCTACGGCGGTGGTGTTGTTTATCATCAGTTTTGTCTTCATCGTGGCCTACCTGTGGCGCGTGATGCGAGATGAGTTGGAATATTAGCATTTCTGTCAACCCTGGTTTGACAGAGAAGAACAGGCGCTATGGGTGTCAAAATTAATTGTCAATTTGACCTTGACGGAGCGCAAGGAGGATGAAATGTCTACAATAAGTTCTCAAGCCTCCACACTTTCGACAAGTACATCTGCGGTTCATCGTGAAAAGCGTATAAGAATAGGGCGAATTCTCCTGTACATTTTCTTAATCGGTTTTACCTTTGTTTATTTGATGCCCGTATTTAGTGCGCTTATTACTTCTGTCCGTACCCAAGACGACATCAGTCTAAATGGCTTCTGGAGTGTTCCTGAGGAAATCACCTTTCAGAACTTTCCAGATGCCTGGAATAAGGGCAGGGTTAATCGTTATTTGTTGAATAGCTTCATTATCACTATTCCGGCATTGATTGGCACAATCTTCCTCTCATCACTTTCAGCGTTTGCCCTGGCCCGCTATAAATTTCGTGGTAACCACGTAATTTATTTTATGTATGTAGCAGGGACCATGCTGCCCTTTCAAATCCTCCTGCTGCCGGTTTTCCTGCTGACCAACAAGCTGGGTTTATACAACACCTATTGGGGCGTGATTATGATTCACGTGGCGTTTCAGTTGGGTTTTTGCACCTTTGTGTTGCGAAATTTTATGCGCACTCTTCCTGGCGAAATTATGGACGCAGCCCGAATAGATGGCGCCAGCGAGTTTGGCATTTACTGGCGTATTGTTATGCCCTTAACCGTACCCGCTATTGCGGCGGTGGCGACCCTGGAATTCACCTGGATTTTTAACGACTATCTGTGGGCACTCATTTTAATTCAAAACGATCGACTCAAACCGGTAACTGCTGGGCTGGCCGGCTTGCAGGGCCAGTTTGTTACCGATTGGCCGCTCATTGTCGCCGCCGCCCTTCTGGCGGCTGTGCCTACCCTGATTGTCTTTTTCGCCCTACAGCGTTACTTTATTGGGGGATTAACGTTAGGTTCTGGCAAGTAACGTCCATCGACAGAAGAATCAGGCCAGATAAAAATAGGGTGCTTTTGACACCCTTTTTTAGTACCCTTACAATCTAAGTAAGAAAGGAAGGTTATTCAGCCGCTCCCGACGGACGACAGTCCGGAGGTTTCTAGCGATCCTATTCTCTATACGATAAAGCTCGGGATTGTCATCCCTCGTGAGCGAGCGGTGGGCTGAGTTAGTTACTACAATCTTAGGGTAAGAAAGGAAGGTTATGAAAAAGACTATCGCACCTCAAATCAACGATTGGGAAAACCCGCAAGTTGTCGGCATCAACAAACTACCCGGACACGCCACCTTGATTCCCTATCCCGACGAAACTTTGGCCTTGACCGGAAACCGCCACGCCTCACCCTATTTCCAATCCCTCAACGGAAACTGGAAATTTTACTACGCGGCGGCTCCTTACGCGGTGCCTGATGACGCTTTTCAATCTGACGTTGACACCACTACCTGGGACGACATCGAAGTCCCCGGCAACTGGACCGTGCAGGGTTACGACAAACCCATCTACACCAACGTCAAAATGCCTATTCCACCTGACCCACCTCACGTTCCCCAGGACGATAATCCCACCGGCATTTACCGCCGTACCTTCACCCTTCCTGACGAGTGGCAAGACCGGCAGATCTTTATTTGTTTTGATGGTGTGGAGTCAGCCTTTTACCTGTGGGTGAACGGCCAGCCGGTGGGCTACAGCCAAGGCTCACGCCTGCCCGCCGAGTTCGATGTGACCCACCACGTCTGCCCCGGCGAAAATACTCTGACGGCAATGGTCATTCGCTGGTCTGATGGCAGCTACCTGGAAAATCAGGATCACTGGTGGATGGCCGGAATTTACCGCGATGTTTACCTGTACGCCACACCCAAAGTACACATCTTTGATTTTTTTGCCCGTACCGAACTTGACGCTGATTACCGTGATGCTGCTTTGAAAGTTCAGGCCAAGATCAGTCACAACGGACAGGAGAGTCCAGAAGGCTACACCGTGGGAATACAACTTTTCAACGGCCACGGCGAGGCTGTCTTCGCCCAGCCGGTTTTCCAACCGGTACGAATCTCTACCGATGAGATTACTAAAGTCGACCTGAAACAAAGGGTAGCCAATCCTGAAAAATGGTCCGCTGAGAAACCCTATCTTTACACCCTTGTCCTTTCGTTGAAGAACACCCACGGCGAGACCGTCGAAGCCGAAAGCTGTAAGGTCGGTTTCCGGGTGGTTGAGATCCAAGACCGGGATCTGCTCGTCAACGGCCAGCCGGTACTCATCAAGGGGGTCAACCGCCACGAACACGACGACAGATTGGGCAAAACTGTCACCGAAGAATCGATGATTGCCGATATCAAACTGATGAAACAGTCCAACTTTAACGCTGTTCGTACCAGTCATTACCCAAATGACCCACGCTGGTACGATCTGTGTGACGAATACGGCCTCTACGTTATCGACGAAGCTAACATCGAGTGCCACGGGGTATATAACCGGCTGGCCCATGACTCGCGCTGGACCCACGCGTTTATGGAGAGAGGCATACGTATGGTCGAACGGGACAAGAATCACCCCTGCATCATCATGTGGTCGCTTGGCAATGAGAGCGGCTACGGCCCCAACCATGATGCCCTGGCCGGGTGGATTCGCGGTTACGACCCCACCCGCCGGCTCCACTACGAAGGGCCTATACGTCTGAGCTGGCACGTCGGTCACCTGTCTACTGACGTGGTCTGTCCTATGTACCCTGAAGTTGAGCAGATTATCGAATATGCCAAAGACCCCAGAAGCACACGTCCGCTCATTATGAGCGAGTATGCCCATTCTATGGGCAACGGTACCGGCAACCTCAAAGAATACTGGGATGCCATTGAAAGTTATCATGGCTTGCAAGGTGGGTTCATCTGGGATTGGGTTGACCAAGGCTTACTTAAAGTCGACGAAAAGGGGGAGGAATACTGGGCCTACGGAGGTGACTTTGGCGATGAGATCAACGACCTAAACTTCTGCATCAATGGCCTGGTCTGGCCCGATCGCACTCCACACCCGGCGCTGTACGAATGCAAAAAGGTCTTTCAACCCATCACCGTGGGGGCGAAAAATCTCACAACCGGCCAGTTCGTTATTACCAACAAGCAGAACTTCTTAGATTTGAGTGGGCTAGATGGTTCGTGGGAATTGGTGGCTGACGGCGAGGTGGTGCAGCAAGGCGAACTCCCTCCATTGGATATCCCTGCCGGGGCCAGCCAGGAAATAACGCTTCCCGTCCAGGAACCGAGACTTGCGCCAGGGGCGGAGTGTTTCCTGATGATCCGCTTCCTCCTGGCGGAAGACGGCATTCCCTGGGCCAACAAAGGGTATGAGGTTGCCTGGGAGCAGTTCAAGATGCCCTTCAAAGCCCCTGCACCGACAGAGCTAACGCTCGACCGGATGCCGACACTCGAACTCACCCAAACCGCCGAGGAAGCAATTATCGCTGGCCAGGACTTCCGTTTGGCCGTCGACGAGGAAACGGGTCAGATTTCGTCCTTCACGTTCCGGGGAACAGAATTGTTGGAAAGCGGCCCGGTCCTGAACGTCTGGCGCGCCGCCACTGACAACGACGGATTCAAAGCCCAACCTGAACTGGAAGGGAAACTCCTCCGTCACTGGCTGGAGGTGGGTCTCGACCGGCTGGAGTGGCAGACCAAGGTCATTGCGGTCCAGCAACTCAAATCTCAGGTTGTCCGCATCGCGGTGCGGAGCAACGCCCAGGCAGTTGACGGCTCAGATGGTTTTACTCACCAATACATCTACACTATATACGGCAGCGGCGATGTGGTTATCGAGAACGTCGTTGAGGCCAGCCAGAATCTCCCGCCTCTGCCCCGAGTCGGCCTGACCATGTCTTTGCCGGCTGGCTTTGAACACTTTGAATGGTATGGTCGCGGGCCGCATGAAAATTATATCGATCGCAATTTCGGTGCAGCCGTCGGCCGGTACAGAGGCACAGTCCATGGCCAATACGTACCCTACATTATGCCGCAAGAAAACGGCAACAAAACAGACGTTCGCTGGCTTACGCTGACCAATGATGCGGGTATCGGTCTACTGGCTGTCAGTTCGCCTCCCACAGCCTATATGGAGGCCAGTGTCAGTCATTATACGGCACATGACCTATACCGGGCCTTCCACACCAATGAGTTAATTCGTCGAGATGAGGTTATGCTCAACCTCGATTACAGACAGTGTGGCCTTGGAGGGGCCAGTTGCGGCCCAGGCACCCTGGCCCAATATCTGATTCAGCCCGGCACGTTCACCTTCAACGTTCGATTACGCCCCTTTATGGCTGAGGAGATCGATCCGGCCCGCCTTAGCAGACAGCGCCTGGAAAGGGCGGTCTGAGGGTCCAGTTTGAAAGAGATTTTCCATGCCGCTCGTATTCGCTACTCGTTGAGGCGCGCCAGGCGGCGCTGCAATTCTTCCAGGTAGGCCAGGCGCTCTGCGCGGAAGAGCCCCTCGGTCTCCTGGAGCTGGCTTTCAAAGGCTTGCTGGAGCGCCAGCCACTGGCGCAAGCTGTTCTGGACAGTCGTCTGGACGAGCATGTGCCTCTCTTCGGCTTCGACCGCCTGCCAGCGAGCGCGCACCTGGCTCAGATCATCCCAGCCAGATTCTTGTGATTCGTATGACATATTTCTATCCCGGACTTGTCTATACTTCCTACGATCATATTATACGACCCTACTGAAAAAACCGGGTTTTTGACGAGTTGAAAGGGACAGCTAATCTCCAGCGATGTCTTTTTCGCAAATGTCTATAGAGATGGTTCTTGACCTCTGGTAACTTCACTGGCATCATTTCTTTGCGCAGTTTATGTTATTGAGGCTGGAGGTAAGAAACTTGTGAACTACGAACAATTTCGCGCCATCTGGCACCAGGCTCTGGATGAGGCCGGCTTGCTGTCCTTCCCTCCCAGACCCTCGGAGAGCGTGGACCTGGGCCGTATGAGCCGCACCTACCGCATCAGCGTCACGCCAGGCAGGGAGCAGCGTGCCAAGCCATTCCACGTCGCGGCTGAATTGAGTTGGCGATGGGATGCTTTGCAGTCGGCACGTACCGAGACGACGGAAGAAGATCTGCTGATGGAGTTGTTGGGTCGGGATGGCTACTACCTGGTTACGGAACGGCCCTGGCTGCGCGTGAACGTCACCTTAAGGGCGATGTTGCCGCTGTATGCCCCGATGCCCATGCCGGATACTGAAGCCTGGCGGCGCTGGGGAACAGAGGTAGCGGCGTGCCTGGACCCGTTTCTACCCATCGAGGCTGTGGAAACGGAAGAAACGGAACAAGAGGAGGAACTGGAATGGCCTCTTGCTTGGCGGGGTGAGCCCATCGCCAACGTGCATTGTGATGCAGAGGGGCAGTTATACCTGACCGCCGTTGAGCTGCCGGCTTGGCAGGGGATCGAACTGGCACGCCAGTGGGACAACCCCGACCGCGAGTGGGACCTCGGGCCGGCGGGGCAACTGGTCGACTTTTCCGGCCGCTTGCACCAGGCGCTGAAAGCGTGGGAGGATTGCCTGGGATATCTACGATTGTGATCTACTGTATTGGGCGAGGTCGAATCCTTCCTCGCGCAACAGGTCGTCCAGGCCGTGGATCAGGGCGTCTACTTTTTCGGCGACGCCCCGGTCTCCGCGAGCGATTGCCTGGATCAACTCATGCACCCCCTCACGCATCCCTATGGGCAGCTTTGCGCATTGCTCCGAAGCGATCTTCACCAGCCGTTTTTCGCCCGGATGGGGCAAATGGTTGACCGCAAACAGAATGTCGAAGTAGCTGGCCAGCAGCGCGGCGGTCCGGTGGTTAATGCTGACCAGGTCACCACGCTCTACAGCTCGCTCCATCTGATACCGGTACGATGACAGGTTCTGCCGTAGAATTGGGTAATTCTTGGCCATAATCGCGCGCCGTAGCGCCTCGGGATAGGGCTGGTTTGTGGCTTGTTGCAAGCCCTGGAACCAGCCGTTTCGGTCGTAGAGGGCCTGTGAGGATAGCACGTTGTACCACAGGCAGGTGGAGTAGCCCACCGAGGCTTCGTGTTTCCGCAGCACGCGGTCGAGCTGTTCCTCGATCCACTCGACGGAACGGAACATGACATCCACATGTATCCCGGTGTCGGCATCGATCCACTCATCGCCCGGTTCCCAAAACCGGTTGTCCACCTCGGCGTACTCGGCCCCCGTCGTGGCGATCCCTGCCCGGACACTGATCGGGATCTCGGTGTTCCAATAAACGTACAGGTCAATGTCCGAGCTATCGTCGGCCGTGCCGGCCGTCTGTGAGCCGCCCATGGCGACTGCTTCCACATGAGGCACCTGGCTGTAGCGAGCAACAACCTCCTCGGCCAGAACCAAGTGCGAGAGCCGGTTTTTCTCAGTCATTACACTTCTCTCCAGGCGAAAGCAAAGCGCCCGGGTCGTTGGAATGATCCCATCCCTCGTAGTAACTTTCATCTTACTTATACGGGGCTCAGTTGGCAAGTGCTATGAGGAGCTTGGGACCGTGGCCTGGCGGTACCAACGTCATGTTGACTGCCAAGGCCTTTCTGTTACAATGATTTTGAATACGGGGGGGAGGTTATCGGTTTATGAGACTCTCTTATATTTTCAGTGTGTTACTTGCGTTGACTATTGCGTTGGTGGCCACAACCTACGCGGCGGCGCAAGAGCCCGATCCTACGTCTCCATCTTCAGGAACTCCCACACCCACCCCACCCCTAGAAGCGACCGATGAACCGATCACACCCTTGATTGTGGGTGGACGACCGGCAGACCCGGGGGAGTATCCCTGGATGGTGGCATTGGTTAACGCGTCCGCAGCCGATCCATCCGACGGCCAGTTTTGTGGCGGATCACTGATTGATGCAGAGTGGGTGCTGACCGCTGCTCACTGCGTGTTTGATTGGTTTGGTTTCATGATATCGCCTGAGTATCTTGAGGTTGTGCTCGGCATCAACAACCTGGGCGACGGGCCCACCATCGGCTCCAGCGGCCAACGGATTGGGGTGATACAGATCATTCCCCATCCGGATTACGATGACGCTAGCGGCGATTCGGATGTGGCTCTCCTGCACCTGGCTGCGCCGGCCTCGTTGGCATCGAGCACGGTTGGCACAATCGGGCTGGTGGGGCTCAGCGATGAGGCACTGGTAGCGCCGGGGACGGTCTCTACGGTCACCGGCTGGGGAGCCACTTCTGAAGAAGATTGGGCTGGATCGGATGCTCTGCTCGAAGTGGAGGTCCCTATTGTCTCTAACGCAACCTGTAACGCGCCGTCGTCATACAATGGTGCCGTGACCGCTAATATGCTGTGCGCCGGGTTAGACGCAGGGGGAAAAGACTCTTGCTGGGGCGACAGCGGCGGGCCGTTGATCGTACCCGATGGAAGCGGCGGTTGGCTACAGGCAGGCGTGGTGAGTTGGGGCTATGGCTGCGCTCAACCCAATCTGTACGGGGTCTATGCCCGGGTGTCCCAATTCGAGAATTGGGTCGACCAACACATGGCCGCCCCGGGCCTAAGCGCAGATATCTACCTGCCGATCGTGGTGACGGTCGCCTCCGATGGCACTGCCCCCACCGACTGTACACCCGATCCGTCCGGCGAGTCGGACAACATCGCCGATGCGCTAATCGTGTGTAGCGGACAGACGATCAGCGGTCAGGTCGACGACTTCGATTTTGACGATGTCTTTAAGATTCTGGTTGAGCCTGGTCAGCAGTTGACGATTTCGATGAGTGGGAGTGGAGATGATGCAGACCTCTATCTCTATCCCCCTGGTGCAACCGATGTAATGACCGATACACCTTACGCGGCTTCTACCAGCCCGGGAAATAGCGAGTCTATTCAAGTCACCATACCCGCCGGTGGCTATTGGTACGTTGACGTTTATTCCTTCAGCGGGAGTATAGATTACGACCTGACGGTAAGCTTGTCATCTCCCTGAAACGGGCACAAGAAAGAAGCCTCTATAATCCAACGGAAAACAGAATTCAAGGGGGAACTGTATGGTTAGCAGCATTACTGATTGTGCTACCCTAAATAACGGCGTGCCTATGCCGTGGCTGGGATTGGGGGTGTGGCGTATGGAAGACGGCCCTGAGGTCGAAGGTGCCGTCAAGGCTGCCCTTGAGACCGGTTATCGAAGCATTGACACCGCCGCCATCTACGGCAACGAGGTGGGGGTTGGCAAAGGTATCAAAGCCAGCAACGTCCCGCGTGAGCAGATTTTCGTGACGACCAAGGTGTGGAATTCCGCCCAGGGTTACGACACTACCTTAAAAGCTTTTGACGAGAGCCGGAGAAAGCTGGGACTGGATACGATTGACCTGTACCTGATTCACTGGCCGGTAAAAGGGCGCTACAAGGAGACCTGGCGTGCTATGGAGAAGCTGTATGCGGATGGCGTGGTTCGAGCCATCGGCGTCAGTAATTTCCAAGTCCATCATCTGGAGGACTTGCTGGGAGACTGTGAAGTCAAACCTACGGTCAACCAGGTTGAATGTCATCCGTATCTGACCCAGGAAACGCTACGTCGATTCTGTGCAGACAACCAGATCCAGCTCGAAGCGTGGAGCCCCTTGGTCGAAGGACAGGCTTTGGCTGACCCAACCATCGTGGACATCAGTAAGCGGTATGATAAGACACCCGCGCAAATCCTGATTCGCTGGGACTTGCAGCACCAGGTGGTCACTATTCCCAAGTCGAGGCATCGACATCGAATCGTCGAGAATTCGCAGGTATTTGATTTTGAGCTGTCAGACGGCGATATGGCCCTGATCGATGGTCTTAACAGGAATCAGCGCGTCGGCCCGGACCCCGACAACTTCAATTTCTAATGGCGAAGTAACTTCTAACGACGAAATCCCAGGATGGTTCAGAAATAGGGTGACACTTTCTCAACTGGACGAATGACGAATGACGAACGACGAAGAGACCTGAGCCAGTAATTGGTCCTTCGTCTTTCGTCCTTCGTCTGCAATTGTTACCCTTAGATCGAAAAGTCGGTGTGGTATTC
>DAOUMD010000027.1:0-37784 GCA_034412795.1 Anaerolineae bacterium
CTTCTTCCGAAATGATGATAGACTGATTCATAGTGATGAGGCTCCTGTATCTGGTTTTCAGCTTTTTGTACAGGTAAACCCATCACTCCTTTTTTGGCAAATCCTGTTCCTGTTCAAGCACCCTGCCCCTATTTCGGGCGAAATTTAGGTTGCTAAAACCGGTTCTCAAGAAAAGTAGGTAGTTAGGAAAAAGTTAATAGGTGTGGCATAATAAATTTATGTCATAATCCCATTCTTGTTTTTTTCCATAACATCAAGGGCGAACAAGATAATTACCAAAGCGTGAATGATAATGGCACATCAACTGTTACTGATTGAAGATGACCCTGCTGTGGCTAACAGCCTTCAAAAAGGCCTGGAACGGGATGGATATACCGTTACCTGGAAAATCTCTGGTGTAGAAGGGATTGAGTATGCCCGTACACACCAACCAAGCCTGATTATTCTTGATGTGCGACTACCTGATGGTTCCGGCTTTGACTTTTGCCGGCAAATGCGCCAACTGGGATTACGCCAGCCTATCCTCATGCTGACCGTTCAACGTGATGAAATAGATAAGGTGTTGGGCTTAGAGCTGGGAGCCGATGATTATGTTACAAAGCCTTATAGCCTACGTGAGCTTTTGTCACGTATTCGGGCGTTGTTACGCCGCGCCTATGGCGAACTTTCATCATCAGGCTCTGACATGCTCTATGCCGGTGATTTGGTTATAGATTGGAAAGGCGGCCAGGTACGGCGGGGCGAACAGATAATAAATTTAACTCCCATCGAGTTCCGCCTGCTGGTTTTTCTGGCCCAGCACCCCGGCCAGGCACTCAGTCGTGCCCAGATCCTTGATGCAGTTTGGGATTACGACGCCGACATAGACAGCGAACGGATTGTCAATGTCCATATACGCCGCCTCCGAGAAAAAGTTGAGATTGATCCGGGTTGCCCTTCTTTGATTCTAACTGTACCGGGAATCGGTTATCGCCTGGTAGGGTAGCCTTTACGGATCAACGCAATAGATCATAAAAAGCCTTGCCCCTAATTGGCAAGGCTTTTTATTTGCCCGAGATTACAAAACTGTAATCTCCGCGCAACCTCCTTGCAATCATCCCCTTTTATACTTTACCCGGAATATGGCAATGCCAAGAAAATATTTGGGCATTGGGCAATGTCAGGAATTCAGGCATTGGGCAATGCCAAGAAAATGTTCTTGGCATTGCTTGGGCTTTTCCAAGCATCACTTGTCTGGCTTTGTTTCAACGAGTCTTAGCGGGGCGTTTGCGCAATTTAATTTTTGGAAAAGCCTATCAAAAACAAATATTCTTTCACATTCATGTTGCCTTGAGAGGATAACTAATGAATAAGCGGTTGACACGGCTCCTGCTTGTCGTGATTATCATTTCCATTGTGGGTGGAGCCGGTTACTGGGGTGTTCATAGTAAACAAACGGAAGCCGATGACACTCCATCAGCCCCCCTCACTGTAACGGTAACACGGGGGGATGTGCAGCAAACAGTTACCGCTCCGGGTTTACTTGTCGGTACCAAAGAAGTATTGCTGGGAACCAAAGTGAGCGGTCAACTGGCTGAAATTAACGTGCGTCCCGGCGACGTGGTGCAAGCCGGGCAAGTGTTGGCCCGGTTAAAGGAGAAGCCATTGGAGCAAGCCCTGGAAAAAGCCCGCCTTGAACTGGCCATGGCCGAAACCAAATATCAGAACGATTTGGCTGCGGCCCAACTGGATCTGAAAATTGCCGAAGCTGAATTGGAACAGGAAACGATCGTTTTGCCTGATCTGGCTGCGGCCCAGGCGAACCTAACCGCCACCCAGGCTGAATTACAAGATATTTTGGCCGGGCCTGATGAAAACGAGCTGACGGTTGCCGCGGTTGAATTGCGTCAGGCCGAGATAGACCTTAAGCAAGCCCAATGGGACTACGACCAGGTAGCCTATCGAGGTGACATCGGCGCTATGCCGGAGGCCAAGAAGTTGGAGGAGGCCACGCTTCAGTACGAAGCCAAGCTGGCCGATTATCATCTGGCCGCAAAAGGCTCTACGGCCGCCGAGAAGGCTCAAGCTGAGGCCAAGGTGCAACAAGCCCAGCACGACTTCGATCAGGCACAGGGCAAGCAGGAAGAGCACAAACACCAACTCGCCATTTTAGAGGCCAGGGTCAACAAAGCCCGGCTGGCGGTGAAGTCGTTACAAGCAGGCGTTGACCCCTTATTGGTACGAGCCGTTAAAACTGCCGAGGAAAATCTTAAGGCGGCCAACCTGGTTGCCCCCTTCACGGGTGTTGTGGTGGAAGTAAAGGCCAAACCCGGTGAGATGCTCCAGGAAGGGGCCGAGGTCATCTTGCTGGCCGAGACCACCGCCCTGGAAGTGAGGGGCAAGGTTGTTGAGGAAGATTTGCCCCTGGTACAGGTTGACCAACCTGTTGAGGTTTTCTTTGATGCTGCGCCTGACGCAACAGTACATGGTCACGTTGCCCGGATCGTGCCCCAGCGCATCAGTGGCGAAGATCGTCCCCTATACCCGGTCTACGTAACCTTAGACCAAATTCCGTCGGGTATTGTGTCAGGGATGACGGCTGATGCTTCGATCATTATTGCTCAAAAATCCGAGGTATTACGTTTGCCCCGCGCCCTGGTTCAGGCCAATGCGGAAGGTCTGGCGGTTGTTGAGGTGTGGGCCAATAACCAGATTGAGCGCCGTCAGGTGCAGGTGGGTCTGCGAGGCGATGTATACGTTGAAATTGTGACCGGATTGGCCGAGGGTGAGCAGGTGGTAGGACAATGATCATTGAAACCAAAAATTTGACCAAAACATACCCTATGGGCGACAGTGAAGTTCATGCCTTACGGGCAGTCAGTCTGGCTGTGGCAGCAGGTGAATTTGTAGCTTTAATGGGGACTTCCGGCAGCGGCAAGTCAACCCTGATGCATATTCTGGGCTGTCTGGACACCCCCAGCGCGGGTCATTATTGGCTGGAAGGACAGGAGGTCAGTTCGTTATCAGCCGATGAACGCGCCGGGGTCCGCAACCAGCGGATCGGCTTTGTTTTTCAAATCTTCAATTTGCTGCCCGGATTGACCGCGTTGGAAAATACAGGACTGCCGCTGCTCTACCAGAGTTGGAACGCCTTTTCTCAGTTGCGGCCAACAAGAGAAAACAACAAAGACGTAAACGAACAAGCTGCCGAAGCATTGGCCCGTGTTGGCCTGTCGGATCGGGTTCACCACCGGCCCACAGAAATGTCCGGCGGCCAGCGCCAGCGAGTGGCCATCGCGCGTGCTTTGGTGACAAACCCAGCCATTATCCTGGCCGACGAACCGACCGGTAACCTGGACAGTGTAACCGGCAGCCAGATCATGAATCTGTTGGTTGAACTGAACCGTGAAAGCCGGACTATCATTGTGGTTACCCACGATGCACAAGTTGCTGCCTATGCTGGGCGGGTGCTGCTGATGAAAGATGGAGCAATCACTGGCAATGGCGGTTTGCCTGGAAATTGGCACTAGCAGGCTGTCGGTAACCTTCCTGGAAGCTTAAACGGCGCTCTGACCAGACATTTGGGCACCGTTTAGCCCGAATTTTTGCTCAAGTTGACCGCCCAGAGCTTCCAGGAAGGTCTCTCCGACAAGCTGCTAGTAGGTTAAACAATATAGAAAGAGCAATCATCGTGACCCCCTTAAACAGTTTCCGCACCGCCCTGCGGGGTATTACCACTAACCGATTACGCGCGACGCTGACCACGTTAGGCATTATCATTGGTGTGGCCTCTGTCATTGCCATGCTGGCTCTGGGCAATGGCGCGCGGGCGGCCGTTGAGGCGAATTTTCGTTATCTCGGTTCGGATAACATCCAAATTAACGCCAAACAAGAACTGGAAGATGGAGAATGGATTGAGGCCGGCAAAATTCTCTCCTACGAGGACGGTTTAAGGGTGCCGGGTGAGGTGGAATTAGTAAAACAGGTCGAAATGTCAACCTTTACGCTGGGGAAGGTCCGCCACGGGCGGGTAGTGTTAGATATGGGGCTCTCCGGCACAACCGCCGCGGTGCTCGATTTATTGGCTAGCGAGCAGCAAGTGCAGCCGGTCAACTGGCCTGAAGGCTCCCGCTTGACCGCTGCCGCCTTTATAGGACAGGGCCGGTTCTTTACTCCGGCCGAGGTGTTATCGTCAGCCGATGTATGTGTGCTGGGTTATAAAACGGCCCAGGATTTATTTCAGGGTGACAATCCGCTTGACCAGACAATTTGGGTTAGCCGGCATCGTTGTCTGGTAATTGGAGTGCTGGCCGAGTTAGAAACAATTGACCCGGCCAAGCGTACGCGCAGCAAACCCAACGAAGCGTTTTACCTGCCCATTAGCACCGCCATTCGCAACCTGTATGACGAGGAACCGTCCATCGCCATCACCGCCCGGGTGAGCGACGAGAGCCGGATGGACGAGGCCAAGGCACAAGTGGAGCGTTATCTCCGTCGGCGACATGCTATTGAAAAAGATAACGAAGGAACTTATCAGGATGATTTTACCCTGACCACCCGCCGGGACATTCTGGGCGCCCAACAACAAGCTGCGCGAACTTTCTCGTTGCTGCTGGCGGCAATGGCAACCGTTTCTCTTATGGTGGGTGGTATTGGCATCATGAACGTGATGCTGGTGAGTGTCAGCGAGCGCACGCGAGAGATTGGCGTGCGCATGGCCGTTGGAGCCAGGGCCAGAGATATTGTAGTCCAATTTCTGCTGGAAGCCGTCTTGATCAGCGCCGGCGGCGGGATTTTGGGCATTGCCGTGGGCATATTATCCATTCCCGTGGCAGCCACCCTTAATCAGGGTGTAGCCCTTCTTGCTCCTGGCAGCATCCCCCTGGCCTTTACCGTAGCCCTTCTGGTTGGAGTGGTATTTGGCCTTTATCCGGCCATTCGGGCCTCGCGGCTTGACCCGATTGAGGCGTTACGTTACGAGTAAAGTAAAAATGTAGATTCAACCATCATATTACAAATTCAAAGGAGATACTTATGAGACGTTTAACTTTCATCATCATTGGCATTGTTGCTGTCTCACTGCTGGCCGGAGCGGCTTTTATAGGAGCACGGCTATTGAGTTCGCCAGCAGAGGAGGTCGGCGGTTCGGGAAACCAAGTAGTGATAATGGGCGGTAAAGGCAGTGGCGGCCCGGTTCAAATTGATCTTGAATTTCAGTCTGCACCGGAATTGCCTCCGACGCCACCCGAGGTGGCAGGCGTGTTTGACCGACGCGAGGATAACAGCATTTTTGTCGGCACCGGCGCGATTATGGTTAACATGGAGGTTGATGGCCGCACCGGGGAAAAGCAATTGAATACCAGTTACACCGGAGCGGTAGTTGAAGTCGTTGTCACGCGGGAGACAACACTCTACTATGATGAAACCAAAATTCCCAGTCCGACAGGCCTTTCCGGCGGCAAGCAAACCGTCCAACAAGTGGTTACGCCCGTCGACTCGCTTCAAGAACTGGACTTTAATAACGAGAATATCGAAATCCAGGCGTGGGGGGAGCGGCGTGGTGATCGCCTGGTCGCCCAGGTGTTTGTGTATCACCCCATCACCTATTAGGTCTGTTGATATTTCGTTATCACCAGAGGTGACTGTCATTTCCGTAAGTGGCAGTCACCTATTCCGGCAAGTGGTTGGGGCGTGGCTTTGTTTTCAAATCCTGCCCGGATAGTGCTACAATGTTTGATAACCTGGTTGATTCAAATAGATTGCCGGCTGTGGTATACTCAGGAGGTCATAATGATTCCCCATTCAATTCGCTGGCGATTGCCGCTCAGCTACGCCGCTATTGCCCTGGTGACAACTCTGGTGTTGGGCGCTATGCTGTTAACGATCTTGCGCGGTTATTATCTGCAGCAGGAGTTGGACTATCTGACCGGCAATGCTCAGGACATGAGTGTGGAACTGGCCCACATGGTCAATCTGGGTTTACCGTCAGAGGTGTTAGCTGCGCAGCTCAAGAGCTTCTCTTTTCTTTCGCAAACCCGGATCCGACTCCTGGATAAAACCAAGAAAATGATAGTTGATTCGGGTAATCCCCAGGACCTGTCGCAAGTAGCTGCTCTTTCTATTAATATAGAAGTGCCTGAAGGCGAGGCGGTGCTTGTTCCTCACCCAATCACCACACCATTGACCGTGACTGGTTCAAGTCAATATGCCTCCTTTATTTTTATCGAAAGTCCTGAGATTATTATTGGAAGTAAACCGTTGACGCGAACTATGATCACTACAAGCAGTGAACCTTTGTCGGAAGGTATGAGCGAGTTGATCCTTGAATCGCCGGGAATACCAGGTAGAAGTGATGAACAATCAAATGTTCCATCGCCAATTCCTGATTTTATTTCTTATATGTCGACCATTCGTACCCCCTATGGTTTTGATTTGGATACCCAAACTGCTGCCGATAAGTGGCGTTCTGACCAGGTAATTACCCAGCCTTTTTATGATGCCGAGGGCAAACTACTAGGATATATTGAACTTTCTGAGGGACCGGCTTATGGCCGCGAAATTGTCAGGAGCGTGGCCTGGGGATGGGGCCTGGCCAGCGCGGTAGCGGTGCTGCTGGCCGCAGGTGTGGGCTGGCTTATCAGTCAGCGCATCACCAGGCCGCTGGTGGCCCTGGCCGATGTGACCAGCGAGATGGCCGGCGGCAATCTATCTGTTCGGGCAAACGTGATCCGCCAGGATGAGGTGGGGCAACTGGCCCATTCCTTCAATCACATGGCCAACCAAGTGGAAGAAACCGTGATCGCCCTACGCCGTTTTGTTTCTGACGCGGCCCACGAGTTGCATACGCCTCTGACCGCCCTGCGCACCAATCTGGAATTGAGTAGCGGTAAGATGGGCGAAGCCGAACGGTACTCATTCATCACCCGGGCGCTGACCCAAGTAGCGCGGCTGGAGTCGCTGACCCACAACTTGCTGGACCTATCGTGTCTGGAAACCGGCGCAGGAGCAGGAACGCGAAAATCGGTTAATTTTAATACCCTCATTCAAGAAACAAGCGAAATTTACGCTTCCCAGGCAGAGCAAAACAACTTATCCTTTATCCTTGAGATGCCCCAAGTAGAGGTCACTGTCTGGGGAAATGAAACCCAATTGCGGCGGGTGGTCAGCAACTTGCTGGACAACGCGCTCAAATTTACCCCCGCGGGAGGAACAGTGGCGCTACGGTTATGCCAGGACGAAGCTGGCGTAGAACTCACTGTACAGGATACCGGCATTGGCATTCCCCCGGCAGATTTACCCCAGTTGTTCAGCCGCTTTCATCGCGGGCGCAACGCCACTACCTATCCCGGCAGTGGTCTGGGACTGGCTATGGTCAAAGCTATAGTTGAAGGGCATGGCGGCCAGGTAAGTGTTGAGAATATTGACCCAGGAGCCTGTTTCCGGTTGCATTTATAGATACTTAACATCAACCCGTGTATTGGGTTACCCGGCGATAATTATACCCGTTAAGAAGAAATTAGTGCTTTTTGGCTATCGGTGGAGCAGGTGACCAGGCCGCATCCCGTGACGGAGTAGGATGTCCCAAGCCTGCCCTGAGCCAGGCCGAAGGGAAGCTAATGCTTGGGGTTACGATATCTCACCACTCCCCAAACCGTGTTGAATGGCAATCACCGCGGCCTGGGTGCGATCTGCCACCTCTAGCTTAGCAAAAATGGAGCTAACATGGTTGCGTACCGTCCCTTCAGAGAGATATAGCCGGGCGGCAATATCGGCGTTGGTGAGACCCCGCGCCAGCAGACGCAGCACGTCTACTTCGCGCTCGGTCAGTTTGTCAGTGAGCAGCGTGGCCGGTTGGACCTGTTGATCCGCCACCTGCCCCAGCAGTTTGCCCGCCACCGCTGGGTCCACAAACGATTTACCCTCAACCGTACCCCGCACGGCTTTGATCACTTCGTCGCGGGGGGTGTCTTTCAGCAAATAACCTGCCGCCCCGGCGCGAATGGCATCAAACACCCACTCGTCATCGTCGTAGGTGGTTAGCACCAGCACCTTTATCGCCGGGTAGCGGGCACGGATTTGCCGGGTCGCCTCAATGCCGTTCATGCCCGGCATTTTCAAATCCATCAACACCAAATTGGGCTGATGCTGCGCCGCCTGTTCTACGGCCTCTGCGCCATCTTGAGCCTGCCCCACAACTTCAATATCCTTTTCCAGCGTCAACAACATTGCCAGCCCATCTCTAATAATGGCCTGGTCATCACAAATCAGCACCTTCATTTTCTGAATCCTCAATATTGTTTATGGCTATTTCATCCTGATTCAACTTTAATTTTTAATTGAATTGTTGTTCCTTGCTCCGGTTGACTGGTGATACTCAGCATCCCGCCAACCAGCGCCGCCCGTTCACGCATGCCGGAGAGGCCAAAATGCCCCGCCGATTCCGGCTGCCGCGGGTTGAAGCCGCTCCCGTCATCGCTGACCCGCAGCAATATACCATCATTGAATGTCAACTGTACGGCCAGTGTTTGCGCATTGGCGTGATGGGCCACGTTGGCCATTGCCTCTTGTGCCACCCGGTAGATGCACTGTTCCACCGCCGGGACCAGAGAAGGTAGATGCTCCGGCACCGACAGGTTCAGGTGCAGGTTGGCCCGTTGGGCGGTCTCGGTTGCCAGTTGGCGCAGCGCCAGCGACAACCCCAGGTCATCCAGCGGGCTGGCCCGCAGCGATTTCAGCGCCCGCCGGGTTTCCTGCAAACCGGAGCGGGTGACATCCAGCGCTTTATCCAGCATCTCCTGCGCGGCAGCCGCGTCGACAGACCAATAGGCTTTGATGGTTTCCAGTTGAACCGTTAACGCGCTGAGGGTGTGGGCCAGGGTATCGTGCAGCTCCCGGGCCAGCCGGTTCCGTTCGCGGCTGATGGTGAGGTGTTCCAGGGTGCTGGCGTAGTGGGCCAACTGGGTGTTGGCCTGTTGCAGCGAGTTTTGCTGGGCGCGCAGTTGAGCAACCAACGTATTGATGAGGTAGCCCACCGCCAAAAAGCTAATGGTCTGGATCAGTGTAATTGGAATTTCAAAGAAAACGGCGCGGGGAGCCGGCCAGGTTGATAAATAGAGCATTCCCAGGTTAAGCCCGGCAGTACCCAGGCCAAACAGGGCCACGTGCCGCCAGCGATATTGCCAGGCGGTCAGCACCAAGGCAATCAGCAAGATTGTCTGTGCTCCGGTCGAGATGAAAGGGCCAGGCAAGTATTCGGAGGTGAACAGGTATTGGCTGGCAAGCGGTATAACAGCCATCAAGATAATGATTAGCGGTAATAAGGCTCGCCCCAACCAAACCTGGCCTTGAACCCACAGCGCCAGACCAAAAATGACCAGTGCGGTCAAGCCGTTTATCACGTAATAACCGTAGGTAAACGGATGATCGGGTGGGGTGAGCTGCCAATCAATGGCCGCCAACACCAACAGGTACCCCAACCACAGGCCGGCGGTAATTCGTAGCAATTGAGCAACGCTTACTTTTATAGCAGTCTCGTTCATAAGGCCATTATACCACACAAGTTTGCCCGGCGTCTTGTGACGCCAATCACCCTGTAATGTGATGGACTATGACTGGTGTCACGGTCGGCCATGACAGAAACCACCTCCCCGGCCAACAACTCGTGACGGCAAACACTGTTGGCCGGTGGGTTTATCTGTTAGACTGAAGTCAACAAATTGATTTGACGATCTGGCCGCACCGGCTGGAACCTGGAACATAGTAAGGAACAGATTATGCAACCCTATAACCACTTTAATCCACAATGGGACTTGGCCACTTTAGCGAGTCGACCGTCTGTAGCGGCCTCGCTATCTAACCAGCCCCTGGACACATTATCCGAACAACCAACCGCGAGCCACTGGCAAGCACTGCTGGCCCGGTTTGAGCCGATCAGCCTGGCTCAAATGAATAATGTAGCCCTGCTGAATCGCACCGATACCAAATTTGTACTCGGCGCACCACAACTTTACCGCGCTCTGTCCGCTCTCAGCCAACAGTACCGGGTGCTGGATATCGCGGGCGTTCGGCTCAACCATTACCAGACCCTTTACTTTGACACCGCCGGTTTTGCACTGTACCTGCGTCATCATGCCGGCGGGCGCAACCGCTACAAGGTTCGCAGCCGCGAGTATATCGATAGTCATCTGTCATTTTTAGAGATTAAACACAAAGTTGACGACAACCGCACCATCAAAAATCGGATCCAGACCTCGGAGCTGGTCACCCGCATCACGCCGGAAACCGACGATTTTATGGAGGCGTATTTCCCCCTAGACCCAGAGACTCTGGAACCAAAACTATGGAACGATTTTTATCGCATTACACTGGTCAGCAAACAACATCAGGAACGGCTAACCCTGGATTTGAACCTGCACTTTGGCGACGACAACCAGAGTGTGTCCCTGCCGGGGGTGGTCATTGCCGAAGTGAAACAGGCCGGTGTAAACCGCCATTCGAATTTTATGCGGCAGATGCGGGCGCTGAATGTCCGCCCCGTCGGTTTTAGCAAATACTGTGTGGGAGTGTCACTGTTGTATCCAACTATCAAACACAATAGATTCAAACCCAAATTGCAACTACTCCATAAATTGATGAAAGGGACAAACGATGTCTACCGAACTCATTAACTTTGTGCTGGGAGCCGGGTTCAACCTGGCCGTAGCCCTGCTGATTGTTAGATTTATCTACTACCCGATCACGCAGGCCAAAAAGTACGTCTTCACCTTTCTAGCCTTTAACACCATCATCTATTTTGTGCTGGGTCTGTTAACCAGCAGCAATCTGAGCGTGGGCGTCGGTTTTGGGTTGTTTGCCATCTTTTCAGTGTTGCGCTACCGCACCGACGAAATGCCCATCCGCGAGATGACCTACCTGTTCATCATCATCGCCCTACCGGTTATGAACTCAATCCTGATCTCGAACGCCGATGTGGTGAAGCTGTTGTTGTCCAACGGAGTCATTATGACGCTGCTGTATCTGCTGGAGCTGGGATTTGGCTTTCACTTTGAGTCCAGTAAAAAGATCACCTACGAAAAGATCGAGCTCATCACCCCGGCCAATCAAGAGCAATTGCTGGCCGATCTGCGCGAGCGCACCGGCTTGCCGGTTAAACGGGCCGAGGTGGGGCGCATTAATTTTCTGCAAGATACGGCTGAAATCAAGATTTATTACGATGACGCCACATCGGTACCGGCAGCACTGCCCGGCGAGATTAAACCGCAAGAACAGTATCTACTGAAGTTTCAATAATTAACTCATGGCAATGTGATTTGCCATCCACAAAGGAGACTGTCAATGAGACGCAACAACACCTTACTTTTGCTCATTAGCGCCATTTTATTGGTGGTTATGGGGTTTTCTTCGATCACGCAGGCGATAGCCGGTAGCCCAGCTAGCACCACAACAGCGGCCGCTGTAACGTCTGCGGCCACATCAACCTTAGTCGAAGCAGCAACTGAAGCTGACGATGAGAAGGTCACCCGCCCGGCCGGCTGGAGCGATGACACCCACAGCAACGAGGTCGAGCCGAATTATGAGGTGGTCTTTCCACAGGATAAGGTCAACCAATTGACCATCACCATCACCCCGGACGAGTGGGCCACACTGCAAGCCAATATGACCGAGCTGCTGGGCGAACCTGGCCAGAGTGGACCCAGCGGCGGTGATCGCCCCGAGCCGCCAGATGACTTCGCCGGTGAACGACCTGAGCCGCCGGATGGTTTTACTGCACCGGAAAACGGCGAACCGCCAGCGAGCGGCGGCCCGAATGACGGGGGTGGGGGTAGCATGGTCAGCGAAAACCCCACCTGGGTCACGGCTACTGTTGAATTTGAGGGCAACACCTGGACCAATGTCGGTTTTCGTTACAAGGGCAACTCCTCACTGGTCAATTCGTGGAATAGCAACACCCTCAAGCTGCCGTTCAAACTGGACTTTGACGAATTTGAAGATGAGTATACCGAAATCGAAAATCAGCGCTTTTACGGCTTTAAACAATTGTCATTTTCCAACGATTTTGGTGATAGCTCGCATATGCGCGATACCATCACCTACGACCTGCTGGACGAGGCCGGCCTGCCCGCCGCCGAAACCGCCTATTACGAAGTTATTTTGGATTACGGCGAAGGGCAAGTTAGCCTGGGGTTGTACACTGCCGTTGAGGTGATTGACGACACGGTCATCGAGCGTTACTTTGGCGATGACAGCGGCAACATTTACGAAGGGGATGGTCAGGCGGTCAGTTTGGCCGAGGGCACTTTTGACCAGATTGAGAACAGTTTTCAGAAAGAAAACAACAAAACCGAAGCCGATTGGAGCGACATTGAGGAATTGTATGACGTGCTGCACTCAGAGGAACGCATCACCGATCCGGCCACATGGCGGGCCAACCTGGAATCGGTCTTTGATGTGGACAGTTTTCTGGAGTGGCTGGCCATCAGCGCCGCTCTCCAGCACTGGGACACCTACGGCAGTATGACCCACAACTTTTACCTGTACCATAACCCAGACACCGATCAACTCACCTGGATTTCCTGGGACCACAATATGGTGTTAGGCGGTATGGACGGCCAGCGCCAGGAAGCGGATACGACAGGAGTAGCCCAAGATGAGACCGCGGCGGCGAATGAGCCAGTAGCCGGAAATGGGCCGGGCGGGCACAGCGTCTCGTTAGACAAAGTGGATGTAGACGATAACTGGCCGTTGATTCGTTACCTGCTAGACGACCCCACCTACTATGAACGCTATCTCGACTATCTTGAAGAAGCCGGCAATTTATTAAGTTCTGAGGCGTTGGCAACCAAATACCAGACTCTGGCCGAGTTGATCAGGCCATACGTAGATAATCCAGATACCTTTGATAACGCTGTCCAATCGTTGGCGGAACGTACTACAGAACAGGCTCAAGCAGTCACCGACTTCCTGGCAAACCAGTAACAAACTATAAACTTTAGTGGGATGGTTCACTATTTGGTTGACACTTCTTAGCGGTGAAATCAAGCAAAGTAATCTCGTAAAACGTGAGACGTGATGCGTGACGCGTAATGCGTGAAACGTCAAACGTCAAACGTGATGCGTGATCCGTGACGCGTGATGGGTGTATTCACGTTTCACGTTTCACGCGTCACGCATTACATAGTTACCTTGAAACATTTACGGGCACTGGGTTCGTTGAATGGGATTTTGCCAGATGAGATGAACAAACGTAAGATGAGGAGACAATCAACTCAAGGTGATCATTGCTTAAAGGTTATACAGAATTCACACCTATCATCACCAAGCCCTATAGCTTGAACAACTTCCACGCTGACCGGCCCACGGCAGACCGCGGAAAAAAGGCAGTATGCCAAGAATTGTGTAAATTGCATCATTTACACGCACAAAAGTCGGCTTTTTACACAGAATCTGCAATACTACCGGAAAAAATGCTCTCCATCAACCCTACCGAACATAGGCAATGCACCGGATTAGGCTTGGCAAGCCCGGCCTTTACGAGGGTACAGTCACATTCATCGATTTTCAGATGGGCCTTGTTGCCTTGCTTTTCCCAAAGACTGGCTAGATTATGTCTTTGTAACCGCCGCTGATTAGTAGCATCGAGAAGCTCGTTTACAGTTTCTGGTTTCTTGCCAAGTATTTCCCTGCAGTCATCGAGGATTTGTCGAGCACACTTCTGGCCAGCGGCTTTCATCACTCCTTTAGCCAGAGCCGTGTTCCCGCAATCGACGAGGGCTTTCTCTACTGCTTCGATCCAAGTAACATTTCGTTTAATGGCTGACTCTGGAATTTCCATTTTCTCCATTCTTCTTTCCTCCTTTATTGATCTTGATTTTACTCTAAAATCATCTCGGACAAGCTATACTCCAGCCAAAGGAGATCGTTCAGTGTTGCTGTGGGTGTGATTGCCGACGCAGGCAGGACAAACGTAGCATACGCACTAGAATCGAGACTTGATCGAGACTGATTGATCAGCTTGCCCCCCAGTGCTTCAATCTCTCTGATCGTACTATCTACCGTACCGCCTGCCTGACCGTCATCGTAGATCATCATTGAGACGTTCTCAATCACTCCGGACTCAACGGCCTCAGCGTACTCCCATAAATACGTAGAAATTCGATAGGCGGGATGATAGGGACCAACCCAACGGATGAATTCAAGTCTTTCTATCCCGGCGGCTTGCCTGGGTGTCATCCGCATTCGGTAAGCTTCTGCAGCGAGGTATCCAAGGTTCTCTAGCCCCCTGGCTTCCAAATCATCAAACCACTCATCTTTGGGAGGGCCATACAACTGGACCAGATAGAGCACTGGAGTCCCTGGTTTATAGTTGGCGGTGAGTTCCACAGGCAAACTTGGTTCGCTTATAAGCGGATCGAAATGATACTCTCCAAAACGTAGCATGGCTGCATTCCTGATCTCAAACTTTACCCCACTAGCCCGTAGTTTTTCCAAGTTGGATGGGGTTAGTTCAAGCCAGACGACAGCATCATATTCAGTCATGTGCAAATTCTCAATGTCAGCAACGCGTCCGTATGCCTCCTTTGAGAGACTGACTACAATCCTATACCACCGCTCGAACTCTACGCCAGTCGTACATAGTTTCTCAAAGTTGTCTGGGGTAAGCATAAACCAGACTAAGCCTGCGCCGCTGGGAAACGTGTGCGTAGCCTCAATCTCAGAAAGACGATCAGCAACAGACTCGTATGCTGTTGTACGAATGCTTACGATGACTATCTCTTGATCGGCTTGATTGGTTGCCGATATGCTGCAAGCGGAGGCGACCAGTAAGACCAAAAGTAGTATGATCAGCAGTTCAGTGGTACGCATAGCTTCTCTTTGCTTCAAAGCAACGGCGCATAACGACAACAAGTGCAAGTTAGGCCATTTTTTCTTGAAAGAGGTGTTTAGCCAGCCTCTGCGAGGTCTTGCTTGAGAGCGTGTACACGAAGACAAATACCGCTCAAACGGCCGATCATCAGGCCCAAGATCATGCACATGACGATATCAGCCACAATCGCTACACTTAATATATTTTGGGCAACGGCTTTGACGATGACCAAGAACACAATTATGAGAAAGTAAACCCGATCAAAAGACAGAGTGACATGTCGGGATGCCGGATGAACCTGCATTGGCACCAACTTTCTCATGCAAAAACCGACGGGTAAACAGAACAGAAAGACTATCAAAGCCCACAACCAATGAAACGATCCAGACACAATGTCATGGTAAAGAGTCAGACCAAAGAGTGTGCCGAACACGGCCAGTATGCCGGTGCGTACCCAGATTTTGGCGCGACTCCGCTTCATGAGCGGGGGTGCTGCTTGCGAGTGAGAGATTACCATACTGTTCATCCTCCAGTCTATTATTTGTTCCAGCGAGTATTTTCCCCTTGCTGTGTCCAACCTGAAGTCAGGATTGGGCAACTTTCTTTCACATGTTCTCGGCACCACGCCGTTGTTAGGCGGTACATGGGGATTAGGTATTTGCTCGCTTCAAGATAATGCTTCCAACAGGCTCCTGGCCTCTTGCAGGTCTAGCGTGTCAAAGCCCTCGGTGAACCAGCCATAAGTCTCGGCCAGTATCTGCCGGGCCTCCTTCCGCTTGCCTTGTTCTTGCCACAGACGACATAGACTCATCACTGCCCGCAGTTCCCATGACTTGGCCTGCTGCTGGCGGGCCACCTCGATAGCGTGCTGAAAGCAAGCCTCGACGTCAGTCTCATCTGCAGTCTGCATCCGCAGCAACTCCCCCTTGAGCCGGTGGACCTCCGCCTCGTAATAGCGCTCGCCGGTGCGGTCCACCATAACCAGTGCCTCGGCCACCGCGGCCAGCCCCTCCTCCACCTGTCCTGCTTCTCCGTATGCCTCGGCCAGCGCGGCAAGCTGAAACACTACGTATGCCTCAGCTCCTGTGTTCCGATTGGTAGCCAAGCCTTGGCGTATTTGCACGGCCCCCTCTTCGGCCCGCCCTTGCCCGGCTAACGCCCAGCCGCGACAGTAGAGCCCTCCCGATAACCAATACGGAAACCCTTGCTCGGTCGAGAGATTGATGCACGCATCTGCCAATCCCTCAGCCCTCTGCCAATCTCGGCCGAGGGCGCGAAGCATACTCGCATAGACCTGTGCCAGAGCCAGGCTAGGCGAATGCGACAACTCCCTGGCAAGAGACAGTGCCTCCCGGCTTCGCTCCAGGGCCTGCTCTGGGTAGCCCAGCCCCCACAACGCCCAGGATAGCGCCGACAGGCTGACTACCGCGGGATCCAACCCATAGTGGAAAGCGAGGGAACCATGCTGCTGTGGGTCATAGAGGGCAAATAAGTGTTCCAGGTGAGGTTCAACTTCGGTCAACTTGCCACGAGGAACACAGTTCCACCCCACCATCCAGTGGGCCATCGCGACGAGCAGTGGATCGTTGGCACGCTCGGCCAGGCTGAGGAATTGCTCCGCTACCTCGTGCGCTGTTTCGTGTTCCCCCCGCGTGCCATAAAAGGTTATAAGTAATCCCAACACCGGGAAGAGTTGCGGCGTCTCGCCCATCTGCCGGCATAGCTCTTGGGCCCGGCCGAAGGTACGGCCCACTTCCGGAACCGCAAGACCCCTGGTAGCTTGCAGGGCTACACCCAGCCCAATCTGCAGCGCGAGTTCCTGCTGCGCCCGTTCGGGAGAGTCCGGCAGTGTCTCCAGCAACGCCAGCCCCTGGGTGTAGTGCACGATGGCCTCCTCATGGGCCGACATCTGCACGGCCCCCTCCCCTGCGCGCTGCAAGTAGTCTATCGCCTTTTCAGCGATCCCTGCCTCCTGGAAGTGCCGTGCCAACTGCGGAGCGATAGCCGCGATCTCTCCCGTTTTTCTTTTATACAGTGCTTCCAGTGCAGTCCCCACTGCCTGGTGCAGGTGTGCTCGTTCCACCCGGTCCAGGCTGCTGTACAGATACTTTTGGAACAGAATGTGCCGGAAGCGATACAGAGACAGGTGCTGGCCGTCCCTCCGCAGGACTCCCCGGGCACTTACCAGACGATGCTTTCTGTCCAACTCGCCGCTCAGATGTCCCATCATCTCCTGCTCGTCGGCCGCCCGCACCTGGGCTACCACCTCGGCGGTGAACGTCTCGCCCTCCACACTGGCCACCCGCAACGCTTCGCGGGACGGCTCGGCCAGGCGGCCAATCCGCTCTGCGATCACGGCCTCTACCCGGACCGGCAGGGTCTGCCAGTTCAATGAAGGTCCCTCCACCCAACGGCCCGCCTGATCCTGCACCAAGTCACCCCGTTCTCGCATGTCCCGCAACAGCTCGGCGGTGAAGAGGCTATGTCCCCTGGTCTGCCGGTAGAGGGTCTCCCGGAAAGCGGTGCCCAACCGGTTGGGCACGGCGTCCAGGAGGGCGTCTACAAACCGCTGGCCATCAGATTGCCCCAAATCTACCACAATGTCCCCAAAGTGGCGCTGGAGTTCGTTGACCACAGGCTCCAGGGGATGCCGCTCGCCTCTCCTGCCCAATGCCACCTCCTCCGGGCGAAAGATGCCCACCACCAGAACTTTGGTGCCTTCTATTCGTCTCCCCAGGTGGAATAGCAGACTGGCCGAACCGGTGTCCGTCCACTGCAGGTCTTCCAATATCAAGAGCAGCGGCCTGTCGCTGGCCAATGCTTCCACCACCCGGGTATACTGTTCGAACAATGCGTTCTGCTGCAGGTTGGGATTGCCGGCGAGGGCTGCCCGGTGCTTCGCGAGTTCCTCCAGGCGGGGCAGCCAGTCTGCCTCGTCTGGCACAGACGCCCTCGCGCGCTCGACCAGGGCCACGCCGGGCAGAAGGGTATTCACCAGGTCTGGGCCGGCCTCCACCAGGGCCTGGGCAGCAAGGGGAAGGGTATGCCACAAGCGGCGGGCTTGTACCCTGGCCATGGCCCCCGCTGCCAACCGGGCTTCGACGTCGCCGGTCAGCAGGGCCAGAATCTCGCGGAAGGGTAGGTACGGGTCGCCGATGCCCGTGTGGGCGTTGCCGTTCCCGCTGACTACGACCAAGTCGGGGTAAGCAGCCTGCGCGTCCCAGGCGAATTGCTGAACCAGAGCCGTCTTGCCGCTGCCGGCATCGCCGATGACGAAAACCACCCGTCCCTGCCCGGCCAGCGCTGCATCAAGAAACCCCTGTAGTTGCGCCAGTTCAGGCTCGCGGGCCACAAAGAGGGACCGTTCGACCTCAACCGGCTCCTCACCGGTGAGGAAGGGGGGAAAGGCTACGAGCACGTCTCGCCTATCCTTTCGCTTCATTTCCCACTCCCCGTCGCGGATCAGCTCGTAGAGGTGGGTCGTTTCTTCTGACGGCTCGACGCCCAATTCTTCGGCCAAGACGCGGCAGCAGCTCTCATACTGAGCCAGAGCTGCCCCTCGCTGCCCGCTGTACGCCAGCAAGCGCATCACCTGCCGGTGCGTGCTCTCGCGCCAGGGCTCCAGCGCCAACAAACGCTGGGCAAGCTGCAGGCCCTCTTGATACTGGCCACGCTGCCCATGGTGCGTGATCAGTTCCCCCAAAACCTGGATCACTCGCTGACGCCACCGCTCCCGCTCTCCCACCAGCCAGATTTCGAACTCGGCGCATCCGTCCAGAGATAGCCCTTCCAGGAACTCGCCCCGATATAGCGCCACGGCGGCGGCCAGTGAGTCTGGGTCTCGTCGCGCCTCCAGTTGCTCGAAATCGTCGATATCCAGCCAGTATGAGGGCGCTCGCCGGAATTGGACGGTGTGACGGTCTGCCTGCACGCAGCCGGGCAGCAGGGTGGAGATTTTGTTCAGCACCCAACTGAGGTTGGCGCGACCGCGGCTTTCTGACTTGTCGCACCAAAACAGATACACCAGTTGCTCGCGGGGGATGGGGCGGCCCTGTACGGCCAGGTAACCCAAGAGCGCTAACGCCTTGCGAGACTCGAATCCACGCACCGGCTCGTCATCTTGCTCTATTTGCACGATCCCCAAGAACTGTAGACGAAAGGTAGGCTCCATTTGCTCTCCTGAATTCCCAAAGAGTTGCCAAAGAGTCTTGGGTTAGACTGTAGGCACATCCAGCCAGACAGTCTGGCCGCGTCTTGTTCTCGTTGGATCTCCAGGTGGAGATTCGTGAAAAATGTGGATATCTCATTATAGCAGAATGTGTGTCTGGTGAAAATAGCGAAATGAACAAGTCTCAGGAGTGAATGTCGATGCCCCAGAAAAAGAACCATTCGCGTCGTGTCTACTTACTGCGCTGCTGGCAGGAAGGGGAAACGGCCCCCGGTCAAGAACCCCGTTGGCGCTTTTGGTTGGAGGAGGTTCTGCATGAGCGACGCCAGAAGGGATTCGACAGTCTAGAAGCGCTGTTTGCCTTCTTGCAGGCCAAGCTGGCCGGTAGCGAAGAGGAGCCGTCCGATGATGGAATGTAACAAAATATTCTTACGCCGGGGCGGTCACCTGGGGCAAAAGTGTCCGATAGTAAAACTCTTAAAAAAGGAGAAAGAACGATGAAAGACGAAAAAACCATGCCTGGGGAATGACGAGGGAGGACAGCGGCCAGGGACCACCCACCGACTACTTCGGCTGGGTGCGCACAGGTAACGGCAGCAGCATCGACAGCACCCCAGGCACGGGCAACTGCGCCGCCTGGACCAGCAGCGGTAGCGGCGAATGGGGTACGATGGCCGAGTTGCCCAACCAATGGACCGCAGGACTTGAGGACATTCACGTTTGGGACGTGAATGTCTCGCAGTGTATCAACACAATGTACGTCTGGTGCGTGGCAGACGACGTCAGTGCCCCTGTCTACCTGCCCATCATTCTGAAAAACAGTTCGTGATCGCACCCCTCCTGCAAATAACTTTGGGGGAGATAGGAGCCGCCTCTGTTGGCAATGGGTTTCCGTCTGGAGGCGGCTCTGTTGGCAATGACCCGCAATGAATTGGTGTCACACGTTCCGTACCTCATAAGGAGTCGAGAATTGTTGATACGAGAGGGCAATCATAAAGAGTGAGGAGAAATACCATGGACAAAAAAACACCCATGTGTATTTTGGCCAAAGCAATCCGTTTGTTGGCAGTGGCCACCCTGCTGGCGGGGTTTGCGTTTGCTGTGCAACCCGCGCCGCTGGCCTACGCGGCGACGCTGACCGTAACCACCGTAGCCGATGAACTCGACAGCCCTGGCACGGGCTGTTCCCTGCGCGAAGCGATCACCAATGCCAATGACAACGCGAGCACCTACCCGGAATGTTACATGAGTGGATCTTATGGCAACGACACCATCACCTTTGCTCCCGCGACCAGCGGGTTCCCTATTGTTCTGACCATCGGGGGGTTTGGCGAAGACCTTAATGCCACTGGCGACCTGGACATCCTGGCGGCCGGCGGCGACCTGATCATTCAGGGCAACGGCGCGACGAACACGATCATTGACGGTGCCGGTAGCTCCCAAGTCCGGGTGTTTCACGTCTTTCCCGACCTCATCTCCTCCAACACCTGCACCTTCGATAGTCTGACTATCCGGAACGGCGGCGGCAACGTCATCTCCTACGGCGGCGGTATCTACAATCACTACGGCACCGTGACGGTGGACAACAGCACCGTCAGCAACAACCGTGCCGACGCCTGCGGCGGTGGCATCTACAACGACCACGGCATCCTGAACGTCCAGAACGGGAGCGTCATCGGCGGGGCCGGCGCGGGCAACACAGCCCACTACAGCGGCGGCGGCATCTACAACTACTATGGCACCGTGACGGTGGACAACAGCACCGTCAGCGACAACACAGCCCAATACGCATCCCCCCCTTCCGGCAGCGGCGGCGGCATCTTTAACATTGGCACGCTGAACGTCCAGAACGGGAGCGTCATCGGCGGGGCCGGCGCGGGCAACAGGGCCGCCTACAACGGCGGCGGCATCTACAACTCCGTCGGCACCACAACGGTGGTCAACAGCACCATCAGCGACAACGAGGTCTCCTACGAGGGGTTCCTCTTTGGCAAAGGCGGCGGCATTTACAATTCCGTCGGCAGCACCGTGACGGTGGACAACAGCACCGTCAGCAACAACACCTCGCACAGCGGCAGCTCCGGCGGCATCTTCAACTATGGCACGCTGTTCGTGCAGAACGGGAGTACCATCGGTGGGGCCGGCGCGGGCAACACGGCCTTTTATTCCCCCGGCGGCATCTGGAACAGCACCGGCGGCGCCACCACGGTGACGGGCAGCCGCATCCTATATAACACGGCCACCACTGGTGGTAATGGCGGCGTCGGCAACAGCGAAAACACTGCCGATGCACTCAGCGTGACGGGCAGTTGCATCGTCGGTAACAGTGAAAGCTCCTTCCGTAACGGCGTCACAGAGCAGCAAACCGCCACTGGCAACTGGTGGGGGGCGGACACCGGCCCCAACACCCCCAACGCAGATACGAGCAGCGGCAACGTTGATACAAGCGGCTTTCTGACCGCGCCCATCCTGGGTTGTCCGGGCGGCGGCCTTTCCGGAGAAGTGTATCTGCCCATTGTGGTGAAGAATTACTGAAGGAGGAAATATCATGAATCGAAAGCAATTGTTCCAAATGACAATACGGTGGGTACGGCTGGTTGCTGTTTTGCTCACGTTGTTTGCATTGGGCGCGTCATCGCAGAACGTAACGCAGGCGGAGCCAGAGGTTGAGACCAGCATGTTACTGCAATTCACTGCCGGGGGGCACGTGTTGGGCTTCCAGCCTGAGGGGGTTTACATTGTTGGGAGCGACCACATGCTCAAAACCAGCTTTGTAGGGTCCAACAGAGTGATTCCTCTGGCGGACCAGCCACCAGCAAGCGATAACCAGGCCCAGCCTTTGGGCACGGTGACCTACCCCCACCTATGGCAGGGCATCAGCCTGATCTATGAACAGGTGGCAGGCGGGGTTGTCAAGAGCAGCTACCTGCTTGAACCAGGAGCAGAGGTAGATCGGATTCGCCTGCACTACAACGTACCCGTGCAAGTGGAGGCCGGGGGCAGTCTGCTTTTTGGCTTTGAAACGGGTCAGATGAGCGAGTCGGCTCCGATGGCCTGGCAAGAGATTGGCGGGCAGCGGCTGCCGATTGAGGTGGCGTTTCGAGTGCTGGGTGAGCGAGAGGTAGGCTTTGAGGTAGGCGCATACAATGCCATTTACCCCCTGGTGATTGACCCCTCCCTGCTGTGGCACACCTTTATGGGCAGCGCAAGTGGTGACGTTGGCAAAGACATTGCCGTAGATGGGAGCGGCAATGTGTACGTGACTGGCCACAGCTCTGCCACCTGGGGTTCTTCGCCGGTCAACGCCCACGCGGGGAGTGATGACGCCTTTACCGCCAAATTGAACAGCAGCGGCGCTTTGCAGTGGCACACCTTCATGGGATCGGTAAACAATGATTATAGCTATGGCATCGCCGCAGACGGGAGCGGTAATGTGTACGTGACCGGCTACAGCGAGGCCACCTGGGGTTCTTCGCCAGTCAACGCCCATGCGGGGGGGAAAGATGCCTTTGCGGCCAAATTGAACAGCAATAACGGCGCTTTGCTGTGGCATACCTTCATGGGGTCGGCAGGCTGGGATTGGGGTGATGACATCGCCGTAGACGGGAGCGGTAATGTGTACGTGGCCGGCTCCAGCTATGTTACCTGGGGTTCTTCGCCGGTCAATGCTTTCGCAGGGGGGCGGGATGCTTTTGCGGCCAAGTTGAATAGCGATGGCGATTTGCAGTGGAACACCTTCATGGGGGCGGCAAACAATGATTATGGACTTGGCCTAGCTGTAGACAGCAGCGGCAATGTGTACGTGACCGGCGAGAGCGATACCACCTGGGGCACACCGCTCAACCTCTATGTGGGGGGCGTGGATGTCTTTGTGACCAAATTAAACAGCAACGGCGCTTTGCAGTGGAACACCTTTATGGGGTCGGCAGCCAGTGAGCAAAGCTTCGATATCGCCGTAGACGGAAGTAGCAATGTATACGTAACCGGCCTCGGCAATGCCACCTGGGGCACGCCGCTCAACCCTTTTATGGGAAATGGTGATGCTTTTGCCGCCAAACTCAACAGCAATGGCGATTTGCAGTGGAACACCTTTATGAGGTCGGCAAGCACTGATTTTGCCGATGGCATCGCCGTAGACGACAGCGGCAATGTGTACGTAATCGGCAGTAGCCAGGCCACTTGGGGTACACCGGTCAACCCCCACGCGGGGGGGATTTTGGAGGATGTCTTTGTCGCCAAGATAGGCAACACGCTCGTCTATCTGCCGATTATCCTCAAGAATTAGGGGCACTGTGAAAGCAAACCATATCGGTCAAAAATCTCGTTAGCCGATCCTGCTGGAAAATCCTCGTCTACGGAGCGATCACTCCGTAGACGAGGTTCTTGGACCCGATTTACCGGGTAAAAAATTACAATTTGCCATTGTAACCAGCAGAGGGTATGATGGCCGCGAGGTGTTCACCGGAGCGGAACGCAATAGCCCGCTTTGGAAATAACGAGGAAGGCGACATGACCCAGACAATTGATCAGCAATTTTTCCGGGGAGTGCAGAATGAATTGCGGTTTGAAAGGTTGCTACCCGGCCTGACGTCGGGCGTGTTGATGGGCATTACCGAGGTCATCTTTGCCCTCTCGGTGGGCAGCCTGATCTTTTCCGGCGAGCTGGCCCCCTATCTCTCCTACGGGATCGGGATCGGGCTGGTCACCGCCACGATTATGCTGATTGGCGTCTCACTTGGTAGTTCGATACCGGGAGTGACCGGCAGCCTGCAGGATAGCCCGTCGGTCATCCTGGCAGTGATCGCCATAGCACTGGCCGGCGCGCTCCCGGCCGCCGGGGCGCAGGCTAGACTGGCAACCGTGCTAGTGGCCCTCGCCATCACCGCGCTGCTGACCGGAGCCTTTTTTCTGGCGTTGGGCTTGTTCAAGCGGGGTGGACTGGTACGCTTTCTGCCCTATCCGGTAATGGGCGGCTTTCTGGCCGGGACGGGTTGGCTGCTGGTACAGAGCTCTTTTGGCGTTATGGCCAATTTCCCGCTCACTATCTCTAATCTCTCGGTGCTGCTCCAACTCGACCAACTGATCTTGTGGATTCCAGGGGTGCTCCTGGCGCTCCTCCTGCTTTTCGGCCTGCGGCGCGTCAACCACTTCCTGGCGATGCCGGGTATTCTGATCGTGGTCATCGCCCTGTTTTATCTTGGACTGCTGGTGACGGACACGTCCGTCGACGATGCTATCGGCCGGGGCCTACTACTGGGAGAGATGTCGAGCGGAGCAATCTGGCGACCGCTGGCCCTGGAGAACCTGCTGGCTGCGGACTGGACGGCCATCCTGGGCCAGAGCGGCAATATCGCCATCATTCTTGCTGTGAGTGTGATCAGCCTGTTGCTGAACGCTTCGGCCCTCGAGTTGGCTTTCCAACAGGACATTGACCTCAACCGCGAGTTACGGACTGCCGGTTTGGCCAATATCCTCTCCGGCCTGGGTGGGGGGGCGGTTGGCTTCCATGCTCTGGACTTATCCACATTGGGCTGCCGTATTGGAGCGCGGGGCCGGTTGCCCGGATTGGTGGCCGGGGCGATCTGCGCGGTGATGCTCTTCGCCGGGGCACCGCTGCTGACCTTTTTTCCCAAACCGATTCTGGGCGGGCTACTGCTCTTTATGGGGTTAAGCTTCCTGGTCGAATGGGTGATCGATGCCTGGTTCAGGCTTCCCCGGGCCGATTATGCCGTCGTCCTTTTGATTCTGGCCGTGATCGGCGCAACCAACTTCCTGATCGGGGTAGGTGTGGGACTGGTAGCAATGATCGTCCTGTTCGTGTTGAACTACAGCCGGGTCAACGTTGTCCGTCACGCCCTTTCGGGCGCAGAGATGAAGAGCAACGTTGAACGTTGCGCTTACCACCGGCGGGTGCTGAGGAAACTGGGCCAGCACATCTACATCCTTGAATTGCAGGGCTTTGTCTTTTTCGGCACGGCGAATACATTGCTCGAGCGGATTCGGGCACGGGTGACCGACACGGCGCAACCCCAGGTGCGCTACATCGTCCTGGACTTTCGCCGTGTGACCGGCCTGGATTCCTCTGCCGTGCTCGGCTTTGTCAAGGGCAGGCAGTTAGCCGAAGCGCAGGACATCACCCTGTTGCTGACCCACATCTCTGAAGACATCCAGCACCAGTTCAGATTGGGAGGTCTGACCGAAAACGGTACCGGGGTGCGCATCTTTCGCGATCTCGACCACGGCCTGGAGTGGTGTGAAAACCAACTTCTCGATAGTGACAAGACCACGCTGTTGGTTATGCCGGCCACGCTGCCGGCACAATTAGTGGATAGCGGTTTTGAAAAAGCTCTTACCACCTGTTTGATGGCATTTTTGGAGCGGGTGCAGATCAAGGAGGGTGAATACCTGATCCGGCAGGGAAACGAGGCCAATGCCCTGTATTTTATTGAGAGGGGTGGGGTGTCGGTTTACCTGGCACTTGAGAACGGCAAGCTGGTACGTTTGCAGACCCTCGGCCCGGGAACGGTGGTTGGGGAGCTGGGCCTTTACCTGGGCACGACGCGTACTGCCTCTGTTGTCGCCGACTCCCCGACCATTGCCTACCGACTGACCCAGGCAGCGCTGCTCGAGATGAAGGAGAAAGAGCCCGAATTGGCGGCGACTTTTCACGAGTTTGCCGTCCGTCTGCTGTCTGAGCGATTAGCCGCTACCAACCGCTTGCTTGAAGCGGTACTCAAGTGAACAAAGGTAGCGGGGATGAACCACGCCACAATTTTAGAGTTTCCTATTCTTCCTATTCTTCGCGCTCAAGAGCGTGCGGTTACCTCGTACTTCTATGTCAGCGATGCGTTGGCGATTCACGTTGACTTTCATGGACAAACGACGCGTTGTCGGTTCGCAGATAATGTTCTGTTGTCAAAAACTTGTTCAACCCCACACGTTCGGCCAATTCTTTTGAAGCCAAGTTCATTTCATTCATTTGATATCGGGGAGTGTATCCATTGGCCAACAAAACACTCAATGCAGTCTCTACAATTTGCCTGGCATAACCTTTTCGTCTGGCCTGGTTAAGGGTGTATAACATGCCAATTTCCCAAATCTTGCCATAGTTCTGATAAGCCAGACAAACTGAGACAGGTTTTTTATGCTCATACACGGCAAAGGAAATCGCCTGAGCAGACTTAAAATATCCCTCTATTTCTTCTGCTTTACGTCCACTTTGTCGATACAGCGGGAGTAATCTCTCATCAACTTGTTCGGAAATGATAACCTCTTTTGAACGGCTAAAACGAGCCTGAGCAGAGCAAGTGTATGATAAAAAGGACGTTACTCGTCGTAGAGGGTATCTTTTCTCAATCACGGCTCTATCTTGCGAATCTATAAATTTGAATACCAAATTGCAGGTTGTGGGGATATAATCAAGCATTTGCTCAGTAACCGAAGGGGTGTCGGCAGCTATCAAAACCACATACTGGGTTTCTGGATATGTGACAGCATCATAAGTTGTTACGCTTGTTGGCAGTAAAAGCAATAGACCTGCCGCTGAACCGTCTGTAAAATAATGCGATTCAATATGCTGGGGATAAACTGATAGCATTTTAAGATGAACTATATGTTTTAAGGTATTTTGGGTTAAATATGCCAGGATTTCAAGTTTATTGTTTACGCCGTCCATTTTTACTTTAACCTCAGTTCCGAGTTAAACAGAAACTCGGTTTTTCCCGGTTGAATACGGCTTCAATTCGGCAAATTGGCTCTGGTTCAGGTATTTGGCTTCAACCACCTGCCAAAAACCGAGTTTCTTGAGCTATCACCTCTAACCCCGAACTCAGGTTACTTGATGCGCCGTTGCCAAACTGCATCTGTGGCTTTTTCCAGGATTTCCCAGATACGATCAACCCATTCACAGTGCTCCGGCTTCATCAAGACAGAACGCAAACACGTTATCGTATCGCGATCGCGCTCCATCGTGGCGGTAGTTAGATCAAAGAAGTCAACCGGCAGGTCAGCCAACGCCAGGTGAAGGTGATGCCGTGCAGCCTCGGCGAAAATCAAGCGTGCGATCTCAGACGCTTCGCTCACCCGCGCGGCATGCGGGGCCCAGACGAGGATATCCAATTCCGGCGCAAACGCGGTTATGAAGCGTGCATCCGTTTGAAGCTTTTCATATAGGGCTATTGCGGCTGCACGCGAGTTGCTCAGCATGGATGAAAAGTCGCCGCCTCTAACGAGCGGCAGCAACCTCTGTGTTGCCCACAGTCCAACAGCAGCCGCCCCAGGCCGTGAGCATTCAAGGCTAATCTCACCGAGATGAAGTTCGGCTGAACTGAAGTAAGTGTATGGCGAGTCATGTTTGTAGAAGCGGCCCACGGCCGGATCGCGGAAAAGCACGCAGCCGCACCCGTAAGGCTGGAGACCATGCTTATGCGGGTCAACCACAATAGAATCAACCTCGCTGAGCCGGTCGTATGTACGGCGCGTTTCCAGCGGCAGATTATCAGCTAAGCCGAAGTAGCCGCCATAGGCCGCATCGGCATGTAACCGAAAGCCGTACCGATCGCGTAGATCGAGCAGTTGTGGCAAAGGATCCACGGAGCCAATCGCCGTTGTTCCGATCGTTGCCACAACGGCGCCGACATCACCTTGATCAAGGCACTGTTTCAGCGCCTCCACATCAAGCCGCCCACTTCGGTCACAGGAGATGGATTCAAAATCCAATCCGAGCACGCCACTGATGCGTTTGTGCGTATAGTGCGCCTGTTGCGAGGCGACGATCTTGGTGTTGGAACAAAGCTGCCCGGCCACCCATAGCGCCTCAAGGTTGGCCATCGTGCCACCACTACACAAATGGCCCAGGTGCGTCTCCCAGTTGAACATGCGAGCAATCTCAGCCACCGCCTCCTTCTCCATCTGCGAGCTGGCACGCCCGCCGTCAAGTGCATGATTGTTGGGATTGATCCAAACTGCCAATGCATAAGCGAGTCGAGCCACGGGATGGGGCGGCTTGAGCATTTGTCCGGCATAAAGCGGGTGAAAATAAGGGTAATTGTCTTGGAGACGCTTAGCGACCTCGAAAAGCACATTTGTGATGGCCTCTTCGTCTGGAAGTGAGGCGGTCGTGGGCGGCAGTGTTGCAAATCCTGCCTCTAGCCTATCGAGTGCGTCGCGAAGAATGCGTAGAGAATCCTTTTCCAATATGGATGATGTAGAGTGTTTCATCAACTGCTCCTTGAGCTAATCTGATCTTTGACAACGGGGTATCCACGTGGGTGCGATGTTCCCATCGAAACATACACTGAAACCGAGGAAACATCAACTCCAACCGCCCTGGGTGCCGGCTGAGGGTGACCAGGTCTTGCGCTGCACCGGCTATGTCAAGCCGGCCCAAACCTGGTCTACTTCCTGATGGTGGATATGGTCATCGACGTCGGGATCAATCTCTTTGATACCGCCAACGGATACGCCTTTGGCCAGTCGGAAATTATGCTGGGCAAAGCCCTGGGCTCGCGCCGGAAAGACCCGCTCATCGCCACCAAGGTCTATTTCCCCTTTGGCACCAGTCCGAACGCCCTAGGAGTCAGCCGCCTGGCCATTATGAGGGAAGTCGAGGCCAGCCTCAAGCGGCTGGGCACAGAATTGTCGATACGCTCCGGGAGATTGCCGCCAACCGCGACGCCTCGGTGGCCCAGATTGCCCTGGCCTGGCTCCGGTATCAGGCCGGGATGACCACGGGGCACGGAAAGAAGAGCAGACCGTTTGTCTGCCTGGAATGATGCGCCAGGCAGGCAAACGGTCTGAAATCAGAATAGCCAAAACATTTTCGACGCTAAAACATCGGTACCCTCGGGCTCAATTGTTCCGCATCATGATGGGCAGGTACAACCTGCCGCGTATACTTGCCGTGTCGGCGAGCGCAAATACCTCGCCCGTCTGTAGATCAACAAGCTTGGCCGCACTCGTGACCACGTCGCCTACCTTGTACGAAGGCCCCAGTTGCCACTCGAACGCGATGGTGGTAGCCCCAGCATCTGCGTAAGGCATAACCACCTGGGTCACCGTGACCTGGGTGGTGCTTGTCACCACGTCGGTGGCGCCCGTTACACCCACGAAAGTGGTGTCGGTCGGGATGTCGGCGATCAGTTGAACCGGCATCGAGGAGCCGCTCAGGTTCAATACGCTGGCTGAGGACTGCACCGATCCATTTGGGTACGCCGGGTCGACCACCTGGTACCCGGAAAGCCCAAAGGCCGAATAGACCTCCACAGAGTCCTCATCGACAAAGGTCTGATCGGGCGTCGTCGCCCCATCGGCAAAGTGAACAATAGCTGTTATCCTGTCATTCGCTACCAACGTCGCATCGGTCGTAAAGACGGCCTCAAAGTCATCAACACGCGCCACCGGGCCGCTCCAGAACACCCCTGGTTCCGCGGGAAAACTGGCGGATACCGTGCTCAGATCGGTGGTATAGGCCGCGCCACCAGTGGCTGCTTTGTAGGTGGTACTGGCGGGAATCTCCACACCGACGTGTACCGCGACCGACGCTGTCGTCGTGATGTCGGGCGACGAGCCCAGATTGTCCACGTGAACGGCGGCCGTGATGACCCCGCCAGCGTAGGTGCCGTCCTTCCCCGTGTGGCTGTCTCCATAGAGATCGACCTCCGACGTACAGATGGAGGGCGGCAACCCGGTGAGGCTGTAATCGGCGTACGCCGGCCTGATCCCCCCGTGAATCAGATCGGTATGATACTCGAGCCCGGACGAGACCATCAGCACACCCCGCTCGCCCGGCTCGTCAAAGCCGGCATCACTTGCAGCTATCGCCGCCAGATCGAGGGTGCCGGTCTGGGCCGCTGAAAGCGTAACGCTGTATACGTTGTTCACGTCCACGCCATGCCCATCGGTCCAGGTCAGGAACTCGAGCGAGAATTTGGGACCCGCACCGCGTACCTCCTCGATGCTGCGGCCGGTTCCCACCTCTCCCGCGGTCAGCGTGGTCGAGCCAATCTTGACGTTATCTATCGCCCAGCCGCTGGGATAACCCTCTTCTTGACCAGCGGTGTACGTATCGGCCGAGTAGCGAAAGGTCAGCAGAATCTGCTCGCCCGCGTATTCGGCGCCGAGGTCGTAGGTCGCGCTGATCCAACCGCCGGAGAAACCGGAAAAACCGGGCACGTTAGCCTTGATGATCGGATGGGCATCGGGATTGGATGAGACCGTCCCGGCTACGTTGAGGCTGGACCAGCCGCTTTTGCCGGTCATGTCCGTTGTCACCTGGACGAAGCCAAAGTCCCACCCCTCCTCGATGTTGTAATAGTGATCGAACGAGAGCTCGTCGCTCGCGCCCACCATAACCGGCCCGAACACGACAAAGTTATCCATCTGATCAGTGTGACCGGAGTAGAGCACATCGCCACTTGCCGGGGTTGACGGTGAGTAGATGTCTATTGCCGCCTTCGCCGACCATTCGGTTGGAGGAGCGGTTTCGTCACCATCCAAGGCGACCTCCCACGACCCGGTCGAGAGATCGTCGCTCCAGCAGACCTCCAAAAAGTCGGTACCAAAAGGCGGCACGCCGGGCCAGTCGTATGCCTCGCGATCCAGGTTATCGCGCAGCAAGCCCAGGTAAGCCGCCGAGGTTGCCGGGCCGCCGTTCCTCTCCAGTGGGCTCTCGTAGCTGCCGATGAAACCGGCGTTCCACCTGGCCCCCGGCTGCGCGTCGTTCGTCGTGCCACCGTGCAGCATATCAACGCGGAAATCCTCAAAGAGGCTCTCCAAGGTCAGGCCCACCGCCTGGGGATTGGTCGCCGCGGTATCGCTCAGCCACTCATTGAACCCCAGGATGCCGTCCTCCGTCTCCCGCGTCAGCTTGGCCGTATCGGTGTACGAGCCCCCGATGCGGCCTGTGGTATACAGCATAAAGGCATTGACCAACTGGTAGTCGGCATATATTTCGGTCTCGCCCTGATCTCCATACTGATCGTCCCACATGATCAGCGAGTTCTCTGGCCAGGTCTGCCACTGCGTGCGCCAACCCAGATCGTCGTTCTGCCAGTACCCCAGCAAGAACTCGGCAAATCCTGCCAACCCCTCATTGATCCAGGTTTCCTCGTTGGGAGAGAGATCGGCTTGAATCAGATGCTGCAGCTCGTGGGTGATCGTGGCGTCAAACTGGTAGGAGTCGGCAGGATTACCGGTATTTCCTGCGTACCTGTTCCACGCCTTGCTGTCGATGGTGATAAAGTTGCGATCTCCATAGTAGCTAAAAGTGCCCCAGTAAAAGCCCCAGAAAAACTTTGGGTTATTGATGGGGTCGTAAAAGTTCTGGTCGCGGATGTTGCTGACCAGGATGACGATGCGATCCCCCTTGCCATCGACCTCGGACACGTGGGTGCCATAGTAATAGTTGAGGTCCGCCTCGTATCCCGCCGTCCCATCGCGGCTGTCGTAGGGGCCGAAGAACGCCACGTCGGTGGGGCGGATGATGTCATTGCATTGCTCGGCCAGGTAATTGATCCGCTCGTCAGTAACGTAGAGAGCGTCCTTGGCGTCGGGGTGCAGGTAGTTGACCGTCCCGTCGGCATTGTAATAGTTCAGGTCTGTCTGCACCCAGACCTCGCAGTACTCCTTGATGACCTTAACCTCATAGTCGGTCTCGAAGATGTCCCACAAAAAGTTCTTGCCCATTGGGTCCACCTCGTCCAGCGCCAGCCAGGTGAGCGTGTCGCCAGCGGTGTAGGCGGCAGCGGCCCGAACCAGAGGGACATCAATTCCAGCACTTATTCTCCCGATCTCGGCCACGTACTTGGGCGTCCGGGCCCGCAGCCCAGGGCCAAAGTCGGTCCTGTCAACGCCGCCGGGGGTGGTCCCTGGCCCACTCGAGGCCGACCTCGAAAGCGGGCCACTCTCGTCCATCGCAGCCGGCGCTTTGCTCGCGGTTGCCAGGGCCGAAGGCACGAGCGTCGCGGCGGCCACCCCAATCAGGGCGATCGTTACGGTCAATATGATTGCGAGATGTTTTCTGTTCATCACTTTTCCTTTCTGTAGTGATTCACAATTGGTTGCACCCTCCCGGAAGTTGATTTTTAAGCAAATCGCTTGAATTCCAAGTCATCATGGGTAAAAGCCAAACTTCCGAGAAGGTTTACGACTGCAGCTTTTTCTGATCCACTACGCTTTTCCTTTCTTTTTTTGTGATTACGAGTACGTTTCCCAGGCGAGCTACCTCAACACAAGCGGCAGGTAGACTTTGTCGTTGTCGTTGCAGTAGTAGCCGTCGTTGCGGTACAGGCGGGTGTGGTGGCCGCTGCAGGCAGGGTCGTTACATCTTGGTGGACCACCAAATAGCAGGATTCCCACCGTAGTTCCTCCACCAGGCGATGCCGTCGGTGGTGGCCGCGCCGAGGATGTCCGGTCGGCCATCCCTATCCAGGTCGGCCGCGTGGACCACGGCGGCCCCGGTAAAAACACGTGAGCTCTTCTGCCAGCGTTTTTTCGGGTTGAGGTTCATTGCTGTCCCCTTTGTAAGTGGTCCTTCGCCTCTGCTTGAGTGAGCTCGTCCTGCGGGCCAAACCTGGCCTGCAAGCAGACGAGCAACGCTTCCAGGTTAGGGTAACTGTGCTTTTGCCCCGTCTCCGAGTCTTCCAGGCCAAAGCGCCAGGTTGCCGGGCGGTCAGGATACCGGCTGCGTACCTCCCAGCAGCGCAGCAGGTAGGATTGGTAGCGCGGGGCAGGGTCGCCAGGTTGGGTCATAGTCTCCCTCATTCGTGTGCTTTGTCCATTCATAATTGCTGCTCCAGTCAAACCGTTTTTTGACAGGACCTACAGCAAGATTTTCAGGATTTTTCCCTACCTCATCCTGTAAATCTTGTCGAACTGTTAGACCGATGTGATCCAAACACTTTCCAGTATACACGTCGAGCGTACAAAGATCGTACAAAACGGTAGCCTTGGGTTGATTTTCGGCTTATAATAAAGATGAGCTTGCCAACAAGATTCATCTAACCACGCATGCACGGAGGACATAGAGAAGAACCAATGGATGGCATCCGAGAGTTCTTTGTATCCAAGTTGACGTTGCAACTCAACCAAGAGAACCTCCGCGCACTCTATGTCTCTGTGGTAAAATCGACGCACTAATGAAAAACGAACTGCATTTGAGCCTGTTGGGTAGATTAGAGATCAGCCAGGAGGGTACGCCGATAGAGAGATTTGCCCACAACAAGTCCCTGGCCTTGCTGTGCTACTTGGCCGTCACCGGGCGGCCTCATACCCGTACAGCGCTGGCCGGTATGCTGTGGAGCGAAGCGACGGAGGCCAATGCCCTGGCCGGCCTCCGAAAGGTGCTGGCCGATCTGCGCCAGCAAGTCGCGCCACACCTGATCATCACCCGCCGGCAGGTTGCTCTCAATCGGGAACAGCCTTACTGGCTGGATGTGGAAGCATTTGAGCAGCAGATCAACGAGATTGAGACCGTACAGGGAGCGGGATTGTTGCCCACGGGCGTAGTGATGCCCACAGATGCCGCCAGGCTGGCCGAGGCCGTCGATCTATACCGGGGCGATTTTTTGGCCGGGTTCCACGTGCGCCGCGCGCTGGTTTTCGAAGAGTGGGTCTTGTTGCAGCGAGAGCGGCTGCGACTCACGGCACTGCGGGCGCTGCACGTCCTGGCCTCCCACCACATGGCACAGGGGACATATCCGCAGGTCATCGAATACTCCAAACGCATCCTGGCGCTGGAGCCCTGCCAGGAGGAGGCCCACCGGCAGATGATGTCGGCCTTGGCGCTCGGCGGACAGCACCAAGCGGCCCTGCGCCAATACCAGATCTGCTGCCGCGCGCTGGCGGAGGAGATGGGGACAACGCCACAAAAAGAGACCACAGTCCTATACAAACGCATTCGGGATGGTGAGGCGACGGCTCTCCGCGCCCCCGCAGCCGGCCAGAACCTGCCCTGCCCTCCCATTCCCCTGATCGGGCGGGAGAAGGAACGGGACGAGATCATCGCCCGCTTGCACGCCCCCGACTGCCGGTTACTGACGTTGATCGGGCCTGGCGGCAGTGGCAAGACCCGCCTGGCACAAGAGATCGCGGCGACGCTTTCAACCGAGACCGACAGGCGGCCCGGCGATCCGGACGAGGTCTACCTGGTATCGTTAGCACCGCTCCGGTCAGCCGAGTCTCTCGTGCCCACCATCGCCCAGGGGATGGGATTTTTGTTTTCCCGGGAGAGCGATCTGCGCCACCAATTGCTTGATTACCTGCGTCAGAAGCACCTGCTGCTCATTCTAGACAATTTTGAACATCTCCTCCCTCCCACCCCATCTCCGACCTCCCCGCCTGCGGGGGGGATGAAAGGAGGGGCGGGCCTGGTGAGCGACATCCTCACCACTGCCCCAAACGTCAAAATCCTGGTGACCTCCAGAGCCAGGTTGAACCTCCAGATTGAACACCTCTATCTCCTGGCCGGGCTAGATTGTTCTGCCCTCGCTCCCGGCCCCTCCCCCAAAAGTGAGACGGAGGAACCAAGATATGCCACGCAATGTAGCGCGGTCCAACTATTCCTGTGGGGCGCCCACCGGGTCAGACCGGATCTGGAACCGACGTCTGATGACTATGGCGCGATTGGCCGGATTTGCCGCCTGGCGGAGGGGATGCCGCTAGCAATCCTGCTGGCGGCGAGTTGGGCCCGCATGCTCACCCCGGCGGAGATCGCCGCTCAACTGGCAAGCACAATGTCAGACGTCGCCGGTGGGGCGCTGGGTTTCCTGGAGACAGATTGGGGCGACGTGCCCGCACGCCAGCGCAGCATGCGGTCCGTATTTGACCACTCCTGGAACCTGCTCACGGACCGGGAGCGAGAGGCTCTGGCAGCGTTGAGTGTGTTTCGTGGTGGCTTTGCTCACGAGGCCGCCCGTCAAGTCACAGGTGCTTCGCTGCGTGAACTGATGGGCCTGGCGGATCGGTCGTTGGTGCATCGGGCAGGGGGAAGGTATGAGATGCACGAGTTATTGCGTCAGTACGCTGCCGACCAACTACGTCGGGCGGAAAAGCTGGAAACCGCAGAATCAGTCCACGAGCGCCACAACGCTTACTATGCAAGTAAACTGCAAAAGTGGGCGGCGGACCTGAAAAGCGACCGGCAGATTGCGGCGTTGGAAGAGATGGAGGCCGAGATCGCCAACGTGCGTGCTGCCTGGGATTGGATGGTAAGCCAAGCCAGCGTAGCGCGGCTAGACCTGGCGCTGGAAGGATTGTGTCTCGTTTACGAGTGGCACGGACGTTACCAGGAGGGAAAATCCGCGTGTCAAGCCGCAGCTCAGGCCCTCTCCCGTCCCTCCCTGGCTCAGAGCCGGAAAAATGGCGCGGTGAAAAGAATGCTGGCCAAGGTGCTGGCGTGGCAAGGCGTCTTTTCAGAAACCGAACATGCCAGTCAGTTGTTTCAGGAGAGTCTGGCCCTTCTGGAAGACGCCGAGTTAGCCGAGCAGGATACCGGTTTGGAAAAGGCGTTCGTCTTGCTGAAGATGGGGTGCCTAGCAGAGGGAGACATGCCGTCGCTCGAGCAAAGCCTGGCAATATACCGGACATTCGATGACCGCTGGGGAACTGCTCAAGCCCTGGAAGCCCTGGGGTGGCTCGCCTGGAACTCGGGCATCTATGATAAAATGGAACAATTGTACCAGGAAAGCTTGACCATTTACCAGTCTCTGGGCGATCAAAGGGGAATTGCGACTTCGTCACAATGGTTGGGAGTCGCTTCCCTCTACCAGGGACGACTCGAGGGTGAACGTTTGGTAAGAGAGGGCATCACCATTTATCAAGAGATCGGCGAGCGCGTCCGCATGGTACATGGACTCAACATTGCTGGCCTAGGCCTTTTGTCATTGGGCAAGTTTGCCGAAACCCACGCATTCCTGGAAAAAAGCGTGGCCCTGTCCGATGATCTGGGACGCTCCGATCCCTTTACAAATATGTTGCTGGGTGGTGCCAAGGTACATCTGGGGCAATACGAGCAAGGGCGCGCCTGGGGGCAGACCGTTCTCAATGCGGCTCAAGGATTTGACCGGTCGTCCATCGGCTTTCCGCTCATAGTATTGGGCTGGGTAGCGCTGGCCAGGGAAGCATATCCTGAAGCTCAACGTCTGTTCCAGGAAGGTGCCGACGCTTGCCGGGATGTTGAACAACGAGAATTGCTCAGTTGGGTGCTCGCTTTCCTGGGATACGCGGATCGAGGGTTGGGCCAGTTTGTCCGGGCAGGAAGACACTTGCTCCAGGCCCTACAGATGGCGATTGACATCCAAAGCTTTGTCGGGTCGGTATTTACGTTGCCTGGGATTGCTCTACTTCTTGCCGACCTGGGGCAGAAGGAGCGGGCAGTAGAACTCTACGCGCTGGCGTCGCGCTACCCGGTGGTGGCCAACTCGCGCTGGTTCACGGACGTGATCGGACGGCGCATCGCCACCGTGACCGCAGGGCTACCGCCGGACATCGTCGCGGCGGCTGAGGAACGCGGCCGAGCACGAGACCTGGAGGCGACGATGAAGGAGCTGTTGACTGAGTTGGAAGAAAGTTTGTCGTCGTGCGAGTTCGCAATCTGAATTGTTAGCTGCGGCTTATATGGATTTGCGTGATTAATCTTCAAAAATTTATCTGTAGCAGTACTCGTATCTTCTCAAAAAGTAGGGGCGAACCAGGGTGTTCGCCCTTGGGGCAGACCACTTGGATCTGCCCCAACCCCGAATTATTGAGAAGGTACCAGTACTCTATTAACGATTTTTCATAATAACAGGTAGGTAAGCAGGAAATGATCCAGAACTGGAAATCATTAGCGTGGTGGTGCGCATGTTGTTGATAGGATTAGTATCGGTGGGGCTGGTGATGATGGCAGTGGCAGTTAGAGGGCCGGATGGGAGAGAACTATTTAGCGTGCCGGTAATCACAATCGCGCCACCTTGATTTGGAGCCAAGTTCTGCACCGACCAATTAAGCAGATTGAGGGAGGTTGTAGCCAACTCCGACGAAGCGCCATTACCTCTGTTGGTATCCTGCACCACCAGCCCAACTGGTGTAAGGCCGGTAATAACTGCACCATAGCCGCTAACACCTTGTATCTCCACCTCAGTTGGAATCACATCGGTCAGAACAATCTCGGTGGCGATCGTAGAGCCGGTGTTGGAGAAGTCCAGGGTGTAGGTCACTGTTTGACCAGGCGTGGTCATGGTCGGGGTGACTGTTTTTTCAATGATAAGGTCAGGTTGGAGTTCGTAGATGTAGGCCGCACCTTGGTTGTAATGATCACCAATGTCAGTTTCATCCGCACCGACAACTATGGTTCGACCACTGATTGCTACAGCGTGACCAAAACTGTCAAAGGGCATTCCTTCAGATGGGGTTAACCGGGCGGTGAAGGTAGATGTAGTGACCCAACCGCCCACTGGGCGGTCAAAAACATAGGCCGAATTACTATTGGTAAGCGCAAGGTCACTAAAGACTGCGCCAACAACAATGGCATCACCATCAATGTCCACAGAGTTACCAAATCCGAAGCTAATGACATCGGAGGCGATGAGCCGGGCAGTGGCAGTAGATGTAATAACCCAACCGCCAGGAGGTCGTTCATAAACGTAGGTCGCGCCAAAACTACTGTTACCATCTATATTCGGCATAACATAAAGTGAATCCGCTCAAGCGGACCGGCACCTTGACAATTGCAGAGAAGTCGGTTACTCGTTGAGTGACAAGCAACAACCACAATTCACAAGGAACCGACGGATGTAT
>DAOUMD010000028.1:0-14863 GCA_034412795.1 Anaerolineae bacterium
AATGACGAATGACAAATGACAAATGACAAATGACAAATTATTGGCCCAGGTCTCTTCGTCGTTCGTCTGCAATTGTTACCCCATGGAAGCGTCCAAGAATAACTTCCTGTTTTCAGGCCAAAATTCCGGGTGAAACCCTTCAAAATGCGGAAAGTTATTATTGGACGCGGCCTAATTTCAGGGACTTCTGAACCATGCCGACACAGGGATGAGAAAAGGGATCATTACGGCCACGGCGCTGCTTGCAATGTGTGTGGGATGTGAGCCAGTCACGAATAATATGTTATGTCAAGTATTTCGTTTCTCTCGCTGATCCGTTCGCGCCGAGGCAGGGGAGTTCTTAACTCTCTGCTACGCTATTACGGCCTGCCGGGCAAGATCGCCCTCCTGGCCCGCTTCTACGCTCAGTTTGTCCAGAGTGGCGACCTGTGCTTCGACCTGGGCGCGCACGTAGGCGACCGGATCCAGGCCTTTTCCAGGCTGGGGGCGCGGGTGGTCGCCGTCGAGCCGGACCCGCTGTGCGCTGCTCTATTGAAAAAGTGGTACGGCGGGAACCCTGAGATCACACTGCTTGAGGGCGCGGTCGGGGAGGAGCCGGGGACACGGCCCCTATACATCAGCCAACGAAACCCGACGTTGAACACGCTCTCGGCGGAATGGATGGGGGACATCCAGCGTTCGCGCCAGTTTCAGGGAATCGAGTGGGAAAGCACGGTCGAAGTTAGCGTCACCACGCTGGACGACCTCATCGACGAGTATGGGCTACCCAGGTTCTGCAAAATCGACGTCGAAGGCTACGAGCTGGAAGTCCTGGAAGGCTTATCCTGCGCCATCCCGGCCTTGTCTTTTGAGTACAACCCGGCCGTGCCGGACATCGCCCTGGACTGTATCTCGCGCCTGACTGGGCTGGGTGAGTATGAATTCAACTGGACGGTGCGCGAGCTGCCCCGCTTCCGGTCGCGCGCCTGGCTGGATCCGGACGCGATGGGTGATAAGTTGCGTGCACTCCCCCTTGAAGCACGCACCGGTGACGTCTATGCCCGTCTTGCTTCCGGAACCTGGCCACCCCCTCGCAACCGTTAGTTCCATCTGCGTTTCGCCTTTCATATGCTTATCACTCAGAAGGAGGCAAGGTCATGTCTGATTTTCCCAGCCTAACCGACCCAATCGTTTCTCGCCATTCGCTAGTCTTGGGATTTGCGTACAGCCTCACGCCGGAAGGCTTGCCTGGGGCTTACAACGAACAGATTGCCAAGCAGATCAAAGCAGTGATTCTCTCGGCAGTGGGACAGGAAAAAGAGGATCGACCGTGGATAGGAATGCAATGGGAAATTTTCGATGCAATCGAGTCGGAATGGGACAAGGAGAACATCAAGCTACTCAAAATCGTACCCTTATCTCACGTGGGTGGCCCACCATTATTCTCAGCGGACGATATTTCAGATCCAATGGCCATCATAAGCCAGTTGAAAATGTGGTATGAAGATTTGCTGAAGCAGGGGAGTAGACAATATCTGACCAAGCCCTCGACACAGGCAGGTCGAAAGCTTGCCGATAAGGTAGCACGGCTGATCGAAAGAGTAGGCTACCAGACTGATGAATCATCTAATGCGACCATTTTTGACGCAGCGATGTTTGATGCGGTTAAGCTTGCGCAGTATTTCAACTGGATACTGCTCAATGATATGGGCTTTCACAAGAGTTTCTATGACGACAACAACCAACCCATATTGGAACTGCATGATCTCTACCGAACGAACGTTGGATCTGTAGGGGTCGAGAATCGACGACTGCCAAACATTGATAAAGATCTCCTTCGATTCCAAAAGGTTCGAGTCAATAGGCTAATCATTGAGGCCATTTTTCCTGACGACCGGATTCTAAAGCGTGGAGAATATCTTAGCACCCGCGGGGTTCTAGACCAAGTAACTCGTGTGTTGGAAAGGGAGGGAGGACGGGAAATAAAGTATGCATTCGTTTACGGTCATCCAGCGCACAGTCCCAGATGTCGGAGACAGGTGATTGAGTCTGGTTGGATGGCAGGCTGGAATCTCGAGCCAGAAAAGGTCTGTGATGTGAACAACACGGACCCACGCGAACAAGAAAAATGGCAGGGGGAAAAGAGATGGGATGCGAAGACCGCGCAAATTTGGTGTCGATCAGAACAGAATTGGAATGATTATGAGAGGATGGGGAAAGCTCGCTTGGATTGATCATCCTAAACAGCCAGAAGAGCGGTGATCAGGGCCACCACCTGGGAGGGAGGGAAATGAATCATGATGAGGAAGGCACTCCTATGCCTGATAGCACTCGCGCTGGTGATCAGTGCCTTGGGCTGTAGCAGCGAGGGCCAATCGGGCTCGGCGACCGGTAAAAGCCTGTCCTGCTCGGGTAACAGCCTGAGCGGCGGCAAGTGTAAAGGCCGGATCAAGAAACTCTCGGGAACCGTCACGGCGGACATTGAAGTGTCGCGTTCGTCCATTCATTCTGTCGATGCCGAGGTGACGGCCAATGTGGAGGAAGGCCCGATCCGCGTCTACCTGGTCGCGCCGGATGGGACAGAAACCAGCGCGGAAGCGAGACCCGGCAGCCCGGCGGCCATTTCCGGCCCGGCCAGAGGCCACATTGACGAGTTTTGGGTCTATTTCGAGGCTTTAGACGACACAGCCAGCGGGGTGAGTTTCGAGGTCAGCTACACGTACCCAGAGTAGTCTGACAATGTCACGTTTCGCTCCCAACGGGTCTGTGACCCGCGGCGTCCGTCGTACGACTGATACCGTGGGTCCACAGACCGTTGGGAGCTTCAGTAGGTCGGCACAGAGGATGATCTCCTTCTTATCACTTCTATCCAAACCCGCGCCGGCCGCCGCCCCCACTGCGGCGGGAACTGCTGCTGCGGCCGCTGAAGCTGCTCCGGGAACTGCTGCGGGAACTGCTACGGCTCGAGCTGCTGCTCCAACGAGTTGATGAGCTGGTGCGGCGGCGACTGCTGCTGGACCTTCCACTGTAGCTACCACTTCCCCCACCGGACGAGGATGCTTCCAGGATGTCGCCGATGACACCCGCCGTGGCGGTCGTGGCGTCCCAGGTCGTCTCGGCGCCCTTATACACCAATTTGAAAGGGGTATCTCCTTGAGACGCGCCCACTGCCATATTGAGGGCTCGCCCTATATCCTGGCTGGCATTATCCAGAGTCCGGCCCAGTTGGCGCGAGAGTCCCTGCAGCGAGACTCGAGCTGGAGCGTGGTCCAAAGCTGTCTCGGCGTCCGTTTTTCGTTTTCCCCCGCCGGACCGAACCCACATCACCCGTAACGGCCGGGTTTTCGGCGTCGGTTTCTTGCCCCTTTGCGGCTCTAACTCATCTGACGGCCATTGCTGCTCCTCACCTAACTCCAACTGCATCGGATAGGTCCAAACTGGCATAACGCCGCCCAGTTCCTCCGTTTGTTCTAACACCACCTCTTCCACATCCAGGGCTACCGCATAAGCAAAATAGTCGTCCAGGACCTTTTGCGCCTCAGCCAGGTCGCCATAGTCTTTCAAGTTACGCAAATAGTGCCGGAACGCCCGCCAGCGCGCTGCTTCTTCCACCCCCACTTCCGTCCTTTGTGGCATCCAGCGACTGGCGAGCATAAGGGCCAGGCCAACCGGGAAAAGCGCCAGGGTGGGTGCGAGCGCAATGATTCCCAGGTCAGGCACCACAACAAACCAGGCGCCAACTGTACTTACGATTCCGGCCAATACCAACCATTGGCCAATTGACACCCAGCGGTGGCGCGTGGCGCTCGGTAACTCGGTGAAGAAACGGGTTGCTTCTTCAGCCATCTCAGCGTATACCGTAGGCAACGCCTTTTTGAACTCATGACTGACGCGCGATAGCGACGTGGTCTTCCCCATCGGGATGGCTGGCCGCAGCGTATTGAACAGAGTCACCAAGTGGTCAGGGATGGTAAGCGTCTCACCCGAGGGCGTTTGTAACGACTGGCCCTCGACCAAATCTTCCCCCCAGTTGCCCTGTAGCAAAAGCTGCTGGCTGGCCAGGTCAATGCGCAGCAGCCCCAGGCTGGCCAGGTGAAAGAGCGAGGCCAGCACGCCTTTGGGCGTTGGTTCCTCATCAACCAGGTAAGCCACAATGCCAGGCGGTAAGTCTGAGGGGGGCTGGCTGAGGTACTCAACCATCATGTCCGCCGGCCGGTCCCGCCCCCACGTGAACCAGGTAAGCAGCGAGGCCAACAGGCCCACCACTAAGATCAAGGCTCCGCCCACACCGGCACCCAGTTGCTGCCGCGCCCGCCGCATTTCGGCCAGCCGGGCTTCGGCCTCGGCCACATCTAAGGCCCGTTGCCAGGCCGGCTGGGATGCACGGGTCGCGCCGTCCGGCATGGTCAAGCTGATCTGCCATGCCTCCCCAGGCCTGATTGGCTCCTCGTGCACCAAGCCGATAGAGCCATCCGGCTTGGCCCGCATCTGGCCGCCCTGGAGTGTGACGTCTTCCCAGGTGATGCCCGGCGGTAACTCGATGCGGACCGAAGCAGCTTGTACCGGCACGTCACGCTTGGGAAATACCACCGTCCAGTTTAGCCGCTGGCTGTCCTCATTCACCTGGATGGCGCCCAGGGCTTCGTATTGCAGGTGGAAGGTGGTGATTTCCCCCTTGACCAGGGCCGGGAAATCCCATTCTACGTCCACCTGTCCCGCCAGTTCTTCATCAATTGTGACGGCGCGTTCTTTCTCGTCGTACCAAATCCAGTCTGGCTGGTACCATGGTTCGTCCACCTGAAAACAGTACCCCTCACAAGTCTCCTGGTTCAGGCTGAAGCGCTGGTCTCCTTCAAACAGATTGACATCGGCGATGCCATCCAGATAGGCCAACCTGATACTACGCTGGCCGCTGTAGAGGGCGCCAGCATCCACGGCCACCCGTTGATGTTCGGTCACCATTACCCGGCCGTCGCCGTCAATGACCAGGTCAACGTCCATTGCCTCCATGCGGTATTCCAAATCGGCCGTGTCTTCCTTAACTTGCCAGGGCTGAATCTCGGCGGCGGCCAGCCCTGGCGGGAATCCCACCTGGACCTGGAACCGTACACCATCCGGGATAGCCTCCGTAGCCGTGAAGATGACTTGATTATCAAGCACCTGGGCTGTGAACTCCGGCCCGTATGCTGTGTAACGCAATTCCTCGACCGGGACCTCCTCTGGCAGATAAATCATCACCTGGCTGGCCATTACCGGGAAGCCGCTGCGGTCGGCAGGGATGGCACGCCATTCCAGTATCATTTCATCAGGGTATACCCACAGCCCGCCGTCGATCTCGTATTGCAGGACGAAGGTGCGTACATCGCCCGGCGCTGTTTCTTCGTAGCGCCAATCAACGTAGACACCATCGGTCTCGACATCAACACCAAAAGTGCCAACTTCCGTTGCGCCGCCAGGTGCATAGGTATAGGGCGTATCGCCTTCCCACACCTGGATGTTGGCTATGTCGTTGATGTAGTCCCGGGGAATCTCAGCAAAAGCGGTGCGGAACTGGCCGTTGAATTGGATGTGTTGAATCTCGCGGACGACAAAATTTCCGTCCGGCTTGAGGGCGATGGCAACGTCGTAGCGCAAATAAATGATTAGAGGGTCCTGAAACGCGTCGTCACGCCCGGCCATAATAGGGGGCGCAACAAGCAGCGACCATAGCAGAACCAAGGTCAGGCTTAACAGTGTGAGCAATCGTGTAGGTCTCATAGTACCTCTCATTCTACTATTACGTTTCCCAGGTATCGGTCTGGACGATTCCGGAGCATATTATACAAGCCTAACCAGTCTTCGTCAACGGAAAAATTGCATATTTCTGATATGTTTGGTATACTTTTTAAACATCATCCCGTGTAAGCAAAGCATGGTGGGGATAGGCGCATGCGCATCGGTATTGACATCGGGGGTACGTTCACCGATTTCGTGGTGTTTGACGAACGCGGCGGGACGTTTCGAACCTTTAAGATCCTTTCCACCCCCGACGATCCGGCCCAGGCGGTGTTTACCGGATTGGAGGGACCGCCGGGCGATACCCGGCCTGCCATCGTCCACGGCTCGACGGTGGCCACAAATGCACTATTGGAGCGCAGGGGAGCGCGCACCGCGCTAATCACCACCCAGGGCTTCCGGGACATCCTGACCATTGGCCGCCAGATCCGTTCCGACATCTACGACTTCTTCGCCGATCGCCCCCAACCGTTGGTCACGGAGGACAACTGTCTGGAAATCACCGAACGGGTGGATCACCACGGCCGTGTTCTCATCCCTCTCAACCAAGATGAAATCCCGGCCCTGATCCAGGAACTGCGGGCGCTGGGTGCCGAGACTGTCGCCGTCAGCCTCCTGTTCTCCTTTTTGCACCCGGAGCACGAGGCGTGTCTGGCCCGCTCGCTGCGCGAAGCGGGGTTCTTTGTCTCCACCTCCAGCGAGATTCTGCCCGAATTCCGGGAATACGAACGCACCAGCACGACTGTCATCAATGCCTACGTCTCACCCATTATGGACCGTTACCTGGGCCGGTTGGAGCGAGGGCTGGCTGCCTCCGACTTTCGGATCATGCAGTCCAACGGCGGGAGTATTCGAGCCGCCGAGGCGCGCAGCCAGGCAGTACGGTCTATCCTGTCCGGGCCGGCCGGCGGCGTGGTGGGAGCCACCCACGTAGCCCGGGCGGCCGGCTTCGATCAAGTCATCACTTTTGACATGGGCGGCACGTCCACCGATGTCTCTCTCTACCCCGGCGAGATTCAGGTCACCACCGAAGCCGAAATCGGCGGACTGCCCATCCGCATCCCGGTGATAAACATCCACACCGTCGGTTCCGGTGGTGGGTCAATCGCCTATGTGGACGCTGGTGGTGCCTTACGCGTGGGGCCCCAGAGCGCCGGGGCCAATCCGGGTCCGGTCTGTTATGGACGGGGTGGGCGACAGCCGACCGTCACCGACGCCAACCTGGTCTTGGGCCGCCTGGCTCCTGATTACTTCCTGGGTGGCCGCATGCCGCTCGACCTGGGGGCCGCAGCCCAGGCCTTGAGTGACCTGGCCCGTGAGGCGGACCTGGTATCTCAGCCCGGCGCTGACGGCCTGGAGGCAACCCAGCGGGCTACCTTGGGAGTGATCCAGGTTGTCAATGCGCATATGGAACGTGCCCTGCGCGTCATCTCCGTCGAGCGCGGATACGACCCTGGGGATTTTGTGCTGGTCTCTTTTGGTGGGGCAGGAGGGCTGCATGCCTGTGATCTGGCCCGAGGGCTGGGCATGCGGCGCGTGTTGATCCCGCCCGGCGCTTCGACTCTGTCCGCCTTTGGTATGCTCACCGCCGATGTCGTCAAAGATTACGTGCAAACCGTGATGTTGCCGGGGGATACAGCCTATGACGAGTTGGAGCGGTGGCTGAAGCCGCTGGCCGGGCGAGGTTCGCGTGAGGTGGCCGCCGAGGGCGTGCCCAGCGACCGGATCACGCTGCACCAGGAGCTGGACATGCGTTACCGGGGCCAGTCCTACGAGCTAACTGTGCCCTTCTCACCACACTTCGCCGACGCCTTTCACTATGCCCATCAGCGGGCTTACGGTCACAGCCAGCCGTCGGCACCGGTGGAAGTGGTGAACGTCCGGCTGCGAGTAGTGGGAGCTGTCACCCCGCCGCCGCTGCCCCAAGCGGAGCTCGCGTCACCGGACCCCTTGGCGGCACTTGAGGGCCATCGCCCGGTCGTGATCGGCACTGGCCTCACCCAAGTACCCTTCTACCTCGGCGAGCGGTTGCGTCCCGGCAACGCCGTGATCGGCCCATCCATCATCGTCCAACCGGATACCACCGTCTTTCTTGGTCCCGGTGATCGGGCGCTGGTGGATGGGGGGTATAACCTGGTAATTGAGGTAGGAAGGTAAAGGATGGAAGGATGGAAGATTGGAAGATTGGATGGTTGGATGATCACTTGGTACATCGGTAAAATGGTAGATTGGAGTACACTATCCAGTTCACCAACTTGCCATTTCTACCGATGTACTAGTGGGTCACTTGACATGCTTATTGCCATATCTCAGGCATAAACAATGGCAAATCTCGTGACAAATGACCCACTAGTCCACCAATCTTCCAACCTTCCACCCTTCCAATCTTCCAACAAAAAAGGACTGAATCGAGCCAATGACCCATCACGACCCCATCCGATTGGAAGTCTTCAAACATCTCTTTTCCTCGGTGGCTGAAGAGATGGGTGTGGTGTTGCGGCGAACGGGCTACTCGCCCAATATCAAAGAGCGCCGCGATTTCTCGTGCGCCCTCTTCGACGCCGAGGCACGCATGATCGCCCAGGCGGCGCACATCCCGGTGCACTTGGGCGCCATGCCGCTATCAGTCCAGGCGTGCCTCGAAGCCCTCGATTTCTACCCGGGTGACGTGGCCATCCTCAACGATCCCTACCACGGCGGTACCCATCTGCCGGACATTACTACGGTTACGCCTATCTTCATAAAAAACGGCGATGACCGCCGGCTGATCGGCTTTGCCGCCAACCGGGCTCACCATTCGGATGTAGGAGGTATGTCGCCGGGGTCAATGCCTCTGTCCCACGAAGTCTACCAGGAAGGAATCATTATCCCCCCGCTTAAGCTGGTCAGCAGGGGGCAAATCAACCAGGGGGTATGGGATCTGTTGCTGGCAAACGTGCGTACGCCCGAGGAGCGGGTCGGCGACCTGCGCGCCCAGATGGCGGCCAACCAAAAAGGGGGTGAGCGGGTACACGAGTTGGTGAGTCGCTATGGACTGGAAGAAGTCAAGAGCTATATGGGGCTGCTGCTGGACTACGCCGAGCGTTTGACCCGTAGCCTGATTGCCAGCCTGCCGGATGGAGTGTATCGTTTCAGCGATCGTATGGATGACGATGGGATAAGCCCGGAACCGGCTGAGATTGGGGTGGCGATCACTATCCAGGGCGACGAAGTGGTGGTGGATTTTGAAGGCACCTCTCCACAACGACGGGGAGGCATCAACGCCGTGTACGCCATTACCCTCTCGGCGGTCTATTACGTCTTTCGCGCGCTCATTGGCCTGGACATTCCCTCGAACAGTGGTTGCCTGGCGCCAATTCGGGTGGTCGCGCCCGAAGGTAGTCTGGTCAATGCGCGCCCACCGGCGGCAGTGGCGGCCGGCAACGTGGAGACATCGCAACGTATCACCGACGTGTTGCTGGGCGCCCTGGCCCAGGCCTGTCCGGAATGTGTACCCGCTGCCAGCCAGGGTACTATGAATAACCTGAGTATCGGCGGCTGGGACCCCGAGCGAAACCAACCGTATGCCTACTACGAGACAATCGGCGGCGGGATGGGCGCCCGCCCCACTAAGGACGGGGCCAGCGCCATCCATACCCACATGACCAACACCATGAACACCCCAATCGAAGCCCTGGAATACGCCTATCCGCTGCGCGTGAGACGCTACGAAATCCACCGAAGCTCGGGCGGCGATGGGCTATATCAGGGGGGAGACGGCATTCGGCGCGACATCGAGGCGCTGCACGACGCCCAGGTCACTATCCTTTCCGAACGCCGCAAGTTTCGTCCCTACGGTTTGGCCGGAGGAGAGTCGGGCCAAACCGGTCGGAACCTTTTGATCAAAGGGGGCAAAGTTCAGGAACTGCCCGGCAAAGCCAACCTGGAAGTGGAGGCCGGCGACGTGCTCAGCGTGCAAACGCCGGGTGGTGGAGGCTACGGTCCCCCCGAGGAACGCACACCAAGAGAGGGGGTGTGTTCAGATTTGGGGGCATCGTAGCATCCCGAGTTTGTCGAAGGATGCGGCTTTTGTGTCGAATCTGTGCAAATGTGCATCCTTCGACAGGCTCAGGATGCGGGCCTCTAAATCTGTCCCCAAATCCGAACGCACCCTGAAGATTGCAATGGTGAGAAATTTGCATTATTATTCCACCTATCCGGTGTTAATTATATATATTTACTTTGCGCTGGAATCCGCAGGCCAGGGCTATTGAACTTCGTCTACGGCAACCTATTGCGTTGCAGCGCGTGAATGAAACGGGTAAAGAAATGAACGGGCAAAGCTACCCGCTGGGCGCCACGGTGTATCCCGATGGCGTCAACTTCAGTGTCTATTCGGAGAACAGCACAACCATCGAATTATTGTTGTTTGACCAGGTGGACGATTCCGGGCCGGCTCGCGTGATCGCACTTGACCCCAAGAGCAATCGAACCTACCACTATTGGCACGTGTTCGTGCCCGGCCTCAGGCCTGGCCAACTGTATGCCTATCGTGCCCACGGCCCCTTTCAGCCCGAGCGAGGACTTCGTTTTGACGGCGACAAAGCACTCCTCGATCCGTATGGACGGGGAGTCGCGGTGCCCAAGAACTACGACCGTGATGCGGCGGCCCGACTGGGAGACAATGCAGCGACCGCTATGAAGAGTGCGGTGGCCGACCCCGGCAGCTATGATTGGGAGGGTGACACCCCGCCTCGCCGGCCCTTTTCCCAGACTGTGATCTATGAAATGCACGTGGGCGGGTTCACGTGTCACTCCAACTCAGGCATCGCCGCAGCGCAACGAGGCACCTATGCCGGTTTGATCGAAAAGATTCCCTATTTGCAGGACCTGGGCGTTACTGCCGTCGAGTTGCTCCCGGTGTTCCAGTATGACGAACAAGATGCGCCTGGAGACCTGCCCAATTACTGGGGCTACAGCCCCGTGTCGTACTTCGCACCCCATTGCAGTTACAGTTCGCGCCAGGATCCATTAGGGCCGCTGGACGAATTCCGGGATATGGTCAAGGCACTACATCAAGCGGGCATTGAGGTCATCCTGGATGTGGTTTACAACCATACCGCCGAGGGTAATCACGCCGGCCCAACTCTGTGTTACCGGGGCCTTGAGAACGACGCTTATTATATTCTGGAAGCTGACAGAACCTACTACGCCGACTACACCGGCTGCGGCAACACCCTGGACGCCAGTCATTCTATCGTGCGCCGCTTGATCCTCGACAGTCTGCGTTATTGGGTGATGGACATGCACGTGGATGGCTTTCGCTTTGACCTGGCCTCAATCCTGACCAGGGACGAGTATGGTCATCCCCTGCCAAACCCTCCCATTTTGTGGGACATCGAATCCGATCCTGTCCTGGCGGGCACCAAATTGATCGCCGAAGCCTGGGATGCCGCCGGCCTGTATCAAGTCGGCACCTTTGTCGGCGACTATTGGAAGGAATGGAATGGTAGGTTCCGCGACGATGTGCGCAGCTTTATAAAAGCGGATCGGAGCACCGTGTCCAGGTTAGCATCACGCTTGCTGGCCAGTCCTGACATTTTCGCCCACGAGGAGCGAGAACCCGAACAGAGCATCAATTTCGTGGCGTGTCACGACGGCTTCACGCTGAACGATGTGGTCTCCTACAACCGCAAGCACAACGATGCAAATGGCGAAGGAAATCGGGACGGTTCTGACGATAACAGGAGCTGGAATTGTGGTGTCGAGGGGCCCAGCGACGACCAGGCCGTCGAGCAACTGCGCAGCCGGCAGGTGAAGAACTTTTTTGCCATCACTTTGTTATCCATGGGAACGCCCATGCTGTTGATGGGCGACGAGGTACGTCGTACTCAGCAAGGCAACAACAACGCCTACTGCCAAGACAATGAGATAAGCTGGTTCGACTGGGGGTTGCTGGACAAATACGCGGACGTCCATCGCTTTGTAAAGCAGCTTATCGGCTTGCGTTTGAGATACAGATCGACAAGAGAAGATCAGGATATGAGCCTATCCCAAGTCTTGCAGCAAGCCAAGATCCAGTGGCATGGTGTCAAGCTGAATCAACCCAACTGGGGAAGTGACTCCCACAGTCTGGCCTTGACGGTAGAAGACAGAACAGACATGTTTCTCACTCACTACATCTTGAATGCCTATTGGGAACCCCTGGAGTTTGAACTTCCGCCATTAGCGACTGACTCTGAGACCGGCTGGCGCCGGATGATTGACACATTCCTACCATCACCGGATGACATTTGCGAGCTAGCTAATGCTCCGCTCGTAGACGGGTCAACGTACCTGGTTCAGCCACGGTCCGTGGTGGTCTTGGTTGCTGAAACTAACAGCCAGCCTCAGTAGATCCGGTTTCGAGGAGCGAGACACGCCCACGCGCCGATCGGAGCCGCGCCTGGGGGTGCTGGCTCCCCATATGAAAGTGCCCAACGTGCAGCTTGTCTTGTAGAAAAACATTGGCTATCTGTGTCCGACCTACGTGCGGGCCAGGACGACCAGGGTGATGTCATCGTACTGGGGTGCGTCACCCGTAAAGTCGCAAACGTCCCTGATGATGGCATCATGAATATCCTGGGCCGAACGCCCCAGATTGGAGCGTGCACACCGCAGCAGCCGGTCATCGCCAAACAACTCATCTTGATGATTTTGCGCCTCTACGATGCCGTCGGTGTATACCGCCAACACGTCACCCGGCGCAAACAGGATCATCCCCTTTTCCCAGGTCTCATCTTCGAATATCCCCAGCGGTTTGCCCGTTGCACCTAGCTTCTGGACTTCTTCACTTTTCTGAGCACCGATAAGAAACGGCGGATTCTGGCCGGCATTGCAATATGTCAGTGTTCCCGTGGCTGGATTAAGAACCCCGTAGAAGGCAGTAACAAACATGTCCGTCTGGGTGTCTCTCAGGATGCGCCGGTTTACGGCCTCGCACACGAGTTCAGGTTGTGCAGGGTGTTCCGTGGCGTAGGTGCGGATGAGGGTCCAGCTCAAGGCCATATACAAGGCCGCCCCAACTCCTTTGCCCACCACGTCTGCGACCAATATCCCCAGTTCCCCATTGGGTAAGGGATTGATGTCGTAGAAGTCACCAGATGTCTCCCTGGCCGGCTTCAGCGTGACCGCCAATTGCCAGCCAGAAATATCCGGTAGTTCTTTGGGCAGAAAACTGGCCTGCACTCGCCCGGCCAGGGCCAATTCCTGCTCAAACCTCTTATTGGCATCTTGAAGTTGTTTCTGTAATTTACGCAAAGAAAGGTGCGTTTCGACTCGGGCCAAAACCTCTTCAAACTGAAAGGGCTTGGTAATATAGTCCAAGCCCCCAACGGTGAAGGCTTTGACCTTGTCCTCGGTTGCGTCCAGGGCACTGATGAAAATGATCGGGACGTCGCGTGTCTTTTCGTCCGCCTTCAGTCGTTCGCAAACCTCGTAGCCGTTCATCTCTGGCATGTTGATGTCAAGCAAGATCAAATCAGGGGGCGCCGCCTGTGTGGCAGTAAGGGCCATCTGCCCGTTGATCACCGAGCGAACCTTATGTCCCTGCTCAGCCAGCATGCCGGACAGAAGACGCAAGTTGGCGGGTGTATCATCAACGACCAAGATGTTTCCTTTGGCCGGTATGTCAGGTGTCTGGTTGTTCATATCATTGCTCCGCGCTTGGCAGAGTGAAGAAGAAAACGCTACCCTGACCCACTTCACTCTCCAAGCTAACCTGGCCCCCCAGCTTTTCTGCGATGCGTTGCACGATGGACAGACCAAGCCCGTGTCCTTCAGCCCGAGCCTGATGGATCTGCGTAAACGGCGTGAATAGGCATGCCTGGTCCTGGGGCGAGAGACCAGCGCCATTGTCCCGTACCCAGAACTGCACCTGGCCGTCCGGCTCGTTTGGAAACGTCCCACTCATTTCTACATGTGGTGGCTGGCCGCCATACTTAAGGGCGTTGCTAACATAATTGACCCATATCTCCTCAACCCAGGGGCCGTAGCCGAGTGCCACTGGCCAGACTTCGGGGGTGACAATCTCGGCCTGGTACTCCGCAACCATATATGCCAGACGATCCAGTGCTTCAGCCACGACGGCGGTCATATCCAATGGTTCGATCTTCACGTCATCCATCTTGCGGACGCTGGCCAGTAACAATAATTCCTCGATGATATTGGTCATCTTGCGCCCGCTTTTCGCTATGGTGCTCACACAAAGGCGCATCTGCTCATCCGACAATTCCGTGTAACTTGTTTCCAGCATATCGCTAAAACCGATAAGCGTGCCTAACGGGTTCTTGAGATCGTGAGCAACGGTGTGGGCATAGGCATCTAGCTCCGCGATGAGTTTGTCGCGCTCAATGATCTCGCGCCGAAGGCTTTTCTGAAGGTTACGCACAGCCAGGTGCGTTTCAACGCGAGCCAATACCTCTTCCAGTTGAAAGGGCTTGGTGACGTAATCTACACCTCCGACGGCGAAGGCCTTGACCTTGTCCTGGGCCGCATCCAGGGCACTGATGAAGATGATCGGAATGTCGTGTGTGCTTTCACCCGCCTTCAGATGCTCGCAGACCTCATAGCCATCCATTTCCGGCATTCTGATGTCCAGCAGAATCAGATCAGGGGGAGCCGCCCGGGCTGTAGTGAGAGCCATCTTTCCACTGATCACGGAGCGAACTTTATATCCCTGCTCGGCCAGCATATTGGACAAAAGGCGCAAGTTGGCGGGTGTGTCGTCAACGATCAGGATGTTTCCTCTTGGCGATGTCTCAGGTGCTGGGTTGTCCATAGCCACGCTCCAATCCGCTTGCCGCGTTATGAGGCCGCGTCCAAGAATAACTTTGTGCATTTTGAAATATTTCACTCGGAATTTTGGCCTGAAAATAGAAAGTCGGGATGGTTCCCTAGTCCGTGATACAGGCGAGAGATATTTGTGGCTTCGGCAGGCCAACTGAGGAGAAGAAATCAGTGGCACCGAAGTCAATCAGGTTGATCTTGGCCCGCTGCATGGCGCTGGTACCTTGATTAGGGCCGCGTGGCTTAACATCGAAGTTCTCCATCAAAGCCACAGCGGCGAAAAACGACTGGCAGCGCTCAGGGA
>DAOUMD010000029.1:0-23333 GCA_034412795.1 Anaerolineae bacterium
GATATGGTTGAGATAGAGACAGTTATGCCACAATATAGCCAATTGTTAAGGACCCACCAATGATGTGCCTGCCCAATTCAAATGACGCACTCTACCCCCTTTGCCGGGGAGAAAAATCATTTATGGACTACGATGATTATCTAAATTACCAGGAGGATATTCGAGGGAAATTCAAAGGCTTTCCTCTATTGGATGTTGAGTTCAAATTATGGTTGGGCCAGCCCGTTGTATAGTAGTGTTGCGGCGGCCCACCCCCGCCTGGCGCGGCGGGGTTTTCTTTTCCAAGAAATCATCAGAGTTTTCAAAGGAATGTTGAAAGTGAGGGGGTAAATGTGGTATACTTAACGTAAGTGGGCAATAGAGTCCAATGACACCATCCTACACACCCGAACAACAAGCGCGCATAGAGATCGACCGCCAACTCGATGCCGCCGGCTGGCAGGTGCAGGACCGCGAGCGCATGAACCTCTTCGCCGGGCGCGGCGTCGCGGTACGTGAGTTTCCCCTGCAAACCGGCTTCGCCGACTACTTGCTGTGTGTGGACGGCAAGGCCATCGGCGCGGTGGAGGCCAAGAAGGTGGGCACCACGCTGAGCGGGGTGCACCACCAATCCCAGAAGTACAGCGTCGGTCTGCCTGACTTGCCCCAGGCCTGGCACAGACCGCTGCCCTTTCTCTACGAGAGCACCGGCCTGGAAACCCGCTTCACCAACGGCCTGGACCCCGACCCGCGCAGCCGTCGCGTCTTTTGTTTCCATCGACCCGAAACGCTGGCCGGTTGGGCGGAGCAGCCCGACACGCTGCGCGGCCGCTTGCGCCACATGCCGCCGCTTATCACCGAGGGGCTGTGGCCACCCCAGGTCGAGGCCATCACCAACCTGGAAGAGTCGCTGGCCGCCGACCGGCCGCGCGCCCTGATCCAGATGGCCACCGGCAGCGGCAAGACCTTCACTGCCGTTACCGCCGCCTATCGCCTCATCAAGTTCGCCGACGCGCGCCGGGTGCTGTTCCTGGTGGACCGGGGCAACCTGGGACGCCAAGCCTTGAGGGAGTTCCAGGGCTACGTCACGCCCGACGACGGGCGCAAGTTCAACGAGCTGTACAACGTCCAGCGCCTGACCAGCAACTACTTCGACGACGTCAGCCGGGTGTGCATCACCACCATCCAGCGCCTGTATTCGGTGCTCAGGGGCGAGGAGGGTCTGGACTCCGACCTGGAAGAACGCTCGATGGATGAACTGGAAGGGGTATTCGGGACCGATCCCAAAGCGGTGGCCTACAACCCGGCTGTACCCCCTGAGTATTTCGACCTCATCTTCATCGACGAGTGCCACCGCTCCATCTACAACCTGTGGCGCGGGGTGGTGGAGTATTTCGACGCTTACCTCAGCGGCCTGACGGCCACCCCCTCGAAGCAGACCTTCGGCTTTTTCAACCAGAACCTGGTGATGGAATACACCCGCCAGCGGGCGGTGGCCGACGGCATCAACGTGGATGGCAGCGTGTACCGCATCCGCACCCGCATTACCGAGGAGGGGAGCACCATAGAAAGCGGGCACGTGGTCGAAACACGGGACCGCCTGACCCGCGCACAGCGCTGGGATCAGCTCGACGAGGACCTGGCCTACACCGCCAACCAGCTCGATAATCAAGTCGTGGCCGAGAGCCAGATCCGGACGGTGATCCGTTGCTTCAAAGAGCGTCTCTTCACCGATATCTTCCCCGGCCGCGAGGAAGTGCCCAAAACCATCATCTTCGCCAAAGACGACAGCCACGCCGAGGACATCGTGCGCATCGTTCTTGAGGAGTTTGGGCGGGGCAACGAGTTCTGCCAGAAGATCACCTACAAGGTCTCCGGTGTGAAAACGGACGATCTGATCGCCGAGTTTCGCAACCACTACTACCCGCGTATCGCGGTCACGGTGGACATGATCGCCACCGGCACCGACATCAAGCCGGTGGAGGCGCTGCTCTTTATGCGCCTGGTCAAATCGCCTAACCTCTTCGAGCAGATGCTGGGCCGGGGCACGCGCGTCATCCATCCCACCGACCTGCAAGCCGTCACGCCCGACGCCCAGATTAAAGACCGTTTCGTCATCGTCGACGCCGTGGGTGTAGTGGAGCATCCCAAGGTGGACGTCCAAACCCTGGAGCGGAAGCCCAGCCTGTCCTTCCCCAAGCTACTGGACCGGCTGGCCCTGGGCGCCGCCGACGAGGACACCCTGTCCACGTTGGCCGGGCGGCTGGCCCGCCTGGCGCGCAAGGTTGCCCCCCAAGACGACTACGACGTCGCCGCCCTCAGTGGAGGCCGGACGACACGCGACCTGGCCAACACCCTGCTCGACGCCGTCGACCCCGACCAACACTACGCGGCTGCCCAGGCTGAGACGGGGAGCGACTCGCCCACGCAGGAGCAAGTCCAGGCCGCCGCCGAACGCCTGATGAACCAAGCGGCTATGTTGTTCGCCGCCAACCCCGAGCTACGCACCCTCCTGAAAAAGATCCACGAGCGCAGCGAGCAAGTCATCGACGACATCAGCCTGGACGAGGTGCGCGAGGCGGGGTTCAGCGAAGACGCCACAGCCCAGGCCCGGGGTACAGTCGAGTCCTTCCGCCAGTTTATCGAGGATAATAAGGACGAGATCACGGCCTTGCAGCTCATCTTCAGCCAGCCGCAGCGCCGACAGCGACTAACGCTGGAGCACGTCAAGGCGCTGGCCGAGGAGATCCTGCGCTACCGGCCGGCGTGGACCACAGAATCTTTGTGGAGCGCCTACGCCCAACTGGAGCGCGACAAGGTGCGCGGGGTGCGGGGAGAGCGGGTGCTGACCGACCTCATCTCGCTGGTGCGCTGCGTGGTGCAGCTTGAGGACGAGTTGGTGCCCTACCCAAACCTAGTGCAGGGGCGTTACCAGGACTGGCTGGCCGCCCAGGAAGCTGACGGGCGCGAATTCACCCCCGAGCAGCGCCGCTGGCTGGACCGCATCGCCGAGGCGGTGGGCCTCAACCTGGCCTTTACCCAGGAGGATTTGCAGGACTACTTCTTCGACGAAGGTGGTCTGCTCGCCGCGCGGCGGCTGTTTGGGGAGGAGTTGCCGAGGTTGCTGGATGAGTTGAATGAGGTTTTGGTGGTGTAGGATGAGTGAGAGACTATTGCCGCCGGGATGGGTGTGGACGACAATTGGAGAGGTTGCAGATACGACAAGCGGTGGAACTCCACTGCGAAAGCACCCAGAGTATTACGGTGGCACTATACCTTGGGTAAAATCCGGCGAACTTAGAGATACTTTCATAACTTCTGTTGATGAGTTTATCACTGAAGAAGGACTTATAAACTCAAGCGCCAAATTGTTTCCGCACGGTACCGCTCTTGTAGCGCTGTACGGAGCGACTGTAGGTAGGACGGGTATACTTGGGCTAGACGCAGCAACCAATCAAGCTGTCTGCGCCATTTTCCCGCGACAAAACACCTTTACTGCAAAATTCATTACTTATTGGCTACAGTTTCAACGACAAGCGCTAATTGACTTGAGTGTTGGCGGGGCGCAACCTAACATTAGCCAAGGAATCATAAAAGCGTTTCATCTTCCCCTCCCTCCCCTCCCTGAACAACACCGCATCGTGGCCGAGATCGAGAAGCAGCTCACTCGCCTCGATGCAGGCGTGGCCGCCCTGCACCGTGCCCGGGCCAACCTGCGCCGCTACAAAGCCGCCGTGCTCAAGGCCGCCTGCGAGGGCCGGTTGGTCCCCCAGGACCCGGCCGACGAACCGGCCTCTGTCCTTCTCGAACGTATCCTGGCCGAGCGGCGGGCGCGTTGGGAGGCGGAGCAAATCGCCAGGGGCAAAGACCCGAAGAGGTTGAAGTATAAGGAGCCGGTGGCGCCGGATAGGGAGGGGTTGCCGGAGAGGTGGGTTCTGACAACAATGGATGCGGTTGCAGATACAGTAAGTGGCGTTGCAAAAGGACGGAATTTTCAGGACAGGAAGACCGTGACACTGCCCTATCTGCGAGTTGCGAATGTTCAGCAAGGGTACCTGGACTTAGATGTGGTCAAAAACATTGAGGTTTTGGAGGAAGAAAGTGAACGGTATCGTCTTCAGGAGAACGATCTACTCCTAACTGAAGGAGGGGACTGGGACAAATTGGGACGGTCAGCAATCTGGAAAGACCAGATACCAAATTGTATTCACCAAAATCATATCTTTCGAGCGCGACCGTACTTGTCTGAACTATCAACACTTTGGCTGATGTATTGTACAAACTCTGAGCAAGGTCGGAAGTATTTTGCCAGATCTGCCAAACAAACCACCAATCTTGCCTCCATAAACCTTACCCAGTTAAGGGCTTGTCCCATTCCACTTCCCCCTTTGGCCGAACAACAGCGCATCGTCGCCGAAGTCGAACGCCGCCTGTCGGTGGTCGAGGGGTTGGAGGCGAGCGTCGAGGCCAATCTAAAACGCGCCGAGCGGCTGCGGCAGGCGGTGCTCAAGCGCGCCTTTGCGGGGGAGTTGGTGCCCCAAGACCCGGATGATGAGCCGGCGAGCGTTTTGCTGGAGCGGATTCGGGCGGAGCGGGAGAAGAGGAAGAAACCAGGTTTTTCAAAAAAACCTGGTTTCTGAAAACCTGGTTTCTAGGTCACGCTGATGCGAAAGATCAAATTCAGAGCTGGAAACTATTATCACTTGTATAATCGTGGCGTCAACCAGCAGCCTATCTTTCTTCAGCACAGGAACTGGGGCTTCTTTATCAAACGTCTGCGACATTACTTCCAACCCGAACTGATCGACATCATCGCCTATTGTCTGATGCCGAATCACTATCATCTGCTCGTCTACCTCAGAATTGATGAATTGAGCGAGAAAGTCATGCAACCCTTTGGCGTTTCATACACGAAAGCCATCAACCACCAGGAGAAGCGGGTTGGACCATTATTCCAAGGGCCGTTCAAAGCCAGGCACGTAGATCGGGAAACCTATCTACTCCATTTAAGCCGTTACATCCACCTCAATCCGGTTGCAGCCGGTCTGGTAGAATTGCCCGCAGAGTGGCCCTACTCAAGTTACCGCGATTATATCGGCATCCGTCACGGCACTCTGCCCCAACCTGATGTAATCTTGGCTCAGTTCAACTCACCGGCTGAGTATCAACATTTTGTAGAAGGGGTTGATGATAAGGGGCTAGAGTCCATTGGTCACTTGCTGATAGATTAGAAACCAGGTTTCTCAAAGAAACCTGGTTTCTGGATCGCCGACGAGGGTTCAACTAATGTCAAATCAATCCGCCACCATCGTCCAACGCCTGTGGAACTACTGCAACGTGCTGCGCGACGACGGGATGTCCTACGGCGACTACCTGGAACAATTGACCTACTTGCTCTTTCTCAAGATGGACGACGAGCGGGTGCGCGAACTGGGCGCGTCCAGTGCCATCCCAGAGGAGTACAACTGGGCCAGTCTGACCCGGCTGGATGGCGACGCACTGGAGACCCATTACCGCAATACGCTGATCGAACTGGGTAAAGGATCGGGCCTGATCCCCGTCATCTTCCGTAAAGCGCAAAACAAGATTCAGGACCCGGCCAAGCTGCGCCGCCTGGTGACGCTCATCGACGGCGAAACCTGGATCGGCCTGGGGGTGGACGTCAAGGCCGATATCTACGAGGGCCTGCTGGAGAAGAACGCCCAGGACATCAAGACCGGGGCGGGCCAATACTTCACCCCGCGCCCGCTGATCAAGGCCATCGTGGACGTGATGTGTCCCGCGCCGGGCCAGACCATCTGCGATCCGGGCTGTGGGACGGGCGGTTTCTTGCTGGCCGCTTACGACTACATCCGGGAACATCACAAGCTGGACCGCGACCAGCGTCACCACCTGACCCACGACGCCCTACACGGCTGGGAGATCGTGGACAGCGCCGCCCGGCTGTGCGTGATGAACCTCTACCTGCACGGCATCGGTTCGACCATGCTCATCGCAGGCGGGACCAACGGCGAAGAAAGCCCCATCCGCGTCGAGGACAGCCTGGCCGACGATCCGGGTGAGCGCTTTGATATGGTGCTCACCAATCCTCCCTTCGGCAAAAAGAGCAGCGTCACCTATATCACCGACACCGGCGAGACCAAACGCGAATCGCAGATTGTGGTGCGTGACGATTTCTGGACCTCGACCAGCAACAAACAGCTCAACTTCGTCCAGCACATCAAGACCATTCTCGACATCCCCGGCAAGGCGGCCGTCGTCGTGCCTGACAACGTCCTCTTTGAAGGTGGCGCGGGAGAGACGATCCGCCGCAAGCTGCTGCACGAGTGCGACGTCCATACCCTGCTGCGCCTGCCGACCGGCATCTTCTACGCCCAGGGCGTCAAGGCCAACGTCCTCTTCTTCGACCGCAAGCTGGCCAGCCCTACCCCCTGGACCCGAGAGCTGTGGGTGTACGACTTCCGCACCAACCAGAACTTCACCCTCAAGCAAAACCCGTTGGCCCGCGAGCATTTGGACGAGTTCGTGGCCTGCTTCAACCCCGAGAACCGCCACCAGCGCACGTCCACCTGGTCGGAGGAGGACCCCGACGGCCGCTGGCGCTACTTCACCTACGACGAACTGATCGCGCGCGACAAGGTCAACCTGGACATTTTCTGGCTGCGCGACGAGAGCCTGGAGGACACCGCCAACCTGCCCGACCCGGACGTACTGGCCTTGGAGATTGTGGAGGATCTGCAAGCCGCGCTGGAGCAGTTTAGCGAGATTGCGGAGGACTTGGAGGCGGGCAACGGTTCTGGTTAAGCGTAATGCTCATTAGGAAGGGCCGGCTCCGGGGGCAATGGACCGCCGGGGCCGGCCTCTTTGCATTTGGGTTCCAGAAGAATCGCCTGGCTCAATCGTAGGCGGGTCAGCAGTGTCCACCCGCCACCAGGCCATCACGGCGATGAGTTCCCAACCTCCCCTACCCATGTCTCTTTTTGGAAAGGTCGTGCTACAATACAGGTCGGCGTTCGGGGCGGGAACGCAGCATGGTCAAGACAAATGAGGAGAAATGCGCATGAGCCTTCCCCTTAGCCAGGGCTTCGCGAACCAAATACAACGGGTGCGGGGCACTTACCGGGAATATCCCGGCCAGTTCTGGATCCTGGTGGTGGGCAGTTTTATCGACCGGCTGGGTGGGGCGCTGTTATTCCCTTTCTTCACGCTGTATATCACGCGCAAGTTCGGCGTGGGGATGACGACGGTGGGTTTCATCTTCGGCGTGTTCTCCATCTCGGGCGTGGTGGGCAGTACGCTGGGCGGAGCGCTGACGGATCGCATCGGGCGCAAGAGTATGTTGTTGTTTGGGCTGGTGATGAGCGCTCTGTCCAGCCTGGCGATGGGGCTGATCAGCGACATCAGTCTGTTCTTTATGGCGTCCATCATGGTGGGACTGTTGGCCGAGGCTGGCGCCCCGGCCCAGCAAGCCATGGTGGCCGACCTGCTGCCGGAGGAGAAGCGCGCCTCGGGGTACGGCATCATTCGGGTAGCATTCAACCTGGCGGTCGTCATCGGCCCCATGATCGGCGGCCTGATGGCGGCCCGGTCCTACATGCTTCTCTTTGTGAGTGATGCGGTTACCAGCCTGATTATGGCCGTCATTGTCTACTTAGCCTTGAAAGAGACGCGCCCGACCTCTGCAGAAGGAGAAAGCCAGGAGACGATGACTCAGACCTTCCGGGGCTACCTGGACGTGTTGCGCGACGCAGCCTTTATCTGGTTCTGGGTCGCCTCGGCGTTGATGGCCTTGATGTACGTTCAGATGAACACCACCCTGGCCGTCTTTCTGCGGGATAGCCACGGCATCACCGAGCAGGGCTTTGCCTACATCTTGAGCCTGAATGCGGCCATGGTGGTCGTGTTCCAGTTTCCGATCACGCGCTGGCTAAACCGGTACCGCCCGCTGGTGGTGATGGCCGTCGGCACGTTGCTGTGCGCGGTTGGGTTTGTGATGTATGGCTTTGTGACGGCTTATTTGTTTTTCCTGGGAGCTATGGTCATCATCACGCTGGGCGAGATGTTTGTCGTCCCGACCAGCCAGGCTATCGTATCGCACCTGGCGCCGGAGGACATGCGGGGGCGCTACATGGCCGCTTACGGCTTCAGTTGGGTGCTTTCATTTGCAGTCGGTCCCCTGCTGGCAGGATTGGTGATGGACAACGCCGATCCGCGTGGGGTGTGGTACGGGGCGGCGCTGGCCGGCCTGGCGGCAACCGCGGGCTTTTATCTGCTGGAACGGCAGGTGGGCCGATTTACCTGGTCGGCCATTGACCGGCGCTTGAGCATCCTACAGCAGCTCGAGGAGCGAGAGATTACGGCCGAGGAAGCGGCCAGTCTGCTGGATGCCCTGGAGGGGGGCAGGCTGGCTGCGCTGGCGCCATCCAACCCGGTCCGGGGCGCCCCGCGGCCGGGCGACTACGTGCGCGTGCGGGTCAGGGATTTGGCCTCGAGGACCATCAAAGCCGACCTGCGCCTGCCCTTGGGGCTGGTTAACACGGCGCTGGATGTAGACGCACGGCTGTCGGCCGACCTGGATGGGTTGGATGGTCCAGCGCTGCGCGAACTGATCGCCAGGAGCATCACCGACGCCAGCCTGCAAACGATGGAGACGCCTGAGGAGCGGGTCGAGGTGTCGGTGGAATAAGTTTTATGCAAGCGCCCGGCGCAGGAACTCCTTAACCACGTGTACCGGGACGGCCAGACCGACGTCCGGCCCGGCCATCATGGTGTTAATGCCCACCAGGCGGCCACCGGTGTCCACCAGTGGACCGCCGGAGTGACCGGGACGTAGGTGCAGCCCGACGTGAATCAGCTCCTGGCCGGGCATAGGCATCTCGGGCGGCGGTCCCACCCCGATGACGGTCCCGGCCGTGGCCGCGCCAGCCACTCCCCAGGGATGGCCCAGCGCCAACACCCACTCCCCCGGCTGGAGCCCCTGCGAGTCGCCCAACTCGATGATGGGCAAATCGGCGGCGTCCACCCGCAGCACGGCCAGGTCAAGCACCTTATCGTGAGCCAGGACCCGGGCCGGTGCCGTCCGTCCGTCGGGTAAGGTGACTTTGGGGAAACGCAGTTGGACCACGTGGGCGTTGGTGAGGATCAGCCCGTCGGAGTGCCAGATGGTCCCCGCGCCGGCGCCGCGCCGGCCGTTGCTGATGCTCACCAGGCTGCGCCGTGCTTCGTCGGCGACACTCGATAGTTCGTCGTTCAGTTGGTGTAACAAATCAGACACATTTACCTCGCTTTTGTACTGCTGACGAAGGATGAAAGACGAAGGATGAAAGACGAAGGACGAAAGACGAAGGACGAGTGATAAGTGACGAGTAACGAATGGGCGAGTAAGGTGTAGGATTTTCGTCCTTCGTCCTTCGTCTTTCGTCCTTCGTCAGCTCTTTTAGAGCCGCTCTTTTAGAGCCGCTCTCCTAAGGCCGTTCGCCGATGGCGACCGTCAACTCTTGGACCTGGCCGCCACGCACGATGCGGATCGGTAGCGAGGCCCCCACGCGGTCATCGCCCAGCAGGGCCAACAGCTCATCCATGTGACGCACCGGCTGGCCGTCCAAGGCGACGATGGCGTCGCCCAGGGTCAGGCCGGCATGATCGGCCGGGCCCTCGGGCTCGACCGAGACCAGCAGCAGACCGGTCTCCTGGCCCAGTTGATCCGCCAGGGCGGCCGGCAAGCGCACCGGCTGGGCGCCCACGCCCAGGTAACCACGCCGCACTCGACCGTGGGCCAGCAAGGTCTCGACCACCTGGCGCACAGTGGGCGTGGGCACACTAAGGCTGATACCCCGTAGCAACGCCGAGGTGTTGAGCCCCAACACTCCTCCGTTCACGTCCACCAAAGGACCGCCGGAGAAGCCGGGGTACATGACCAGGTCCGTCTGCAGATAGGGCTCGACGCGACCACCGGCCGGTGTGCGCCAACCCTCGCCCAGCGCACTGACGATGCCCAGGGTGGCCTGGACCGTTCGTCCGGGACGCCCCAGCCCCAGGACCAGGTGTCCCACACTCAGACTCTCAGGCTCGGCCCAGGTGGGCGGTGTCAGGTCGGCGCCCTCGACGCGCAACACGGCCAGGTCGGTGCTCGGATCGCGGCCAACCAGGCTCGCGGAGACAGTTTCATTGCGGGGCAGGCCAATGCCAATATTGTCGTCACGCTCGACGACGTGATGGGCGGTGACGATGATGCCCTCGGGCGACCAGACGATCCCGCTGGCCGGCAGGCGCTGGCGCGCATCGACTCGCACCACGCCCGAGCCCGCCGCTTCGACGGTGGCTGCCAGGGCATCGGATAGACTTTTTAGAACTTGTGCCATTGTTTAACCTCCAGGTTTGTAAAACGTAATGCGTAAAACGTAACTCGTAACACGTGCTGCGTATTGCGTACTGCGTAAAACTTAACGCGGCCAAGCCGCAAGCAGGCGAAGAGTGTTTCTTTCCGTCCGGGAGTCAAAATTCTCGTGGATAGCGCAAATGTTGCCGGGTAACTATGTAACTATCACGCATCACGCATCACGTTTTACGTTTTACGACTACTCTGACTCCAAGTTTACCACACGAGGAGATACGACACATCCCCCATTTGGTGGGGAGAGGACCTGGAAAAATGGGTAGGTCACGAGATGCAGCCCCCAGGGATTTCTAAAATCCCTGGGGACTTCGCTGATCGTTACGGTTATTCAACCGTAACGGGTATTTGCGGATATACATCCGCCGATTATGGGTCGCAGATATGTATCTGCAACCATCAGGCTGAGTAGTTACTTCTAAAGGAGGATCAGACCCAGGCGGGTGGCGCGGACGACGGCCTCGGTGCGGCTCCGGGCGCCCAGCTTGCCCAGGACGGCGTTGACGTGGAATTTGACGGTATGGTCGCTGATGCCCAGGCGACGGGCGATGGCCTTGTTGGGGAGTCCCTCGGCCAGGAGGCCCAACACCTCCAGCTCACGAGGCGTCAGATCTTCGACCAGTGACGGTGAGGAGAGGTCCCTGGTTCCCAAGAAAGGGGTGACCAGAGCAGGATCGAGAACCACCAGCCCACGCGCGGCGGCCATCAGGGCCGCCACCAGACGCTCAGCGCTGGACTCGCGGGGCAGCAGGCCACGGGCGCCCGCCGATTGGGCCTCGAGGGTGTAGGTTTCGTCGGGGATCAAGACGACAATTGGGGTACCCGTATCTTCCAGTTGGGTCAAGCTTTCCAGAACCGGGTCCAGGGGAGACGAGGCGGAGGCAGCATCCCAACCCAGGTCCCACAACACCACCTCAGGGCGATACACATCCAGGGAGGAAAGCAGGTCGGCGCCCTCTGCCACCTGGCCGACGATGGTGCAGCCCGGTTGGTCGGCCAGCAAAGCGGCCAGGCCGGCCCGGGCCAGCGGGTCGTCGGCCACGATGAGCACCCGTACATCATTCACATCGTTACCTTACTCCACTTCAACCGGTTCAGATGGGGAACTCACCGGTGTTACAGCGGTCAGACGCCCCATCTCAGCTTCGCGCTCTGGCCGGGATAGCGCGGGAGGACCAACCATGGGGAAAGGATCCAGGTCGAAAAGATTAGCGTAGATATAGCGCATGATGATGCGCAGAGAAGCAATGGTTGGGGCGGCGAGGGCCACACCGATCACACCAGCCACACTGGCGCCGATGATAACGCCCAAGATAACCACCACCGGATGCAAACGCACGTGCCGCCCAATGATGTTGGGGACCAGGATGTTCATATCCAACTGGGCGAAAGCCACATACGCCCCAAATACAATCAGTGCAAAGAGGAAATTGGGGAGGGGCAGGTAAGTTGAGCCACTTACCAAGGCTATGATGACGGCGGTAAGGCCCCACATCATATTCCCGATACTGGGCAGGAACTCCAGCAACCCACCCCAAACGCCGAGCAGGAAGGGATTCGGCAAGCCAAGGACGGCGCTGAGAGCAGTGAGGGTTAGGGTGACAATCAGCGAGAGAAGCAACTGGCCGCGGAAAAAGGCCGACCAGACGCTATTGATCTCGGTCATCAGGGCTTCCACATCTGATCGGTAGTTGGGTGGGGTGAGACCGTACACCCAGTGGACGACCAAATCGGTGTCACGCGTCAGGTAGAAACCAATCACGAAGGTGAAGACGACCATCAAGAAGACCCTGGCCGCGTCCAGCACGAAGCTCACCGACGTGGTGGCGACCGAGGTGATAAAATCGGTCAACGCCGAGGTGATCTGACGCACTAATTCCTGGACCTCAAAACTAAACCCTGACACCTCTATGGTGGCATCCGCTCCCATGGCGTTCAGACGACGGGCGAAGCTGATCAACTGGCTTTGTGAGTAAACGATCTGATCAACCACCAATGGTACCAAAATGATTCCAACCGGTATAGCCAGGGCCAGCACGGCTAGGTATACCACCCCGGTTGCAACCCCACGCGACAGGGGGGTGGAATGCTGAATGCGACGCACCACCGGCTGGAGGATGTAGGCTATCACTACGCCGATGATGAGTGGCACCAGAACGGTCCGAAAGGTATAGAGGGCCACGGCAAACAGGACAAACAGGATGATGGCCACGACCACTTTGCTGGTTGAGTTCCAGCGTGGTCTGGGTTGCTCATCGGGCAAGGCTATCTCAGGTTCCGCCTGGCGACTGCGCCGGAGAGCTGCGCCCAGGCGGTCCAGCAGGTTTTGAAATTGTTGTTCCATGCTACCTCGTTATGAATTCACCTTCCAGATAAATCAAGGTTTTCTCACAAGGGCCTGTTACCTTTTTGGGGACGCCCCAAGACTGCCAGTTTCGTTTGACGTGTGGTTGTGTTGTCCTTTATAATGAGAACATCTCCAACGCCTCGCCACGGCCATTGTCCTAAGGCTTTTCCAAGCGTTAAATTGCGCAAACGTCCCGCCAGGACTCGTTGAAACAAAGCCAGATAAGTGATGCTTGGAAAAGCCCAAGCAATGCCTGAATCTTTTACTGGCATTGCCCAATGCCTGAATCTTTTACTGGCATTGCCCAATGCCCGAATATTTTCTTGGCATTGCCTAAGTCCCAGCCGGGCCCGGGCATAGGGATGCCCTTTCTACGTTTCGCACCAGGTAGTATAAACCTTTATTACCCATTGTACCTGACATGTTGTACGATTTCAAGTATGTGGGTTGAGAATTTCTACCTAATCAAGGAAAACGCAGCCTAAATAGGTCTCGAAGACATTTAATTGACAGGAGCAAGACATCACTTGGAAGAGAACAAGATCATCCTCTACGGCAGGCCAGCATGTGCGAAGGTTCCCCTGGTGCGAAACGTCCTCGAACGGGCTGGTGCCGCTCATGAATATGTCGACATATACAAGGTTTTAGAAGCGCGAGAACGGGTGCGTGAAATCAACTATGGCTACGAGAGCGTGCCAACGCTCGTCTTTCCCGACGGAAGCACCCTGACCGAGCCATCCATAGGTCAACTTCAAGCCAAGCTGCAAAGCTTGGGATATGAGGTTCGTTCACTGACTCTGATGGAGTGGCTACAGCATATCTTACAACATCCGGTTGTCCGGGTGGCCGGGGTCTTATGCATCGCCGTTGGGATGATCAGCGAAACGAATTGGATTCTGTTCGTCGGCGTGGTCGTGCTGGGTCTGGGGCTGCTGATCGGTAGATTGAGGCAATAGCCAAGGAGCCGTGAGAACTCTGGGAACTCATAGGTGTCGACAATTTCATTGTCTTTGACTTAACAGTGTGGTATACTGGGGCGCATTATCACCGCTTGCGGAGGAGAGGTCTGTTCTGGACACCCCAGTTTTTAGAGAAAACATGGTCGGCTTTAAGGAGGCAGACAATGAGTAAAGTTCGTTGGGGGATTTTGAGCACCGCCAAGATCGGTGTCGAAAAAGTAATTCCGGCTATGCAGCAGGCGGAGTACTGTGAGATCACGGCCATCGCCTCGCGCAGTCTGGACAAGGCACAGGCGACGGCGAAGGAATTGGGTATCCCCAAAGCTTACGGCTCTTACGAGGAACTGCTCGCTGATGCCGAGGTGGATGCCATCTACAACCCCTTGCCCAACCATTTGCACGTGCCCTGGTCCATCAAGGCCATGCAGGCAGGCAAGCACATCCTATGCGAAAAACCCATCGGTCTGACGTCGGATGAAGGCCAGGAACTGGTGGACGTCGCCAAAAAACATCCAAAGCTAAAGGTGATGGAAGCTTTTATGTATCGCCATCACCCGCAGTGGCAGCGCGCAAAACAACTGGTTGCGGAAGGACAAATCGGCGAGTTGCGCACGATCCATACGTTTTTCTCCTACTACCTGGTCGACCCGGATAACATCCGCAACGTGGCCGACATCGGCGGCGGCGGGCTAATGGACATCGGCTGCTATTGCATCTCGCTTTCGAGATTCATCTTCGACGCCGAGCCGGAGCGGGTGTGCGGCATCGTCGAGTATGACCCGGCGATGAAGGTGGATCGACTGGCCTCCGGTATGCTGGACTTTGGCCGTGGCACGTCGACTTTCACTTGCGCCACCCAGTTGGTGCCCTATCAGCGGGTAAACATCTACGGAACCGAAGGAAGGGTAGAGATCGAGATCCCCTTCAACGCCCCACCCGACCGGCCGTGCAAGATGTGGCATCAGCGCGGAGACGAGATCAAAGAAATCGTCCTGGATATCTGCAACCAGTATACGATCCAGGGCGACCTCTTCTCGCAGGCCGTGCTCAACGACACCGATGTGCCTACGCCGATCGAGGACGCCGTGGCCAACATGAAGGTCATCGAGGCCATCATCGAAAGTGGCAAGAGTGGGACCTGGGTATGAGGTAAAATGACACAGATACGAGTACCACCACCGGTTTCTGGCGGGCTGATGCTGTCCTACAAATGCTCCGCCGAGTGCCGGCATTGCATGTACGCCTGCTCACCCAAATGGAACGAGGATTGGATCTCCGAGGAGGATCTGGAGACGCTGTTGTCGCTGCTTGCCGGCAGCATACAGCCCAGCCCCTGGGGAGCCGAGACCATAAGTTTGAACCACGGGCTGCATTTCAGTGGGGGCGAACCCTTCCTGAATTACTCCCTTTTGCTCAAGGCGGTGGAGATGGCCGAGGAACTGGGAATCCCCTCGACCTTCGTGGAGACCAACTGCTTCTGGTGCAAGAACGACGCGGTGACCCAGGAGAGGCTGGCACGCCTCAAGGAGGCAGGTCTCAAAGGCATCCTGATCTCGGTGAACCCCTTTTACGCCGAATACGTCCCCTTCGAGCGAACCGAGCGATGTATCCGGGTCAGCCAGGAAGTGTTCGGCGCCAACACCATGGTCTACCAGATTGAATACTACCATCGCTTCAAGGCGCTCGGCATCCGAGACAGGATCGCGCTACAAGATTACGTTAGTTTAACTCAGGGCGAGAACCTGGCAGAGAGGGTGGAATTGTTCTTGCAGGGCCGGGCCGCCCGCCAATTAAGAGCGTTGTACCCTAGCTACCCGGCTCAAACCTTCTTCGGCCAGCCCTGCCAGCCTTCCTTCCTGAGGGACTGGCACAACCATTTCGACAACTACGGCAACTTCATTCCGGGTTACTGCGGCGGCATTTCTTTGGGCAGTTGGTGGAACTTGGAGGATCTCACTAAGGAAGGCATAGACCTGGAGGAATACCCACTGCTGGGATTTTTTATAACCGAGGACATACAAGGGCTTTTGGATTTTGCCAAGGAATTTGGGTACCAAGAGGCCCACGAAGGCTACCTCTCAAAGTGCGACCTTTGCCTCGACCTTAGAGGGTATCTGGTTTCCAGACAAGACTTTCCAGAACTGAGCCCCAAGGAGTTTTACGCACACTTGGGCTAATGGGATAACAAAACCTGGCTTGTGGCCAGGTTCTCGATTCTTTTCAGGAGGATATTTTATGGACAGACGAGTGTTTGTGACCGGTTTGGGCATCGTCAGCCCCCTGGGGCTGAACGCCAAATCGACCTGGGAGGCTGTAACGGCTGGTCGTTCCGGTGTGGATTACATCACGGCCTTTGATGTCGAGGAGTTCGAAACTCAGTTCGCCGCCGAAGTCAAGGGCTTTGATCCGATACAGTATATGAGCCAGAAGGAGGCCCGACGGATGGACCGCTTCTGCCAGCTCGCCGTCGTCGCGACCGAGGAGGCACTGGACCACGCCCAGCTAGATGTGTCCGATAGCGATCCCTATCGAACGGCGGTCGTTCTGGGAAGCGGGATAGGGGGGATAATTTCCCTGTCCAAGCAGTTTGATCTACTTCAAGAGAAAGGTCCCAAACGGCTCAGCCCCATCCTCATAGTAAACACACTCGTCGACAATGCTCCAGCGACGATTTCTATGCGCTTGGGTGTCAAAGGCCCTAACCTGGGAGTGGTCTCCGCCTGTGCCAGCAGCGCCGACGCCATCGCCCAGTCCTGGGACATGATCCGCCAGGGCCGTGTGGATATTGCGATCGCTGGGGGAAGTGAGGCTCCCATTGCTCCAATCTGCATAGCCAGCTTTAATGCGACCGGGGCCTTATCCAAGCGCAATGATGACCCGCAACGGGCGAGCCGTCCCTTCTCCGTGGGACGCGACGGCTTTGTCATGGCCGAGGGCGCGGCTATGCTTATCCTGGAGAGCCACGACAGTGTGCTGAAGCGGGGTGTCGAACCACTCGCGGAGCTGGCAGGCTACGGGAGTACCTCCGACGCTTATCACATCACCGCTCCCTCTCCTACCGCAGAAAGCACCTCCGAGGCTCTGGAAATAGCTCTTTCGCGGTCGGGATTGACGCCTGAGGATGTGGATTATATCAACGCCCACGGCACCTCGACTCAGCTCAATGATCCGATGGAGACCAAGGCCATCAAGAAGGCTCTGGGTGAGAGGGCTTACCAAATCCCCATCAGCTCCACCAAATCCATGACCGGCCACCTCATTGGAGCGGCCGGGGCCATTGAGGCTGCCTTTTCGGTGCTGACCATGCGATCTGGTATCATTCCCCCGACCATCAACCTGGATGAGCCAGATCCTGAGTGCGATCTGGACTATACGCCTATGCAGACCCGCCAGGCCGAGGTCCGCGTGGCGCTCAGTAACTCGTTTGGCTTCGGAGGCCACAACACGGTGTTGGCTTTCAGGTCGGTTGACTCGGTCTAGCTTCGAGTTTGGGTAGCCAACGCTTCTTTTTCACCTCAATCCTGGACGGTAAACACCTCAAACTCAACCCCATCATCGACTGCGAAGGGGACCAGGCACGATTCCGTGCTGTCTCCCAGCACGGTGACGGTACCCGGCGTGGTTCCGCCGGTCACGTACACCCGGTCGGTATCGCGATCGATGGCGATGCCCTCTGAAGGATTTTCCCCTACATCGTATGGGGCCGGGTAGCTGAAAAAACCGTCCCAACCCTTGGGGATAAGCAGAGCCTGGTCCGCCTCGCCCCCATCGGCGGTTGAGGTGGTGACCCACAGGTGGCCGCCGTCGCCAGGCAGGCCGATCTCGGGGTTAACGGCGATGGCTCGCAGCGGAACGGGGCGCGACGGGTCGCCGAAGCCTCGGTTAAAAGTGGCCCAGCCTAACAGTTGATCGCCGGCCCCGATGACGGCCACCCGGTGGCTTTCCACAGCCGCCACGTAGACCAAATCGCGCGTCTCGTCTACAGCTACGCCATAGGGCTGGGTAGTGGGATCGCCACCGCTCAACTCGATGATGCTGCCTGCCGAAGCCCCATCCAGCACCGCCACGGTGTGATCCCCGAAGTTGGTCACATACGCCTTGCCGGTGACCGGGTTGGCCGCCACGTGGAAGGGTTGGTCAAAACTCCCGGTCAAGGTGTCGGTCACCGTTTGCGTCTCCGCATCGAGCACCGTCACCGAGTCACCCAGGCTGTTGATCACGTAGATGGTGTCGTGCACCGGGTCGTAGGCCACGCCCCACGGTCCATCGCCCACCTCCAGCGGCGACAAGGGGTCCAGGTTGGAGGCATCGATGGGCGTCACCTGGTCGCTTTCGTAGTTGGTAACCCAGATGAGGTCATTGGCCGGGTCATAAGCCACCCCATTGGCTGAGTTGATGCCGGTGATGGTCTGAATAACGCTGTTCGCGTCGGTGTTTATCACCGACAGGCTATCACTACCGTAGTTGGCCACGTAGGCCCGGTTCCGGGTGGTATCTAGTGCGACCCCGCGCGGCGTCTCCCCCACGCCGATGGTGGCGACCAGGTAGGGCGCGCAGCCGGGCGGCGGGGGTGTCGCGTCAGCCCCCTTGAGCACCAAGGGCAGGTAGACGACGTGCAGCTCACCCGTGCCCTGAACCGAATGCTCCACCAGGTTGCTTCCCACAGTCTCCACCCCATCGGCCGTCAGTGTTGCCTGGTTGGTGACAAGCGTGGTGAGGCCCGTCGTGACTGTCACCTGGAAGGTGGCCGTCAAGGCCGTATCGCTCGCGAAGCTGGACAGATCCACCGTCACCTGGGTTTCGTCGAAAGCCGGGGTGCCCAGCGTACTGGTGAGACTGCCCGGCACGTAGGTAGTGCCGGACGGGATGACGTCCGCGATGACGACATCGGCGGCGGTACTCCCGCTGTTGGAAGCCACCAGGGTGTAGGTGATGGTTTCACCCTGGGTGACGGGCGTGTTAGACGGCGGATCGGCGCGTTTGGTCAGCGAAAGATCGGGGGCCATAGTGATCTTGGCTATGAAGGCGTCGGTGGTAAACCCGTTGCAGGTGCTGTCGGTGCCACACGTCTGGTCGTAGGCAGTGGGGGTGGTGGGGAAATCGGTCGAGTAGGTGTAACCTGTCAGGTAGACGTCGCCTGAGCTGTCCAGGGCGATCCCCTGGCCGGAATCGGTGTTGCCTCCCCCGAGAAAGGTCGAGTAAGCCAGAGTATCCCCGGCGGGATCCAGCACGGTGAAGAAGACGTCTCCGCCCGAACTATCGCACAGGCCATCGGTGCCACATGTCCCGTCGTAGGCGTCGTCGCTGGTCGGGAAATCTGGGGAGGAGGAATACCCGGTCAGGTAGGCATGCCCGCCGGTGTCTATGGCTACGCCGGCGCCGGTGTCGGCATCGTAGCCACCCAGGTAGGTCGAGTAATCCCAAGTGGTGACCGGGCCGTTGTTGGCGACCTTGGTGACGAAGGCGTCCTGGTCCCCGCCGAACGTATCCTGGAGTGGGTTCTGGGTGGGGAAATCGGTCGAAGAGGTCTCGCCCGTCACGTAAGCATCGCCCGAGCCGTCCACGACGATGCCATTGCCTGCGTCGTTTCCGCTCCCGCCCAGGTAGGTGGAGTAGCCCCAGGTATACACCTCAGTGGCGCTGATCACCTGGGTCACGAAGGCGTCGCCCCGGCCGAAGTTGCTGCCCCCCCCATAATCCGGCTGCGCGGATCGTACCGTCGGGAAATCGTCCGAGCGAGTATGGCCGGTGACGTAGATGCCCCCGGAAGCATCCAGAGCGATATCCCGCGCTATGTCCAGGTCGGTTCCGCCCAGGTAGGTGGAAAGGCCCCAGGTATAGATGCCGCTGGCACTGATCAATTTGGTCACGAAGGCATCGCCATAGACGTTGAGCCCTTGCCCAAAAGACGGGTCCGGCTGGGGGGCCTTGACGCTCGGAAAGTTGGTCGAGCTGGTGTAACCGGTCACGTAGGCATCCCCTTGTGCATCCAGGGCAATACCATAGCTGAGTTCATCGCCGCCACCGCCGAGATAGGTGGAGTAAAGCAGCGCGGAGCCGGTGGGGTCCAGCTTGGCGATGAAGGCGTCGCCCTCGAAGGGTCCGCCGCCGCCAGACACGGGCTGGGCAGCGTTGACGGTTGGAAAATCCGCCGACAGGGTGTCGCCGGTGACGTAGGCATTCCCTTCATCATCCACGGCGATGCCGTACCCGCTGTCATTGTGGACCCCGCCCAGGTAAGTGGCGTACACCAGTGCCGAGCCGGTCCGGTTCAGCTTGACGACGAAGGCGTCGCCTAGGGGGCCACCACCAATCTCCGGTTGCAGGGGAACCCGCGTCGGGAAGTCGGTGGAACTGGTTTGGCCGACGACATAGGCATAGCCATTTTTATCCACGGCGATGCGCCGGCCATAGTCGAAGCTGCTCCCGCCCAGGTAGGTGCTGTAGGTCAGCGTGGGATCGATGGTCAGCGAGTGGGCCGGGTCGTAGTCGCCCAGCACAAAGCGGACGGTCGTTCCGTCGCTGCCAAGCGCATAGCCGACGTCTACCGGCACGCGTCGCCCATTGATGTCCTGCCAGGCGAGCGGCGCGCGCTCTATAATTTCAGTGGAAGCGGAGGCTGTGCCCGGCGCCGTGGGGAGCGCGATCCGCAGATCGCCCGTCGCCTCATCCACCCGGATGCGGGTTGCTCCCTGGTAGTGCCAGCGGATGCGGGTTGGATCGGCCCCAGGAGCAACGGTGTAGGTTCCCTTCAGGGAGAGCGAGTGCCCTTCTGTTTCCGTCGTACCGGTGTAGCGCAGGTCAGTCCCGGGATACAGATCGTGGTAGACGATCTCGCCATAGGTGGGCAGGCCCGTGTGCCAACCAACCGGGTCGTTCCCGACGAAGTAGTTAACCAGGCCGGGCAGGCGATCAGTGGCGGTTAGCTGGGGGGTGGGATCTGCGCCCTCGAAGTGCAGGCCGACGACGGACGAAGGACGGATGACGGATGACGAATGACCAAAGACGAAGGACGAACGTATGTCGAAAGGCATTGGTTGCTGGCTGTGGACCGGTAGTGATAGCACGACTTGGTCGGGGGTGAAGAAAAGCGTGCCGCCCAGGCCGTGGGCCTGGAAGCGGACGGCCGGATCGGTCTGACCGGCGTTGGGTATGAAGGATAGTGGTAGTACCCCAAAGTCGGGCGCAATAGAGGGACTGTTGGTGGGAACGGGCAGCGGTGGCCCAGGGAGCGGGCGCGCTGCCAGCAACAGCGTCGCCAACACCAGCAGTACCCCAAAAAGCCGTGATACCAGGCGGCTCGGTGTAGAGATAGGTGAGCGCAGAGGAAGTATAGACATTGGAATTCTCCTCTTCGGTGTGAATTTCGGTCATAGTTGCTGGACTGAGCCAGCGACAAGATTCCACTATACCTGCAAGAGCCCAGAGCATTGTGAGGGAAGTGCTGGATCCAGTATAGCACGTTTAGCATGGTGTGTTCAATAGCGTTTTTGTACTGGATTGGGCAACTTAGAACACCGGCTCTTCAAGATGTAACGGATCAGTTGTTACGTGAAATTCGAGAAACCTTCTCCATCAGCTTGCAGAATTCCCCTAAGGGCGCCCCATAGCTCATCCTGAATGGCGTGAATAGCTCGCCATCCATTCTTCTCGTATGCCCCGCTCAGTACTTGAAATGCATAAATAACCTTTACCTTCGTCAGGTAATCTGCAAGCCAATCCACTGCTGTTTAATGATTTGCTGAAGTTGTCTTAAATCATACTGACACAGATTGTACAAGAACGCATTCGTCGTGTCTTGGGAGAGAAACAGCCAGCCAGACCACGATCGGTCCAAAGGCACCAGTATCACCCACAAGGGAAGTTCGTCCGGAAAGTGCAATGGTACCAAGAACCAAAACCCTATTGCCAAGCTGGCAGCAAAGAAAACCAAACGATGCCAGACTTTGAAGGCCATCCTATCCGCGTAGAGCTGAGCTACGTCTCTGTTCGCAAACTCGGTATTCACGCGGCTTCCTTCTGCACCTCAAATCCTTTGAATAATCTCGATCTTACCACGATCACAAAGAGATGCATGATCGGTAACAAATACCAATATCTCTTCCTGATGAAAGCCGACAACAATCTATTCTTCCACTCATCCGCAACATCTTCGCGCTCTCGATGCTCAGGACGCAGAGTTCGGTGAATATGGTGACCAAGCTCGTGGTACAAGGTTCCACCAAAATACATATCTCTGATTGGAGGAACGTTCCGAAAGAAACCAAGCTCAAATTCTGTCATATTATCTACAAATATTTCAATCCATGCAGGCTGAGACCCCCACTTCTGGTGATATAGCCCGCGAGTGTTTGTGATCTTGACCTTTCGTTTACGTGACCACGTTTTGCCACGGCGTCGGCTGCGTGGGAGAGATGACGAATTCGTAAGGACGATACGCCCCAATCCGGCCAGGTATCTGGGGGGAACGTATCTTAATAGCGTGTGAGCCACAGCCTTCGCCTTGATCGGGGGCTCGTAATCTTTATAAGATTCTATGATTTCCACAGAGGGGTCAAATTTGTTCACAAGTAGCTATCGATGACCGTCTCTCCGATAATGCGTTCTTTGTTCGTTGCGCTGAAGCGGAGCGTGCTGCCGCAGGCACCAGCCACACCAGGCGGCATATGAATGATTTGTGTGTGTTCAAAATAAGTTGCAGGGATACCCCCTTGTGAGTGTCCAGGGCGGGTCCCCTGCGGGGAAGGCCGGCTCCTACAACTGATTTTGCGGGATCGTTCAGCTCTATCTTAGCATATTGTCAGCACTCATTCCTGTCCAAGATCTGAGATATGACTGACACCCATCTACCATATTGTATTTACTATATTCCGGTCGATCAGGTCTCTTCAATCTCCGCTACTGGGGCTTTACAAGCGATAGAGTGAAATATGGCAACGTTAGGGATATTATGACGGACAAAGCAATTGCAGGATATGAGACACCCGCAACCAGCCCCGAAGACACAAGTGCTCCCAGGAGACAACCGAAAGCCCCTGCCCTCAAAGTGCGAATTGTCTGTGGATAAGAATTGACATCTTCCTTGATTTGGCTAGTGCGGCCTATAAGGGCCACCGGGGGAACAAGGTAAAAGAGGAAAACGACGAGGCTGACTCCGCAGATGATCCTAACATCATCTGAGCGCGTGAAAGCAAACATACTGGTCGCCATTGCAAATACCAAAGCTGAGATCCCCCAGAACCAGAATCTATGGCTAAGCTCTAGACGAGGATGATATAGACTTATAGTCCCTGGCGCGATGGCCGCTACCGATACTGCTGTCCACACAAAAACTGCGAATTGTGCCAGGAACATTCATCCTTCCGCACGTTAACTCTATACAAGTAGATGTAGGTTAGGTTGAACAAAAGGCCTCCACCATTTTTTCACTTTCCAATTACTTTCCTGATGACCACCAAAAGGGATTAAGCTGGGGGTCTCGTAGCGGGCCGGATTCTTCGTGGGAACCGTCAGTGTAAACAACCATACTCATAAATGATTTTTCTCCCCGGCAAAGGGGGTAGAGTGCGTCATTTGAATTGGGCAGGCACATCATTGGTGGGTCCTTAACAATTGGCTATATTGTGGCATAACTGTCTCTATCTCAACCATATCT
>DAOUMD010000030.1:0-6770 GCA_034412795.1 Anaerolineae bacterium
ACATTTCTGACTACTTCTATGGAGGTTTCTGTCTCTAAACGCTTCCTCCTCTCCTTCGGCTACGATGTCTGTCCAGAGTCAGGGTCACGATGTAGGTAAAGAATACACCAGATGCCGAACGGAGCCGTATCTGGGGATGCTGGCTCCTCGTTTTCCCACAAATCCGAACGCACCCGGTCCCCAGCGTGCAATTCATCTTCCCTTGATCTTGTGGTATAATTGCATCCTCAGAAATCTCAGCTTTTACCATCACCTTTACAGAAGTTATGCCATCGAGGAAATCCATGCTAGCCAAAGTCACCTCATGCGCCGTGGTGGGGCTGGACGCTGCGCTCATCGAAGTCGAAGTCGACAAGGGACGCGGGCTACCCTCCATCACTATCGTTGGTCTACCCGATGCGGCGGTGCAAGAGAGCCGTGAACGAGTGCGCGCCGCCATCCGCAACACAGGCCTTGCCTTCCCCGACAGTCGGCTGACTATTAACTTGGCCCCGGCCGATCTGCGTAAAGAAGGACCTGCTTATGACTTGCCCATCGCGCTGGGAGTCTTGCTGGCCTCTGAGCAAATCTTCGCCGACCTGGATGGTGCCATCGTCATGGGCGAACTGTCGTTGGATGGCGGGGTACGGCATGTGTCGGGCGTGTTACCTATGGCCGTTATGGCCCGTGAGCAAGGTTTCCAAACGCTCTATGTGCCGACCGACGACGCGGCGGAGGCCAGCCTTATCGATGGTCTGGACGTGTATCCCGTCCCTAACCTGCTGGCGTTGGTGGATCATGTCACTGGCCACGCCCGGCTAGAGCCCTTCCAGCGTGACTTCTTGTTGGGAGACCCCCACGACTTGCCACCCTACGCGGCTGATCTGGCAGAGGTCAAAGGACAGGAGCACGTGAAACGTGCACTGGAGGTGGCAGCCGCTGGATCTCACAATCTAATGATGACCGGGCCACCTGGATCTGGTAAAACGCTACTGGCTCGCTCCATGCCCTCGATCTTGCCGCAACTCACCATTGATGAAGCCCTCGACATCACCCGCGTCTACTCTGTCGCCGACGCCCTGCCAGCAGACGAGCCACTCATCCATCATCGTCCCTTCCGCGCTCCGCATCACACCATCAGCTACGCGGGTTTGATCGGTGGCGGACGCTGGCCCAAACCGGGGGAGATCAGTTTGGCGCACCGAGGTGTTCTCTTCCTGGATGAGTTGCCCGAGTTTGGTACCCGTATGCTGGAAATGCTACGCCAGCCTTTGGAGGACAGGGAGGTCTCCATCAGTCGCTCGGCAGGGTCGCTGACCTATCCCGCCAACTTCACACTGATCGCTGCCATGAATCCCTGCCCCTGCGGTTATTACGGAGATCCAGAGAAGGAATGCACTTGCTCGATGACCATGGTCTCGCGCTACCAAAAGCGCATCTCGGGGCCGTTGTTGGACCGCATCGACATCCACGTAGAAGTGCCCCGCGTCGACTACGAGAAACTGAGCAGTGATCGACTGGGGGAACCGTCAAGCGCGGTGCGTGCCCGGGTCGAAGCGGCTCGCGAGCGCCAGCGGGTTCGCTTTGAGGGGACGATGCTGACCTGCAATGCCGACATGGGGCCGGCCGAGATCCGTCAATATTGCCAGGTCGACGAGGAAGCCCAGAGCTTGCTCAAGGCGGCCATGCAGCAGATGCACCTCAGTGCGCGGGCGTATCATCGGGTGCTCAAGCTGGGTCGCACGATTGCTGATCTGGCCGGCGGCGAGCACATCCAGACGGCACACATCGCCGAGGCGATTCAGTACCGGCCACGGCGGCTGATGTGATACTGAAATACTGTATCGACTGTTCGCACGCATGTCCAAGTCGATGAAGTCAAGCAGGTATCTGCGGTTTGACAAGCTCTTAATTCAGAGTCACTGAAAGGAGGATGAGCCGGTTATGGGTCTTGCAGACGTGTATGACGCGGTCCTGAGTGGGGATGCCAAGAAGGCAGAAGTCGAAGTGACAGCCTTACTGGAGGCCGATGCCACTTTGGAAGATATCCTGTACAAGGCGTGTATCCCAGCCATGGAGGAGGTGGGGTACCTCTTCGAGGAAGGCAAGAAGTTCGTGCCGGAAATGCTTATCTCGGCTCGCGCGATGCAGTCGGCTATGCGTCTTCTGAAGCCACACTTGCTGCAGGCCAATATCAGGGCGCTGGGCAAAGTGGTGATGGGCACGGTAGCTGACGACTTGCACGATATCGGCAAGAATCTAGTGAGCATGATGCTCGAAGGATCTGGTTTTGAGGTAATCGACCTGGGCACAGATGTGCCGCCTGAGGAATTCGTGGATGCGGTGCGGAGGCACGAGCCACAGATCATTGGTCTGTCGGCTTTGCTGACGACGACCATGCCTACCATGGGAGCCACTATTGAGGCGCTGAAAGAGGCCGGCTTGCGTGGGAGGGTCAAGGTGATGATTGGAGGCGCTCCAATCACCCTGAACTTCGCTAATAAGATTGGTGCGGATGGGTTTGCGCCGGATGCAAGCAGTGCTGTACGCGGGGCCAAGAAACTGTTGGGTGTCGTTTAATCAATCGTCAACAACAACTATTATTAAAAATTCATCAGAAAATTCTAATAAACTCTTGCATTGGCAGATAACTCGTGGTATTATAAGATAACTGAGGTACACTTTGATATTCTAAGATTTTTCTTGATATAAGTGGGTTTCACTTCTCTAATCCCAAATGGGGAGCAGAACCCTGAGATGTATGTAGGTCAAATGGGATAGTCGAATATATGCCGAATGGGGTATAGACACGCTGTGTGAAATGCGGTACACTATAGTTATGTTCTAGTCTAATAGTGAAACGGGCGATCACTACTTATGTATGTACTGTTTTTACCTTAGCGTATGTATAGAGCTGATGATTTTTTAAGGGGGGGAGTCTCTGTTCTTGCGTTGTCGCAATGTGTCTGGTCGGGCTTTGTACGGATGCGTTCAAAAAAACTTCTATCTCCATCTTCTACCTGATCCTCTTCTCCTCATCTCCGTATGTTGAATAAATTCTCTCGGAGATGACATCCTCTTCGATCTCGGCCTGGTCCTCTTCTCGTAACGGCTGCGTGAATTGCGCAGGCTCGCCTGGAGACTGCTTCTCCGCTAATCTAAAACCCAACCACCCGATACTTTTTGCCCTTTGCCATATTCTGTAGTTTGCACGAAGACTGAAAAGAACTCCAGAGTGCGTAGCCCATACGCTGTCAGGTGTTTCTGTCCGTTTGTCGTCGTTGTCAGAGGCTATGTGAGGGAGGTTCTGTCACCCAAAGAACTATCCGCGTAGAGATCTGATCTGAAACTAGAAAAAATGGAGCTGCCCCCATCAGGGGCAGCTCACAGGGTGCCAGGTTGATAGCAATACCCGCATGTTTAGGGCAAGTAAACGTGTGGGGTGCGGTGGGTTGTGTTTTTGTAGCACAACCCTATGCCGCCTTGCTCATGACCTGTGCAGGAGAAGTATAAGGGGGAAGGGGCGAAATGTCAACACAGCGCGAGCAAAGCATCAAGCAGAACGAGCTGTTAACTGTGAAGGAAGTTGCAGAATACTATCGCATCAGTCGAGTTACCGCCTGGCGGTGGTGCCAACAGGGAGTTATTCCAGCCTTTCAGATAGGCCGTAGTTGGCGAATCCGCAGCGAGGATTTGTTGCAAATGGAGGACTGTCTTAAGACTGGGCAAGATCTGCTACACGCTCAGTTGCAAGCAGAACAGTGATATGGAACTTAAGCACTATATCTCCATACTTTGGAAATGGGCTTGGTTGCTTTTATTGGCTCCGCTTCTGTCAGGCTCATTAAGCCTGATGGTAAGCCAACAGATGCAGCCGGTCTATCGGGCAACAACGACACTACTGGTCAGCCCCGCTGGTAGCTCGTCGTCCCTAAATTACTCCTCGCTCCAGACTACCGAACGGCTTGCCAGGACTTATGCAGAACTGCTGACGAAGCATCCCCTGCTAGAAGAAGTTATCATCGACTTGCAACTCAATCTGACCCCTAACCAATTGGCTGATGAGAAGATCACAGTCAATCAGCCTATTGATACCCAACTGATAGAGCTCCACGTAACGGACAGTGATCCCCAGGTTGCCACTATCATCGCCAATAGTGTTGCTTACACATTTCTGGAGCAACACGACCGACGTCGGACCGATCGAGCCGTCTACGTTGAGATTGTGGAACCAGCGGAAATGCCGGCCTACAAGCTCCGGCCACGTGTTTACTTCAACACCATTGTGGCTGCTTTTGCCGGCCTCGTTCTTACCACCGGGCTTGTATTTCTGCTCGACCACCTGGATGATACATTACGCCACCCTGAAAACATAGAGCAAACTTTGCACCTTTCGGCTCTAGCCACAATACCTTCTGTCAGAGGACGTGCATTATCAAAAGCTCTGAGAAAAGGTGTTCCTATTACCGCCCTTCAACCTATGTCACCCCTTTCCGAAGCCTATCGTATGCTGCGGACCAATGTTCATGTTGCCAGTGTTGACAATGGGGTCAAATCATTGCTTATAACCAGCTCTATCCCCAAGGAGGGCAAAACCACCATATTGGCCAATTTGGCAGTGGTGATGGCTCAGGGCGGTAAAAAGGTTCTGTTGGTAGATTCCGATCTACGGGAGCCAAGCCTCCACCGGATGTTTAACCTGCCCAACGAGCGGGGGCTAACTGACTTGCTGTTGGCGGAGGTTGTGCCTGATGAGTCTTGGCTTCTTGATACGCCCGTTCCCAATTTGCGTTTGCTCCCAAGTGGCCCCCACCTGTTAATACCTGCGGATTTGTTCAGCTCTAAGCGGATGGAGTGGCTAATCAATTACCTGAGCACCCGGGCAGATATATTGCTGTTCGATAGCCCCCCAGTTCTGGCGACTACCGATGCCGCCGTCTTAATGTCTCACGTGGATGCTGTGTTACTGATAGTAGAGAGTGGTCGCACGTCGATACAAGAGGTGCGCAAGGCACTAAAAAGCGTAAAAAGGGCGAGGGGCACAATATTGGGGACGGTCCTGACCCGATCGCAAGACGGTATTGGCCATTACTACGGCCACTACCGTAATGGAAAAGCCAGGATTGGCAGCGCTGGCAATTTATCGTCAATTTATGTAAAGGAGGCAAAAGGATGAGACGGTTCCTTGCTATTATCATACTGGTTCTGATTGTAGTGTTCTGGTTGGCGGGACAGGCGTTCGCAGAAGAACCTATTTACGATGAGTGCACCGCTGGCGTGGCTGACGGTGATGTGACCGTCGACGGCCGACCTTTGCTGTGGAAACTGCGAAATGAGGCCGACATCACCAACGATGTGCGCTATTTTGCACCAGGTGTGGAATACTATCCGGGCCTGGGCCCGGCCACGTACAGCTACCTGGGCATGGGCCCCGCGAGCGATTATCCCGGAGGGCCCGTGCGTCAGGGCCTGAACTCCCAGGGACTGGGGGTTGGTTTCAACGCGCTTGGCTGGGACGGATGGGAGAATCTTCACCATCAGGCCCTGGGGCACTACAACGCAATTAGCCAGGTGCGAACGTATGTGAATGGGATGACGGATCTTTCGACCTTCAACTATTTCATTGATACCGGCGGAGAGGCCACCTTATGGGAGAACCAGACCGGAATAGATCAGCACTGGGAGTACAACACCCGCGCCACAGCCCGCGACAGCCAAGCGATCGACGTCGACAATGCTGATGCTGACGACGATCCCTGGACCGGCGTCGATGTAACATTTTCAGGCTGGGTGGTGCGAGCTAACGGGCCCGGGCAATTCAACACTGACGGTAGTGATGACCTTGTTAGTGGGGGGGGGCGTTACGTGGTGGGACGAGACGTAATTGCTTCCTTGATATACAACAACGGCAGCGGCACCGCCCTTTCGGCAAAATCCCTTGCAAAGAACTTCTTTCGCCACAATGAGCTGACATTGGACACAAGCGTGTCCAATATGATAGTCCATGGCGTGCTTCCCACCGAAGATCCGAGGCTCACGACAATGTGGACGATGCTGGGACACGGCGAGACCGGCATTTTCGTGCCTGTGTGGATTCACGGTGTCGAATCCGGTGGACTGAATGAAGTGCCAAGATATCTCGACAATGACGACGATGGTGTGTGCGCATATACACCGGCGAGAGGCATGTACAATGCAGGCTTTAACATAGCCGATGTGCAAGCCCGCACGCTTCCGTTTGAGGAACACCTGTTCGACGTGGTGATCAACGAACTGCTACCGGAATGGCGTGGTCGGAATTGGATGGACCCCGCCGCCGTCGCGGTCGTCGGCGAGGAGATGAAGCGTGTCCAGGATCAGATGGACGCAGACGCTTATTCGCACCTGGAATACCTTTACGACAACGGCGCCGCAAGTAACTATGCCCCGACCATCTCCATTAACTCGGTCACCCAAAATGAGCTGGAAGTTACGTTCTCTGTGACGGCCGGCGATGCCGACGGCGGGTCGTCCGGTCAAAACAGTATCCTGGTCGATTTCTCCGTCTCGGCTGGCACGGTGACGAATCCGGAGACCTCGCCGGTTAGCGGCCGCTACTGGAACAGCATTGACGATCCTAATGCAGGCAGCGTCACCAACGCTCTCTGGAGCGACGGCACCAGCGCGGCAGTGGACGTGGTGATCACGGATGCATTCGCCGGGGACACCGCGGAGGGCTCTGGCAGTGTGCTGTATCCGGGTGAAGCGCAGCAGGATGGATTCTTTGTCGGCGTGGGCTCTGGGTACGTTGA
>DAOUMD010000031.1:0-28124 GCA_034412795.1 Anaerolineae bacterium
TGGGCTTACACGGGCTGGGTTTTTCGATGGGGGTAGCGCTGAACCTGCTGCCCGGCCTCCAACAGTCGGCCACGCATGCCTGGCACAGTCTGAAAATGCGGGGCGGGTTGCGGCGCAAACGCTGGCGCGGGTTGCAGTTATTGGCCATCACCGTCGTGACCAATGCCCTGCGCCGGGCCGAGGAAGTTGCCCTGGCGGCAGAAGCACGCGGCTTTTCACCGGAACACAGCCGCGCTCTGCCCATAAAAAGCGGCTATCTGGACTGGGTCATCATCCTGGCCGCTGCACTGTCTCTTCTGCTATTTGGGATGATAGTCTGAACCCTGCGCCCAAGCTTTCGGAACGTCTACGTGGTACCTACCATACGCGAAAAGGACCGCCTGTTTGGCGGTCCTTTTCCACGTGTATCGCATGCGGCTTACAACAAATGTAATATTCAGGTCTGAGGGTAAAGATTGAGGTCAGGAAAGCTTAATCTCCGTCATCCAGCGATGCCAGTCCCTCTCGCAGGGCATAGAGAGCTGCTTGAGTACGGCTCGCCAGGTGCAACTTGCGCAGGATGTTGCTCACATGGGTGCGCGCCGTCGCCTCGCTGATTACCAATGCCTCGGCAATCTCTTGGTTGCTCCGACCGCGTGCCACCAATCTCAGCACTTCCACTTCCCGCTCCGTCAGCGGCTCAGGTGTCGGCGGTCGCTCTGGCGGATGGGATAGCTCCTGCAACAGCTTGCGGGCGATTGCCGGGTGAAGTGAAGACTCCCCCTGATGCACCTGGTGAATAGCCTCCACCAGTTCCTCCGGACCAGAATCTTTCAAGAGGTATCCCAGGGCACCTGCCTTGATGGCTGGAAAGACCTTGTCGTCAGCGGCGAAGCTGGTCAGCACCAGGATACGCGCCTCCGGCTGACGGTCTGTGATGCGGCGAATGGCCTCGATGCCATCCATCTCCGGCATCACCAAATCCATGAGGATGACGTCGGGCTGGAGCCTTTCCACCTCGGCCACCGCCTTCCGTCCGTTCTCTGCCTCTCCCACAACTTCGATGTCCGTCTCTGTCGCCAGCAGAGCACGAATCCCTTGACGGACGACCACATGATCGTCGGCCACCAAAACACGAACAGAAGGAGTCATTGATATACCTCCACTAAAGGTCTCTCGCCACCACCATCAAGGTGATGTCATCAAATTGAGGTGCATCGCCCACAAAGTCGTGGACCTGCTTGATCAGGGCCTCGTGTATGTCTTGAGCTGAACGCCCCAGGTTGGCTTTTGTAGTCTCTAGCAGCCGCTCCTGGCCAAAGAACGCTTCTTGTTGATCCTGTGCCTCGGTGATGCCGTCCGTATAAAGCACTAGCACGTCACCAGGTGCAAGCTGGGCGACGCCGTGATGCCAGGTTGTATCTGCAAAAATACCCAACGGTATCCCCGTCCTGCCGAATTCTTGAACCGTGTCAATTTCTTGGGCGCTTAGCAGATATGGCGGGTTGTGACCTGCGTTGCAATACGTCAACCTCCCAGTGGCTGGATCGAGAATACCGTAAAAAACGGTGACAAACAGGTCACTGTGGGTATCCGCCAGAATGCGGTGATTGACAGCCCTGAGCGCAAGATCGGGGCGAGTGTCATAATCGCCAGCATAGGTGCGAATGAGTGTGCGGCTTAAGGCCATATACAGGGCTGCTCCCATCCCCTTGTCGGTCACATCCGCAACCAATAAACCTAAACGTCCTTTGGAAAGGGGTATGAAATCGTAAAAGTCACCGGATGTCTCTCTGGCTGGCTCCAACGTTGCTGTAAGTTGCCAGCCGGTCACTTGTGGCAATTCATCGGGCAAAAAGCTGGCCTGGATTTCCCAGGCGAGTGCCAACTCTTGCCCGATCTTCTGGTAATCCGCAGCGATCAGGCGCAGTCCCTCAAGCTCGCGCTCACTGGGGGAACCTCCTTCGGGCATTCTAGGAGAACTTACCATTGTAGTAGGCGAGGCGGTGTCAACCGTTTCTCTAAACACGGTAAGCAGTCTGCTAATGTAGTTCGGCGCGGCGTCATCCAGCGACGCCAGTCCCTCGCGTAGGGCATAGAGTACAACCTGGGTGCGGCTGGCCAGGTGCAGCTTATGCAGGATGTTGCGTACGTGAGTGCGTACCGTCGCCTCGCTGATGGCCAACTGCTCGGCAATTTCCCGGTTATTCTGCCCCTGTGCTACCAATTTCAGCACTTCCGACTCCCGCTCCGTCAGCGCCTCGGGCGTCGGCGGTCGCTCCGCGGGGTGGGATAGTTCCTGGAGCAGTCTCCGGGCGATTGCCGGGTGAAGCGATGGCTCCCCATGGTACACTCGGTGGATGGCCTCCACCAATTCTTCTGGGCCGGAATCCTTCAGGAGATAGCCCAGCGCGCCTGCCTTGATAGCCGGGAAGATCTTATCGTCAGTGGCAAAGCTGGTCAGCACCAAGATGCGTGCTTCCGGCTGACGTGCCGTGATGCGGCGAATGGCCTCAATCCCATCCATCTCCGGCATCACCAAGTCCATCAGGATGACGTCAGGCCGGAGTCTCTCTGCCTCGGCCACCGCCTCCCGCCCGTTTTCTGCCTCCCCCACTACCTCGATATCCGTCTCCGTCGCCAGCAGGGCGCGAATCCCCTGGCGGACAACGATGTGGTCGTCGGCCACTAAAACGTGGACGTGGCCGGTCATAGATCTACCTCCACCCTTACGCTTGTCCCCTCTCCCGGCCCGCTTTCCACCGTCAACCGCGCCCCCAGCCTGGTTGCCCGCTCTTCCATCCCAGTTAATCCCAGCCCACCCTGCTCTCGGGTGGTGGTCGTGTCAAATCCAATCCCGTCATCGGTGACCTCCAACATTACGGCTCGCTTCTCCTGACATAGATGCACCGTGATGTACTGAGCTTGGGCGTGTTTCAGGGCGTTGTTGAGCGCCTCTTGGGCGATGCGATACAACTCTTCCTCAATGTCAGGGGGTAGTTGAATCTCCCCCTCGACGTCGAACTTCGTCTCCAATCCAGACCGTCCTTCAACGGCTTCCAGCCGAGTTTCCAAAGCAACGACCAGTCCCTCTTGCTCCAATACTGGCGGACGCAACTCGAAGATAAGAAGCCTCATTTCCCGCAGCGCCTCCTGGGCTGTCTGCCGCACCTCGCGTAGGTGGTCAGTGGCTAACTCTGCATCGCCCACCGATAGGAGTCGTGCCGCCGCCTCAGCGTACAGTGTCACGCCGTACAGAGCCTGGGTTACCGAATCGTGGAGCTCGCGTGCCAGCCGCTGGCGCTCCTCAAACGTGGCTACCTGCTGGGCCTGCTCGTAGAGCTGGGCGTTCTCGATGACCAAGGCTGCTTGGTCGGCCAGGGACTGGAGCATCACCAGGTCACTCTCGTCAAAGGCGTTCAGGTGGTCACTTTGGACATGCAAGACACCGATGACGGCTTCCTTCGTCTCCAAGGGCACGGCTAGCTCTGATCGAATCTCGCTGGCCTGGGGCAGGGAATAGTAGTGGGGTTCCTGGCTCACATCAGGTACCAGTAACGGCTCGCCGCTCTGGGCTACCCAGCCGGTGATTCCCTCCTGACCCACCTTAAGGCGTGGGGGACGAAAATCAGGGAGTTCCCAGACAGCCCCGGCCCCTGCCCTAAAGACCAGTTCATCCTCCTCGATCAGGGCAATACCAACTAAGTAATATCCCAGGGTCTCCTTCAGCAAACGAGCAATCTCTCCCAGCAACTCATCGACGGCCAGGATAGAGGTTATGCGACGCCCCACCTCGCTAATGACGCGGAACTCCTCCGCCCTCCGCTGCTCGGCCTTGAAGAGCCGTGCGTTCTCGATCGCAATGGCTGCTTGATGGGCCAGAGATTGTAGCATCGCCACGTCACTCTGGTCGAAGGCATCCAGGTGATCGCTTTCGACACTGATCACGCCTGTAACTTGCTCCTTGAGCTTGATGGGTACAACCAGTTCCGATTGGGTTTCTGTGTCTGTTACCTTGATGTAGCGCGGCTCTTGACTCACGTCGGGCACCAGGAGCGACTCACCGCTCTCGGCCACCCAGCCCGTGACGCCCTCTTTGCCTACTTTAAGGCGAAAGCTCTCGAACTGGGAACCCCAATTTCGTCCCGATCTGGCCTTGAAGACGACCTCATCCTCTTCAACCAGGCCAATCTCAACCAGATAGTAATTGAAGGCCTCTTGGATCAACCGAACCATCTGGTCCAGCAGTTCGTCAACGGCCAGGATGGAGGTGATGCGACGTCCCACCTCGCTGATCACCCAGAACTGTTCTGCCCTTCGTTGTTCGTCCTTGAAAAGCCGCGCGCCCTCGATGGCCACAGCCGCCTGGTTGGCCATGGCTATGGCCAACTCCCCCTCATCGGCGGTGAAACGACGCCTCCTCGGCCGGTGTGTCCCTAGCTGCATGACCCCCAGCATTCGCCCTCCTACCTCGATGGGCACCACGAGTGCCGATTGGAGGTTCAAGAGATGCTGAGGACTAAGGTGCGGATCTGCAGCCACATCCTCGACGATCAGTGGCTGAAGACCCTCAAGAACCGTCTGGCGCATCCTCTGGCTGGCGGTGAATTCCACCCTGGCGATGGCTGCGGGTGCTCGGTCATCAAACCCAACTTGGACCGCCGGTCTCAGAGTCCCCCCTCCCTCATCATATAGGAATATACAGCAGCAACCAACGTCGAAGAGGTCAACGGCGCACTCGGCCGTTAGCCGCAGCACCTCGTCCAGGTCCAAGGTTCCGCTTATCAGCTTGGCTACTTCGGCCAGTAGGGTGGCCTCCTGGCGCCTCCGGCGTTCCGCTTCGAAGAGGTGCGCGTTATCGATAGCCACCCCAATCTGGTGGCCGATGGAGATGAGCAACTGGACGTCCTGGTCGGCGAACTCCCGGTAGCCATAGGTTGCGGCGAACAGGGCGCCCGGCACCTTCCCCTTCGAACTCAGGGGAACGCTGACCAGAGAATGGAATCCTTCCTCCCTGGCCACCGCGCGGGTAAGCCGGGGATCTGTGGAAACGTCTCTTACTACCAGGGGCTGTCCGGACTGGACCACGCGGCCAGAGAAGCCCTCACCTACCTGCAATCTGTCAATCTCTGTCACGAATTGGGGACTGAACCCGCGCTGGGTGGCGACGGTCAGCACCCCGGCTTCTTCATCCAGGAGATAGATCCCGCCGGCCTCGACTTCCATGACCTCAAGCGTCTTTTCTAACGCATTGTTTAGGATCTCCTCCAAATCCAGAGAGCGACTCACCACAGCGGCGATGGCATTGAGAGCCGCTAACTCTTTGGTCCGGTCGGCCACCCTCTGCTCCAGGGTTGCGTATGATTCCTGAAGTTGGGCCGACATCAGGCTGAACTGCTCAGCTAGCGCCTCTACCTCGTCTCCTGTGTGTGCGCTAATCCTTTGGCCAAAATCGCCTCCGGCCACCGCCTGGGCAGCGCCGATGAGCTCCCTAAGCGGCCTCGTGATCCGTCCGGTCCCAACCGCGACAACCAGGGCTGGTACTAACACGCCCAGCGCCAGCAGGACGAGCAAGAACTGCCGATAGCCACGACCGGGGCTGGTCAACACCGCCCAACTCTCCTCGGAGACGAGACCCCAAGACGTGCCCGGCACCGGGGCGAAGGCGACGACAATGTCCCGTCCCTCAAGATCGCGGGTGCGGAAAGCGCCTACCTGCCCGTTCAAAGCTTCTTGTACTGCCGGTTGCCCGGAGAAGTCCTCACCAATGCGCTCGGGGTCGGAGTGGAAGATTGTCTGGCCGTTCCCATCCACCACATAGGCGCTGCCGCTTTCCCCGATGCGCAACTTGACAATATCGGCGTAAAAGGCGCTGACGGTCGTTGTCCCCACCCGAAACATACCGACTATGGTTCCCAGAAACTGATCCTGAGGACCTATGATGGGCACGGCAACGACGATGATCTGCGCGCCGTCTGGTCCATCGGCCGCGATATCGGAGAAGACTGGGCCAGGATGCCGGAACATTTGAATGAAATATGGCCGATTGGACCAATTCTGCCCCAAGACTTGTGGTCGCTCCGGCTCGGCAGCCACTACTGTCCCAAAGGTATCAAGAACGAGCACACCGCCATCGAAGACCGTCAGACGCTCTCTGGCTCGCTGCAGGGCGATACGCTGGGCGGCCGGGTGGCTATAAGTGTAAGTGCCCATACTACGCCCCAGAGCAGCCAGGTTATCGGTATGCTCCGCCAGCTCCGTCGCTAACTGGCTGGCTGATAGACGGGTTACTTCCCGGTCTCGTTCGATGGCGAAGTCCTCCGTCACCCGCTGGTAGGCGGTGAAGGTGACCAGAGCCACCGCCGCCAGAATGATCACCGTAGGCACAAAAGACCAGGCGATGATTTTGGCACGCAGGCTGCCCCGTCGGATTCCTAACCGCACGCTGTTTCTCCTGATAGGATGAGAGTTAAGGTTGAGGTGGCCGCTGGACAAGGCCAGCGGCGATCTCTTAGCCTCAATACTTAGGCTTAACCTTCTGAGTCTCCTGGATTTGGCGGCAGACCGTCTCCATTTGCCCTACTGGGGCTTTGCCCAGGATGAAGATTTGGTCCCAGGCGGCGTAAGCTAACTGCTTCGCGTCCACCATATTGGCGAAGATTTCGGCCGTCACAGAGTAACCCTTGAGATGGCCATCGGCGAAGGCGGCGATATCTACGTCTTTACTCTTCTCCGGGAACTCCTTGCGAATCAAGCTCACCCATTCATCCACAAGGGAAGCTCGCGCAGGCTGGAGAAAACCGGCGCGTGACATGGCCCGCCCGTAGCCTTTGCTGATGAGGAACTTGACCAGCTCCCAGGCTGCCTCGGGATGTTTGGTTCCAGCGTAGATGCCAAAGCCATCCGTTGTGGCCAACGTCGCACGGCGGGCAGGCCCTGCCGGGAGAGGGGCCACCCCGATCCGGAAATCGGTGCCGGTCAAGATATTCTTCAATGCCCAGGACCCATCTTCCACCATCGCTACCCGCCGGTCAATAAAAGCATCGCGTATCTCCAGGTTTTGCACGTCTAGTGGGGTGGCCATCACTTTGTCGTCCCACATACGGGCACGAAGCCATTCCATTGCCGCCAGCGCTTCGGGCTCACACATACGACACAGGGTGGGGTTATCTGGATCCACGAAATGGCCACCCCAGCCGTTGACGTGAACCTGAATGCGATCCCAAGAGACGTCGAACAGACTGCCCCGCAACTTGACCGGTGCAGACAACCTGGAACCTTCATCACGCCCGGAGTCCACGGGCAGATTAGTACGATCGTTTCCGATATAGTTGCGTGTGAGGCGCTTCATCGCCGTAAGATAGTCGTTGTGATCCCATGTTTCATCAGGGTAGTCCACCCCGTACTCGTCAAAGAGGTCTTTGTTGTAATAAAGAGCCAGCGCGCCGTGGTACTTAGGCAAGCCAAACTGTTGTCCGTCTGGGGTGAAGAAGGCCTGGTACTGGGCCGGGTCCCAGTCGCCAAGGGTGCTTTGATCCAAATCAGCCTCGACGTAGGGACGCAAATCGAGTGTATATTCCATCTGGGCCCATATAGGGAAGTGGGTGCAACAACCCTGGAAGACATCCGGCGCCGTGCCGGCCTGCATGTCGGTCAGCATCCTTGGCTCAAAGTCCTGCGGGTCGGGGGTGTAAAAAACGTGGATGTTAGGATGACTGGCGTGGAACTCTTCAAGCATTTCCTGGACCATCAGTGGAAACCAATCAGTGCCCCAGTCCTGATAGACCAGTTGCACCTTATCTCCACGCCTGGGGGTGGGACGGAGCCCTGGCGAAACACAGGCATTTAAGGCAGCTCCAGCGGCCGTCACCCCCGCCATACGTAGGAACTCCCGGCGCGAGAGCCTGGGCAAGAATGGCTGATCCCCGCCTTTGGAGCCCGGCGCGTCCGTCGGCATTTCTCCTCCTTTGCGAACAACAGTTCTATGGTGTAGCTCAGTTCGTGAAGTATCGGATTGTCCCTCAATCCGAATGAGAGGGCTCTTTCCGGTCGCCCCAGGAACCCGCTGGTAGAGGGGTCCCATCCGGGTACTTAAAGTATACTACGATTCTAACTTCCAAACAACGGGCAAGCCGGTTCAAGAGTGCGTTCGGATTTGGGGGCATCGTAGCATCCTGAGCCAGTCGAAGAATACGGCTTTTGTGTCGAATCTGTGCAAATGTGCATCCTTCGACTGGCTCAGGATGCGGGCTTCTGAATCTGCCCCCAAATCCGAACGCACCCGCCAGTCAAGGCAGATTCCCTCTTGACATGGCCTTCTGATTATGATATGCTGACCGCTGGATAACTTTGTTTCCGAAGACCTGGCAAAGCATAGGAGACGTTGAAAAAGTATGCGCCGCGAACGAGTTTCTGATGACATTTACGTTTTCACCAGTGACCTGTATGCCCAAGTCACCGCATCGGCTGTGGTGACTCGGGAGGGTATCATAGCAATCGATACTTTGCCGTTTCCCGAAGAGACACACGATATGATTGACTTTCTCGAGGGGTTGGGGCGCGGAGGTATTCGCTATCTAATTAACACCCACTGGCACGGTGATCATACTTACGGCAACTATTTGTTTGAGGGCGTGCAACTGGTAGGACATCAACGATGCGCGGATGCTTTGCTTGAGCTAGGCGCTCCCACTTTGGGGGAGAGCAAGGAGACTTCCCCGGAATTGGAGGAGGTAGAGCTACGTGTGCCTGACATCACCTATGACCAGGGGGATATGTTGCTTCACCTGGGTGGGAAGTCGCTGCAGATGGTGCTGACCCCTGGACATACCATTGACTCGACGGTGGTTTACGTAAGAGAAGACAAGGTGTTGCTGGCAGCCGATACGGTGATGCCCTTGCCCTATTTCGTGTGGGGTAGCCGTGAGGAGTTCATCACTTCATTGGAAAGGGTTCTCGAATTCAATATGGATAGCATCGTGCAGGGGCACGGTGAAGTCCTATTGCGCGGTGAGATTCAAAATGCCATCCAGAGCAGCATCCGATACCTCAACGTGCTCTACAAGAAGGTAATGCGCGTCATAGAGGACGGCGGAGGCCTTGAGGCCCTGCAACGTATTGACATTGAGTCGTGTGGTAAGTCGCGTATTCCTCTCAATGGGCTGGTCCAAGACTTGCACGAGGCAAACCTGTACACCTTGTATCAGCGAATGGTCAACGGCAGCCAAGGCTGAGTCATTCACTGCTTGATGAACATTCGAAGGGTTTTGCAACCCCCTGGACTGAGATTTCAGTAGGTTCTGGAGAGGGAGTTACCTGGGCAGACAGTTCTCTGTCAATGTTCAAAATGGGGAGAGATAGTTTAGCCGGGCTTCTCACCCACCCGTAACTCAATGGTGAAGGTCGTCCCCTGACCCGGCTGGCTCTCGACGCGAATGCGTCCGCCGTGGGCCTGTACCAACTGGCGGGCGATGGGAAGCCCCAAGCCGCTGCCGGCCCCCCCAGCGTGGGAGCGAGACCGGTCGCCACGCCAGAAGCGATCGAAGATGAAGGGCAAATCTTCGGGGAGTATGCCCTCGCCGGTGTCGCGCACCAGGATGCGCACCCCGTCCTTCGCTGACTGGGCGTACAGTGTGATCGTTCCACCGGAAGGTGTGTGGCGCAGCGCGTTGGCCAGCAGGTTGCTGAGCACCTGGTCGAGCCGCCCTGCGTCGCCCATGATCTCTGGCAAGGGTGAGTTTTCCTCGATCCCATTCGACAAGCTCAGGGCAGGCTCGACGCGCAAATCGATTCCGGCCGCCTCGGCCTGACCGCTGAAGCTGGTGCTCACATCGGCCAGCAGCTCGGCTACATTCACCGGCTCCCAGACCAGCGGCAACTGACCGGCCTCGGCCAGTGAGAGGGTCCGCAAATCGTCTACCAGTCGGGCCAGTGCCCGTGTTTCGTCCAGCGTGGCGCCGATGTGCTCCTCGGTCGGCTCGTAAACACCGTCGAGAACGCCTTCCAGGTTGCCCTGGATGACGTGCAAAGGCGTGCGCAGCTCGTGGGCCACATCGGCGGTAAGGTTGCGACGCTGTTGGTCAGCGCGTTCCAGCTCTTCGGCCATGTGATTGAAAGAGTCAGCCAACTGGCTGAATTCGCCAGGGCCGTGGACTGGAACCCGCACGCTCAGGTCACCGTCGGCTACGGCGTCTGCTGCGGCCATAACGTCAGCCAGCGGCGTAGCAATATCCCGAAAGGCCCGCACCGCCAAGCCAACTGCCACCACAGGTAAGGCTAGCGCAAGGGCCAAGCCCCCAATCCACGCCAGCACGGCTGCCTGTCCATCCCCTCCGAACAGGCGAGTGAGCAGAAATGCCAACGCTGCCATTCCGCCCAACACTAACACGGCTATGAAACCAAAGCCTCCAGCAAAGCGAATAAAGAGACAACCGCGCTTACTCCTCGGCGCTGGCGGCCATCTGCGAAACTTGTGCGCGTGATCCCACGGTCCCCACGGCGGATGGTGATGGTGGAGGTGGTGCCATGGGCCGTGCCGAGGATACGGCCAGTGTCCTGGACGTTTCCAAGACTTCTTGTGTTTCAAGCTCACACCTCGTCGGTGAACTTGTAGCCAACGCCGTAGACAGTGAGGACGTAGCGCGGCTCGACGGGGTCAAGTTCCAGTTTTCGGCGTAGATTCTTTATGTGGGCGTCAACGCTGCGATCGAAGCCTTCGTGGGCGACACCATGTAGCCGATCCAGCAACTGGGCGCGAGTGAAGGTCTGGCCCGGATGCTGGGCGAGTATGGACAGCAGATTGAACTCGGTGCGCGTGAGCTGGATCGCCTCTCCGGCGCGGGTGACGCGATGGCCATTCAGATCGATCTCCAGGTCGCCGGTGCGGATGAGGCCGGGCTGGTGGACACCACCCTGCACGCGGCGCAGCACCGCTCGTACACGCGCCACCAACTCGCGAGGGGAGAAGGGTTTGGTAATGTAGTCGTCGGCACCCAACTCCAGGCCAATGAGCCGGTCGGTCTCTTCAACGCGAGCGGTGAGCATGATGATCGGCACGTCCGACTCGCGGCGCAGCGCCCGGCAAACATCCAGGCCATCTGTGCCGGGCAGATTGAGGTCGAGGACGACCAAGTCAGGCCGTTCGTGACGCGCCGCAGCCAGCGCCGTCGTCCCATCGGCGGCGGTGACGACGCGAAATCCTCCCCGTTCCAGGTAATCTCGCGCGAGTTTGACGATTTTTGGTTCGTCGTCCACCACCAAGATCGTTTCGTTCATACTCAGACTCCCGTTCGTTTTGTACCACGACCTTCACGAGTTTGCAAGTCTAACCTTCCTGGAAGCTCTGGGCGGTACAACTTGAGCAAAAATTCGGGCTAAACGGTGCCCAAATGCCTGGTCAGAGCGCCGTTTAAGCTTCCAGGAAGGTTATCAGCACGAGCGAAAATAATCGATTCGCCATCCTCGAAATCGACCTCCCACCCAGGTTGCGACCGGAAATACTTCACCATATCACTTTCGCTTTGGCGGTTCAGTACCAAAAATCGGACGCGGTGTGTATCCAGCGCTCTCAGCCAATTCTCCCTAATGCCAGACGCCCGCGTGTCCAATGGACGTTCCTGTTGTGTGATTGAATCATTCTGTGGCATAACGATTTCTCCTTATTCTGTGTCTGCGCCCGGAACCTGAGACTATAGACTATACGCTTGCCGGATGAATCCGTTTCGGAGCAGCTATCTATCTTGACAATATCAAACTAATCAGAAGGATTTGGCTGACTGAGGGGTAGGTGCTCGGGTGGCTACGCCAGACCGAGCACCTTTCGCCAGTCGCGCTGTGCTGTTAGACCTCTGCCTCTGCATCCGGGTCGCCAGCATGTGCATCAGGTTTAGGCTCTTCAGCCTTCTCCTCAGATGGCTCTTCCCAGTCCCAGCACCAGGGAGGCATTGGGCCGTGAGGTCGATGCCGGTGCCAACGCCGGACCCAGCGTTCGCCTTCTGACCCGCCGGACTTCATCCCTGGCCCCCAGGCCGACTTCCAGGTCCAAAAGTGGAAGAACTTGCCGGCCATGAGGATCAGCAGAAACGCCACGCCCAGCGTCAGAAGTACCCCGCCACAGCCAGGCCGGTAGGGTGCGTAGGGCATAACCGTGCCATCCGCGATGCCGGCCGCCACCAGTTGGCCCGTCTTGTAGCCCTCCAGCCAACTGATACGATAGATGGCAAACCCACCCAGCATCAGCAGACCGATGATGATCAGAATTGCCAGCGGTGCAAAGGGAAACCGTGTTTGAGACATTTTTACCTCTCCATTCTCTTGATTGGGACAACCCAGACAGATTGTTGGTTGCCCTGGATAGTCTTTGACTTTAGTATGCCGTAGACCTGTGAATAAATTATGAAGAGGTGTGGGAAGTGTGATGAAACTGTGCCGATTTAATACCGCGCATTGGGGAACGAAACACGTTAGAAGAGGATGGAAAGGGTAATTTTTTTTCGCAGAAGAGCAATAAATGTGGCTAGTTCTTGGTGCAGAACGTATTAGCGTAACTGTTGCGCAACCAGAACCAAGATGTTTATCAAGGTGCAAAAATTGAAACTTTTTTCGAGACGTTAACCGCTTGATCTGAGGCAATGCCTCGTCTGGCTAGCCTACAAATCCCTAGCTACGATGGGATTTGCTCACAGCGACGGCTTTTGATGCAATGTTGCCACGGAAACTGGGCTTTGGCCACCTGTCAGCCCTGTTTGAAAGTTCCAATTTCGATGTTCTGATAGACATCTCCCGTCTGATTGCGCAATCGTTAGGCTAGTGGTACGCCGGAGACTACAAATGCGCCAACACCACTCGGTTTCTTGGTGAGCTTACGCGTAATGTGCTGTCACTATCAACAAAAATATCTATAAAGAACGTCGCCGGCTTGCTCAGTTATCAGGTCGGGAACCGACTCATCCGTAAACATACCTGTTAATCGAGGCAGAAGCTGTTTTATCTTCTCGTCCCGCTCTGAGGCGGTTGCTCCATTAGGCTCATAGCGCAAGAAGGAAATTGTTTTCTCTTCACTGGCGAATTTGCGTTTGTACCGCAACAACCCTTCTTGATCCCAGTCACTTAAACCGAAGTCAAGATGCGCAAATCCTTTTTCTTTGGCGTATTTGACGCCATTCCAGAGCAGTAAGTCATTGGGGCGGTGAGAGAGACCAGATGGAGCAGATGCATTAAACTTATAACAAATCTCGTCTTTCCATTCCAGGAAGAAAATGCCGCCGATGACTCTTTCCTGGTGACGAGCGAGTAGAAGTAGTCCACGTTGCTTCTCGACAAACTGCTCCCAGATATTCTCGAGGAAAAGATACGGCTGGGCTAACAGCCTGTATTTGTATTTGCGAACGCTAAGATGTAGCTCAAAAAACGCTCTTAGATCTTCTTTGCTTCTGGCCGCTTGGGCCACAATACCGTTTTTCTCAGCTTTCCTGATGGCCCGCCTGGCAGAACTATGTAGGCTCTGCCAGAGCGTATCCAAGTCTGGACGCAAGTCCAACCCATGCCATTTTGCCCTGTTCACCAAGGTCAATCGTTCGTCTGTTAGGGCCACGGCATTGTGTAACGGCCGAATAGCAAAAGGGGCTTTTTCTTCCAAGAGCTTGTCCAACAATAGGTGCCAATGAGCAGCCTCACCCACCAGCGGGTCACAGTAATCCGAAAACGGCAGCGCGACGAGCCGTTTGCCTCGGATATCCTCAATTCGGCAGAAAGGGAGCCCGGCTACGGGTTCGCCAGCCGCATCCGTTACGACGTATGCTTGGACTGGAAAACCATAGGTTGCTGTTAGCACCCGCATCCAGTTTGGCGAGTGAAAAGTGTTACTTTCATATTGTGTGATTAATCGTTTCCAGAGTGGATCGCTTTGCGGATCAATACACATAACGTTCATACTAACTTCCCCTGATTGTAGACTACTCTCTCTTAACCTTTCTTTATGACGCTGACGACATGCATTCATTTCTAGGCCGTACGCAACCGATTTGCCAACTTCTCGACTACTGGCCAATTCTGAACTCTTGGTAAAATCGCTTCGCAGCCCCAACGCAAAAGAGGATTATAGGCAAATCCATATGCCTCGGGAAAAAGCACTACCTGACCGCCAAATCTTAATTTATAAAAACTTGAACCGTGTTTTACCTCGCTGGGTCGAAGATTTTCTTCCAAGATTCCCCTGGCAATATCACGCCCGATTCCTTCCATATCGTAATAGCGATAACCATTGGCTTTGGCCCACTCTATTATGGTCCAATCCGTTAGGTAGGCCGGTCCGAATTTCGCATAATCGCCAGACCAACCCTTGGCTTTACCCCAAACGGTGTCACCGAAAGCGATGACCAATTGAGCCGATATGGTCTCTCCTTCGTATTCAACAAGAAACAGTTTGATAAAACCTCGCGGGTGTAAAAGACGCCACATGTCAGAATAATAGTCCTGAGAAAATGGAGAAAACCCCTGTCTCTGACTGGTTGCCAACAATAAGCGATAGAATGTAGAGAGATCACGCTCTGTTCCTCCACGCCTTGTCAGTCCCTTACTTAATGCACGACGGATCTGGCCACGGGTTTTTCTGTTCATTCGCGCTGAAATCTGATCGATATCTGGGGTCAAGTCAATTTGGGTGGTGGCGGTGGGTGCTATCTCTACCGGACTCAATTGAAAGCCCCAACCTGGGAGCTCGCGCGCAAACACGGTGTCGTTATCCGGTGGCTGCACAATGAGGTATTGAACGTGGTGTTTTCTGGCAACCCGGTGCAATTCGTCGATAACAAGTCTGGCCAATTCCGGATCGTCCCCGATAATGAGTGGCCCCTTCGGGACGTAACCGACAGTGCCAACCGGGGATAAGAAACGCATCAACATTTGAGCACCACCCACAATCTGCTCGTTTAGCCTGACAGTGACTCGCACGGCACCTCCACCGACTTGAGTCTTTAACTGTCCCCACAGGCTGGTTTGCACGTGGTGACCACCAGCGGTCCTGGCCAAGAAATCATCCCAAGCTTCATCTTGAGACCCACTCGTTATTTGTGTCTGGTAGCTAGAAGCCGCTGCTGTATTCTTATTGGATCTTGACATTGCCATCGTTTTTAACATAACCCAAACCACAATCCTTGCACTGTGCAATTTCGTTCTGGAAGGTTAGGGGTTGTCCACACTGGCAAACCCAACCTTGCCCCCGGGCCGGATTGCCTACAACCAAAGCATACAGGGGAACATCCTTGATGACTATCGCGCCAGCCCCAACCATAGCAAACTCACCAATGGTTGTATTGTTCCCAATTACAACGCCGGTTTCAATGAAACAATGGTCTCCTATATTACAGTTCTCACCGATGGAAACATCCTTCATGACATGAGTGAAAGCCCAGATGGAAGTTCCCCGGCCAATCTTTTCCGCTTCAATTATTGCTGTTGGATGTAAAAATACATTGTCCATAAAATCCCTCAGTGCATTAATCAGTCTTTTAAGACAATTGGCAGGAAACCCGATGGATCTAATACCAATTGGCTTGTACTCATGTCCTGCATCTCCTGGGTCACAATTGCACTGCTTTTCAGGGTTTGAAGAAGCGCCGGACTCTCACTTAATTTTGAGGTCCGTTTGTCTCAATTCAATGTGGGCAAAACAAGTCTACTCATTTCAACCTATCTTCTGATTGACCCTATTCCTTGACAATCAAAGGCAGATAGACTATTTTCCCTGGAGCTATGGTTATGTAGTCACCGGATCGAGTGAACTCCCAGGGCATACCATTGAGTGTCAGTTGTTGAGCTTGCGGGGCATAAAGTGTGACTGGCTCAATAGGAATGCGATAATACACCTCAACGGTTTGACCATTATAGACGGCTTCAAAGGGAGCCCTTGAGTTAAGACCTGTTATCAAGGGGCGGTTTTCAGCCTGATTCGTGAGGAATGTGCAGCCATAGACAAATAGTTTCTCCAAGCGACCATCCCCTCCCTTCGTGACAACAGCGGCTTGACCATCATAGGAGTAGGGGCCAGCATTTATCGTTGTACCTGGTTGAACGTAGGTCATTAAGATATCATCGACGCGTCCACTACCATCATTCATCTGCACCCTCACAACAGCCGCATTTCCCGTGTCAGCCAGAGTTGTCACAGTTGGTTTTGTTGACCAAGCAGCATCCTTTGTGGGATACAGAACATTGATCAGGCGGACATCATCGCCCGAACCGACCGGCCTGATCCTGGCGTAGGGTCTTCCATCGTCGCCTAGGGTCACATTAAAAGGCTGAGGCGCAGCGATGCTGACCCCCAGAATCAGATCATCTTCAGCATCGCCCCGAAGCCAATTACCTTGCACAGACACGCTTTCGCCAAAATGGCCAACCCATTCATATTGATGAGGCCCATCAGCAGCCAGATTATCGAGCATCACAAAATAATCTGGACGCATAAAGAGAACATGGCGAGTCACATCTTCGATGCCGGGAATGAGCTTGCTATAACGTCGGGTGGCATCAGCCGCTACATAATCAAAGTTTGGTGTATTGGCAGTTGCTTCCAGAAAACCATCACTATCTTCTAAAACCCAAACAAATCCCGCATCCGTAGGTGGGCTGTATTGACCCTGATCATCAATAAGGAGGGTATTATGATAGAACGTTTCAGATAGCCCAACACCTACGCGTTCAGGCACTAACCAACTTCTTCCTCGAGCAAGGTAGAAGCTATTTGTATCATTGTGATCATGCCCAATATTGATGTAACAATACGCATCGCCACACGGAGGCTGCCATGGAAAGGTCCCTTGGGTAAGCGCATTGAAAGCAAAGCGCCCTCCATAAGGGCCTGCCTTCAAGCCAAAAATCAAATCATCACTTTCCCAGCCGGTTCGCCAAATAACCCCCTCAAGGTCAGTAAATGTACGCACTTTGCTAAGGCTTTCGGGCGCTTGCGATTGAATGTTGGCATCGTAGTAAAGAAATTCCAGCACAAACCAAGGGGAAGACCAAATACCTGGCCATCTGCCATTGGCCTCAACTAACTGCTGCGCCATCCATTCGGCGTACCCATTTCCATATTCACCGGCTGTGAAGCGAAGCAGGTTCTGCGGCTGGTAGGCATTCCCCCAATTCCATTCAAAATCTCCATAAGATAAGATGAACTGAATAGAATCAGGAAGATGATTGTAGAGACGCCAGTAAGGATAATTCTGCAAGTAGGTATGAGGGATAATATCTGTCCCCTGGATTTTTCTCAGGTTGACCATAAAAGGGAGTGAAAGGGTTAGGCCATAACTCTGATACTCAATACCTTCATGCCAGCTTCCATCCGCTATTTGGTTCAATACATATTGCACTATCGAGATTTGATTGCTAGCATGGTCAACCCACATTTGAGCGCGATCATCTTCCTCCAATAAAGCAAGACCGGCCATACCTAAAGCGCCATTGTTGATCCAATGGTGATTTTGTACATATTCTCGAATCCACCAATTATACCAGGAATCGTTTATCGTTTCTGATGCGCTGGCTTCATACATCTTGTAAGCCCACTCGCCCAACGCTTCACGAACCAACTGTCGCTCAGCCGGCGTCAAAATGGTATAGAGCCAGTCGTAAGCAATAGCATTTCCCTGCAACATATGGGCATGGCCCAAATCACGCCAGTTGTTCTCGCCCCACTGATCCCAGGTTGCATAAGTCAGGAGATACGTTTTGGCCAGATCGCAGTAATCTGTATCCTGAGCGATCACGCAGGCAAAGGCAAAGGCCATCATCTGATCCCCGGCGCTCCGATAGTAACCTAAGTCCCCGTCGACTGGGGCCGTTGGAGGCGGGACAGTGCCGAGTTCCGACTCAACATAATCCTTGACGCCAGCCCATATCTCTTGATGTGTTGTCTCCGCTTGGGTCTGCAATGCGGGGATGTCGCCGGCGTCAAAAAAGAGGCGTGGATGATCCAGCGCCGAACTCCTTATAGATTTGACCTGAATCGGCTGAGAACCTCCAGGTAACAGGGTAATGAGAATAATTCCCAGAGTGCTGCTGACCAACCGAAATGACAATTGTGTTTTCATAAGAGTGTTCGATCTCGTGTCTAGTATTTAGCCCGATTATAAGCTAATTTCACGAAACGACACAAACATAATTCGATTATTCAGTTCTCTTATGGACCAAAGGCGTCTACCCTATGTTTCAAAATGGGCAGGGTAAAATACATCAGGAATTGCATTGGTCTTTAACACGCGCATCGGATTTCCACCAACTATTGAGTATGGCGCAACATCTCCAGTGACAACTGTGCCCGGTGCAATTTGACTACCACGACCGATAGTCACCCCGCCGACAATAACAGCGTGGCGAATGGTTTCCTGTCAACTCAAGGCTTTCATAAGCTTTGAGTAATTGCTTTTCCTGATGTTGCCAGGCCAGCGCTTTCTCGATACGTGTTCTCCCTTCTCGCCCCACCTTTTGGCGTTGTTCGGGGTTATCCATCAGCAAGACAATTTGTCGCGCAAAATCATGTTCATCATTCGCGACAGCATACACGGCTGCGTCTTGCGCTGTGAAACGATGTTCAGGCAAGTCGAAGGCTACAATTGGCTTTTGCAAGGCCATATACTCCATCATTTTGATCATCGTCGAACGATCATTGTACGAGTTTGAGGGTTCAGGCGCCACGCAAATGTCGGCCACGCTCAGATAGCGGGCCACTTCCCCGGCGTCTACCCAGCCTGTGAATGCCACATAATCCGTCAGTTGTAAGGCCTCAGCCAGCGTTTTCAAGTCAAGCCAGGCGTCGCCGGCGCCAACCAACAGGCAAAAGATGTCGGTTCTCTTTAACTCGTAGATAAGAATCTGGAGCGCCCGCAGCAGATAATCAACCCCGTCATGGTATCCCATCTCACCCACGTAACACAGCGTCATTTTGTCCTGCCGGCGCACGTCCGGGTCTGGGCCCATCAGGCGAAAGCGGTTTAAATCAGGCCCATTGCGGACAATGGTAATCTGCGCTTCCGGCACGCCCCCTCGTTCCATTTCGATGGCTTTATAAGATTGATTGGTGGCGATAATGTGATCGGCCAGCCAAAAAGAAAGCTTTTCAAAGAGAATCAGGATGCGGTGAATAAAGGGGTTGCCCTCACCACCAAAGCGGGCATAGTACATTTCTGGCGACAAATCATGGTGATCAAAGACAAATCGTTTGCCGAGTAACTTATAGCCGGCGACAATCGGGAAAAATGTATCGGGCGGGTTGTGGGTGTGGATAACATCAAAGCCATGCCGCAAAAATACAAATAAAGTCAGTGAGAATGTGGCGATCATCGAGTATCCATATTCCCACAGATAGCCAAAAAAACCATTCGCTTCCGGCGGCGCAGGGAAACGGTAGACCAACACATTCTGGCATATTTCGCGCCAGGGTTGATTGGAAACTTTCGGGGCGATGACCATTACCTGATACCCTGTAGCTGTCAGCGAAATTGCTTCCCGCCGTACCCGGCCATCTTGGGGATAGGGATTGTTCTCTAATAACATCAGCACTCGAACAGGTTTTGGCCTACGCACGACATTTCCTCTACTATTTTGCTATCTCGATTGGGTTACCAGTGTTGAGGGACTCTCCATACGGTGAGGTTCTGTCAATAAAACATTGATGCCATAGTTCAAGACTGACTAACCCCCACAGTAGATGCCCATAGTCTCCGATCCCGGCCTCGAATTGTTTGAGCATTTTCTCGATGTAGTCAGGGTCGAATAAGCCACGTTTTCGAATCGTGGCCGGCGTCAGCAAATCGCGGAGGAGTGGACGCGCCTCACGACGGAGCCATTGGAAGATGGGAATAGGGAATCCTTCCTTTTTGCGGTTGATGATTTCTGGTGGCACCAACGACTGGCTTACCTTCTTCAACAAATACTTCCGCGTCAGATTGTTCAACTTGAGATGCGGGGGCAAAGAGGCGGCAAACTCAACCAACTCGTGATCCAAGATGGGAATCCGGGCTTCCAAGGAAGTGGCCATACTCAGTTTATCGCCGCGAAGGAGCAAATAGTCAGGTAGCCATAATTTCGTGTCAACATAAAGCATCCGGTTCAAGGGGGTTGTGGCGTCAGTTTGCGCCAGATAATGGGCAAACAGATCGCTGGTCGAAACGCCGTTCAGGATTCGTTTTAGGTCATCCGACAATAAAGCCATCTTCTCATCGTAGTTAAAGAGCGGAAACCAGTTGGTAAAGCGTGCTGTCTCATCAGGCTGACTGAGCGCATACAAGGCAATTTTTGGCCGGCCAAACCCTGGCAAGCGGCTGCTCGTTGCCACAGCCAGCGACTTAAGCGGTTTGGGGATATAGCGGAATACCGGCGAAAATCGCTCACCGACATAGCGAGCATAACCGGCGAAGAGCTCATCGCCACCCTCTCCGGTTAAAACCATCTTCACGTGCTGAGCGGCAAGTTTGGAGACCATATAGGTGGCCACTGTGGCTTGATCCGCAATAGGTTGGTCTAAATGCCAGATCACTTTTTCGGCCAGATCGATGAAATCTTGGGCCTTGACGAAGATTTCATGGTGATCTGTTTGGTATTGTTGCGCGATGAGGCGCGCATAAGGTAACTCATCAGCCCCCGTCCCCTCACTGTCAAAGCCAACAGAAAAGGTTTTGACCGGCTCGTCCAGAAATTGGCTCATAAGCGCTACGATTGTACTGGAGTCGACGCCACCGCTGAGGAAGGCCCCAAAAGGGACATCGCTTCTTAAACGCAACCGAACGGATTCTTTCAAAATCGCCTCAAGTTGCTCTACGTAGGCTTCCTCGACCTGATGACCATTTTGCTCACCCACAAATGACATATCCCAGTATGAACGCGTGGTGATGCCATTTGCATCGCACAGTAATGTATAGCCCGGGGGAAACGAAAAAATGTCAGCGAACATCGTCAGAGGCGCAGGCACATACTTCAAAGACAAGAAGTGGCTTAGGGCCTCTAAATTCAACCGAGGCTGAATCTCGGGATGTTGCAGGATACTTTTTATCTCAGAACCGAAGACCAAACGCCGGCCAATATTGGCGTAATAGAGGGGTTTGATTCCCAAACGGTCACGGGCCAAAAAGAGTTGTCGTCGCCGCTTATCCCAGATGGCAAAACCAAACATCCCCCGCAGTTTATGAACGCACTCCGGGCCAAGTTCCTCATAAAGGTGAACAATCACCTCTGTATCACTATTGGTGGCGAATATATGGCCGCGCTGCTGAAGTTCGGCTCTGAGTTCGACGTAGTTGTAAATTTCGCCATTGAAAACAATGACAATATTCCCATCTTCGTTGTAAATCGGTTGCTTTCCGCCGTCCAGGTCAATAATGCTCAACCGGCGCATCCCAATCGCCAGATTTTGATCAAGATATCTTCCTTCGTCATCGGGGCCGCGGTGCTCAATAAGACCGAGCATCCTGCGCAGCAATGCTTCATCGGCCGGCTCATGGCTACCATAATTGTAGATACCACTTATTCCACACATATTTTCAAACCCTTACTGTAATTTTATTAGTTCAAGGTAACTTTTTCGGTATTGCCTACCTTGTCGTCTAGCTCATGGCGAATACCACCCGAGGCTTGATGCTGTTCGGCCAGTTTATGCAGAATGCCGGCTGTTTTGCGCGCGTTACGGGTTGAAAAAGTCTGTTCAGCAATTCGGCGGTTCTTTTCACCCAGCCTACGACGTAAGGCCTCAGATTGATAGACCTGCTGAATGGCTTCAGCCAGACCATGGACGTCATTTTCGTCAACCACAATTTCGTCCAGGATACGCGGAATCTCAACGTGACGGGTTGAAATGACCGGCTTGCCAAAGGCCATTGCCTCCGCGATCACCGTAGGGAATCCTTCTGCCAACCCCTGGCTATCGGTTCGACAAGGCAGACAGAACACATCGCAGGCCCGGTAGATTGCCTTCAAGGCATTACCGCCGATTTTACCGAAAAAGGCGACTTGATCTTCGATGCCCAGTTCAACCGCCATCCTTCGAACATTCACCGATCCATGTTCAGCGCCTTCATCACCAACAACCCACACCTCAATATCCTCTTGTCCCAATTCCTTAATCGCCTTAAACAAAATTTCGTGCCCTTTACGTTCGGCAAAAAAAGCAACAATCAGAATAATCAACTTCTGGGCGGGATAGTAGTCTTCAACGTTTACGTTGATTCTGACAACTTCTATCCGGGCCGGGTCGATCTGGTATTCCCGGGCCAACAGCTCTTTGTTGTACTCGGTAACGGTCAGGATCTGGTCACAAGCGGAAAGGGCTCGTAGGAACAGACGTGGGTTGGGGTTGTCATATAGCTCGTAAGCGTGAATCATCACCGCCAGCGGTTTATGCACAATCTGTTTGCAGAAATAGCCAACAAACAACTTGCGATCGGCGAAGGTCGCGTAAATCACATCGACCTGGGCCATCCTGGGGGCAAAGTACCAAGCAACTGCAAAATCTACCAGGGCGCCGGTTGCGAATGCCTCCCGCAACAAACGCAGGTATAACGCCGGCGACCGCAGAAAACAATAAGGTTGTAGCAAAAAAACAAGCCAAGCCTGCCAGCGATTGAGTGTCCACTCATCTTTAGCATTGTAAAGGCCCTGTTGATACTTCGTGGGAAACAGGTTAATAGAGAATCCTAGTTCCGTAAAAACCAGCAATTCTCGATAAATAAAATGTTCCAATCCCTTTTTCATTGAAGCGATGACACCGATATGCATAGTATGATCCTTTTTTAGGCACGACATCTCATGCTATCTACTGTCCAATACATCATGGCTATCTTCAGACTCTTTTACCAACAAATGATACAGAATCATGGACAGATATCTGGGGTAAGAACGCCGATCACTAAGCAAGCGGTATTCTCCTTGTGAGTGAGGAAATCCTCCCTCTGGTTGCTGCAACTGTAGTAGCCATGTATAAGCGCGATTTGCCAGGTTAAGGTAGTCATCAAGGCCCGCTTGGCCAGCCTTTACAAAAGCAGCACCTAAAGCGGCCGTATGATACGTTACTTGGGTGTGGTAGTTACCACATTCCTGGTAGGCGTGTCCATCCGGGGCCAATCCCTGACTTAGAAAGGCTAACACCTTAGTAATAGGTGGAATGGCCGCCGGATCACCGGTAAGTTCGTAGTACCTGATCAGGTCAAGGCACTGAAACGCATTGTATTGGTAGCATTGAAAGTGTAGTCGGGTTTCATTACCTGCCACACCCTCAACCGCGTAAGGAAACTCACCTGATGGTTTTTGGACGCGCTTCATAAAAGTTAACATACCGACACATGGTTGTAGATACATTTTGTCGTTGGTCACATCTGTTAGCTCTGCGAAGAAGCGGAGTACAAAGGCTGTATTGTTAGGTACTCTGGTTTCCTCCTGGCTATACGCAAAATAATTTACAGCCAGCTCATCACCTATCTGTTGGAAACCAATTCTCTCAATGAGAGCTTTATGCCAACCTAAAACGCCCGCCAAGAATTTCTGTTGGGCTGTTTGCCGGAAGGTCTCTAATAACCCAAGTACCCCCCAGGTGCCTTCGGCAGTTGCAACACGCCTCTTCCACCCCGGAAATGGATACAACCAGGTGCCATCGTCTTGCTGCTGCAATAACATTGTCTCTGAACACTGTATTGCCATCTCCTTATAAGCTTCATCGCCCGTGCGCGAAAACAGCAGCCAATTACCGAGTATCCAGTACCCTTGTGCTTGAAGGTAATAATAGTCATCCCGCCAATCTATTTGCGGAAAATAGCTTTTTATAAAACGCCCAAGACGACGATTGAAACGGGCCCCCGGATCGGGGCCAATTAAAGACTGGCCATTCCAATGCGCTGCGACGAGGTATTTGTGAAGATTGATTGCGGCTTTAAGATATTGGCTCACAGTCTATCTCCAATCTCTTTTTTCTTTTTGGCAAGCACTAAAACACCATTTCCATCTGAATAGTTAATCAAAGAGTCAACATAGCCAAGTGTTTTGAGCAGAGGGAACAGTAACCCATACAATACTGAGCTATTAAAATAACTTAAGGCCATCTCTGCCAATTCAAAGCGCAACTCCCCCAAAAATCCTTCCGTGTGCCGGGCTGTAATTATTTCACAGTCCAGACTTTCTAAGGTAGTCGTTAATGAAGCAAGGGTTATCGTTTGACCTATATGCTCATCTTTCTCCCATTCTTCGTAAGCTTTCAAAAATCTTTTGCCAAAGGGAAGCCGCTTTTGAACAGCATCGGGCATCTGAATATAGATATAGCCTCCTGGTTTTAGAGAGGCTACAAGGTTGGAAATCACTAGTTGATTTTCAACAATATGTTCCAGAACATGATTTGAGAAGACAAAATCATAGGCGGCCTCGTTTTTGAAGGTTCTCAAATCCTGGATAAAGAAGTCTATATTGCGAATAGTCAGATGATTTTGGATATCTTGAGTAATCTCGATCTTTTCCCTGGAAAAATCACAAGCATCGATTTCAGCATTTGGGTACTCCTGCGCTAACCAGAAAGAATATTTTCCCTTGCCGCATCCCGCGTCCAAAATAGAGATAGCGTCACGTTTTTCTACAAGTTCTTTAGCTAACCTGCTAAAATGTAGAGGGGAGCTGCTGGTGTCGATATCGCCAAATAGTTTCAAAAATAGTTTTGCTGATGTATTCCCTCGGATCTTCGGATCGTAAATCAACGTTTCACCAATGCGTGCCATTTCAACCTCCAACAATGCACACGTTAATCAGATTCAGTATTCTCGTACTCTCATTTAATATCAATGGGCTACCTGCTCGCTGCACTGTTTGATGACCTCAAAGCTATCAGGATAGCAATCTGGCGCCAATGGTCTTAACAAAAAGCCTCTTATTGTACCATCGGCAATAAGTAACCGTAACAGTAAACTAAATGCTACCTGATATAGACTGCGTTTCCGATAAGCATCTACCCCAATTAGCAGGACCAATAACGAAGCCCACAAGCCAAACCATCCCCATTGGCTGGACTTAAGGGACCACAGCAGGTTGATTAAACCCGCAACTAGCCCTAGAAGGGGAAACAGCCCAAACCCCCGCTCTTTGACGTATGGCCAGCATAGACCATCGCCAAGATGATAACGAATGTTTTGACCGCTCCCTAGAAACAGCTTTCGCCGCCACCGGCCTATTTGGGTTGACAGCATATCTTGTGGGTCCGAATAATGATATGCAATTGGATAGTGTAATTGAATGATCCGATATCCTGCATGGCGAATACGGATGCAAAGGTCAGGTTCTTCATCAGAGTGGAGATAAGGATTAAATGATCCAACCTCATCCAACACAGAGCGCCGATACAGGGCCGCCCCGCCACCGTATGGTATCTCAGTCGCCTCATAGACATCCGGGTTTACCAGGGGCGGTTTGTCATCGGGTTCTGATGCTGTCGGTAGATCAATCAGTTGGCCGGTTATTACGGCAACGTCAGGCTTATCTTGGATAAACTGAAGTGCTTTTTCCAACCAACCGGGATAAAGTTCCATGTCGCCGTCCAGAAAAAGAACCATCTCACCCATTGTGTATTTGGCGCCAATGTATCGCCCGGCCGCCGGCGTAAGATGCTGGGTTGGCTGCAAACGCAGGACGGTTATTGGATAATTACGGGCTATATCAGTTGTCTCATCCGTTGAAGCAGAGTCCACCAGTACAATCTCTTTAGACGAAACACAGGAAGTCTCTTTCAGAACAGACTCAATCTGTCGAGCTGTATTCCACGCTTGATTTTTGCTTATCATCACAACCGTTAGTTTAGTCATGGATCGGTCCTCGGCATCCTTGCTGAACGCCAAATTGGAGTTTACCCAGTTACCAGTTCGCTCAAGCTGAGACAGTGATAGCCGGCTTGGTGAAGATAAGCCATCTGCTGCTCAAATAATTGAGACGACACGGAAAACTCATCAGTGTCTCTTTCCTTGGGCGTCTGAGTGATTTGATGATACATAAGGACTGAAGTCACGTTTCCTTCCAGACTATGAATTCATAAGTGTCATCATTGGTGCGAACACCTGACTCCAATCATATGTCCTGGCGCAGTTTGCGGCATTTTTAGCATATGCTTTATACTTTGTTGAGTTATGAAGCAACTCAACGGTAGCCTCAGCGAAAGCTTCTGGCGTGAAATCGATGAGGAGACCAGCTTGTGATTTCTCGATGACTTGTGCCCATTCTCCAACATTAGTGCCTATGACTGGCAGGCCAGCCGCCATATACTCAAAAACCTTTAACGAGGAGGCATACTGCACAAATTGCTCCGGACGATAGGTAAGCACCCCGACATCCGCTTCAGCCAGATAATGCGGCAGTTCTTCATAGGCTTTCCGACCTAAGAAAAGAACCCGATCTTGGAGTTTCATATCGGTGTAGGCCATATCTCGAAGAGCCTCCTCGTGTGGCCCATTGCCCAGGATGATGTACCGCACCTCGGGAATCTCCTTGCTAATCGCGGGCAGCGCAGAAATTGGGAGATCGGTTCCCCAAGCATCAAAAAGACTACCCATGAAGATCAAGGTCGGCGGATGAGGGCGCTTGGTCTGAGCCTCCTGGAATAGCGAATACTCGACCCCATTTGAAACGACCAGCACCTTTTTTGCCCCCTGCTTTCTCCGTAGCTCGGCCAGGGCGTGGCTAACTGAAGTGACAGCATCCGCCTGCCTGACACAGATTCTTTCGCGCCAGTTCGTCAGAACAGATTCCAGAGTGCTGTTGACCGTCGTTATGTGCCCCGGAAAGTAGTCCCAATCGTCGTAAACTAAGGTTCTAACATGCTCCTTCTTTTTCAACAACGTCGCCAGGAATGCATTACGCGGATCACCGACAATGGCCAGATCGTAGGGAGGGGTCAGAATTTGGCGGAGAAGCAGGTAGCGCCACATATCAATAATGAGCAGTTTCAGCGAAGACGGAGCGTATATATCGCGAGTAACGATTCGCCGGGTAGAGCCTTTTGTTGTCACTTTGGTTCTACGATGGAGTAAATTGGCGATACCTCGTTTCGCCTTTGACCATGCCGGGACTGATGGTCCAGATCCAGAATAGAAATTCACAAACCCGACCGTATCAACGTGTGTGAACCGCTGCTCAAGGTAGGTGGCAAGGTGTTTGGAGCGATGATTGATGCTCATGGATAGATTCGATCCACCAACAAAAAGAACCCTCTTATCATCCATTGTTCGGTCTCTACACCTCACCAGGAAAGCATCTCTTTGTCTTTACACTCACTCTTATCGCCATCAGACCAGGCAGTCACCGCCACCAGCAGACCCGCTTGAAGCCAGAATAGTGTCAGGAGTTGCGTGTCTGCCACAAGCCCCATATCAACCATATTGTGCCAGATCAAGTACGCCTCGCTGGTCAGCAGGCCTGCTGTTACACCGGCTGAAAGATCTGCCTCACGCGATTTGATAAAGTTCAGGCCCCGCCTTCCAAGTGCCACCAGCAGCCACAGAAAAGCTGCCAGTCCCATCAGCCCTACCTCAACGGCCAACAGTAAAAAAACGTTGTGAACAATAATCAGGCGGCCACCGTGAGCATAGATACGCTGGGGATCATAAATACGCATAGTGTGGATATAGTTATTTAGCCCAGTCCCAAGAACAGGTCGTTGACCAATTACGTGAAGCGCGCCTTTCATTACCGTAATCCGTGACTCATTCGAGCCGGTATTCCCCCCTGTCAGACGGTCAATAATAAACCCATCTGCCAGTGAATTGACCACCAGAATGGCAATCAGAAACCCAAACAAGGCGATACCAGCCTGAACGGGATGAATAGCCCTCTTTTTAAGACCAAATAGTCCCAAAAGTGATCCCGACAAGACTGTGCCCAACCAGGCGCCCCGGGAGAAGCTGAAGATGACGGCGCCCAGGCCAACCAAAACCACCGCGAAAACAATTGGCTTTAGAAATCGGTGAGATGAGACAAAAAGCAGAGCAGCAATTACAGGCAACGACATGCCTAAATACATCGCGTACGCATTACTATGGATAAATGTGCCAACCGCCCGTTCCGGCACCACGTCCGCATCAGCGGGCAGGGCAGATGGGTCCTGTTCACCCAGCATGCTCAAACCCAGACGTCCGCCCCGG
>DAOUMD010000032.1:0-111563 GCA_034412795.1 Anaerolineae bacterium
CCATCCACGCCGTCGCCCTGGCTTGCCCCGGCGTGGACTATATACGGCTGTGGCCGGGGTGGTATGCGACCCTATCCTCAGTCGTACAAACGCTGTAGACACCATTCACCAGTCAGCAGATCCCGAAAGACGACCACCAGCAAACCGGCGTTGGTAGCCGACTTGAAGTACTCGCGCCACACCCGGTTCTCCCACCAGTCCACATCCACCCGCCACCGCTTGGCGACATATTGCACCTGATGGGTTAGCCCCCGCCACGTAAATGCACGCGGAGTCTTGAGGGCATCGCTCACGACGCTGATGGGCTGCCCCTCGGGCCACAAGTAGGTCACAGGCTGTCCCCCGAATAGAGTGCGCCCGGCAAAGAACATATGTTCTTAATAGGATATTGCTCAGACCGCGCTGGCTGTCAAGCTGGTCTCTTTTTCGCTTTGAAATGCCCATACAAAGCGATTGAGCGCAAGTGGTGTGACCAGGTGGGTGTGTGAGGAGGTGATGCCCTGTCCGATTCAGAGGACGCTAACCTGTGAGCGGGGTTCTCTATTTCGCAAGAAATCGTCAGGTTTGGACAAATGAGGGTTGTAAGCGGCGAAGTGAACGTGGTATACTTGACGCAGCAGGGAAACCCCGTTTGGACAACATTATGGAGTAAACAGCTATGAACTTGAAAGAAGTGTTTGAAGCCATCGGCACCACAATGCTTTCTGACTTTGAGCATATTCACAAACAGATTAAGCATCATGGGGAGCGCGGTAGTGAACGTGAAGCAGTGTTAAAGCGCTTTTTGGGAACTTACTTACCTTCCCGCTATGCTGTCTCAGACGGTGAAATTGTTGATGCATTTGGTCAAACAAGCTGTCAATGTGATTTGATCATCTACGATCCTTTTACTTGTCCGCTGTTGTTGGCAGGTAAAGATTACCGAGTTTTCCCCGCTGAACCCATTTTCGCTGTGATCGAAGTCAAATCAGTGCTAACTAACAGTGAGTTAGAAGATGCAGTCAAAAAGATTAAGTCGGTCAAAGATCTAAACCGTAAAAATGGACCTATCATTGGTGCCATTTTCGCATTTAAATCGGGTAGAACGCATGAGCCGACTCGCAAAATTGGATATAAACTCCAAGAGTTAAGCGTAGAGCTATTACCGTACCAGTATACTGATCTAGTGTGCGTGTTGGATTCTGGCATCATTGAGCTAAGAAGTGAGGTAACCCGCAAAGAGTTGTCGGGCCACAGATTCATTGCTTGGATTGAACTCAATGTACCGACGTTATTGTGGTTCTTTATTACATTCTTGGACCTGCTTGACGAGCGATTGAGCATTAGCCCAGACTATGCGGCCTATGCTGATAGTCTTGATACTGCTTTTTCGCCAGGCACCATAATCGACCTAGACCTACCAGGCCCACCAACTACCTAATGAGTGGTTGAAAGTCGCGGGGCGGTGAGAAAAAGGTAATCAGTCACCGCTTGTGGTTCTAGAAGCAAGAAACGGCAGGGTAATTCATGCTACCCGCCTTCGTGTTAGCTACCGCCGCCTTTGGCTGCTTAGGCGAGAGGGATTTCAGCGACTCCATACAGCTCAATAACTGGACCGGACGACACGCCCGCTCGCCGTATCCAAAGTTATTAGTCTCGCGCAGCTCCTCAAACATCCAGCGGCTCAACCAGCCGAACATGTAGTCTGGCACGTAGCCTCTCGAGTTCGTCTTTACGGCCCACCAGCGACCCCACGTTGCTCGACTTCAGCCGCAATTGGCGCAGGCGGCCGCCAGGTTGTCTTTGCCGTTGGCGTTGGTGACGGCCCCATCTCGCCGCTCAGAATCTTGGCATACAGCGCTTCCGTCTCGGGATCGGGCGGGGATTCCAGTTCGACTGCCAGTGCCCCGACGCAGGTCTGGTATTGGCGTAGCACCCTGTGGCGGCGTCCGTCCAGAGCGTACAGGTGCATTACTGATCCGAACATATGAAACCAAACAAATTTGGGCTTCCATAGGGCCGCAAAAAAGTTTAGATAGTTATGTTCGGATCAGTCACTCGCAATGGGTATGCTCATCGGCCGGATCTCGGGTCAGCAGCGGCTCCAACACCTGAGTGGCATCGGCATAATTGTGAGCTTCACGATAATGAGCAGCGAGGCTCAGGCTGGCATCGCGGTGTAGGCGGCGCAGCGCTTCGCGCGAAACGAGGGTCCATCCACCGTCTTAAGGTTCTCTTAAGGTTCGCATTAGCTGGACTTAAGGAGGGCTGCGATTAAGTATGGTAGCTTAAAGGGAGACGATACTATCATAGGCAGAGGCCAATGGCCAGTTACCAACTAATTCCCCAATTCCTGATAGGTTTGGTGGTTGCCATTCTTTTGTTATGCCTGGTTGCCTGGTGGAAAAATAGTCGGACTCATGGAAACCCTACCCAAGAGAGCCATGACCCAACCGCCTGGCTGTTGCTGAGCTTGTTAACAGTGGCTATCTTTGCACTGGGAGCCTTTGCAATGTTCGTGTTGTTACGTTTCGGCGGCTGACGGGATTAAGGATTGAAGCAACCTGTTGGCGAAACGTCATTTACGAAGAGCCGTTCTGAGTGTGAGGATGGCTCTTTTTTTGTTGGAGATGAACCTGGGCTCAGGCGTCTCTTAAGGTTGGCTTAAGCATTACTTTAGAGGATATTAAGGAAAGTGGCTTGCTTATAGGATACAATGGCGATGTAGTCAGCAAATTAACCCGGAGGTAGCAACTATGGATATCCCCGTGAACGCTGAAGTTGCATGTGCGGACGGTGTTTGTGGCCAATCCACGTATGTCATCATCAACCCCATATCCCGGCAGGTGACGCACCTGGTGGTGAAGGGGAAGAAAGGGCTGCACACGGAGCACCTGGTACCCATCGATCTGGTGGCAGACACAACGCGTGACCTGATCCGGTTACGCTGTACCAGGGACGAACTGGCCAAGATAGAGCCCTTCACCGAGACCGAATATGTTCAGGAAAGAATACCGGACGTTGATTACATGGAGGACGCCTATCTGGTATGGCCCTACCATATTCCAGAGCTTAACACAACCATACCCATAACACACCAGCGCATCCCCCACGGCGAACTGGCCGTCCACCGGGGCGCGCGGGTGGAAGCCACGGATGGGCATGTGGGCCGGGTAGACGAGTTTCTGGTGGATCCGGTGGACACGCACATCACTCATCTGGTGCTGCGGGAAGGGCATCTATGGGGCCAGAAAGACGTGACTATCCCTGTTTCACACATCGATCGTATCGAGGAGGATACAGTCTACCTCAAGCTGGACAAACATAGCATCGAAGCGCTACCAGCGATACCGATCCGCAGGAGGTAGACCTCTGCGATCACAAAGGAGGAACATCTAATGAATTCGCAGGATCGAACGACACAAACAGAAGTCACCCGGCGCGGTTTTCTCAAGTTGGCCACCGGGATGTTGGCCTTGATAGGCGGAATTGTAATGGGAATTCCCCTCGTCGACGCCCTGGCCGGTCCGGCGCTGCGGACAAAGACGCGGCACTTTGCCAGGGTGGCTCAAGTCAAGTCGCTAACCGTCGACCAACCAGCAGATTTGACATTCGGCGACAAAACCGAAGATGCCTACATACGCGAAACGGTGCTGCGCAGTGTTTGGGCGGTCAAGCATACCGAATCAGATGTAACCGTATACTCCCCCGTCTGCCCCCACCTGGGCTGTGGATACAACTGGAACGCCCAGGATCAGCATTTTGAGTGCCCGTGCCACGGCAGTGTGTTTGCTCTAGATGGACAGGTCCTGGCTGGGCCAGCGCCCCGTTCCCTGGATACGCTGCCGACAAAAATCGAGAATGGAGAACTGTTAGTTGAGTGGGAGCGCTTCAAACTGAGTGTACCTGAGAAAGTGCCTGCGTAGGAGGTTCTTATGCTGAAACCAATATGGCAATGGATTGACGAACGCTGGCCGCTCTCAGCCTTGTTACGTCTGAGTTTAGAGGAAGATATTCCGGGAGGTTCTAGCTTTGCCTATACGTTGGGGAGTGCCACCCTGATCGTCTTCGTCATCCAGGCTATAACCGGCATCTGGCAACTGTTTTACTACGTGCCTACCGTAGACCACGCTTACGATAGCGTGAGCTACCTACGCACAGAGGTGCCTTTTGGCTGGCTGATTCACGGCTTGCACTACTGGGGAGCGAGCGCCATGATCATTCTGGTCGTGGTGCACATGGCGCGTGTTTTTATTTGGGGGGCATATAAGCGTCCTCGAGAGCTGACGTGGCTGGTCGGTGTGAGCTTGCTGATCTTCAGCTTGGGTATGAGCTTTACTGGAGCTCCTCTGCCCTGGGATGAACGCGGCTACTGGGCGGCTGAGGTGGGGACCAGCATCGCCGGCACTGTTCCGCTTGTCGGCGACCTGGCCAAACGGCTGTTGCGGGTCGGTGAAGCCATGGGCCAATTGACTCTCTCCCGCTTCCTTATCTTGCATGTTGCGCTCCTCCCCGGAGCGCTGCTGGCGCTGATCGGTATCCACCTGGTTGCCTTCCGCCGCTTTGGAAGTGTGGGCCCCTGGGACAAAGCCAAGCGGCAACGTAGCGGCCGATTCTGGCCGGATCAGGTTTTTAAGGATGGGTTGCTTGCCATTATTATTTTCCTGGTGTTGGTCGGCCTGTCGGCCTTCGTGCCCCCGCCCTTTGCCGGTCCGGCGGATCCCGTGGATACCTCTTACCTGCCCAAGCCAGAGTGGAATTTCCTCTTCCTTTACCAGGCCCTGAAATTCTTCCCCGGCCGCCTGGAGCCGCTGGGCACGGTGGGCATCCCGCTGGTGGGCATCCTGGTGTTGGTACTACTTCCCTTCCTGGACCGACGCCCGGAGCGTAATCCTCTGCACCGCCCCATTGTTATGCTGGGAGGGCTGATTGCGGCCATGGCACTGATCGCGCTCACGATCACCGGATATTATAGTCGACCGGGCAGCGCCCAGGCCGCGGCTCCTTCGCCGCCGGTTGCTTCGGTGGCGCATCTGCCAGCGAATGCCCGGGAGGGGGCCAAGCTATTCCAATCCTTAGGATGCGTTGGTTGCCACCGGGTGAACGGCACCGGCGGTACTGCTGGTCCCGACCTATCCCACGAAGCGCTGCGAGGTCGGGCTCGACAATGGCTCGTAAGCCAGATTCGGGACCCGCAGAGTCACGATCCCAATACCGTAATGCCTGCCTTTGCTTCACTGAGCGACGCGCAGGTTAACCAACTGGCCGATTACCTGTTGAGCCTGGGCGCCCAGGGCACGCCATTGCCAACCCAGTCCGGGGGAGTCGCAACTGGCACACCAACAGTGGCTCCCACAACCCAAGTCGTGACACCAACAACGATGGTAACTATAACAGAGTCTGTGAGCCCAACTTCATCAACCGAGAATGGGGCGCCAGGATCAGCATCCGCGATCATCGGCAGCGCCAGCCATGGCGCTGTGCTGTTTGATCGGGACTGTGCTTCGTGTCACGGTCCCCAGGGCACCGACAATGTCCCTAACCCTGGCTCAGACGACGGGACAGTGCCGCCCCTTAATCCCATTGATCCAGAGCTTGCCAGCAAGAACCCTCAGACTTTCGTCGACAACATGGATCGTATCATCCAGCATGGTTCGACGCCGGATGGCCCCAACCCACAGCTCGACATGCCTGCTTTTGGTGATGACAACATCTTGACCCAGCAAGAGATCGCCGATCTGGAGGCTTACGTCCTGCAATTGAACGGGGTAGATAGAGGGCAGATCGAGTATCCGGGCATAGCACCACGGCGTTTTTTCGGGTTCGCGGTTGGTGCATTTGCATTGGTCGGCCTTGGCCTGGGTGGCCTGTGGGTGATAAGAAGTAACAAATAAATCGACTGACTGAGCCTACATGTTGAAGAGAGGTGTTTATGCACCACATACTTTTGTTCATTCCACTGCTGGCGTTAGTCCTGTTCATCTTCTTGCCATGGCCACTGGCATTGCCGTTATATCTGCCCATTGCCATCGGTTCCTCAATTGCATTTTGGAAAGCTATGCAGGCCTTACGAAAGCCTTCGGTAACCGGCAAGGGTGCGATGATCGGTGACCAGGCGGTAGTGGTTGAAGTGATGAGGGATGAACTCGAAGTCCACTATCAAGGCGAGAACTGGCGTGCCGCTGCGTCCCAACCCATGCATCGCGGTCAGAAGGTGATCATCAAGGGCGTGGATGGATTGACACTGCTGGTAGCTCCACTCGCCGTCCCACAGACTATGCGAACCCAACACGAACGTGACCCACGAGGGGTAGGAGATGCAAATCATGCGTGACGAAATACAACACAGATTAGCGAAAAAAGTCAAAGGATCCTCCTCACCGACGACTAATGGAAAGATTAAGGACCTTTCCCTGGCCGACTTGGAGAAACACTTGGAGACTTCCCCGGACGGCCTCAGCCAGGTCGAGGCCAGGCGTCGCCTGGAGCAGTACGGCCGCAATGAACTTCCGGAGAAGGAAGTCAATCCCATACTGAAGTTCCTCTCTTACTTTTGGGGACCAATTCCCTGGATGATCGAAGTGGCTGCCATCCTGTCTCTTTTGGTGCGGCACTGGGCCGACTTCGGCATCATCCTGGCTTTGTTGCTGGTGAACGCTGTCGTCGGCTTTTGGGAGGAATACCAGGCCGGCAACACAGTGGCTGCGCTGAAGGCCAAACTGGCGCTGAAAGCTCGTGTCAAGCGCGATGGCGCCTGGGCCACGATCCCTGCCAGCGAATTGGTACCCGGCGACGTGATCCGCTTGCGTATTGGTGACATCATACCGGCCGACTCCAGATTGCTGGAGGGTGATCCGGTGCAGGTAGACCAATCGGCGCTTACCGGCGAATCCCTGCCGGTGAGCCACCAAACGGGTGATGTGGTCTATTCTGGGTCCATCGTTAAACAGGGTGAAATCGACGCGCTGGTGTATGCCACCGGAGGAGATACCTATTTTGGCAGAACTGCTGGCCTGGTTGAGGAGACTCACACAGTCAGCCACTTTCAACGCGCCGTGCTGAAGATCGGAGACTATCTAATTGTACTCGCGATAGCCTTAGTGATCCTGATCTTGGGGGTGGCCCTGTTCCGCGGTGATGACATGCTCACCACGTTGCAGTTCGCACTGGTTCTGACGGTAGCGGCTATCCCGGTTGCTATGCCGACGGTGCTGTCGGTCACCATGGCAGTCGGCGCCCGCCTGCTGGCCAAGAAGGAGGCGATTGTCAGCCGCCTGGCCAGTATCGAGGAGCTGGCTGGAGTTGATGTCCTTTGCTCGGATAAGACGGGCACCTTGACGCAGAACAAGCTGACGTTGGGTGAGCCATTCACCGTAGGCGATATCAGTCCAGAATTAGTCGTGCTTAGCGCAGCGCTGGCTTGCCGGGCCGAGGATGAGGATCCCATCGATCTGGCCGTGCTAAGCGGCTTGAAGGATGATCAAGAGATCAATGGCTATGTGATCACCCATTTCCAACCTTTTGACCCCGTCGGCAAACGCACTGAGGCTACGGTGAGATCAACTGAGGGCGAGACGTTCAAAGTGACCAAGGGGGCGCCCCAGGTCATCCTGGCGCTGGCGGCTAATGCAGACCGAGTTAAAAGTCAGGTTGAGAAGGCAGTGAACGAATTCGCGGATCGAGGTTTCCGATCTCTGGGCGTGGCCCGCAGTGATGGCGGGGACAAATGGCAATTCTTGGGTGTACTGCCGTTATATGATCCACCTCGCGAGGATTCCAAGACCACCATTGAGACTGCGAAGCAAATGGGGATCGGGATCAAGATGGTGACCGGCGATCAGCTTGCCATCGGCAAGGAGATTGCTCGCCAACTGGATCTGGGCGCCAACATACTGGACGCCAGTCTCTTTGCCGAAGCGCTTCACCACGAGGGTGGTCGACTCGATGAAGCCATCGTACAGGCCGACGGTTTCACCCAGGTCTTCCCCGAACACAAATATCACATCGTGGACGTGTTACAGCAGCGGGGACACATCGTGGGCATGACGGGCGACGGGGTGAATGACGCACCCGCCCTCAAGAAAGCCGATGCCGGTATTGCTGTTTCGGACGCGACGGATGCCGCGCGCAGTGCAGCCGACATCGTGCTGTTGACTCCCGGTCTGTCAGTCATCATCGATGCCGTCAAGGAGAGTCGTAGAATCTTCCAGCGTATGAACAGTTATGCCATCTACCGTATCGCCGAGACGATTCGGGTGCTGCTGTTCATGACGCTATCGATCTTGGTTTTCAACTTCTATCCGGTTACAGCGGTGATGATCGTCTTGCTGGCGCTGCTCAACGATGGTGCCATCCTGTCCATCGCCTACGACCGTGTGCACTATTCCAAGCAACCCGAGGCATGGGACATGCCCAGGGTGCTGGGCCTGGCAACGGTGCTGGGTGTGGCCGGCGTGATCGCCTCCTTCGGGTTGTTCTACCTGGGAGAGCAAGTCTTCCATCTCAGCCAAGAAACGATTCAGACTCTAATGTATCTGAAACTATCGGTAGCTGGCCATTTGACGATCTTTATCACTCGAACGCGGGGGCCTTTCTGGTCCTTCCGCCCGGCGCGAGTCTTGGTAGGGGCCGTGCTGGGGACGCAGGCGCTGGCGACGCTGATCGCCGTCTACGGATTATTCATGGCGCCCATTGGTTGGGGTTGGGCGTTGTTTGTGTGGGCCTATGCATTGGCCTGGTTCCTGGTGAACGACCGCGTGAAGCTGGCCGCCCTCCGCATCTTCGATCAAGGCCAGCTAGGTTTGCTGGCCAAGAGAGCTCGATAAATCAACTAGTGGGTCACTTGACACGCTTATAGCCATATCTTAGACGTAAACAATGGCAAATCTCATGACAAATGACCCACTAGCGCCCGAGGAGAGGATACTATGGAAAAAGATAGATATGAACTGGGCAGTAAAAAGGAGCAATTGATTGAAATAATTGAAGAGTTCGAGGGAAAACTGACAGAACATCGTCTCTACATCCAAGAGCATCTTGAGGACATGCCCGAGATACGAGACTGGACCTGGAGTGAACTTTAGGAGGGCACCGTGGCGATCAAGCTAGTCTTACTGCGACACGGGGAGAGCGAATGGAACCTGGCGGGCCGCTTCACAGGTTGGACAGACGTGGCCCTATCGGAGCAAGGTCTTGAAGAAGCTCACCGGGCTGGACATCTACTGAGGGCAGCCGGTCATACGTTTGATGAAGCGCATACATCGGTCCTCAAGCGGGCCATTCAGACCCTGTGGGTTGCCCTGGATGAGCTGGACCTGATGTGGATCCCGGTCTATCGTACCTGGCGGTTGAACGAGCGGCACTACGGTGCCTTGCAGGGGCTCAACAAGAAGGAAACGGCCAAGGAATTCGGCGAAAGCCAGGTACTGCGCTGGCGGCGCAGTTACGACGTGTGTCCGCCAGCTCTCTCCCTGGATGACGAGCGGCATCCTCACTTCGATCCGCGCTATGCTCATCTGGAGCCTGAGGAATTGCCCAGCACCGAATCGCTGAAGGACACTCTTGAGCGAGTGCTTCCATACTGGCACGAGATCATCGCGCCCGCCCTGAAGCGCGGGCAAAACATCTTGATCTCCGCCCACGGCAACAGCCTGCGGGCATTGGTCAAGTATCTGGACCACATCCCAGATGAAGAGATACCAAGGCTCAACATCCCGACGGGTTTCCCTTTGGTTTACGAGTTGGACGACGACCTGAAAGCTGTGGGCCACTACTATCTCGGCGACGCGGAGGAGATCAAAAAGGCAACGTCTTCCGTGGCTGCGCAAGCTTCGATAGGCAAAGAGTGAGGAAGAGGTCCGGGCCATCTTGGATCACCTGGCTGCTCAAGACCAGGCATTGACCCAGATCCATCAAATCTTGCTGGATTTGCAGGCGCAGAGGGACCGGGTCGCCGAAGCCGGAAATAGATCATGAGCAGCATATCCGAAGCATAGGACATGCGGGGCTTATAACCCCAAGAGTTCAATGCGGACGACGAGAGAGGGCACCTCGCGCCTGCTTCACACAGGCCCTAAGACGGGGTGCCCTCTCTGGTTTAAGGTTGGCTTAAGGTCAGTTGCAGTTTCTCTTAAGGAGGATAGTTCCCTTCTTTGATAGCATGTAAGCAGATTGTGAAACAATTTGATGGCTATGGATGGAGGAAAAGCTAAGATGAGACGACAAGCAATCTCATTGGGACGTATACTGGGCATACCGATCGGATTAGACTACTCCTGGTTCTTGATTTTCGCGCTGCTCACATGGACTTTGGCCGTCGGCTATTTCCCCTCCGAATTCAATAACTGGCCCACGGCCGAGTATTGGATCGTAGGTGGAGTGACAGCCGTCATGCTGTTCGTGAGCGTCTTGTTGCACGAGTTGGGGCATTCAGTCCTGGCTATGCACTATAAGATCCCGGTGCGCAGCATCACTCTTTTCATTTTCGGAGGTATCGCCCAAATCGGTGCCGAACCGCCCGGTCCTGCAGCCGAGTTCTGGATTGCCATCGCCGGGCCGATTGTGAGCTTCGCGCTGGCTGCCCTGTTTGGCCTGTTACAACCTGTTTTCACGGGAGTTGCACCCCTGCTGGCCTTGGCTAAATACCTGGCCTACATCAATGGGGCGTTGGCGCTGTTCAATCTGATTCCTGGCTTCCCGCTGGATGGCGGTCGCGTCTTTCGGGCCATCGTCTGGGGGATCACCCACAGCTTGCATCGGGCCACGCTAATAGCTGCCAACGTAGGGCGCTTCATCGGCTTTCTGTTCATATTTCTGGGTGCCTGGCAACTATTTTCCAGCAATATTGCGAATGGCCTATGGATCGCCTTCATCGGCTGGTTCCTGGAAAGCGCTGCCGCGCGCGAGGTGCAATACCAAACGGTACACGATATGCTGGCTGGTCATAAGGTGTCCGAGTTAATGACTCGCGGATGCACTTCGATCCCTGCTGATACCAACCTTCAATATCTGGTGGAGGATCACATTCTGGGGGCTGGCCGCAGGAGCTTAGTGGTCACACAAGACAGCAAAGTGGTCGGCTTGTTGACCTTGCACGGAGTAAAAGAGGTGCCCCAGGCGGAATGGCCGACGAGCACGGCTGCGCAGGTGATGATGTCGATGGATCAAATCAAACGTGTTGGGCCCGACACCGAATTGTGGCCGGCTCTCGAAGAAATGGATCGGGATGGCGTGAACCAGCTACCAGTCATGGTGAATGGCCATTGTATCGGGATGCTGAGTCGAGAGAACGTGATCGACTTTCTACGTACCCGGCGCGAACTGGGCATCTAACCCCTGAACTTGGAGGATATGGAAAGGTGTCGATCGAACGCATTGCAGAAGGAATAGGCGCCAATCGGGTGGTGATGGCATTGTCCGTCGCCCGATTGGGTGATGCTATCGGCAACAGCATTTTGTTTATTGTCATCCCGTTGTACGTAGCCAAGCTACCCGCCCCACGGTTGCCATTCCCCGAGTCAATCAAGGTTGGAATCCTGATTTCGCTGTACGGACTGGTGAATTCGGTCCTCCAGCCTTTCGTCGGTGCATTGAGCGACCGGTCGGGCCGACGCAAACCCTTCATCCAGGGAGGTCTGGTCCTGATGGGTGTCAGTACATTGGCCTTTGTCCTGGCGGGCCGGTTTACAGACTTACTAGCGCTTCGTTCACTTCAGGGATTGGGAGTTGCCCTCACAGTGCCTGCATCCTTGGCACTAATGTCAACCGCCACTCAGAAGCAGACACGGGGCGGATCAATGGGGATATACAGCACCATGCGGATGCTGGGTTTTGCCATCGGGCCGCTGCTGGGGGGCCTTTTGTACGACCATTTTGGTTTTGATGCCGCCTTTTATACTGGCGGTGCCTTTATTCTCATGGCTGTGATCTTGGTACAGATCTGGGTCAAGGAGATACCGCCCAGCATTGTGGACAGGGCGAAGCGTCCATTTCGGATCATCGATTGGGAACTGTTGACTGCCGGCATCCTCGGGTTGGGTGTGGCCACATTCGTGATGGCCAGCGCCTTTTCTATGATGACCACGCTGGAGAAACAGTTCAACGCCCGGCTACATGAGACTGCGTTTGGGTTTAGCATCGCTTTCAGCGCACTAATGGTCAGCCGGCTTATCTTTCAGATCCCGTTAGGTCGGCTGTCCGACCGCGTGGGGCGCAAACCATTCATACTCGCTGGATTGATATTGATGGCACCTGCCACTGCCTTGCTGGGTGAGGTGGAGTCTACCCTCCAACTTACCGGGCTGCGGCTCGCGCAGGGGTTGGCGTCGGCCGCGGTTGCGGCTCCGGCCTTCGCCCTGGCGGCAGATTTGTCCAGGGCCGGTGGTGAGGGGCGACAGATGAGCATCATTACCATGGGCTTCGGATTGGGCATCGCGTTGGGCCCGCTGCTTGCCGGTGTTTTGGCTGTGTCTTCGTTCGAGCTGCCCTTCTTGATTGGCGGATTGATGTCCTTAGCTGGTGCCTGGATTGTAAATCGCTATGTTCCAGAGAGCGTATATCACCGGGGCAGACGAGAAACGCCATCTGGGAGGAACGCCTCCCTGGTCGAGCATGATGATTAGAATTCACATTCCATCGAGTTCATCCAACCGTGTCTTCCGGTCTGGATGTGATCATCGGACAGTCCATAGTGGCGGCGATCGGTCTTTTCATTCTCTGGAGACTCTGGCACGAGGCAAAGCGCCGGCAGATCGAACAGAACATGGAGGCGCCTGTATTCGTGCTTCCAACCCCAATGGATGTGCCAACTTCAACGCCAGTGTCCAACTCTGTTCACCTGCTGCAAGAATAAACTTATCAGAATAGGGTGAACCAATAAGGGGGAGTCCGTTATGGAAGAAGATCAATTGGCACGGAATGGACCCCTGGGTCCGTTGCAGCTTTCCTTGTTGTCGGTTCTGGTTGGCATCGTCGTCGGCCTGGGCGCAGTTGTGTTCCGCGGCTTGATCGCGTTCTTTCATAATCTGCTGTTCCTGGGAAAGCTATCCACAGTGTACGATGCCAACACCCACACGCCTGCCAGTCCATGGGGGCCGTTGGTTATCCTGGTGCCCGTGCTGGGAGCCTTGGGCGTCGCCTGGCTGGTCAAGAACTTCGCCCCAGAGGCAAAGGGGCATGGTGTACCCGAGGTGATGGATGCCATTTACTATGACAAGGGCACCATCCGCCCGGTCGTCGCCTTTATCAAATCGGTTGCCTCTGCTTTGTCCATTGGCAGCGGTGGAGCGATAGGGCGCGAAGGCCCCATCATCCAGATCGGATCTTCTTTCGGCTCAACAGTGGGCCAAGCTCTAAAGATGCCTGTATGGCAGCGCGTCACCCTTATTGCGGCAGGGGCTGCCGGGGGAATCGCCGCCACCTTCAACACTCCGATTGGAGGGGTGCTGTTTGCTGTCGAAATCATGCTCCAAGAGGTAAGCGTCAGGACGCTGGTCCCGGTAGCCATCTCGGCAGCCACGGCCACCTATGTTGGGCGTATTTTCTTCGGCCCCCACCCGGCCTTTGTGATACCTGCATTCGAGAGGCCCTACTTCCATGTGACAAACCCGCTGGTCCTGGTTTCATACGTGGGCCTGGGTGTGCTGATGGGTGTTGTTTCTGCCATCTACATCAAATCTGTCTACACCTTTGAAGACTTCTTCGACGGGCGTGTTAAGGGAAGTTATTACGTGCGCCATATGGCCGGTATGCTCCTGGTGGGCATTACCATGTATTTGATGATGGTTACCGTCGGTCATTACTACATACAAGGCGTCGGCTATTCCACGGTTCAGGATGTGCTGTCAGGAGCAAATTCACAATTACTGTTGCTGCTACTTCTCTTCGCGTTGAAATTGCTCGCCGTGTCACTCACTCTTGGTTCGGGTGCATCAGGAGGGGTATTCTCGCCAGGGCTGTTTATGGGGGCGACCCTGGGAGGTGCATACGGGATCGTGCTGGGTCAGTTGTTTCCGAGGTTATCGGTTAGCCCACCGGCTTTCGCCGTCGCAGGGATGGCGGGCCTGATTGGAGGGTCAACCGGGGCGGCCATGGCGGCTATTGTGATGATCTTCGAGATGACTCTCGACTACAACGTGATTGTTCCAATGACCATCACCGTAGCCCTCAGCTATGGGGTACGCAAAGTGCTGAGCAGAGAGAGTATTTACACGCTCAAGCTTGTCCGTCGAGGCCATTACATGCCCGAAGCGCTTCAAGCTAACTTCCATCACCTGAAACGAGCCAGGGAGGTGATGGATGCCCATATCGTGACTGTGCCAGCTTCGAGCACGATCGATGAGTTCTCACGGATTGTATCGGAACGACCGAGCACCCCATATTACCTGGTGGAGGACCACAATGCTGTGCTTGGATTCGTAGGCAAAGACGCCCTGCTGAAAATGCGAGAGCATCCCGGAAAAGCGATCACCGTTGGCGAAATAGTAGACAAAGAGTATGCGATCCTGCCGGAGAATGCGACGCTCCTAGATGTCCTGGCCAGGCTGCGCTTTGACCATACTTCCATCTTTCTGGTCACCAATAATGGGACGCGATCGGTGTCAACCGATCAGGTGAAAGGGATGATCACCAAACAACAGATCGCGGATGCCATGTCACAGGCTGTTGAACCTTTCCTGGATTAAGGGGGGTTATCTATGTTGTCGAACATAAACAACTCATCTAAGACTCTTCTGGTGGCCGATGATGGTTCGCCGGCTGCCCAGGCGGCAGCGAATGTCGCCATTCAGATAGCTCAAAGTCGAGACTTACTGGTCAGAGGCCTATACATCGTAGATGAAGCTTTGATACTGGATACCTATGCTGACTATAGGAGAGAATTGGGTGGCGGCCCGGAGATCAGTTCTCGTGATGACCTAATTACCTGGTTCAAGAAGCAAGGTGAGAGCGCGCTGCGCGAGCTTGAAGCGCGCTGTCAAGCCGCACAAGTGGCTGCGACAACCGATCTACTGTTCGGCGGCGTGCCGGAGATGGTACTTCGGGAAGCGGGCCAGGCCCAATTGTTGGCTGTGGGCCGGCGTGGCCACGGCCACACCGGCGATTCCGGTTACCTGGGGCGTAACTTCCAAGCCATCGCACATCACACACTCAGGCCTATGTTGGTAGGAGGCGACGACGAGCGCTCCGTGCAACGCCTGCTACTGGCCTATAACGCAGGTGAACACGCCCGGCACGCTCTGGCCTGGGCGATCCTGCTACAGCGAACCCTGAGCAGCGATGTGGTGGTTTTGAACGTAAAGGAAGGCGGCCACACGTCTCGGAATATGTCATCGAAGATGGTGGATGATCTTGATCAAGGTGGGCTGACTAATTACCGCTTTCTAAGTCGTGAGGGCCAACCGGCTGAGGAGATCGTCGCAGCCGCTGCAGAAAACGATGTGGATCTTATTGTCATGGGAAGATACCGCCATACGGCTTTGCTTGAGTGGCTGGTTGGCAGCACACTGGACCGTGTGCTACGCCATACCCCTCTACCAGTGCTGGTTGCCTGATGGTGAACTTGCGTAGGAGTGGCAACCAGTACTGGCAAAGTCGCAACTCGATGGAAAAATGGAGAATAGGTCGAATGTCCGCGACAACAACGCAAACTACCGATTGAGACCGAAATTCAACACAGGAGTAACTACTCAGACCAGTCGCTGATCGTTACGGTTATTCAACCGTAATGGGTATTTGCGGATATACATCCGCCGATTATGGGTTGCAGATACATATCTGCAACCATCAGGCTGAGTAGCTACCACAGGATGAGACTGATGCTTGAAAAAGATGCTGTGGGCAATAGCACAGTGCGTGTCACCTTTCGGGTCTCAAAACAACTTTGGGCCGATCAAGTCGCCTTGATCGGAGAGTTCAATGACTGGGACCCTCACACCCATCTTTTGCAGCAGACTCACCTTGATACGGATTGGCACATCACGCTGGAATTGGAGATGGGGCATTCTTATCACTTCCGCTATCTGGTAGATGGAGAGCATTGGATGGATGACGACCAGGCCGATGGTTACGTGTTTGACGCTTTTGGGCATGTAGACTCGGTTGTTATTGTATGATGGTGTGAAAGGATATGATTATGGATGGAGACTCAACGTATGCCCGCGGGTGGCCAGGCATCCCAGCACGCTGGACGTCCAGCGCCAAGAGCGGGGTGGGCACGGCCCTTAGCCCCACCAGTCGGATTGGGTTCACCCTTAGTCACGGCATCTTGAACGAAATCTATTACCCTCGCGTGGACCAGGCCTGTATCCGTGACCTGGGACTGATTGTCACCGACGGACATGATTTCTTCTCCGAAGAAAAACGTCATACCCGGCACCAGGTGGACTATCTGGCTGAGGGTGTTCCCGCGTTTCGGCTGGTCAACACCTGCGAGCAAAGCCGCTATCGCATCGAAAAAAACCACTGTACGAATGGCCGACCAGTGTGAAGCTCTGTTCTGAGATAACTCGATCTATGAATTGGAGGACGACGCCCAGCATTTGATCCTGCGAACTGATCCAGTTAACGCCTTTGGTTCTCCCCATACCGGGCAGATCGGGGTAGATGCGCAGCCAGCCGTCCCGATTGTTGAATATCGGTTCCATACATCCAAGAAGAGTGCGGTGATCAAGGGGGGCGCCGTGGAGCAAAAGGATTGGCTTACCTTCGCCAAAAGCCTGGTAGTGAATGGTGAGATTATCGAGTTTGCACTCCATTCTCAACCTCTGTTGACCTCAGACCCCGCGACGTAATGCGTGGAATAAAGCTCCTCTATGGCAGGATTACCGCTCTTGGAGAACTGGAGGCAGATCTTCTCGCCTTTGCCCCACTTCTTGTAGACGGTGTGCGACGGACGAAGCCCCCAGTCCCCTGCACACAGCCGAAGAATTCGCAAGATGCGATTAGCCTTCGATAGGTTGCACTTGATCACACGCTCCAGATACGGGATTCTGCCAAAACGCCAGGCTTCATAATCCTCCTTCGTCAGGTTGCCCATTTGAATGAAGACCTCGACCGGTATGACAACGGAGCCATCTTGCAGCAGTTGATCTACGGCAGCTCTGACCTTGTCGTAGTATTTGTCCTTCTTATAGGTCGAATGGGTGGTCTTTTTCATGATGCCTCATTATAGCACACCTGACGTCCATTGTGCATGTGGCAGTTTTCGCCCGGCATAGGTCCACCGGTTTTCGGCCGAGATGGTCCACTCACAGGCATGGCGCACGGGAAACTCCAGACGATGAGAGTGATGACGGAACAAGGTGGTCAGGATGAGGTTGATGGTTTGGTAGACACCTCCCCCTGCAAGCTGTGAGGTCCGTGGACTCTGAAACTGGAACCGGTGATGATCACGATGTGGGCGCGATGGGTCAGGCGATCCAGGCCAACTGAGGCGGGCGAGTCGCACGCGAGCCTCGTCGGCGATGCCCCAGTCGTAGTAGTTAGGTATTTTCTTGTACTAATTGACAACGTGTCTGAATATTGATAGTCCCCCCGTTACGTGTTGTTGAGCAGAGGGGGCACAACAGTTTTCAATAGCTCTTTTTGGCAAATGTGCCTTTACGCATCACGTTTTACGTTTTACGAGGTTACTACCCTTGATTTGACCGGTAAAAAGTGTCAACCAACTAGTGAACCATCCCGAAAAACTTTTTGTTTTTAGGATTGGGCTATGGTATCATATGCTTGCTGAATAGTTATGACTCGATCTCGTTGGTTCATTACGCTCTCGGTTTTGTTTCTCCAGGCTTGCGCAGGTGGCTTGCTCGGCTGTTCTGCCTCGCGCACGCCGACGTCTGCCGCTGGGGTGATCCAGTTTGAAGTGACGGTGGTCCTCCACCCCACACGCACAGTGGTGCCCAGCGCAACCCCTATGCCAACTGCGTCGAGGACTACACCTCCTACGCCCGCGCCAACCAACACGCCGCTTCCCTCACCAACCGTCACACCAAGTGCTACGTCTACTCCTGGCCCCCCGCCGCAAACGTCAGTCTCTGAGTTAGCGACGCCTGCTGCATCGCAATCCATCCCGACCACGGTTGTCCCGCCTCCTCAGCCCCCGCTCCCCTTCGGCGGGATCACTCTGGTGGAATTGCGGGATGATATAGCTTTGCCGGCCGATGTCGGCCGGGTGGAGTTCAAATGGGTGTGGGATGACAAAGGTTGCGCATCACCGCCTGAGGGTCAGGCCTTTGAGATTAGAATTTGGCCTGACCTTTCCGGCGCTGTACCTTTGGGAGTGATGGATGCCAGCCAACAGGATGCCATCGTCTGCGAGCCAAAGAGTGGAACACGAATATACGAGGTAGGAAACCTCAGGGGGGCGCCTGCGATCAGCGGCATGCCCGGTGGCCGCTTTCGCTGGCACGTGGCACTGGTTGAGTTGGAAAGCCAGAACTTGATTGCAGTTTCCGAATCCCGGGTCTTCGAGCTGCCCCCTGCCAATCTGACTACGCCCACCCCGGTCCCATCGCAGCCTCGAGTTGCCTGGTCAGGTCAGAATGCCGGGGTTGTCAGCCTGGAGCAGCCGCAAGACAATCACTCACTGCCTGAAAGCACCGAGCAGTTTGAGTTTAAGTGGCGCTGGAGTCTTTCCGACGCTTGCCAATTGCCGCCGGCGGGATATGGGTTCGAGCTCAGAATCTGGCCTGATCGTCCCGATTTCGGTCCGCTGGGAGCGATGGGCGATGCGAGGTTGAGCCAGGCCGACATCTTCTGCGACCCGGCCAGCGGCCTGTTTGGTTATCTGGTACCCGATTTGAAGAAGACACCCGCCGTCCAGACGGCAGGTGCCGGCCGCTTCCGCTGGGATGTCGTTTTGGTTCAACTGGACCCCTATCAGCCAGTGCTCCCTTCCGCGTCGCGTGTGTTTGAACTGGCCGGCGAGTCAAAGCTGGAGTGACCGGCGCGGTGTCTAAGCCTAATTGCACCGCACGCACAGGCTTTCGGCCTGGATCGAAGCGTGGCAGTGGTCTCCCTCGTTATGCACCCAATCAAAGCCGGCGCAGTGAGCCAGTGCGCACAGGCGACCGTAGCGGGCTGGTTCGATGGGCCAGGTCGTCAAGTCGATGGAACGCCCCTCGAAATGTAGAGAGTATTTGTGGCTCTCGTCCGATTGGGCCAGGTCGTGCTCGAGCAATGAGTCGTAGGCGTCGGTGATACGCAATTGGACTTCGCCGTCCCACTCGGCCTGCACCAGCTTATTCAGCCGGTAGAGAGGCATGATCATATCCGGGTGCATCAAGACATCTTCCCCATCGTAGGGCGGCTCTTCCTCCTGCTTGAAGACGATGGAAGGGTCCAAGTTGCCGACCAGAAACCGGTAAGCGCACGAATCACGCTGGATGTGACACAGCATAGGACCAGCAGCTTGCGTCTCGGTTTGGGTGTAGCTGCCAGTGGCCGATATGTGTTGATCGAATGCCAGGGCAGGCAGCGGGCAGGCAGCTTCGGGAGTCGCGGTGGGTGTTACGCTGGGGGTGACCTCGCCCCTGATGGTGAGGCTGGCCGTAGGTCTCGGGGAGGGGGTCGGGGTGGGGGGGGACGGAGTTTGGCTGGCCGTGAAAGCTCTGAAGCCGAGGAAGAGAATAAGGAAACTAACTAACAAAAACGTAGTATTTTTCAAAGTGGGAACCCATCACGATCTGAAGCAAGCACCGGCAATGACTAGTGTTTCGCGGCGTAAATAGATCGACAGTTGTTTTTCTCATCGCCTTGATCTAAATGCCTGATTAGGTAGCTATCTGACGCGAAACACTTAGGCAGTTGGGCGTTGAAACTTGGATTTACTATGGGGTTACTTACGCCCAACTGCACTAGGGCTTTGCCTGGGGTGCATCAGAGAACCGGGCTTCTGAATTACGCTCCGGGCGTATACTTCTTACAGTCACGCTCTCTTGAATACCATCAAACACAACTGCGCTCACAGCCCCCGTCTCGCTTGCCTTCAAAATATCCAGCGTGTATTGACGTGTCACGGCTGGCACCTGGGCCCAGCCCCCGCCACTTTCAAAGAGCTGATACAAGTTGTTGGGACCCCAGTTGTAGGCCACCAACATCCAATAATCTTGCGGATACCCCATCTCGCTGAGATACTCTCTCAGAAAGCTCAAATAGGCAGCCGCTACCAGCACATTGCTATACGGGTCCCAGGGGTCGGTCACCCCAACCTCGGGCGCCCATTCGTTCCAGGTCGAGGGCAGAATCTGCATCAAGCCCAGTTCATGGGCGTCGCCCAGGGCCAGGTAGTTGAGACAACTTTCTCTATAGGCCTGCTCGGCCAGCAGCCGCCAATCCAGATCGTATTGCTGAGCCACCTCTTTGAACATTTCTTCGTACGTCACCTGGCCAGCGGTGACTCCACTTGCTGCCTTTTCCACGGAGACAGGGGGAGATACCTTCTCTGAGCTATGACCTCCTGAGGCGGTCAGCGGAGCCGTTCTCTGAGCTGCCTGACGCCGACCATCGGCAACGGCCAAACTGGTGGCGATCCGCCCCACGAGGAGGCCGGCGAGAACGACCAGGCAAATGCTCAAAAGGACTGCCAGGCCTGGCCCGACGAGCGGCGCGCTCTGCACTTTAGTCAATACCGACTGTTGTCTGGGCCGCTCCCCAAGCATAGCAGTGGTGATGACACAAAAATGTGTCTGCCGTCCCAGGCTCACCAGACGGCGAGTGCGCGGCGTAATGCGCACCGGCAGGAGGACTGTCTCGTCAGGTTCCAGGCGCAGTTCGATCCGTTTGGCCAGACTCACATTCTCGCCCGGCGCTATGAACTCAAAATTACATGTTCCTTCCTCATCCGATCCCTCAACCCGAAATAGGATTTCGCGATCACTATGGTTGGTAATTGGAAGGACCGCCTGCCCAGACTGGGTAAACCAAGAGAGTGTCTGACGCTTGGGATTTATCTCCCCTATGCTGAATTCATAGTATCTCATAAAGCACTATTATCACGGCAACCAAAAGAATGGCCAGTACTATCGCACTCAGAAGCCACTTCAGGGCTCCGCGCGTATCCTGTTTGCCACCCTCTTGGTCCTCCGCTGGAAGCAATCCGGCAAAGGTTTCCGCTTTAGGGTCGGCATTCCCCGTGTGCTCCAGGTGTATGAGCACATCGCCAATGCGCAGCGCCTGACCGGGCGCCCAAAGCGTGGGGGTGTTGGGCGCCAGCCTGTCCTCGCCCAAGTAAGTGCCGTTACCAGTATTGAGATCAGTTACGTAGTAGCGACCCTGGTTCCAGGTAACCAGGGCATGGTTACGTGAAACAGCCGCATAGCCAATTACCAGGTCATTCTCATCCCCGCGACCAATGTTCAAGCCTCGAAAGGTGAGGGACTTGGTGCGCTGGACACCATTGGGCTCCAAGATGGTAACTCGATCTCCACTCATTCTGATTCGACTCCCTTCAATCCCGGCGACTCAACAGACCACCCACTATGGTCAACAAGAGTCCTATCCCGGTGACGGCCAGTGGTATGCGACTGGCCACGGCACCCGACTCTGGCAGAGTGGGTGGCGGCGGCCCGGTCGACTCAGCTTCTGGCTGGGCTGCTGATGGCTGAGGTGTTTCAGTTAGCGATGGCTGCGCCTGGCTGCGGTAGGCCAGGTCAACTGTCGTGCTGTTCTGTCCGTCTACGACGGCGTAGACGGGTCCCTGGGCGGGTTCCCCCTGCCCGTGAAGTTCCAGCGAGACGACGTACTCGGCCGCCGGCAGACCGGTGACGGAATACTGGCCCTGGCTGTTGGTGCGCACCGGGGGGTAACTACTAACCACTACTTCAATATCCTCCCCAGGCTGCCCAGTGCTCAGATCGGTGACTGTGCCAAGGATAGCTCCTTGATCATCGCCACCCCCGCCGCCCGAAGCGCCTTCGCTCAGCGGAGGACGGGGCGATGGCGCGACCGCCGGCCCGCTGAGCGGCGGGGCGCCGCCGGCCGGCAAGGCCAGCAGGGCCAGGATCGTTACCAGCGCAACACCCATTACCAGAAAAGAGCGGGCCGGTACGGTCAGCGGGGACGAAGCCAGACCCGTGGGTCGCTCAGACTTCGGGGGTAACTCTGCCTGGATGGGAGCCGGCGCGGGGCCTGCCTCGGGGCTACTGATAGCAGGCCCCCCGTGAGCGTCCACCATGGATAGCTGGGCTGCCTGGCGCGGGTCAGCCGGCCGCCAAGCCTGGCCATCGTGATAATGCCAGGCGCCGCTCTGAAGGCCGATGGCCCAATAGTGCCCCTGGTCATCTTGAAAGTAGAGGTCATCCGCGGCCGAAAGGAATGCCGCATGGCTGATTTGGCCAGCCTGAAAATCACGCACCAGTTCCTGGTAGCGTTGCTCTAAGGTGGCTATAGTGACTTGGTCCATTCCTAAACCTCGCACTCTTCTCTAATGAAAGTTTCATCATATGGGCAAACACAAGTCTTGTCCATACCTACTACGGAGCCGGTCGGGGCGGCAGTTCGGCAGGCGTGGCATAGTCCTCCTGGACGGTGCTCGCGCCGGTCACCGACAGGCCGTGGCGCTCCGCCAGGTTGTTGCTCTCATTACGCTCGGCCACGCCGCCGTCGGCGACACCAGGGTTCCAGCTATCCACGTATAGGTACAGGTCGCTGGTGCCACCCGCGAAGTAGCCAGGCCAGACACTGTAGTCGGCGGCGGCACTGTCCGAGGTCAGGGTGACGCTCTGGCCCGGGGCCAGCCCGCCGGAGACGTACCAGGCCAGACCGTAGCAGGGCGACATACCACATATGTCATTCCAACGCTGGTTGACCGCCGGGACCCCCGATGGATTGATGTAAAAATCAACCCAGAAGGGGTCGGCCTGTCCCTCGCCGACGTTGGATACTTCGACGCTGATTAACACTGGCTCGCCGGCATTGTAACTGGCTTTGTCCGGGGTGAGGCTGAAGTCACCCACCAGGTCGGGCAGATTGGGAGCAGAACCTTTTATGACCAGGGGCAGGTAGACGTCCCCCCCGGTGGGCCTGACCATGCTGGGCCAGAAGCCGCTCTGGATGATGTAGACCCCGCCGCCCACGTCCGGGGCGGCATCCGGCTGGCCGACGGTGCTTAACAGCTCGTAGTCGCCGCCGGTGATGGGCGTGTCGCCGCCGACATCTACCGTCCACGAGACCAGTTCAAAGACAGAACCGCTCTGGGCATAAACCAGACCGACACCTGCCAGCAACAACAACGTTGCAAGCAGGCTCAGGCCAATCGTCAACGAAACAGTCCGTTTCATATTTCTTTCCTATCTACGTGCTTTAGGTGGTAGCTGTCTCCATCGCCAGGGGTCAGGGATAGCTAGATTGGATGCAACGGGCATAGGCATAGTTGTCGCTACTGCTGTTTTCACAGTCGCAGCGCCATTTGTTGCCGTCCGGATAGGAGTCCTCCAACTCGTTCTCCGCATGGCAGCGGCAGCCACCACCGACTAAAGTCTCGCCACTCGAGCATTGGGCGTATGTCTGGCCCGTATCCTCGTCCCTCCAGGTTGTACCATGTTCGTTTACATCAACATCGAAGGGGAAGCCGTAGTCAGTGAAGACCCATTCTCCTGCGTCGCCCGCGCTCTCATCGAACGTCAATATCTGGTCGCGGCTTGGGCTTGTAGGTGGTGTCGGAACGGGAATGCCCCGGATGCCGATAACGGTGAACCCGGTGTTGAAAGACCCGGATACGTCTTTGCTATATGGGTCGGTAGGCTGCACGTAGGTGCTGTTATGAGTGTGGTCGCTGCGGGCCGGCAGGTTCGTATCTCCAGTTCCCGAGAAACTCACCTGGAGCGGTCCGTTCGCGGTCGTCAGACCGCCGTCAGGCTGGATCTTGACGGAGATGATTTTGTCCTCCGGGATTTCATTGATGCCCAGCCCGGGGACGAGTTCGCCGGGCTGGTCCGGCGCACACTGCCACGTCGTGGCAGAGTAGACAAGCATATGACCGTCACCACAATCGGTGCTGCCGATATCGGCGAATAAAATAGTCTCGTTGGCAATTTTGCTCGTGCCCGCCACGGCGTCAGTCATGATCTTGACCGCTGTGATGGCCGAGTCAGCTATCTTGTCGGAGGAAACGGCGTCGGTCATTATTTTGGATGAGGTAATGCCCTCTGTGTCGACGGTTACCGTGATGATCCCGGTGCTTCCACCGCCGGTCAGGCCTGATTCCGCTTCCACGTACGTGACATCACCTGGCGGAACGGCCTCACAGAAGACGGAGCCATTCGGGTTGATGCGCCGAATCGCCCTGCCGCTGCCGCAGAAGAAGCTGACCCGTTCCTGAACCACATCAGCGTCGTACTCGAATATGTGGTACTGGGTTACCGGGTCCACAGCCTCGTCGATGCCCTCGCCCGCCTGGTAGTCGGTGCGTGCTGTTACGCAGCGCACCGAACCGTCGGGATTGATCGCCTGAATGGTTTGCTCGCCGCTGCAGTCGCCGATTACGCGCTGTTGGAACGTATCGGTGTTAATGAAAGTCTCGGTAATCACACTGAATTGGTTGTCGGTATCCAGGTTCAAACCAAAACCGTTGCTGTACGTGACAACGTCATCCACGTCGTCTGCAAAGCCGGCCGGCTTGCCCGTAATCCCATCCCAGGCCACGCGACCGCCAGCGGCGTCCTGGCTGGTCAAGGCATATGGAACGGAGTCTATCTCGACCCGGCCGGCGAGGGTGTCGTAGCTGCTGCCGCTCTCCGGGCAACTTACGGCAATCTGCAGATAACGTTCATCTCCAGGAAAGACATCGCCGAAGTCCAGGCTTACCGAGAAGTATCCATCCGTTATCGCAATGTTGTTCCGTTCCAGTACACCCCCTACCTGGGTGCCCCCTGTCGGCGCATCCCACAGGCTAAATTGAAAGTCACAGGTATTGCTGACGTAGGCCCCGTTTATCAGGCGCAAACGGCCCTGATAGGAGAACGAGGTGTCGATTGGGCCTTGAGCCGATGCAGATAGGTTCATGAAGCCCACAGCCGACGTGATTCCCAGGGCCAAGGCAGCAAAAAGTTTAAGGAAGGATTGGCGCTTCATTGTAAATTAACCTCTTGGTCAAACAATGCCTATGGCCATGTCAGGCTGATGCAAAAGATATAGGCATAATTAGTGTCATTGCTGTTGGCACAGTCGCACTGCCAGCGCGTGGAGGAAGAGGGATAGCTATCTTCCACATTCGCATTCGCATCACACTCACAACCGCCTCCGATAACGTGCTCGTTGCTTGAGTCCAGGCACGACACAGATAATTTCCCATCACCATCTGCCCCCGAGGCTTGATTAAAACTGACCCTTGCCCCCAGGTTAAAAGGGAAGTCATAGGTATCCGGTTGCCAGCGATTTGACGAGAAGCTAAGGATCTCTCCGTCGGCTGGATTTGCATCAGAAACATATTGGTTGCGCAGCCCAACGACGGTGAAACCGGTATTGTAGGAGCCTGAGATATCCCTTGCCGCCGGATCGAGGTCCGGGGCTTGGGTATCTTTTCTCACGTACAGGTCATCGTGATGATGATTGCTATGGGCGGCCTGGTTTGAGGTCCCATCTGAGCCAGGATCCACCGGGCCAAACTGCACACGCAACCCGGAGCCGGTCACGGCAATGCCTTCCCCCACTCTCAAGGACAGGACGTTGTCAACCAGAGAGACCGCCGCCCCCGGGGTAAAATTGATGCTGTCGTCTTCACCACATTGCCAAAAAGGGGCAGCCGAACTGCTGCTTCTTTCCAATACCATCTGATCCTGGGAGCAGATCATGCCGAAGTCACTAAACTCGATGCTCCCATCGGCAATGTGGTTCGTGTTCACAGCTCCTCCGCCAAGCTCTTCTGGCCCCACGGCATAGTCTTTGATTTTCTCCTCGGTCACGGCCCCATCTGCCAACATCTGCGTGGAGATCCCCGCGTCGGCTACACTCAGATTGACCACCGGCCCGCCAGGATCGGTCGCCGCCAGGCCGGGACCGGCGTTTACTCCGGTAACGTCGCCCTGGGGAATAGGCTCACATATAACGGAGCCGTCTACATTCACATGACGAATTGCCTGCCCACGCGGCGAATTGCAGGAAGTATCCGTGACCAGCCTCTGTACGATGTTGTCGTCGATGGCAAAGACGTTCCCGATCGAGACCAATCCTTCTCCGGCCGTGTAGGTTTGACTGGTGGTGCCGCACACCACCCAACCATCGGCGTGAACGATCTGGATCGCGTTTGGGTCGCTGCAGCTACCCGTAATGCGCCGCTGCAAGGTGTCGGCCATTCCATCGATAACCGTAGACGTAATCAGGCTGAATTGGCCGTCAACCAACTCCAGGCCGTAGCCATTGGTGTAGGTGACCACGTCATCTATATCATCGGCAAAGCCGGGCGGCTTGCCGGATATCTCGGACCAGGAAGCGCCAGCCACCCCGGTAACGTTGCTGGCGCGCAGAGCATAGGGAGCCGGATAGAGGGGCACGCGCTGGCCCATCGTCGTGTAGGTGGTCTCGGACCCACACCGGGTGGCGATTTGCAAATAACGTTTGTCGCCGTTGAAGGCATCGGGGCCAAATTCATTCCCCGCGTTTAACTCGACACGAAAGTAGCCGTCGTGCACTGACACTCCCGGGACAGTCTGGCTGTCGCCTATTTGTGTGCCACTGGCATCAGCATCGTACAAGCTAAACTGGAAATCGCAGGTGGTATTGTCAACATAGGAGCCGCTTCTCAGCAGTCGGCCCTGATAGACAAAGCTATTATCTATAGCGCCCTGGGCGCCGACCAATGCAGGCAGGCTGACCAGCAGGAATGACAGAGCAATGCCCAGCCCCAAGCCTGCAACAATACTTAGTACAGCGGTGTGTTTCATAGGCTACCTCCAGCCTTGTCCCGGCGGAGAATCAGATACAAGACAGTAATCAATAGCAGATAACGCGCTGAGGCTACTCAAAGTGTTTCCTCAAACAGATAGCATAGACTGTTACATTTGAATCGTTGTTGCAACTGCAAAACCAGCCGCTCCCCCCGGTCGAATCGGAGTCCTCCAAATCATTATTACCGTCGCATTGGCAGCCTCCGGCCAGCAAGACCTCCGAGCTACCGCAGTACACATAGGCTGTCCCACCGTCGTCCCCGTCCTGGTGGCGATCAGTTCTGATTCTTATGTCGGTGCCGGCCTCCAGGTTGATGGGAAACCCATACGCGCTGGGTTCCCATTGGCTTCCGGTATACAGCAGCACGTCCCCGTCTCCCGGGGTAGTGGAGGCAATCGGTTCATTTTGGATGTACTGAACCGTGAAACCTCCTCCCGTACCTCCCTCATACTTGCCGCTCACGTCGCCGGAGGGAAGCGTTGTGCTGGGACGGATGTACTGGCTGCCGTGATCGTGGTCGCTGCGGGCCAGGGTGCTGGCAGTGCCCATATCACCGCCTGTCCCGGCGAAGTCGATGGCTATGCTGTCGTCAGGGGAAGTGCCGCTCACCATCACACCTGTCCCGGGATTAACAGACAGCTCATCGCCGTTTAACGTTAACCCCGGACCGGCCTGGTAGGTGATAGCCGTGTCCTCCTCACACGTCCAGGAGCTTGAGCCGGTCTTCCACTTTAGTACCTTCCCTTCTCCAGAACAACCATTCTCAGCCAGGTCAATAAAGCTGATGGCGCCGGTCAATATCTTGGAGCTGTCGATTTGATTACTGCCAATTTTTGAGCCGACGATTGCTCCGGATTGAAGATGGGATGTACTGATGGCGGCTGTGGCTAACATACTGGTTGTGATACCGCCGGTGCTCACTTGCAGGGTTACCTCGCCAGCGCTGCCGCCACCGGTCAACCCGGCACCGGCTACCACTTCGGTGATGGTGCCCTGCGGGATGAGTTCGCACTCCACCGAGCCGTCTTGACTGACCTGTCGAATGGCATAGCCCGAATCGCAGCTCTGGGTTATGCGTCGTTGTACGATGGTGTCGTCTATCGAAAATTCGTTACCGTTGAGTAGCAGCCCTTCGCCCGCCTGGTAGGTGCGCGGGGCAGCCCCACATTGCACCGAACCATCGGCGTTGATGCCCTGGATGGCCTGGAGACCGGTACAACTGCTGTCGACTCGCTCTTGGTAAACATCCGTGGAAAGAGATCCCACAATCGGGCTGGTGATGACGCTGAATTGGTTGCCGCTCAAATCCAGGCCGAAGCCTGCGGTGTAGGTCACCACATTGTCCACGTCGTCGGCAAAGCCGGGGGGCTTGCCGGTCACGTCGTTCCAGTGGTAGGTGCCGGTATTGAGGGCATTTGGGGCGTACAGGGCGTAGGGGACGGCATTGACGGAAACTCGCTGATCCATGGGGGTATACGCGGTATCAGCCCCACATTTTACGACAACTTGCAGGTAGCGCTTGTCGCCACTGAAAGCGTCAGCGCCGAACTCGTTTCCTGTGTTCAGGAGGACGTTGAAATAGCCATCGCTCACGGTTACCCCACTGACTGTCTGAGCGATGCCTACCTGGGATCCACCGGCCGGTGCGTCATACAGTTCAAACTGGAGGTCGCAGGCAGCAGCCTCCAGATAAGCGCCGTTCTGCCGCAGCCGGCCCTGGTATGTGAAGGTGTTGTTCAAAGGCTCTTGGGCACCGACCAGCGCCGGCAGGCCCAGCAGCAGAGCCAACGCTCCCAGGCTCAGTCCCAGCACCAGAGATAGGGCAAACAAGGTTCTTTGCGTCATAATGCATCCTCCTGTCAACACGGGCGCTCGTCTTTTCATCGACATGGACGGCTGACGTAGCTGGCCGTGCTGGGCGGCGATTCGCCCGCAGCGTTGAAGGCAGTCACGTAATAGATGTATCCACATCCCGCCGTAGCGTCGGTGTAGCTGGCGGCGTCAGATGCTACAGCGGCTATTAGCTCGAAGTCACCTGTCCCCGGACGCGGGCTGCGATAAACGTGGTAGCCGAGGACCGCTTCGGCGGCTGGGTTGGGAGTCCAGGATAGCGTCGTCTGGCTAGATCGCATGCGTCCGCGTAGCCCGGAAACCTGAGATGGGGCACCGGCGACTGCGCCCGACACGCCGCCCGGTCTAAGAATGATGGGCAGGTAAAGGCTGTTAGTCAGCGGTTGGGAAGTAGTCGCCTCCTGAACGACAACCAGGGCAGTAGCCATCGCCTCCCGTATCACCGGGCAAGGCTCGCCGGTGATGGTTAGAGCCACCGTATATGTGCCTGGCGTCGTATATTTATGCTCCACCCAGTTCATGACCTGAGTGGTGCCGTCGCCTAAATCCCAGGTGTAGGTGAGCACGCCGGTGCCTGCCCCGATGCCGGATTGGAGTTTTATGGTTTGGCTGGCCGCCACCGTATTGGTGAGCACATCGTTGACCGTAATCCTGATGCTTGCGTCGGCCGGCCATTCGCAGGTGAGAGCCTGTACCCGGAAGGGGGGGCTGACTGCCCAGGTGCTGGCACGCTGGATCGGTCCGGCTGGCTTCTGGTGGACAATGCCAACCCGGAACAGCACATAGTCACCCACCGCCCCGTTGGCTTCGCTGTCCCAGATCACGGTAGCTGTCTCGCCCTGGCGCGATGTTGTTCCGTCGTGCGAGGTTGTGCCGGAGATAACGGCCTCCTGCCACGTAGCCCCGCCGTTAAGCGAGTATTCGAACCACGTCCTGTCGACGATAATATCGTCTCCGGAAGGGTTCCCGGCGCTGCGTGGTCCATCGGGATCGAAGACTGTGTAGGTAATGGGTATCGTGTAGTCGTTCAGGACCCCGGAAGAGATAGCGTAAGCATCATTCGTGCCCGGCCGGTGGACGACCAGGTAGGATGGATTGCGGGGCAGCGGCATATCGCCCAGTTGGCCGTGATGAGCCGGCGATACATAGCCGTTTTCATACACACCGTTTAGCTGCATTGGGTCATTCTGAGCGAAAGCCAGATCCAGGTCGCCGTCACTATCAGCGTCGCCCCAGGCCAGGCCGGTGGTCTGGTAGGCTTGTGCCGATTCCCAGAGCCAGAGCAACCGGGTGCCATCTGTCGTGTCGATGTTGGCGTACACCTGGTCTTGCTGGCCGTAGTTGCCCAGCGCCAGTTCAGGTCTGCCGTCGCCGTTCCAGTCGCCCCAGGCCACGCTCCGTGTGTTGGCGCTGAGCGTCGAACTCCAGACTTGGCTAAAGGTCCCGCTGAAGCTGTCCAGGTTCTCGTAGACATAACTGCGCTCATTGTCGTTGCCTATGGCCAGGTCTGGATCGCCGTCACTGTCGTAATCAGCCCAGTCTACGCTGTGCGTGCACCATCCGTCGGCCGGCAGGCCGGACCCGGAAACCAGGCTAAAGCTATCATCTCCGTCGTTGTGGTAAAGTTGAATGCTCTCCGACAGATCGCTGTTGCAATTGCCGACGACGAAGTCCAGGTAGAAGTCGCCGTCATAATCGGCCCAGGCCACACTGGTGGTGCGCTCCAATTGGGATGAAGTCCAGCACGGAGCGGAAGCATCCAGGAAAGGCGAAGTTCCTTGGTTGATAAACACATAGTTCTGCCTGGCGCCGCTAAGCTTGCCACCAGCGAACAGATCCAGGAACCCATCGCCATCGGCGTCTCCCCAGCCCAGGCTATAGGCTTCAACGCCGTTTATCGTCTGGGGGGATGCGTTGTGGCCGTATAATTTGATTTGCCCACCCGGCACACCGTCGGCGATTTCGAGGTCGCCGTCGCCATCGTAATCACCAAAGACGGCCACACGCCGACCGCCGCTGTCAAACGTGGGGTCGCCACCGGCAGAGCTACCGGCCAGCGTAAAGCCCTGACCGGTGTTCAGGTACAGGCGTGTGCTGTCCGGGTTCGGACTGCTGCCGTCCAAATCCGGGCTGGCGCTGTACAGCAGGTCCAGCAGGCCGTCGCCGTCATAGTCGCCCCAGGCGACGCCGCTAGCTTTGAATCCGCTGTTGCCGACCCGGTTGTCGAGGGTAAGCGCCGGGTTGAGGAAAGAGCCGTAGGTTGTGAATTGCTGACTCTCGCGCTTCAAGTTGACCGCCGACAGGTCCAGGTCCCCGTCGTTGTCGCGGTCGATGCAGCGCAAGCTGGTGACCGTACCGGTGACCAGGTCGCTTTCGGGCACGAGGGTGGCCTGGGATGAGAAGTAGCTGACATCCATACCCGCCTGGTTCAAATAGATCTTGAGTTCAGGTGCTGCGTCCTGGCTCGACTCGGCTACCGCCAGGTCCAGCCATCCGTCGCTTTGCAGGTCGGCCCAGTCGATGCCATAGCTGGTGATCCCGTTCAGCGTCTGGCCCACCGTCCAATCATCGCTCCCTCCCTGGTTCCGGTAAAGCTTGACCTGTTCGGCATCTGGAAAAGCTGCGGCCAGGTCCAGGTAGCCATCCCGGTTGTAGTCGCCCCAGGCCAGGTCGAATAACTCAGTGTCCACGCCCTGGTCAAGTTGGATGGCGGCCTTGTTGGTAAAAGCCAGCTTGCGCTGCCCGCTCACGGATGTGTTCTTGACGAGATAAACAAAGCCTCCGCCAGGGAACTCCAAATCGACGCCGCCGATAGCCAGGTCTGGGTAGCCGTCGTTATCGTAGTCGCCCCAGGCCAGGTCGTTTACGGTGCCCAGTTCCCGTTTTTCGTTGCCTATCAGGAAATAACGTCGGTTCTGGTATAGGGCATTTCGATCGCCGTCGTTGGCGACAGCCAGATCCAAATCGCCGTCGCCATCCACATCACCCCAGGCGATACTGCGCGTGTGGGAGATATGCAGCGAAGTCCAGATGGGAGCATTGTCCAGGCTACCACCATCGTTATGGTAGAGTTTGAGGTAAGTATCGTAGTTGCCGGTGGCCAGGTCCGAAAATCCATCGTCATCGACATCAGCCCAGGCTACGCTATGCGTGCTGTCGGTTTCCACCGACGACCACGCCAGCGACAGGCTGCCGCTGCCGTCGTTGCTATAGACTCGGTTGGGCTGATTTTCGTTGCCGGCTGCCATATCCAGGTCACCGTCGTTGTCCCAGTCGGCCCAGTCGATGCTGCGGGTATTGTCGGCTTCAGGTGACAGGCTTTGAGGGTCTGCCTGGGGCAAGAGCCCGGCGCCCATCAGGTATACTTTATTCTCTTGACCATAATTGCCGGCGACCAAATCCGAGTCGCCGTCGTTGTCATAATCTACCCATGCCAGGCTGGTGGTGTTTGAGCTGTCCGCGGAGTTCCAAACGGGGCTGGCCGACAGCCCGGTCCCGGCCGGTTCATATAGATAGTTGGGGCCGTAGTTTCCCACCGCCAGGTAGATCTTCTGTCCAATGGGATGGATTGCACTGGCCGTCGACGTGGGCTCGAAGTCGAATCTGCGCCTCACGTCATAGCCCGCGAAAGATTTCGAGCCGCCGGGAATCTCATCCGTTTCATCCTCTGGAGCACCATAGGCACCCGAGAAGAGATCGGATCCGGAATAGTCGGTGTACTTCATGTCATAAAACTTCCACCGCACGGTTCCGCTCTGGAACAGAATGACCTTGTATGCCAGTTGGTGGTACAAGTACCCGTCGCCTGGGTACGGGTTGGCAAAGTCATAGTCGGTTGTGCCCATCCAGGTGATCGCAACCCGCTCCGAGTCGCCCTCAACAAATACGCCGGTCCGCAAATCGTCATTGGCGGCAAATATCGCATCTATCTGGTTCAAGTGGTTGTTAAGCTTATGTGTATAGGGGGCAGAACCTTCTTGACACGACTCGGAGGCTTCCAGGAGTTCGATCAGGCCGTTGGTGTTAACGCAGATGTTGGTGATATTTCGGCCGTAGTAAGGCATATTGAAGGGTAGCGGATGAGCAGATAGAGCTGCATCATCTTGTGGGGCAAGACTCTGGTCGTAGCCACTCCAGGCACGTTCGGGTACCTGTCCGGCCGCCCAGGTCGTGAACTCGAAAGCACGGTTAGATGTGTTACTCGGAATAGCCCCCGAGCCTCCGCTTACGTTGAGCGGCATGGACCAATCGTCCACTTCGTCGTATAGGCCGGCAAAGAAGTCGCTTATCCCAAAACCGCACGAAGTAATGGTGTAGTTCATTTTGAAGAACTTCCACTCAATGTGGCCGTCCTGGTGGATAATTACCTTAAACAGGAGAGGGTGACTTTCGAAGGCGTCTTCTCCACCGTCGCAATAGGTGCTGCCCATCCAGGCAATCTCCACCCGGTCTGGGCTGGTCTCCGGCAGGGCCTCGATGATTACACCGCTGATCATGTCCGCGCTGGCGGCGAAGATGACATCCACATTGTTGTGACGGTAATAATTGGTGCTGTGCAGGTTGTTCCAGTGGCCGCGAGCCACACAATCCTCGCCGGCCTCAAGCAACTCGACGTTGCCCTTGGTGTCGACGCAAACCTTGACAATTTCCCGCGTGTTGCTTTGACCAAACGGGAAGCTGAAAGGCAGGGTGTATTTCTCGTAGTCCACATCGGCCACCGGGATGCTGGCGTCAAGGTAGGCGATGTCTTCACTCTTGAACCAGGCCAGGCTGTGGGTTGCATCCTCCGGGTCTCCCTGCCAGATAGGCGTCGATTGGAAAATCCCGTTGGTCTGGGTGTACAACGCGTTTCTCTCGCCGTCATTGCCCCATGCCAGGTCAAAGTCGCCGTCATTGTCGTAGTCTTGCCATGCCATGCTGGTGGTGTGTTCCGGGGGGATGGAAGTGTCTCCAAGCGGCAGGCTGAAGTCGCCCAGTTTGAAGCTGTTGTTCTCGTGCAGGCGGTTATAGGCTCCGTAATCTGCCACGGCCAGGTCAAGATCACCGTCAAAGTCGCTATCGCCCCAGGCCACGTGATAGCTGCTCTCCTCGCCGACCGGGTACCAGACTGTATCTTTCGTCAGTGGCCCGATTAGACACTCGTCAGGGACAAAGGTGCCACCGCCATCGTTGTCGTACACCCTTGCCAGGCACAAATTGTGCTTGTGACGCGCGCCGGGATCGAAAAAGCTGGCGGCAGCCAGATCGAGCGTCTCGTCGCCGTTGTAGTCGGCCATGTCGATACGCCATAGGACGTCGGTGGTGGTAAAAACCTGGGCGGGGCTGGAGAAGTTGGCGTAGTCAAAGATATAGTTGACGCCGCGCCGCAGACCGGCGGTTGTGGTATAGTAGTCGCCCACCGAGATCAATTCCAGATCCTGGTCGCCATCAATATCGCCCCACCGTACGCCAAAGGCGCGGCGATTGTATGTCCCGATCGACGTCAGCTTGCCCTCGTCGTTGCGATAAACTGAAGTCTGGCTGTTGGTGCCCAGGGCCAGGTCCAGGTCGCCGTCCCGGTCGAAATCCCCCCAGTCCTGGTCGTAGCCGCCTGGTTCGGCAGAGCAGCCGCTCGGCCCGACGATCAACGGCTGTCCGGAATCGTTTTGTAGGGACGAATCTTTGAGCACCACTGTGGTCTGGGTCTCGGTGCTGGGAAGGACAGAACCATCTATACCGAAGACCACGCTGGCCATGTTGTTGATGTAGGCGCCGGCCGGCTGGCAATCTACCCTGGCCGTAAATGCCAGAGTCCTTTTCTCACCGGCCGGAATGGGGAATGCGCTCCAAACGACCGCTTTGGTGACCTGCAGTACGAAATCGTTCGTGTCCGTGTCTCTACCCGAGGAAGGGATAGAGATGATTGTCTCTTCGACCTCCAGACTGCAATTGGTGCCCGGGGAGACGGACCCATCGGTGACGCATTGCACATCGAACAGAGTGCCGGCCGGCAAGATGTCGGTGACTTTTGAGATGTCGATTGCGTCGCCGGTGACGTTGGTAATAACAATCGTGTAAGTTATCGTATCTCCATTGCTGACGGTAGCGCCCAGAATAGGGTCCGAACTCGTCTGCACGCTTTTATGGATAACCAGGTCGGCGGCCAGGGGCCGGGGTTGTGGGATAAAACCGACCTCCGATGATGACAGCTCGGGAGGCAGCCGCCACGTCTGTCCCCTGGCTGGAACATGGGAAGCGTCGCGCCCTCCGGGCCCGGCGCTGGCCTGACTGATTTTACCCGTTACCGAGCCAGCCACCAGGAGCAGCACGACCAGGACCAGCCCGGCAGCCAGGGCCATTGCTATTCGCATAATCGGTTTACAGTGCATCTGTCTCATTTGTGTACCTAGCTGATGTTCGTCCAGGTGCTTTGGACATTCTTTACGGACAGGCATCGCTGGCCCAACTCGTTCCGCTCGACTCAGTTTCCTGGGGGGACAGATCGAGCCCCTCGTAGAGGGTAACTATGTAATAGACCTTTCCGCAGCCACCTCCCACGTCTGTCCACGATCTGGCGTCAGGATCCAAGATCTCCTGCTGGAACGAGAAGTCATTGCCGGGCGGCACGTCGGAACGATAGAGCTTAAAGCCCAGAATATCATCTTCGTCGCCCGACCATGACCACCTGAGCTCGTTGTCGTCGCCGTTGGTGGTACCACCTACACTGGAGGGAGGTTGAGGAGTAGACTTGGACACCACCTTGATTTCCAGGGACTCGTCACTGGCTCCGCCAACTCCTTGCACGACCAGGGTGTACTCTTTGGGGTTTTCGTTTGAAGGCGCAGTTTTAACCGAAAACTTAAACATTTCCAATTCGTTCTTGCCAGGACCGAAGGACTGGTTGATAGGGGACAGCGTGACACTCTCAGCGTCTGTCGACGTCTCCCAGCTTAGCTTGATGTCCGTGCCCACCACCACCTCGTACTCGTCATCGTCGATGCGCTCGACCTTGTCCACGTCGGCGGAATTGCTGGGCTCGACCTTGAAGAAGAAGATGCTGGGCGCAGGAATCGGGGTCTCGGTAGGCGGCGGCGGCGTGGGCGTCGGCGTCGGCTCATCGACCTGGACCTGGGTATTCTGGCTGTCTTTTTGATCGTAGTTGAAAGCGGCCAGCACAAACAACGTAGTTTCCTCAACGAGAACCTCGATGGAGCCCTCTGCTTCCAGGTTAGTGATGGGGTTAGATAGGCTGGGACCACTGATCTCCACGTTGGTGACCTCGCCCGTCACCGACCACTCCAGGGTCACCAGGTTGTCATCGCCGCTGACCAGTGTATCGGGGACGGCGCGGAAATACGCAATCTCTGGCGGTGTAGGTGTCCCGGTCGGTGTAGGAGCTGGGGTGACGCCCACTTCCTGGCGAGCCACGGCGGTCGCCTCGCCCCTGACTGCTTTCAAAGTATAGAGGGTGGTTCGGGTCGGTTGCCGGTTGATGGACGGCCCATCGGGTCCCACTTCGATAGGTCTGTCCAGCGGATCATCAGATTCGATCGAGACCTGGTCGGCGCCCGATACCCGCCAACTCAAAAGGACCGGGGTGCCCTCAATGACCGCATTGGGTTGCGCGATAAAGAAGTTGATGTCCGGCGGCGGCGTAAAGATCTCAACCAGGGCGTTGTCCGTCTCGGGATTGCCGTTGGTGTACTGGTTGTAAGCCTCGAAGATGTAAACAGTATCCGCTTGCGGAGTTACCTGATAGGTGCCGGTGGCTTGTGGCTCTTCAAATGCCTCCAGCACCAGGCCGTCCTGGGTCCTGATCTCCAGCCGGGTGGCGTGCTGCACCTCCCATCCCAATGTGACAGATTCCCCCGCCTCCACGGCTGTCTGTTCGGGTGTGACCTCGACGCGCGGCAGGACAGGAACCACCACCACGTCGTAGGTGGCAGTGCGCGCCACACGGGGGAAGAGGGTTGACAGCCAGTTCTCAACCGTCAGACGATACACCGTGTCGAATTGGGGCGCATCTACGACGTGGCCGCTCGGGCCTTTCAGCTCTGTCTCCACAACTTCATATGTGTTGTCGGGAGCGCCAGCGTTTTTGCGCTCCAGGGTCAGATTCAAAGCTGCACCGTTGATCCGATTGAGAACATGAGAGGGACCCCAGCGCTTGAAGCGAGATCCATTGTAGAGCAGCGTCAACTCATTATCTGTGGCTTCCACCCGCTGGCCCTCCTCGCTGTAAAGCCGGGGATGGGGGCCGGGGATGAAGAGAAAGACAATTATAATGCCCAGCATCAAGAGCATAAGCAGAATGTGCCAGAAACCAATGAGCGGCGCACTTTTCAATTGCCCCAAGACCATGCGCGGCGTCTGGCCTGCTTCAAGCAGAGTGGTAGTGATGGTAAAAGAATGGTTATGTTTGCGTAAGGCGATCAGCCGGCGCGAGCGAGGTGTGATGCTCAGTGGGATGGTGGCAGCCTCTTCGGGCGACAGACGCATTTCGGCCTGGGTGGCCAGGCTCACTTCGTGGCCTGGAACCCGAAACTCAAAGCTGCACGCGCGCTCATCATCTGTGCCTTCCAGGCGGAACAGGGCATCGCTGTTGCCGTAATTGGCAATGGGAAGAGTCGCCTCACCCGACTGCTTGAACCAGGAGACCGATTGCCGCTTGGGTGACAGTTCCCCCAAGGCAAACTCAAAGTAGGGATTGAGAGTCAAGGTAGCCCCCAGCCGGGTGAAACGCCCCGGGTGATTGGGCGAGCTCACGACGACGGCAAAATGGTGCACACCAGCCCGGCTAGATGCCTGGCGGGGCGGGTTGATGGTGATAGTTACCGTGGCCTGCTGTCCCTCGTAGAGGTTGACTTGGGGCGGCATAATAGTGACCCACTCCTCATCCAGCCCCCCCACGCCAATCTGGAACATGGCCACGATGGGCCCACCGTTGATTACCGTCACCTGGAGGGTGGCACTTTGCTCCACGTTGATGGTCCACTCCCGCTCCGAGATTTCGGCCATGACCACGTCGTCAGTCTGATCCAGAGGACGGGCGGTCAGACCCACCGTGCGCTGAAGCGAGGCGACTGTGGCTGGCGCTACCGCTGCTGCTGGTGACTGATCTACCGGCAGTGTACCCGGCATTGAAACAGGCAATGCCGCCTCCGGGACAGGCAAGCCGGTCGCGGCAGCCACCATTGTTTCAGATGGCGGCCCTTGCGAGACCTGCGGCACAGTCGTGGGCATTACCTGTCTTTCGGGAAGTGGCTGCGGGACGGGAGGCGGCGCTGACACTGAGTTGGGCAAGACGGCATCTGTGGCTTCTAACAACATGAGCGTGTGGCCGTCAATCTCAATGGTGTCCAAGTGACGAACTTCCTGCGCTGTGTTGGGTAACAAGTCCTGGCCACCAACACTGGTCTCACCCCCCTGGCTGAGGACGATCAAGCGGATTGGCTTTTGCCGATGGTCCAGCATGGCGTGAAAGGCGGCGACCCCAGGGCTGTCAATGACGATATCGTTCTCGATGTGGCGCCCGATATTGGTAATACCGCGAGCCGGGTCCAGGTCAACAAACTCTATTTCCCCGCTGTCTCGGATGATCTCAAGTTGATCTCGGCTTAGCATAGAAATACCTGGCCTCTCTGTATGGACAGTGTCGCAGCTTTCGCTATCGCATCAGCAATAGCGCAGTCGCCCCTATCACCACGAACGTAACCGTCATGAATAGCATGAAGAGCAATAGCCGGCGGAACCACGAGATACCTTGAATTTGGACGTGCCCATTTTCGTTCAGCCAGGGGGACTCGGCTGGCTCCACCGCCTTGGACATAACCCGAAAGCTGTAACGCTGGCTCCGACCGGGATTCAGGGGGGTGATCAGCATGTCAATGGGCAGTGTCTCACCTCGGTCCACATAAGGAGTCTCAGAACAGGTCTCGCTGATGGGATGAATAGGCGTCACGGTAGCGAAGGCCTGACGATCCTTGGTTGCACGACGTGGCTGCTGGGTGCTGCTGGGCGCTGCTCCCCGGGGAGGTACCATCTTCGCCCCTGGAGCAAGCCGGGAGACCTGGCCGGCTTTACCTCGGGCCTGCGCTGTAGTGCGGTTGATCTTGCTCTGGGTTTGGTAGACCGGACGGGCTACCTGCTGAACCGCTGAACCGGCGGAGCCGGGTAGTACCGAGCCGACGGCGGTCAGGGTACTGGCGAGCGCATTACCAGTTCGCATCACCTGACCAGCGCTTTCTTTCACGCTACTGCCAGTCGCTGCGCCAGGCGGCGGGGCGGTGGGAGCCAATGTCTCATCTGCCGCCCCTGGAATAGGCCGGGAGACCTGGCCGGCTTCGATGACCATCTTGTTGCGCGTCTCACGGTCAGGCGACTCATATCCGTTGCCGTTGACAGACAGTCGAGGCAGGTCCACGCCGTTCAGCATAAATTGAAACTTGAGCGCGCCCATTGGGTCCTCCGCCCGCAGGATGTAATAACTACCGACGTTCCCCAGGTTGGAGATTTCCAGGCGATACGTCTTTTGTTGCCGTCGCTTCTGGGTTCTAATGGCCGACAGCAGGCCAATGAGATTGACAATTAGAACGACCAGAGCGATTGCGACAATGCTCGCCTGTTTGCGGAGTTTCGCCGCTGACTCGAAACCAAGGCGCTCCGGCAAGCCAGGTTGGGGTGCTTCCGGCTCGGATACCGGGGCCAGAAAGTGCATCTCAAGCTCTGTCTCGCCGGTGCGTCCCAGGTGATCCGCAGCCCGGACTGTAATACGGTGTGCCCCCGGATCATAGGTGCTGGTGTTTAGCGAGAATTGATACGGGGACGTGTCGCGCGTCCCGACCAGTTTGCCATCTACGAGATATTCGACGCGCGCCAACTCCTCGAGGGACTCAATCTTGACGGCGATGGGGACCTGGTCGCCAATATTCAACTCTGTCTGGGGAACAGAAGCGGTCACCACCACCGGCCAGGTGACTTGAAGGTTAAGCGTAGTCTGGCCCGTGTTACCTGCCTGATCGGTCACCACGACGTTGAGGCGATAAGTACCGGAATCCAAGCTGCTGGTATCCCATTCGTAGCGGTAGGGTGGCCCGGTGACTTCCGCCAAGAGCTCCTCGTTCAGCCAATAGGCGACCGACGCGAGGCGGGTTGGCGCTGTGGCCTGGATGGCGAGATTAACGGTGCCTGACACAGTCTCGCCTTCGCTCAGTGAGGGCAGGCTGACACTCACATCGCCGGGCACTGCGGTGAAGTGGCCGGCGGCCTCGCCTACTTTATCCTGGTACACGACTTTGATGATCATGTCGTGTTCCCCCCCGTCGGCTTTGAGACCGGACTGGAAGATTAGCTTATAGGCACCTTGTCTAAGCAACTCGCCCACTGACTGAGCGCTGGTGACTACTTGCTCTGGACCGGAAGACACAAAAGAACGGCCGCCTGTCGCCGCCGCAATGGTTTCCACTGCCTCAGGCGAAACTCTATCAAAGCCGATCACATAGATGGGTATCTTAGCTGATGCCGCGAGGCTAATGATGTCATCTACCGGTTGGAAGCCCACGTTGTCGGAACTGTTGGTCAGCATTACAACTGCTTTGAGGCCCGTGGGGAAAGCAGTTACCATATTGACGGCCTCAACCGCCGCCTGGTTAAAGGCGGTCATATTTCCTTCGGGGCGCAGATTGTCTACGGCTTCGATGAGCGCTGCCTTATCCTCCGTAAACTGCTGAACGATGGTCACCTCATCGTAAAAGGCGATTATGGCTACCCTGTCCTGGGGTTCCAGTTGATTGATGAGCGTTTTAGCCCCCTCTTTCACCTGGGCCAGCGCTTCGGCCTTCATGCTCAGATCCAGGGCCAGGACCAAACGTACCCCCTGGGATGCATCCTTGGCTAGCGTGATTGCCTCGCTGGGTACCTGGTGGACGCCATCCTCAAAAATCTGAAAGTCAGCCGCGTTAAGGTCATCCCGGGGACCGCTCTCATCCGAAACAGTCAGCAGTAGGCTTATCTGGGGAAACGCCTGATTTTCCACCCGTGATAGCGTAACGGTCGCCGCGCCGTTCTGGGCCTGAGCGCCGGCTGCCAGACTAAGAGCCAGGCTCACAACCAGCACGGTTATCAAGATAACCCTGAACAGGTGAGTCTTGTCCATAAGCCACCTATATTCCAGACAACTCAAAATCACCAGTCTCCCAACGTTGCAAGAGAGTCTCATTCGTTTATCGTCTCTTGCCCAGCATCTGTTTGCTCAGAATCATCGGCCTTAGCCGATGCATCGGCCTTCAGCCTAAGCACAGACTGTTTCTCCAGCCGATCCGGCTCAGCCTGAGTTTCCTCTGTCCACCAGTCCTCGCCTGGCTCTGGCCGCGTGTCTTTGTCGTCCGCTGTCTCCCTTTCAGGCAGTGGGGTTGCCTTCAGCTTGAGTACCTGCGTCTCACCATCGGGCTCATCCGCTTCGACAGGGGCCGCCCACCAGTCATCGATTGCCGTTGACTTGCTGGCATCCTGGCCCGACGTGGTCCCCTCCCCAGGGGATGGTTTTGCCTTGAGCTTGATCGGCGACTTCCCCACCCCTTCCTCTTTTCTGGATGGCTGCCACCAATCCTCGACGTTCAGATCCGCTCCGACGTCTGCCTTTTCCACGGCTTCGGGCTTCCCATTGCCAAAGGCCACCACCGGTACGGGGGCTTCCTCTTCATCTTGGAGAGGTTCTTGGTGCCCTATTACAGCCTCCGGCTCATCTTCGCTCTTTGCCTGTTCCTCCCCGACAGTTTCCGTTTGGGGCACTTCCTCAAGCAGGCTTGGTACGAGTGTCTCAGTCTCGTCTTCTTCTTGCTCCTCTGGGAGGGGGGACATATCCTCGGGCATAGTCTGATCTTGCGTGGGCTCGGACGTAACTATTTCGGTCTGCGTTTCTGCCTCACAAGCGCCCGGAGCTTCCGCCGTCACGTCGGGTTCCTTCTCAGACTCGGGCAGGACAGCCTCGGTTTCCACCTCCTGTCCAATCTGGGCTGTTGGCTCTGCTTCCGGGGGTGAATCACAGTGCTCAGCCGCAGGTTCACTGCCGGTCTCAGCTTCCTCACGCGATTGGAAATCGAGGCTACTTTGTTGGTCGAACTGCGGCTGTGTTATTTCCTCGACTGCTGTTGGGCTGTCCGCCAAGGGCTCGGGTGACGATTCGTCCTCCTCAATGGTTGGCGCACTGTATTCGACGCTTGATGTCTCCGCCAGCGGCCGGCGCGATTGCGCGTGCGATACTGAGAACAAGCCAAGTAGCGAGGCCCAGCACCCCTTATTTTCGATCACTTCCCCTGCCGAAACAGATGCCTTTTCCATAGATGCAGGTCTGGATTGAACGTTTTCTTGGTTCGCCGCGTGTTCTTCATCACCCGGCACAGGCCGATTGTTTACTTCTTCAGCCGCGAGTTCACCATCCCCTGCTTCTTGTCCCTCGGCTGCTTCGTGGGGGGACGTCGCCACCGGTGTAGCAGTCGACTCAGAGGGATCGTTTTTGTCGATGCCGGGCGACCACCAATCCTCGTTCGACGAAGTCCCTCTCATTTCTGATGCCTCCTCACCTCGGTGTGGCAAGGGGTGGCGCGAACGACTTTCAGGTTCCGCTTCGGAGGCTACAGCCTCGTCACGAGAGGGCTGTTGTGATGGATGCATTCCATTAGGAGACACAAGCTGCATCTTATGGCGATAGAAGGGCAAGACTTCCACCAACTGCGATACGATGGCTTCGTCTCCGGGGTAGGCATGGGCTGCGGTCGCACGGATGGTGATGTAATACTCACCGGCAGGCGGCCTGTATCCGTAGTGGCGGAGACGAAAAAAAACCTCCTTTTCCGCGCCGGCAGACAATATCGGTCCCGGCTCGAGGTTGTAGCAGTCTGGGTCCAAACCTTCCAGGTCCAGTTCGATTTGAACGCCACTCCGATTCCCCAGGTTGGCTACCCGGATCACGCCGTCCAGGAATCGGTTCGGCTCCAACTGGGTGCGAGGCATGGACAGGCTTAAGCCAATGTGCCGGCTGCCGCCGAGGAGTTCGCCAGCAGGGCCCTGATCACCGTGGAAGACAAGCGTAAACTGACCCAGTCTAAAGGTAGAGCCATCTTCCAGACTCAGCACGGAGCGAGGTTGCAGGCGTTGGTCACCAGATGAGCCGAGCAGAATATCCACATCTCCCAAGTTCACCAACTGAGGGCGCGACACATGGCCCTCGGTCCTTCCCTGGGCACCCGGAATGATAAGCTGGGCGTGCAGCGGGGCAACTTCCCCACCCCGGGTCGGCTCCAACACAATGTCGTTCCGGTCGCTGCTGCCGATGTGGAGCACGGTTTTCTCCAGGGGGAACTCGTTCCGCCAACCGTCTCTATCGATGATTTCAAGCCTGTAACCTTGATCCATCCTGCTGACGTTCCTCTCGGTGGGGCCTACAATCGACGGCGGCGATCCAAGGCATACGCAACGATGTTCGTGCCCCATTCAACCGCGCAGCGGATCTGCTCTCGCGAGGGCAAGGCGTCTCGCGTTTCTCCCTGCCACAGGAGTCCGTAGTTGCCGTTGCTGAGAATCACCCCGTCGTTGACCGACACTTCTGGCATACTCCCAGGTTCAAACCCCGGTGGCGGAGCGGCAAAGAGATACGGATCTTTCAGCAGCCGATGGTCGGACGGCAGAGGAATGGGTTCCATATCCATCGCCGCCAGGATATTGGTGAAGGTGGCTTCGGCGGCTGCATCGAAGCTCTCAAGCAAAAGGGTACCCCGTCCTCGGGCCACGTAGTTAGATAAACCATTCATCTGGCTAGAACTCAACTCGAAGTCCCCGCCACCTACCAGGTAGATGAGGGTGTTGGTCTCGATACCCGGCGCGAGGAGGACGTCATCGTGAACGGTCACCTGGTAACGGCTGGAACGACTCAGGGCGTCAGCCAGGTAACCTGCCCCCCGCCCGTGCTTCTTCTCATCCACGTCACCCAGATAGCACACACCGATGCTGACCTCCCGCGGCACGCGAATTTCGCGTCGGAAGCGTAGATCGATCTCGTTGGCGTCTGGCTGGTCGGGATTTTGTGCATCCAGGAAAGGGTCGGTGCGGTCCTGGCGCTTGACACGTGCCAACTCCACAAAGGGGGCGTCGGGCAAAGCGGTGCGGGCGGCGATAGAGAACTCGGCCTGCACGTAGGTGGGCGCGTCTTCCTGGTCGCCATTAGCAGACCGGGGCGCACCCTCCCCGTAGCTGAGCAGCAGATAGAGGAGTCCCTCCATTTCGTCACCAATGTCGTAAGCCACTGGCTGCGGTAGCACGATGGTCTGGCCGGTAGGATCCACAGCAATGCCCGGCAGAATATAGACCGAGGTATCGGGCGGATCGCTGGCCATCACCTCCAGCCCGGTGACGATTCCCCATCCGTGGTAAAGAAGCGTTTGAAAGCGCTGATGCTGCTGGTGATATTCGTGTGCTTGATCCCAGACATCAGCCGTGACAGCCATGCCGTCTCTGGGCTTGATGCGTTGGACTGGGTATATGTGTAACAAATCTTCAATACTCATCCTCGATCCCCCTCAGATAATGTCTCAATTTGCAAGTTGTAGGCGGTGTGGGCTGGTTTAAAGCTCTCAATGATGGTCTCAATTGCCCGGCGCCGTTTCGCTTCCAGCCGTGTACGTTCCTCTTCGTCTATTACGCCTGACGGTATCGGCGGCAGGCGGAGGGATACGGCAAAGGTGTGAGGCCGGTTGCCAATGCCCAGGGCGACGCCTGACCCGAGTTGGACGTCTGGACCCAGGCGAAAGTCACGGGCTCGATGTTCGGTGATCTGCACCTGCCCACCGGAATAAAGCTCAAGATATTTCTGCAACGCCTGTTTGGTGCCCCGTCGCCGGTAGAGCCAGACTGCCGAGCGGATTAGCTGGCGTTGGCGCTCCTCGGGAAAACGCTCATCCAGTTCCAGGCCGAGCCAGGACGCCAGCCAGGGCAGCCAGCGGCTTGGCGTCAGGTCGGGGTCAAAGAAGTGAGATATACTGCCGATCTGGGTGTGAATAGGCTTCCAAAAGCTCTCGAAGAGCATCAGGAAGTGCCCCATAAACTCGTCTTCCTCATAAAGCTCCGGCAACTGGCGCAGGTACTGTCCCTTGTGCCGGATGTGAAAGGTGGCTGTCTCTTCGGCCAGAACTTCATCGTCTTGGTTGGTCAGCACAGCCCGGCTTGTGGTGGTCTGATTTCGAGAAACAGGCGCGACCCGGGCCTCAGCCTGGAATTCGTAGCGGGTCCCGGCGGTAATCTTCCCTTTTAGTGACCAGACCAGGAAGTGCGTGTCTCCCTCTACTTCCACCTGCGGCAATACGTTGCCCAGTTCGTGCAGTCCCCGATAAACACCCAAGACCAGGCCTTCGGGTACAGTTACGCGCAGGGTGAGGTCGGCGTGTGCCTCCTGGACTGCGACACGGGTGTAGAGAGTCATCAACTCGCCCGGGTAATGGTGGTGTTGGTTCACCACGTGAGAAACGACGACCGGGCCCGTTTCTACACCTCCGGTTGATGCACAACCCGCCGGGGTGCTGCTAGACACATCCTTTACATCCTCATCTAGGGGTCGTATAACTTGGCTAAGCATCTTCGTCTTCCAAACCGGTTAGTATGATCTCGGGCTCCAGGTAGCAGAGCAACGTATCGTCTGGCACGCGAATGACCTTCTGCTTTACGGGGGTCAAGTCTGTCTGAGTTTCCTCCTGTTCGTCTTCAACTACCCCCTCCAGGGGGGGAATCTCCTCACCGGGAATCACGGGGCGCGTACTGAGTTGCACGTCCAGCACGTGTTTGACGCCGGGCACACGTTGGATCAGGGAGAAGATCTCGGCCACGTATAGATTGCGGCCAAAAGGCCAGCCTTCCCAGCCATCGCTTATGAGGTCGTCGTCCTCCTTCCCCGTTTCTCCCCCGAGCGCCAGCGGGCTGATGAAGCGCCTCAAGTTTTCGGCCACCCGCGCGCGAACGACTTCCGGCTGGCTATATTCGGAAGGCACGATTTCGGCCTGTACTTTGACCCCCAGGTAATTCGGCCCCCTGACGCGCAGGGTAGTGGTCAACAGCCGGTACTGGTCCAGATAATTGCCAACTGTCTTGGTCAATGCCTCGTCCACGTGTAGCTTGGACAGGTCGCCTGCCCGCAGGGAGTCGGCTACGGCGGGCACAACCAGGATTTCAATCGTGCCGGGTGGCATATGCCCGTTCTTGACCCGCGGGGTGTTACATTTGACACGGGCCACGGTTCGGGTAGCTGCTTTGGCCAGTTGTTCGTAGTCCTCAGGCGTGACGGCTCGCAGTTGCGCCCGCAGTTCCCGCCTGGCGCGTGACTTGACTTCTTCGAGTGTTTCCGGATCCTGGCCGCCAGCCGCCCGGTGCAAGTTGTTAACCCGTGAGATATAAGCCAGGGATGTGGTGAGTACTTGCAAGCTATCTGGCGGTAGATTGCCTTTCACCCCGCCTCCGTAGCGGTAACGGGTGAAGCGTATCATGCGTCCCGCTTCAGGCACCCGCCCGTACTGGCGGACGGTGCCGTCCGGTTGGCGGATGGCTGGACCGAAGTTAATCTCACCGCTGGCAGTATCTACCGTGAAGTGCCGGTCGAAGCGATCAGAATGAGCAAAGTCGGGTACCATCTGCCAGGGGACAAAAACCACTTCTCTATCCCGTATCTCTTCTACCTCAACCGTCTCCCCTGGCAACAGGGAGAGGATAGGGGCGTGTTCCAGTTTGAAGCTCTGGCCTGGTTCGCCGTTGCTGTGGCCCAAAATCTCCTCTTCCACGATCAAGGCGTGTGTTGCCGGAGTGGTCGCTCCCAGTGTGTAGGCGTGGAGGTTGACCACGCGGGGTGACTCGGTGTACATGCCCTGCTCGGGGCGGCGCTGCTCCAACCGGCAACGTACCCAGTACCCTGGGCGGCCATAGACGCGGTCGGGTTGTGCCTTGAGGGGCAGATACAACACCAGGCTGCCCTGCGGGTTGTTGAGACCGCCGGTGGTATCTCTCTCCCCGGGCCGGGTGCCGGGCGAGATTTCCTGCCATTGGTCATCACCCATTGAGCATTCCCAGATCCAAGGTGGATCCTCGCGCCGCACGCCAACGGCTTGAGTCGCCTCGCACTCGAAATCCAATTGCAGGATATGCCCGCTGATATCGACGCCTTCGTCGAAGCCCAGGTAAAACGTATCTCCTACCTGAGGTTGCTCGCGGTCGAAGGCGTAAAAAGTCTCGACGCCCAGCCGAGTCAGAAAGTTCTTATGAAAGTCTTCTGCCCGGCGCAGTTGGGTCAACTTGGGTGGCCGGATAGTCAGTTGTTTGTCGGTGGTGAAGATGACTTCCTCTTCTTCACCGCTGACGCGGGAGGCCACCTCGGTGCCCTGGGGCACGATGACGGGGTCGTCGTTGTCCGGGCTGATGGGCAGTGAGGCGGATAGCCAGAAGGTCAAGTCAGTCCGGGCACTGCTGGCCGGTTGGATTTGCATTCCCAGCAATTCCAGGAACTTGATGTAGTTTTTCTCCGGCACTTGATTCAGCCGGTAGACAGTCAATTCGGTCATCCAGGCAAAGAGCTCAATCAGGGTGATGCCCGGATCGCTCAAGTTGTATTCGGTCCACTCGGGACAGTAATGAATGATGCGCCGCCGGGCTTCGTCTACCAGGTCCCGCTGGAAGCGCAAATCATCTAGGTTGGGGGTTGGCAATGACATACTCGTCTCCCAATATATGAAGCTTGATGCTTAGGACTAAGGATTTAATAACTTACCCATTAGCCGATTGAATCAGGCTAGTATTTCGCTTGCATTTGAGGAAGTTATTTAATTCTCAATCCTTACTTTACCCATTGATCGTCTTAGCAATTTACCATCCTTCTTCACCGACCAGGAAGAAGGGATAAACAATACTGCGTTCGTCATGGGTGGCTTTAACGATGTAAAAGACTTCTACGAACAGAGCGCCGTCCAGATCCTCGTCGGTGTAGACGTCCACGCCCTGCAATTCGATGCGTGGCTCCCACATGGTCAGCGCTTCAGCCACGTATTGCTGTACCAGACTCTCAGTGGAGACATCGTGAGGCTCGAACAGTAGTTCGTGTGCGCGACAGCCGAACTCGGGTCGCATTACCCGCTCACCGGGCCTGGTACTCAGGATGATGCGAATTGATTGCTCGATGTCTCGCACGCTGCTGACCAACGAAAGTCCGCCGCGTGCGTTGACGCGCAGCGGAAAGGCCAGCCCTTGCCCCAAGAATTCTCTGTCTCTAGTCTGATCCATCATGCAAATTCCCTCTATTTCCCAAACGTCCATCCAATGGCGAACTTGTCGGCTTGGGTGGTTACCCGCCCACCCAGGCCCCCACTTCAGAGCATCAAGGTCCGATTAAGACCATAGCTGCTGGCGTAGGCGCGATCGTAGTCGCAACCGGCACTCCACTATAGGGATTGGCGCCACTGACCGGATCGCTGGTGCGGGCAGCCGGGCGATTGCCGATCAACACTGTGGGGCTGCCCATAGCAATCGCGCCCGTACAGGCATTGCCTGAAACGCTATCTCCGGCCACCGCTGCCGGCTGTCCCTGGATAAGCACGGTCGGGACACCCGGACCAGTAATGGTATCGCCACTTGCTGTTACATCGCCCACACGGGCGGCAGGAAAACCCATACAACTCGCTCCTTGTCTAGTTCAGCATAATAGGGTTGCCCTGAACCTTAACCAGGGCGCTGGACTGGATTTGAACGGCTCCGTTCGATTTAACCTCAGTCATGGCATCGCTGCTCACGGAGGCTTGGGCGCCCTTCAGATTCAGTTGGCCTGTTGCTTTCAGGTCCATCTTGCTGCTGGCTTCCAGGCTGGCATTCATCTGTGCCTTTATGGATAGGTTTTTGCCTTCCAGGGACAGATCGCCTGTGCTCTTCAGCTTCATGTTGCCCTGGGCCTCGACGTTTGTATCGCCCTTGGCCTTGATGACGATATCTTTCTCAACAGTCATTGTCATAGTGTTGTCTTTGGAACTGATGACGATACTGTTTTTGCCTGTCTTGTCCTGGATGACGATTTGCTCTTCGCCCTGGGTATCGTCGAGTACGATCATATGTCCGCTGCGCGAACGGATAATACGTTGGTTGACTGTCTTCTTGTCGCTGGCAAGAGTATCTTTGGTACCGGATGGAGGCTTATCCTTGGCGTTCCACAGCACGCCCACGATGTATGGGTAATTGACATCGCCGTGCTCAAAGACCACCAGTACTTCGTCGTCCACCTCCGGCATAAACAAGAAGCCCCGTTCTTTGCCCCCCATCGGAGTGGCCACGCGTGCCCAATTGCTGGACAGGTCGGCGCTCTTATACTTGGGCAACCAGGGGAACATCACCTGTACCCGGCCCAGGTTTTCGGGGTCTTCCAGATTGGTGACCTTAGCGGTCACCACGCCGTAGATACGGTCTGGATCGTGACCGTTGCCCTCATGTAACAAGTAACTGAGCGTGTAGGGTATGCGCCCTGTAACGCTGAAGCTCACCAGATACGACCCGTTGGCGTAGATATGCCGTGCTTCGGTCACGTAATAAGTCCCGCTGAACTTTTGCCCCACGCCCTCAATCGTGACTTGTCGACCGGCAATCAGCCGGGGGTCTCCCTGACGAGAGCTCCCCTCAGCGCGGATGAACTCGCTCTCAGCTTCCGCGAAGCGAGCAGCGGCGATAGTCTTGGCCTCGTCTTGAGTGGATATCGGTTGATCGACAACCACCACCTCCGCTTGCCCCTTGAAGGCTTGTTTGGCCAGGGCACTTCCTTTCTTGTTCAGTCCGATTTGGGGGATGGTTTTGCTGTTATCGCTTTTGGCTGTGCCCTCAATCGGTTTCTTGGTCGTGGGATCCCATCCCTTGACCACAGCTTGATCTACCTGGCGCATCAGCGTCAGCCGGGGCTCGAAGCTTGCCAGATTGAGAGGCCAGATTAGTGTGGCAGGTTTATCAGAGGTTGCCCCCCGGTGGGCATCTGCTTTTTGGAAATAGAGCGTTTTATCCTCGACATAAACCTGGTAGCCAAGCAGGCGGGCGCGTGACCACAAGAATTCAAGATCGGTCTGATTGTATTGCATCACGTAATGATGCTTGATGGTACTCAGCCCACTGGTGTCGATCTGGCTGCCGGTGATCCCCTCTGTCTCCCCGACGATAGTCTTAATAATCTTGTCTTCGGTGATGCCGCTGCCGCGGGGATTGGCATCTCCGTAAGTACGTGTCTTTTTGCCCCGCGTGAGTCGATGGGAGCGATCATAGCCACGTATTTGCAGAAGTGGGATACCATCTGCGGAGAATGAGGGCTCCATGGCAGTGATTTCGCCGATGATCAGGGTGGCCTTGACTGCATATGGCTCATCCGGTATTTCATCCGTTTCTATCTCTATCTTGACCTCGGCGCCAACCTTGAACGTGTCGGCGTCGATGTATTTCAGCTTCCCCGTATTTGGGTCTAACTCGTCCTTGAGGGTGATGCTGAACATAGCGGGTAGGAACAGGTTGGTATCGACAACTGTCTCCACCAAATCCAACTCCAGGTCCGATTGCTGCCTGCCATCCACGCTAATGATGATATCGTCTGGCATAAGTCCTCACTTCTTGATTAGGGTAGGGGCGGGATGGATAAGATTTGGCCCGATCGCAAATCAGTTGGATTGAGCAGGTGATTGGCTTCGGCCAGGTAGCGCCAATGAGCTACGGCGCCATATTCTTCGTACGCGATCAAGTCCAATCGCTCGCCCTCTTGCACCACGCGTGTCTTCCTGGTTTCGGTGCGTGTAGTCGGGTTTTGACCTCGCTTAAAGTCGTCATTGTCGTCCTGCTGTTTGAGTTTTACGCTCGCTTTGGCCCGTACCGGGGTGCCATCTGGTAGGAAGAGTGTATATTGGAGCTTAACCTCTTCGACGACGGCCAGGAATAGGTGTAATTTGCCCCATTGGAGCTGAACGCGCGGCGGCGGCTTGCGCTGTTTGAGCGAACCGGTGACCATCACCAGTCGCAACAGTTCCTGTGTATACTGGCGTACATCCCTTGGGCTACTCGCCTGGCTGGTATCAAAGATAAGGTCCAGGCCATAGGTAGCTGGTTCTCCCCCACCAAAGTCCAGGTCGGGTGCGTTCCGGGCCGGAACGAGTTTTTCCGGGCTCTTCCACTTAACAGACTTGGTAATGCTGAGTTGCGACGGATTGAACTGAAACTCAAGCTCCACAGACCGGGCATCGTTTCGAGGCAACGGCTTTCCAGTGGCATCCACAGTGATGAGCTTAGCGTGTTGCAGATTGGAGGCCACCCCGCCCAGTACTTTGGGGCGAGTCAACATACTCATCGGATTTAGACTTGCCAATTGTCCTGCCATCATCTACTCCTGATAATCAATAACTACACCGACCGGCCTGACCAACGTTCCCTCTCAACTGCCAGCAAACGCTTGATGAGCGGATAAACCCGTTGCGCCAATTGAGCCAGGTCAGGCTCAGCCGGTTCCCTAGACTCGTCTGTCGCCCTTTGCACGATGGTCGCCTGGGACACAAGTTCTTGAGGGGCGGACTCATCGCTCGTGGGTTGGGCCAGCCTCTGAATCTTGCCCTCACCTGCAGCCGGTTGGGGGGGCAGCTTGTGCGCCAGTGGCATAGACAGTGGATCGGCCCGATCCACTGGACTGGCGGGTAGCTCGACGGCCGGCCTCGATTGGGCTGCAGCAGGCGATGAGGAAGCACTACCCGCGGTTATGGGTGCTTGAAGAGAATCTGGTCGGGGCAGGGATGGCAAGATCATTGGTGCATCTCTGCCCACGCCCGGGTCACCCCTCCCAGCTCCCAGCCGGTGGAGGATTGCCTCGGGCGTCGTCATCCGGCTTTGAGCCTGTTTTTGGTGGGTAGCAAAACTGGTTGTGCCCAAACCCGGCCGGCTGGGTGTTGTGTAGGGCTGGGCAACCTGGGAGGCACCAGGGCGTATCAGCCGCCGGACGACCTGGCTGGCGCCGGGGCCTGACGCTGTACTCAGCATCCCGCGTGATCGGTGTGTCGGCAAGCTGATCTTGGGTGCCTGTTGTCCCTGCATGATTCGCCGGTGTTGGGGTGGCAATATGGGTTTGCTCAGGGGCAATCTGGTTCCACGTGCCGTTCGATCCAACATTCTGTGCACTGGCTGGCTCGTGGGCTTTTCAACCTGGCCGGCCTCTTCCGGTGGCTGTGCAGCTTCTGGCAGCTCAGAGGTACGGGCAAGCGGCAACGGCTCTGTTTCTTCCCCATGTAAGTCTCCCGTCTGCCTGCGTTGCACGGGGGGCGTGGGATAATGGCTGGAATCATTGAATCGGACGTCATCTGCCTGCTTGCGTTGCACGGCGGGCGTGCCCCTCGGTTTCGAGGATTGTGGCTGCGCCGCGTTGCTTTCCTTCGAGACATCGACTTGCCTGGTAGACTCAATTGGCGGCTGGTCGGTCTGGGCTGTGTCTGGCGCGCGTGCAAGTTGCTCGTCAAGCTTGCTCTCGTCCAGACTTGTGGCATCTTCCCGCCGCCTGGCAGGCTTTCGTTCAACCAGGGGCAGTTCGTCCCTTGGTTCAAAACCTGGCTGGCTCGGTATTTGTGTACGGGGTGGTTGCTCGGTCGGCGCAGCCGCCTCTTTCTGTCCAGGTACGTCGAGCTGTTCCCCCTCGCTAGACGACTGGGTTGCGTCTCGGGGCGCTTTCTGCACCACAGGATTCTGGTCTGGCGCCGTCGGTGGATTTTCTGAGTCCGTTGTCTCAGGCTTCCCAGGTTGGGGCTTCGTTTCTCCCTGCCGCCGCCGTGCAACTGGCTTTCGTTCAACCAGCCGTAGTTCGTCCCTGGGCTCAGATTCGGGTTGGTCCGGTCTATGAGCATGGGTTTGTTGTTCCGCGGACTCGGACGACTCTTTCTGCCCAAGTGCGTCGAGCTGTTCCCCCTCGTCGGGCGACCGGGTTGCGTCTCGGGGCGCTTTCTGCACTCCAGGGGCACGTTCTGAGGCCGCTGGCGTCGCATCCACAGACTTGGGCTTTGATTCCCTCCGCTGCCGGCCTGCAGTTGGCTTTCGTTCAACCACGGGCAGTTCGCCCCTGGGCTCAGATTCTGGCCGGCTTGGGATCTGTGCCCCGGAGGCCCGGTCCGACGCTGTTGGCGACGACTTTCCCTTGGCCGCTTGGGATACTTCTTCGCCCGTCGATGGTTCATCCATCACATCTGACATTGACTGGGCCGCAGGCAGTGTCGGTTTGGGAGGCCGAGGGGCTTCTCTCACCGGGGGCAGGTCATCCTGGCCAGCCCTGGGCTGAGTGGCTGGCTGGCCTGGCTTGGCCTCGAAATGTCCCGGTCCGGTTTTGGTTGCACGCGGCGAATGGGTTTCCTCCGGTTGCCGCTGGATTGGTGGCGGCGCTGTTGGCTGTTGCTGGCCAGGCATTCCCTCTTGATGGCTGGATGCTTGCCGATCGGCCGGTATCTGCTCGTCTCCCTCCCGCTCTGTTTTGTCCCCCCTAGCTCCTTCAGGCGTTGTAGCTGACTGTGGCGACGTTTCTCGTCTTGAGGTGACTTCCTGAACCCGGCTGTACAGACGCGACCGGGAAGGCAGCTTCTTCGGCTGAGGTCGCCCCTCCGGCCGTGGCGGCGTGGCGGCGCGCGGAGACGGCTGGGGAAGCGTGGGTATGGCAGATTGCGGCTCAATTCGCTGCCCCGCTGTGAAGACGCTTGGTCCCTGGATCTTGGTAGCGGCCGGTGATGCGCCACTCGAAGCGGCCGGGCCCACCGGCAAGATCAGATCCACTTCTTGTCCCCAGGCCGAGGCAGTCGGCTTGGCTCGCTTCTGAGAAGATAGCGGTTGAATGCCCGAGTAGCGTCTGGTCACCGAGTGGCTGAAGCGTTCCACCGCCTTGGGCTTCATCGCCTCCAGGTCAGGGTTCCAGACCTTGGCCCGGCTTCCCGAGCGCTGCAAACGTCTCAACAAAAAACGGGTGCGTTGGACAGTCAACGGAGACCGGGAAGCCCTATGTCGAGAGGGAATAGTGGCTTTCCCTTGCCGGTATCTCTTACCCCAACGAGACATCGCTCGCTGTGCCCAACCTTTTAATCTGGTTGCGGCGTGGCGGGTTCGCTGCGAGGGAGCCCGGCCGGATATGGCCTGTTCGTTGGAGTCTATTTGATTGTTGGATGTGGCCTGTTCCTCAGCCATGGTGTCGATCTATCCCAGGATTATGTAGGCGTGTGCCTTGACACGCTTGAGCAGCATAAAAATGTCAGGTTGTCTATGAGCCAGTGCCCGTGCCTCTTCGCAACGCAGATCTGGGCTTCTTTTCGGCTACCGGCAGGTTGCAAAGCCGGGGTCTATTACGTCAAAGGCTCTCAGGGTGCGCTGGACGCCAGTGGCGGCGTAGGCGTAGGCAGAACCAGATCAGCGGCGCCGGCTGTCAGGCTCATAGGCGTCAGGGCTTCGTAACTAAGCGATAGGCCATGATGAGCAATTTCGAGCGTTTCGATGGCTGCTTCTGTTCCGGCTGAAGTTTTTAGGTTTGAAAGTTCCCACTTGACCGGAAATGCATCCTCTACGTCCCAATGCTTGACTTTGCCAAACCCTCTGCCTAATGCGCTGTATAAGTCTTTCTGCCAACCATCACCGGGATTGAGGCCGGCCGCTCCGGCGATAGCGGTTGCCAGGTTGTGCCCGGGCGCGCCTTGGATGATGGAGAAGTTAAATCGTTTGACCCGAAAGTCATAGCGCCCTTGCATAAACCAATCCCACAGCGAGCGCGACAGGCTGAGCCCACGTTTCAGCTTGATATTCGAGAATGTCACCTGGCCAGGTAAGTGATGCGCATAATCGTTGACGCCGCCCTCCTCGACCGTTTCAACCGCGCGTTTTGCCTCCAGGCCGCTACACTCAGTGAACAGGGCCACCAGGACACCCGACAGCTCAACGTAGAACAAATAAGCTGGAACGGGGTCAAAGCGCATGCCGGACGCTTTTTCCAGCGTCCTGATACCATATGCCACGGCGGATGTGGTTATCGCACCACTTGCCCTGGTAGCAGCCAGGGCTCCGACCCTGCCTAGCGCAGAAGTACCTTTTGCGCGCCGGGGGCGCCCAATTGCTTTGTCGATCAACCCTACTGTAGGCATTTAAGATTCTCCTAATTTATAGCTGATACCGGCCCTGCCGTTCGCGCTCCAGCCAGAGTTCCTGCTTGAGCAGCGCGTATACCTGCTCGGCCAGGGCATACAAATCAACGTCCTCTATATCGATTGACGAGCCTGCCTGGCTTGTCTCGCTATCACGTCTGATACCATGCTCTGTGTCCGGCTCGACGCTGCTGCCCTGGGAAGGACTCGAAGAGGTGGCATGCATATCTGTTCCTTTCATCCCTAGTCCTGGCCGGCCTCATTCAGTCGCCGGTTGATGTTGGCAATCTGCTTTACCCATTCGTACCGCTGCCGGTGCTCCAGATTTAGGATATCTTCCATGGTCCAGTGAAAGTGATAGGCGATGTAGGCTACCTCCTCATATAAGCGGTTGAGGGGATAGCCTACGACTCCCCCCCCAGGCGGGCTAAATCCACTTCGAACACCTGGCTGCAATGGGGACACGTCACTTCGCGACCAGTGTGCCCGGTTTGGTTGATTTGATGGTAAAACTCCTCCAGGTAGGCCAGGTCTGCGGCAAACAGATTCTCGATCACGCTGGTGTTCACCTGGGGCAAATTCCCCAAGCTGGTAATCACGCGCGCCAACAAGGCGATGACCAGGTAGGCCTCATTAGCCTGGACGCGCATATCGTTCAGCATAGTGATCTCATCCATAGCCGTTGCCAGGCGCATGGTCCCCTGCTTATGTACATTGCCCTCCCGGTCCACGTAACCCAGCGGTAGGGTAAACTCAAATTCAGTCTGCAAGCTCATCCTCTTTTGATCTCCTGATACCTGATGGATCTTATTGATTCTTCGCTGATCGTTACGGTTATTCAACCGTAACGGGTATTTGCGGATATACATCCGCCGATTATGCCATCAGGCTGAATAGTTACCTGATACCTGATGAATCTTATTGATTCTTCTACAAGTCTTTGTCGTACTCGATGGTTTCGGCCACTATGGTAACTGCTAGCCGGGCAACCTTTACCGTAGAGCCCTCCTTCTGGGTGAGAGCGAAGTTTGAGAGTTTAGAGAGCCATGCATTGTAAAAGTTCCAGCGCAGTATGTGATCGCCTTGCCGCACCATAACAATAGATCCGCTTCTGCGCGCTCTAATGATGTCCCCGTTAACAGATTCCGATAACCAACTGAATAGTTCGTGGTAGTTACCGAATCCGCGAGAAAGGTTGATCGGCGAAAAACTAATAGGCCCTGGAATCAACAATGTGGTCGAGGATCCCGTTTCGAAGACGACGTCGTGTTTGATGACGGAGATTTCCATCTCTCCGCCTGACATGGAGGTGAAGATACCCGTTAGCTTATCCTCAACCAACAGGTGAAAATCACACTCTTTAAGGTTTAACGTGCCCAGTGGGTCCCTGCCGATATCGGTCAGGTTATTGCCGGAACTTAACCAAGCCATACACACCTCCGAAACCAAAGGCGATCAGGGTCTTGGGGATCCTGGCCGGGGTTTGGAATTTTCAGGTGACCGGCACTTCTCACATTCCATGCAGACACCTATGTTCGAGTGCCGGTCACCTTTCTCCAAACTGACAACGGTAAGATCACCAAGCCTTATACTACAACTGGACCTACGAGGCGCGGACCATACCTTCATGGACGATGGTGATCTCTTCCACCATGTAATCCTGGCTGCCCGCGTCCATCTCCGGCCCGGTGACCTTGCTGGGCCATGCGCTCTCCAGGTTCCAGCGCGCAATTTCCTCGTTGGCCTGGTTGTAGGCCACGATAGAGCAGTTGGTGCGCGCGTCGTCGATTTTGCCCTCCACCACGGCCTGTCGCCATTCCCAGACATCGATACTGCTGGTGACGCCACGCTTTAGACTTACGTCCGTCCATGCCAGCCGACCGGGGATCTTCTGGATGATGGTTTCGCCCGTCTCTGGATTGCTGATCTTGTGTTCGACTACCTCACTTTCTGAACCGATGCCGGAGACTGTGGTGAAAAAGCCACTCATCTTGCCCTCAATCTCCAGACCGAATTTAAATGCAACAAGGGGATCTTCACGATCTGCCATTCTATCGCCTCCTCATACAAGCGTTTTATCCTTGAACAGGTAGATATCTCAATGTGATATGCCCGTCGTGTAACCTTTGGACAGGCGTGCTACTCGGCGCCAGGCCCGGCCCACTGGCTGATACGGAAGATGACGAACTCGGCAGGTTTCACCGGTGACAGGCCGATCTCAATGATGAGTTGTCCCAGATCACGCGTTTCGGGTGGATTGAGTTCGTCGTCGCACTTGACGTAGAAAGCCTCACCCGGTGTGCTACCAAACAGCGCGCCGGAGCGCCAGACCACCTTGAGGAAGGCAGTTACGTCGCGGCGCACTCGCGCCCACAGTTTGCGGTCATTGGGTTCAAAGACGACCCATTGGGTGCCGTTTTCGATGGACTTTTCAACGAAGTTGAACAGGCGACGCACGTTGATATAGCGCCAGGCCGGGTCGCTGGACAGCGTGCGCCCGCCCCAAACCCGGATGCCCCGCCCCGGGAAGGCCCGGATGCAGTTGACACCATTCGGGTTCAAGGTATCCTGCTCACCCTTGGTGGTCTGATAGGCCAGGCCGACAGCACCGCGCACTACCTCGTTGGCTGGCGCTTTGTGGACACCGCGGGTGGCGTCGTTGCGGGCCCAGATACCAGCCATGTGACCCGAGGGGGGCACATAGATGGGCTTATTGGTGACCGGATCCATCACCTCGATCCAGGGATAGTACAGGGCGGCGTAACTGGAGTCGTAACCGGCGGTCTCCATGCGCCACTTGCCGATCTCTTGCGGCATCATGTCGGGAGGCGGGTCAATGATAGCCACCCGGTCGCCCAGCCGTTCGCAGTGGGCGATCATCATGGTTTGCACAGCCTTGATGGTGTCCAGGTCGAGCTTCTTACCGGGCATAGGCGTCATCAGGTCAGGGACACACACCATTGTGACGTCGTCCAATGCCTCCAGCCCCTCGACGCCGGTGCGCTCGGCCACTTGCCCCTGGAACTCCTGAGTAGAGGGGGCTGGCAACTTGGCTGGTTCGATGCTCATGGCCTGTTCCTGGTCGCACGGCCAGAGCTTGGCCAGGGGGAGCTTGGTCTCCTCCGGGACTACGAACTCAATCCATTGGGAAACCTTGTTATCTGCATAGGCCACCCGAACCGACTTGCTTCCATCCTCCTGGACTTGTTGCAGCGTGACACCCTTAATCGTCTCCTCGACTCTCCAGCCACCGCTCATCTTCTCGCGCTCGACGATGAGGGTGAAGGAAGCATCGCTCAGATCTACCGGAGTTGCATCTTCTTCCGATTTTTCGTCTTCTGGCTTTTTGTCTTCGTCTTTCTTGGCTGTCGATCTTCTGGACGAAGAGGGGGCCGGGAGCTTGGGCACATCGGCAATGCGTACCCGCAGGCGCAAGCCTTCGTAACCAGCTTGCTTGGCCCGAACCAGCAATTGGGGCTTGCCATCGCTGTTGAGCAGCGCGGCTTGCGCTCTGGGTATAGTGCGCACGCTGACCACATAGCAGCGGCTGCCGCCGTTCATGAAGTACCCATACACGGCTTGGGGCAGGTAGGCGCCTGGTGCAAAGCCACCGTAGCGCTCTGAGAACTGGGTCCAGTTGGTAACCAGTTGGGGGCGGTTGATCAAATCCTCGGTAATCAACTCGCCGTCCACCTCGCGCGTCATTTGTGCTTTTTCGGTGAAGCCGACAAACGCGGCCATGGCGGTGCCGACGCCCTCGATGGGCTTGGGCCCGCGATCGACCTCTTCTACATAGACTCCTGGTGATAGGTATTCTGGCATGATAATCTCCTTATCACGTAGTATTGATTGCGTACTTGCATACTTCGTACTGCGTATTGCGTACTATAAGCTCTATACTCTGCTTCCCTTACCCGATTATGAGAAATCGAATGCGACTATGTTATCTGTCGCCTGTTGTTACCTCCTTTCTGGGGCAGAACAAAACGCTCGTTTTGTTCTCACGTCTTTACGTGTTCACGTTTTATGTCTTCACTTGTTCGGCTACACCTCCAAGTCATAGTCCGGCCCCGGAACGATCAACTTATGTCGCTTTGGCTTGCGGCCATCCTTGGCAATCTCCAGGGTGTAGGTATCGGCTCGTAGTCTGCCGATGGTGAAGCGGCCATCATCCTTGAGAGGCACCTCCAATCCCTGCTCGACTAAGGTCAGGTGCAGATCCTCCAGAGGCGTATCGGTATGAACAGTACCGCCAATGGTCCAAAGGACATCCGGCTCGAACCCTTCGACCAATGCCTCAGTAGAGGGCTCGGCTGATTGCCCGATACGCAGTTGGCGCGTGCGCACTAGTGGCGTGACCAGCGGCTGGTAGGGATCAACGGCCAGCGTTACCATTAATACAATAGCCGGCCGTATCTCATTGTCCAGGGCGCCCCAAACGTCGGCCGGATTTTGCAACATTTCCTCTTGTGCTACTTGGAGGGGAACAGGCGCAGACTGATCTCCCAGGCCCTTGGGCAGTAACTCCGGGGGTAAGTGGGGCTGGCGGAAAAGGGCCATCAAGGCCCTGGCCAGCAGGTTGTGTTCATCCTCCGGTTCGTTGGCCCAGGCAGTGATCATATAATAAACGTCGATACGGGCCGGTGTGCGTCGCTGGGTGACGGTGCCGTCCTTGTTGTGCTCGACCGACCACTGCTGCGACTGGCGCAGTTTACGATTTTCGCGGATGTCGTAGAGAAAAAGATTCAAGGTGGGCCGGTTGAGTCGCGCCGACCATTCCCGCTTGGGCTGATCAAAGGCGATGTCAACCTCGCCCTTTTTGATAGGTATTTCCTGGATCAGGAGTTTTTTCAGCACTTCGTCTAAGTCGTGGAACATGCTTAGCGTGCTCCTTATATCATCCCGAGAGTTATGTAGAACTTTTGCTCATCAGTATTGTCTGGCTCTCTGGAATCTATGATCTTACTTCGGTTACTATTTGATTTTCTCTTCCAACTTGGTTACCCGCGCGGCCAATGCGTGTACACTCTCCAGGATATCGTTCATAAGGCCCGGGTCGGTCTGCCCCTGGGGCGTGGACGGCGTCTGAGACTTACCCTGCCCCATCATAGCCATCATCATACTCCCCATCATGCCGCCCATCATGCCACCGGTCCAAGCTCCGAACATGCTCTCCAATGTGCCCTTCTTTTCGCCTGAGGTATCCTCTTTTTTCTCTGGCTCCCAGGCCAGAAACTGCTCGTGTTTATCCTGTGGGGCGAGGGGCGAGTTGGAGTCTTCATTATCCTTCTTCTCTTCCTTGGTTGACTTCTCTGTCGTCCCTTTGAGAGAGGAAATCTCAGGCAAAATCGAAGATTTTTCTTCTGAGGTCTTAGTCGTCTTGGAGCTAAACGTTGTCATCTCAATTTCCGTTGGCTCTTTTTTCTTCGTTGGCTTCTTTTTGCTAAACGGCCACCACGACCGCTTGCTCTTACCCTTACCTTTGCCCTTGTTTGTCGTATCCTGAACGTCTTGTTTGGACTGAGGCGGGGGTTGTTGTGTCTCAATTGTCTCTTGTTTTTTCTCTTGTTTTTTCTCTTGTTCAGACTCCGCCAACATCTTTGACAGTGGATCCTCGCCCAAGGGCACTTTTTCGAATTCAAGAGATTTGGACTTGCTTTGCCCCTTCTCGTTTCCCTTCTCAGATTCTGTTAAGGGTTTGGAGGGCGGGTCTTCGACCACGAGTACATTTTCGGATTCAAGAGATTTAGACTCGCTTGGCTTTGTCTTAGTTGTCTCTGGTTTTTTCTCTTGTTCAGACTCCACCAACATCTTTGACAGTGGATCATCGCCCAAGGACACTTTTTCGGATTCAAGAGATTTAGACTTGCTTGGCTTTGTCTTAGTTGTCTCTGGTTTTTTCTCTTGTTTAGACTCCACCAACATCTTTGACAGCGGATCCTCGCCCAAGGGCACTTTTTCGAATTCAAGAGATCCAGACTTGCTTTGCTTTGTCTCAGTTGTCTCTGGTTTTTTCTCTTGCTTGGGCGGGGCTTTCGTTTTTGGCTCTATAATTGAATTGATTAGTTCCGCCCGTTCCTTGGGTGATTTCTTATTCCATTCTTCTTCGGTGAGACCGACCTGGTCCCAATAATGTCTTTGCACAACGTTTGCGTCCGCCGTCCGTACCTGGGGGTGCGCCCCGCGCGTATGCCCAATCTTGTCTCCCCCTTGCTGCACGATGTGCGTTAGCTCGTGAGCGAGCAGCCGCTTGCCGGTGCTGGAACCCGGGTCATAGTTGCCTGCGTCAAAGTAAATGTCGCTGCCGTGGGTAAAGGCCTTGGCTTGCAGTTCTTGGTTCAATTCAGCCGCATCGTTGTCGGTGTGGACACGTACCTGGCCGAAGTCCGCCCCGAAGCGGCGCTCCATGTCGCTGCGCACCTCCTCAGGTAAGGGGCTGCCCTTGCCCTGGAGGCCGGTCAAGCGCCTCTCAACTTCCTCCTCAGCCTCGAAAGCGTCCCCAGCCTGGCGCGGCGCGATGGGCTTCATTTGAAGCTCTTCCTCTTCCTCCTGGCGTTGGACCGCAGGTGCCTCGGTGGCCGGCGCTGGCTGGCTGGTGACCTGGTCTGCCATCCGGTCGGCTTCCTGCTCGTACTGGTCGCCCGCCGGGCCTACCTTTAGCTTGGCCTGAATCACACGCCCGACGGCGCGATTGCCGGCTGTGCGTTGTAGAGCCAGGATATCGGCTGGCCTGGCAGTCTCCGGATGTGTCATAGCCTGCTGTAGCTGCAGGGGATCGGCCTGTTCAATCAGCGACGCTGGTCCCTGGCTGGTTGGCTTGGGCTTTCGTGCTTTGGACTCTGCTTCTTTTGACTGGTTAGACGCTTGCTTATGTTGGCCTGCCATAAGTGCTCCCCTTTTTGAGATTTTGGATGGCTGCAAAGTGACTGGGTGGATGATGAATTGTGGCCTGCGTATAAATATTAAAACTGACTTGCCATACGCGGGATTTACAAGTCAGCCCCGACACATAAGGCCAGGAATCGGTTTTTCGGGTGGTCAAAAATGGATAGTCCCGCTAGTCGGAGGGTGGCTCCACATTTCCGTAAGTTATCTACACCTTGACGCCTGATTATCACTATAACACATTTCATTGGTTTTGGCGGTTACAGAGCAATTACAACTACAATCCTCACCTTTTGAAATCTTCTAGTTTACTACCAGATCCGCCTCATTGACCAGACGGCCCATCTTTTGAAGCTCCCGGCGTGTGCCGTGGAGCAAGTGCTCCATCGTAACCTGACCGCCGCCCGCGTGACTGTTGCTCGAATTTGCTTCGTGCTCGGATGCGGCCAAATAGGCAGCACTGACGATGACGTTGCGAATGCTGCCCCCAGCCAACTTGAAGCGGCGGGCCATCAGCCCCAGATCCAAGTCTGGAGCGCGGGGCACATCCGGCGGGAAGAGCGTTTCCCAGATGCGAAGCCGATCGGCTTCTTCGGGGAACGGAAAATCGACGGCGAATTGAAGCCGTCGCGTAAATGCCTCGTCCAGGTTGGCGCGCAGGTTGGTGGCCAGGATGGTTACACCATCGTAGGCTTCCATACGCTGTAGCAGGTAGCTGATCTCCAAGTTGGCGTAGCGGTCGTGGGCATCCTTGACCTCGGACCGCTTGCCGAATATGGCATCCGCCTCGTCGAAGAAGAGAATGGCGTTGCTGTTCTGAGCCTCGCCGAAGATCTTTTCCAGGTTCTTTTCTGTCTCGCCAATGTACTTGCTGACGACGGTAGAAAGGTCGATCTTGTACAAGTCCAGGCCGAGCTCGGCGGCGATGACCTCGGCGGCCATGGTCTTGCCGGTGCCTGGGGGGCCGGCAAAGAGGACCGTCACCCCGTTGCTGGAAGCCAACTTCTTGCCGACTCCCCATTCCTCCAGCACCAGTGGACGAGCGCGAACCATAGCTACCAGTTCGTGCAGCATAGTCAGTTGGTCGTCGGGAAGGATGATGTCGGACCAGAGGTAGCGGGGTATGATCTTGCGGGCCAGACTGGACAGACGCGGGTTGGAGTGGGCCCGAGCCGCGGCAAACAGGTCTTGGTTCTGCAGCGGCCGGCTCTCCTGGGCTGCTATGTCTCGGGCCGAGGCGACGGCGTCGCGGATTTGGCCACTGGTCAGCGCAAACTGAGTGGCTAAGGGAGCCAGGTCCATCTCTCCCGCCAAGGCCGCCTGGCCCACAAAATGCTCCCACAGGGCATACCGCTCGGAATAAGCCGGGACTGGAAATTCCACCCAGAACAGCGGACGTCCCCGGTCAATTCCAGCCGCTCGCCAGGTCTTCTGCGCGGACACGATGGCCAAATCGGGATAGGCGCATAACTGGCCCAACACATCGGGGGGGGATGTATCCCTCTCGGCCAGGCAGGCGTCCCAATTGAACACATAGGGGATTGCACCCAGCAGACGCGCGTCGCGCAGGGCCAACCTGAGCGCCTGTAACGGAGACAATTCATCACCGATGGCAGCCGCCATGTCAACCGCCAGGAGCGGACGGCCTATCCGAGCTACGCATAGCCTGGCTGCTGCCCTCTGGCTGACCTGGTCCGGTCCATAGAAGGCAAGGACAGCCTGTCCCGATGGCTTGCCCGGGACTTGTTCGCTGATCAGCCGTTCCAGGTACGGCCACGCTTCAGCAGCCAATATCTTATCGGCTTCGTTGGTCTCGGACTGCGGCCACAGCAGGTTTGCGCCCGCGCCCAGGTAGGCGGGGGGTTGATATCTTCCCAAGAGCCAGGCTACGATAGCCTCGTCCGGGACCAGCACCTGGCTCAGCAAAGGCAGCCTGTCCGATCCCGCCTCGGAAATGCGCTCCAGCAGGCAGTGTTCGAACAGGGGTGCGTCGTCGGCAAAGTGCGACAACTTCAACAGACGTTCCGGGCCAGGTTCGCACAGCACGCCGAGCATAAGATTGACACTTGGTCTTTTGCGGGTGACGTCGTCTTGGAGATAACCATAGAGGCGCTCGTAACGCAGGTCCAGAGCGGGGGCCAGGCAAATCAGGAGTATGTCCAGGTCAAAGCGGTCGAGGCCGAAAGCAGTTGCCAGGCGGATCAGGCGGGGTGTCTGATCCTGACTTTGGGCTGTCTCGACCAGAACCTGTGCCTGGCGGTCGGCCTGGGCTTCGGCCTCGTCAAATGCGCGTGCCTCCTCAGGGGGCAGGGTAACCGTTTGCCCCCAGTTGCTGCCAAATGGGCGCGCCAACAAACCATCGACCTCGGCTTCAGAGACATACAGTCCCCGGAAGGCATCGGCCGGGTCCTGACCGGCCATCTGCCAGCGTCGATTTTCGCGGTGGAGTAGCACGTCAAGGCGCATCAACTCAGCCTCTAAATGCCGAAGGCTGAGATCGATCTCGTGATGAGAACGGATGATGGGCTCTCCCATATGTTCCATATATTCAGGTACCTTGTCCTTAAGCAGACGCGCCGCCCGATTCAACAGGGCGCTAACTCCTGTCTATCCGAACCTGCGACTGGCTAGACTCCAGGGTTCGGCCCGGACTGGGGAAAACAACTGATTTCTGCCGGTTCCCCAAGCATTGGCTGTCTGCTTCCTGCCCAGGCATAAATGCCTTGACTGAGTGGTGAAAACTGAAGCCACACTTGGCAAACAGGTTGTGGTAGGAGGTGCGACTTCGGTAAGTCACGCCGTACGAGTGTTGGATAACGTGCTGCAAGTCCTCAACGGCCCAGAGCATACCATCACTGGTCGCTGCTTCCAGGCCGAATGACTCTCGGAGGGTGTATTGATGTAATCGCCCACGCAGGTCTTCAATCTGGGTTGGAGCTGGCATTATTCCCGCCAGTACGCTTATCGGCTAAGCCATCTATCCCGTCGTCACGGTAAGCCCGGCGCCATTCCACCAGGCTGGTTCGGCTGCAGCCTGTGATTTCCATTATCTCATTGACCGGGTAACCAGTGTCATACAGCCGCACCGCTTATAAGTGCGGCCAGGTTGGTCCAACTTTCCCGTACCGATAGGCGCTTGTCAATTCCCTGACTTGCTCTTCTGGCAGTTGGAGTTTCCTTCGAGCCACAACTTGATTATACGGTCTTTGTTTGTTTCTGTCCGTAAACAGATCGTAAATTTTGGGTAAATATATCGCAAAGAGTTGAGGGGTTAGAGACTCGCAACACCGAGCGTAACCGTTTGGGGACAAGCCAGAGCACGGCTGGAGGCCAACTATCCTGTGAACGCAAGTTGCTGTGCGGTCCAGGTATCGGAAGGGGAGCGGGTCACGGCCATATGGACGATGCGGTGGGTGTGGGATCACGCCTGCGAAGCCAGGGCCGGATCCAGGCTGTGATAGGATCGGGCCAGGGCAAGTTTGATAGCGAGTTCGACACCGGGGTTGGCATCGTGTGGACATCAAGGATTTTCGGAGATAGGGTGGGGGAGCCTGAGCACTGAAGTGAAGCAGAAAAGGCTCTCCAGCTTGGGGAGAGCCTTTAGTGAGCGGGCCCGACGGGCATCGTATTGGAAGTGACACGCCGACTCTTTTCCCCACTGTGCCACTCCCTCGCCGTTCGGATCCCCATTCCCCAGTCCGTCTCGTGCTTGAGTTAGGACTCTGCACCGAGGATGAATTGCGGGAGCTTTGAAATCAACAAGGGAATGACTTTACATAACTTTACATAATCATTACAGCGTTCCTGCAGTTGGATTGCAAGCCCTCGCACTGTGACCTTTCTTCACAGCGCGAGGGCTTTCTATTTGTCTTTAAGACTTTCCATAACAGGATGGGGGGCACGTCAAATACCATTACTGGCGATGCTGCAAGTGGACACCATTACACGCTCAAAACGGAGGTGCCTTAGATGAAGGACGACTGCTTGCTGGAGTTGTACCAATTACTCATTCCCGATGCCAGAATCGTCTTCGACGCGCTGACGCAACACGACGGACCGTCAACGATGGAAAGGTTGATGTTGGCGGCGCGGATTACCAACCAACAGGTACGCAAAGGAGTTTGGGGTCTGGCCAGCACGGGCTTGATCATCTACACGCCAGGGCGCCCGGTACGCATCTCCGACAACGGCGCAAGGTTGGCCTCCCTGTTATCTGAAGACAAGGCAAGCGCTTTTATCGGTGAGGAGAACACAAGCCAATGACCATCGCTGCCACATCCATATATCTTTACTTTAGTCCCATCCAACCGGGAGAGAGAAATGAGCCTGACAAAACGCGCAAAGATGCCAATCAATCTACAGTACGACCCCTGTCGCAGACTGCTGGCCGCCGTCGTGCTCCAGGCTGTGAGGGACGCCCACTTTCCGGAGCAACGCACCCCACAAACAGATCGCGTCAAGGCACGCGAGTTCCTGGCCGACGACCAGGGCGTGCGACCGGTGGTCGAGTGGTTGGGTCTGTCCTGGGTCAAGGTACAGCGGGGGGAGATCGAGGTAACGTGATGACTACCAACGTCAAATCGATGACCGCCGAAGAGCGGCGCAAGTGGTACCGCCACATCGGCCGTAAGGGCGGCAGGGCACGCGCCCGGATGGATGACTTCCAGGAGCACCAGCGCCGAGCGGGAAAAAGAAGCGCCGAAGTCAACGATATGGCTGCGCTGGGACATAAGGGCGCCATGGTCTACATTCGGCGATATGGCTACGGTAAGCTGTTCCGCCTGGCACGCACCTGGCGGCTGGAAAACCCCTCCCGCCACGAGCAGACGGTGATGGCTATACTCGACGCAATGGGCTTGTGCTACGAACGCGAGGCAGAGGTGCTGGGTGAAGATGCCTTCGTTTCTGTCGACTTCCACCTGCCCGACCTGGGCAAGATCGTCGAGGTCAACGGGCGCGTTCACTACGACCCGGTGTTTGACAATCCTCGTTACCCGGAAACCCGCCAGGCCAAAGAGCAGGAGCGCCTGAGCCGCCTGCGAAAGGCTGGCTTCGAGATATTGGTCATCGACCACCGCGACCTGGAAGCCGACGAGGACGCAACCAGGCAGCAAATTGTAGAATTCGTGGAAGCGCCGTGATGGCACAGACGCCGAGCATTGGAGGAGGATTCAATACTGCCAGCAGGAGTCCCGAGATGGCGAAATGCACGTTCTGCGAGCGAGAAGAGATGAGCGGCGGATATCTCCAACCGCCGATGTGTGAGAAGCACCACGCCCTCACCGTGGTTGCCAGTCTGCTCAGAAGTCGCGGCCAGCCGGTCACGCCCAAAGCAATCAGGCAATGCGTCGAACTGTACCCGAAGGCCGGCATCCAGCCCGACGAAGTAGACACCCTGTGCGAGGCCATGCCGGAGATACTACAACCCAACCACGCGAGCCTGTAAACACGATGCCTGACAAGAATGGTTACACCATCATTCCGCCCGACCTGGTACAACCCGGGGATATCTTCAAGTTCATCCCCGTCGGTGAAGACGCCCCGCTCTTTGCACAGGTTCTGGAGGTACTGCCGGGACAGAACCTGGTGCGGATTCGCCGGAAAGGTGGGGAATCGAGCTGGACGTACATCAGTCCACCGGCCGGAAAGGTGACATTCGGCGGAAAGGTAACAGGCCCAGTGAGTGCTAACCCATCGGACACTGCGCGTGCCGGCCCACGTAGTGTCCGGCAGTTGAATCGGCCGGTCGCCGTCGCGCCGGCGGCGGAGCCCCAGCAGGTTGAGCCACTTCACCCGGCGGCGCAATCCTCGACCGGACAAATCGGAGGCAAGACCTGACTCACCCCGGGTGACGTGGCAACGAGCCCCAAGAGAGCCGTCCCGGTGACCGGGGGACATGGGGGGGTAAAACCTCGAATGAAAGACAGGCACAAGGGAGATTGACACATGGAGCACAGGAACGTGAGAACGTTCGGGGGTGGGGGTGAGAGGGCTGCCGCTCACCCCGACCGGAGAAGGGAGCCGTGATGGGCGTGGCAAGTCCGGTAGACGCGGACGAACTATTCACAGGCGCGCTGCGCGACATCCGCCGTCGCTTCGGCGAGGGTGCAATCATGAGACTGGGAGAATGCCCATACCAGCAAGTAGAGGTCATCCCCACCGGCAGCCTGGCCCTGGACATCGCCCTGGGTGTGGGCGGCATTCCCCGCGGCCGGGTGACCGAGATCTACGGGCCTGAATCGGCGGGCAAGACCACCCTGTGTCAACACATCATCGCCGAGGCGCAACGACGAGGGGGCAAAGCCGTCTTCGTCGACACGGAGCACGCCCTGGACCGGGACTACGCCGTCCGCTGCGGAGTGGACGTGGACGACCTGTTCATCGCGCAGCCCGAATCGGGAGAACAGGCGCTGGAGATTGCTGAAGCAATGGTACGGGGACGGGCAGCACGGTGCCACCATCGGCCGCAAGGCCCTCGGCCCGGCGGCCCGCATCGGCTGGGACACGCCCCACAAGGCCGTCTTCGGCGGCTCCCAATCGGGCAAGACCACCTGCCTGGCGAACATCGTCATCAGCCTGGCGCGGGCCAACACGCCGGACGATTACCGCCTGCTCATCCTCAACCCCAAGAACGACCGGGCGCTGCATCCCTTCACCTGGCTGGCCCACCTGGCCGCCCCCGTGGCCAACAACTACGACGACTCGCTGACGCTGCTGCGTTACACCCTGGGCGAGATGGAGCGGCGACGGGGCGATTCCCGGCTTCAGGAGCGGGCGCCGCGCTGGGTGGTGGCCGTGGACGAGGTGGCGCAACTGGTCGAGGTGCACCCCGAGGCCGGGACCCTCATCACCCAGTTGTCCCAGATGGCCGGAGGCTTGAAGATCAACCTGGTGGCGGCCAGCCAGGCGGCCAACCCCACCGTCTTTGGCGACAAGGGATCACTGGCGCGCGCCAACTTCGCGAGCCGGCTGGTCTTTCAGCTCCCCCACGATCAAAGCTACCTGGCCACCGGGCTGGCCGGGCAGCACACCGAGCGGCTGGGGGGCAAGGGGGATGGGCTGGCGATCACCGGCGGCCGGGTGACGCGCTTCCGGGCTGCGCTGCCCCAGCGCCAGGACTTCGAGATCTTGCCCTTCCGGCACGACGAGCCGGAGATGCCGGAGAGCCATCTCCTGGCGGGGGACGCCGCACTCCAGGAAAACGGTTGGCAGGTGCCGCCCGATATGCTGGCGTACGCCCTGGTGGTCAAGAACAGCGCTACCCAGATCCAGGCGCACTTCGGCGGCTCGATGACCAAGGCGCGCATGGTGCGCGATTACGCCATCGCCTTGCATCAGGCAGCATCTGCCTTGCGACAACGGAAGGCAGCTTAGAGAGATACCTACCCTCTACTCCCTACCCACCCCCTCTTTTCTAAAAAAAGCGGCCGGGATAGGGGGTGAGTAGGGAGTAGGGGAAGGCAGTTAATGATGCCCACTCCCCGAAAAATGCGAGTAAAACGCAGGTAAATCGTTATGAAAAGTGAGCTACTATCAGTAAAGGTCATATAGGAAGCTGTAGAGTAGCCCAGAGTAGCCTAGATTTTATCCACTTCAGAAAGGAAAGACATATGCGACGTTTTCTGACGATGATCGGCCTGGGGTTCGGCCTGGCGCTGGGTGGCGGCCTGGTCTATTCGCTCATCACCAGCGAGACCGCGCGCCTGTTCGGGATCGGCTTTGGCATGTTCATCCTCGGAGCCGTGATAGTCGGGTTCTTCGTGGTCGCGGCCAACTACCTCCTGGTGCGAGCCTTCACCGGTCGCCAGGAGCGGACGACCATCAACTACCCACCGCCGACGACTTCACCTCGGGTCGGGGTGTTCCCGCCCTGGTCGTCTCCATCGCCCCCGGCCCTCCCCTCACCTCCCTCCGCCTGGACGGCCTTCGGGCCCCATCAGATGGGGTTCTCTGTCCCCAGCGTCACAGAACCGCAGCGCGAGGCAGGTGAAGAGGATGATTACGTGGCCTGAGGGAGGTGGGATGATGGGGGCGGAACCAATCGTCCTCTGGATCGTGCTTGTCGCTACACTGCTGCCCGTCGGCAGCGTCCTGCTCCTGCTGACTCACGTCGTGGAGTTTCTGGTCGAGCGAGACGTGATCGTCGTGGCCGGCGTCATTCGCAGGAGACTGCCGGCCCTTTCCGGGTCGTTGTTCGTCCGCAGTTCGGCGATACGGATAGGGATTGGTCTGGAGTCCTATCGACCCAATCGGACCTACTACCGCCTGGTCATCGCCTGGGGAGGATAGATGGACGCTCAGGCTATATTCAAGGATACAACCCCCGAAGGAGATGTTGGATGATTCGAATCAGCGTGGATCCCGGTTACGGAAACTTCAAGGTCGCCACGGTCGCCTCCGAAAGCGCCCGGATCGCCGTGGTTCCCTCCGTCGTCGGCGTCGGCGAGACCGACCTGGGCATGCTCTCCCTGGGAGACTTGGGCCGCCGCCGCAGGCGCAAGGAGCCGGACCAGGTGACCTCCGGCGGCGTGACCTACCTGGTGGGCGAGGAGGTGGCGCGCTTCGCCCGTCCCGTGCAGCGCATGGATTTCCTGCGCCTGTCCGACGGCCCCGAGCTGCGGGCATTGTTCTACGCCGCCGTCTTCCGGCTGCTGGGCGAAGGCGATCACCGCGACGCGGTCCTGATGGTCGGCCTTCCGGTCGAGGTCATGGGCGACCGGGAACTGGCCCGGGACACCTTGCGTGCCCTGAAGGCTTGGATGGTCACCCGTCATCAATTCAGCGTCAACGATCATGACATCACTCTCGACGTGGCCGACGTGCGCGTCATGCCCCAGCCGGCCGGCGCTTTCTTCGCCTGGGGGCTGAACGACCAGGGGAAATGGATACGCTCCAGGTCCGACCTGAAGGCCCCCGTGGCCGTGTGCGACATCGGCTTCAACACGTTAGACCTGTTCGCCGTCGAGGGGGGCGAGGTCGCCGCCCGCTTCACCAGCGGTGACACGGCGGGCATGCGCCGGGCGGTGGAGCTGATCATCAACACGGTGCGGGGTAAGTACGGGGTGGAACTCTCCCTGCACGAGGCCGACGCGCTGTTGCTCCAGAAGCGGCCCAGGCTGTACACAGCCGAGGGGGAGGTCAACCTGGCGCCGCTGGTGAAGCAGGCGCTGGACACCGCTGCTGCCGGGATCATCACCTACGTGGAGCGGCGCTGGGATAAGGGCCGGCAGTTCGCCCACCTGCTCTTCACCGGGGGCGGGGCGGAGTCGCTGCGGGAGGCGCTCTTGCGCCAGTATCCCCACGGCGTGATCCTGCCCACCCCCATCGCCGCCAACGCCGTCGGCCTGGCCCGGTACGCAGTGCGGGTGTTCAAACCCGCACCTGCGGTGGGGCAGGTGTAAAGATGGGGACACTTGGGGACACTTGGGGACAAGTGTCCCCATCTTTCTCCTGGGAGGAATTATATGGCGCGACGAAGGGTGACTGACCTGAAAATCCGTCTCTACCCTGGTCACGATGATGATCTGATCCACTGGCAGGCGCAGTTCGAAGATCAGCCCTACGGGGCCAAGTCTCAGGCCATCAAGGAGGCGCTGCGCCGGGGCATCGGGGCTACCCCCGACCAGCCTGCGTCCTCCGCTCCCGCCCTGGACCTGACCGAGTTGCGGCAGGTGGTGGAGGCGGCCGTCACCCAGGCTCTGGCCCGGTTTGAGGTCCAGGTGTCCGGAGCTGCGATTGCATCTACGCCGGACGAGGACGACGAGATCGAAGGACTACTGGACGACCTGGGAGCGGCCCTGGTGGTCGCCGACGAGGAATAACCTGCCCTAGCAGACCTGTTGAATAGTCTAAGGAGTACAGCATGGGAGGCGAGGTCACGTTCGACGCGATGTTGGTTCACCTGACCAACACGTGGATGACCGGGCAGCCAGATCACCAGAGGCCGCAGGTAGAGCGTCTACTGTCGGCCTGGATGTCATTGCACTGAGAGAAAAAGAAACTCCGCCGAACGGGCCAACGCTCGGCGGAATTTCCTTCTATAGTAGGAGCCAATAGTTCGATTACTCTACTCCTACTATAGCATAAAACCATGATCGACGCAACACTTTTGAGGACCAATTTTCTTACCAGTTTCTATAGTAGGAGGAAATCTCATGCCAATTAACATTGACGAGCTGCTCAGCCGCGTCGACCTGGCCGAAGTAGCCGAGCGTGCAGGAGCCAAACTGAAGCCGACCGGGAAGGGATATCGAGGCAACTGCCCCCTGCACGAGGGTAAGAACCCCACTTCCTTCGCCATCCTCAAGAACCCGGATAGGCGAGATCGCTGGTTCTGCTTCAGCGGCTGCACGCCCGCCTCGGGCCACAAGTGGGCCAACGGTGACGCCGTCGAATTCGTGAAACGTTGGAAAGGGCTGGGTTTCCTGGACGCGGTGCGCGAGCTGGCCTCCATCGCCGGCGTGCCGCTGGAAGACCTGGGGATCACGGCTGAAGAAGCCAGGCGCATCGAGGAGGCACGCCAGCAGCGAGAGCGGCAGCGCGGGATACTGGAAATGGCAGCCGACTATTACCGGGACCTGCTTCAGGACGAGCCGGGGGCGGAGGCCAGGGCTTACGCCGAGGCTCGCGGCTGGAACGGGGAGACCGTCAAGGAGTTGGGCCTGGGTTACGCCGACGGTCACCTACTGGACCACCTGCGTTCCCTGGATGCCGACGGCTCGACTGAGCTCGCCGAAGTCCTGGACCTGGCCAGGGAAGCAGGCTTGATCTTTGAAAGCGACGACGGCCGGTTGCGGGACGCCATCCCCGACGGCTACCTGGTCTACGTCCACCGGCGGGCCGGGGCAGTCGAGTACCTCACCGGCCGGTCCGTCACCTCCGACGATCCCAGGTACAAGTCACGCAACCTGCATTCCCCCAAGAAACCCTACTGGCTCATTCACAACTACAACCGGCCCATCGTGGTGGTCGAAGGACAGGCTGACGCCATCACCGCCTGGCAATGGGGGGACAACGCCGTGGCGCTGTGCGGGGGCGACCTGGACGACGAAAAGGCAGCCGCTATGCGGCACTTCAAGGCGGTCTACCTGGTTCTGGACAGTGACGAGGCCGGGCGTGGGAATATCCCGGGCATCGTCGATCAATTGGGGCCGCTGACCATGGTCGCGCCGCCATTACCGGAGAAACCCGCCAAAGACGAGGGAGAGGGCCGGGAACGTTACAAGGACCTCAACGAGTGGCTGGTCGACGGCCAGGCCGCCGCCGAGAACCTGGCCGAGTTGCTGGAGGGGGCCATGGCGGGCATCGACCTGGCCATCCGGGAAGCGGTCGCCGCCCCGGCCTATGAGCACGACGATCACCTGGAGCGACTGGCCAGGCTGACGTCGGCCCTGCCGTACTCCATGCGTGGCAAGCACGTACGGCAGATCTGCAACCGACATGAGTTGACCACCACCCGTGACTTCCGCCGCCTGATAGCTGAGCACGGGGTCGACGGCGGGTCGGTCGAGAGCAATGGCTTCGAGATCCTCGACGGGCGGCTAGTCTGCTACGGCGAGCCCCTGTTCGGCGGCATCATCCGCATCACCCACGAGTTGGTGCAAGACGACGGCGCCAATCCACCCAAAGTCCTGTACACCGTCCAGGGTGAACTGGACGACGGACAGCCGCTGGAGGCCATCGAGGTGCGCGCCGACGAGTTTGACACGATGAAGTGGATTCCCCGTCACTGGGGAGCGCGGGCCATCGTCATGGTCAGCCCCAGCCGGACCTGGCAACTGCGACGGGCCATCCAGGAGATTTCCCGCCACGAGCTGAGCCGGGAGCGGGTGTACACCTACGCCGGCTGGACCAAGGTAGACGAGCGGCGGGTGTACCTGACCACCTCCGGGGCACTGGGCGCGGAGGGGCTCGATCCTGACGTGCGCGTGGACCTGGGCCAGAACAACATGCGATACTACGAGCTGCCCGCGCCGCCGCCCGACCCGCGCCCGGCCATGCAGGCCAGCCTGGAGTTCCTCGACCTGGCCGACTACCAGGTCACCGTCCCCTTGTGGGTAGCCATGTACGCCGCCCCCCTGCAACCCCTCAAATCACTGAACGCGGTGCTCTGGGTGTACGGCAGCACCCAGAGCGGCAAATCGACCGTCAGCCACGTCGCATTGAGCCATTTCGGGGCTCAGTTCACGTATGACCAGGACTACCGCGCCCCCAAGGACTGGACCTCGACGGTCACCGACCTGGAGGGGGCCATGTTCCGGGCCAAGGACATTCCCATCATCGTCGACGACTACGCGCCGGCGCACACCAGCCCGGCCGAGGCACGCGATATGGCCCGTAAGGCGCATTACACTGTCAGAAGTGTCGGCAACCGCAGCAGCCGGGGGCGGGCCAGGGCCGACCTCAGCGAGCAGGTTCAGCGCCCGCCGCGCGGCCTGGTCATCGTCACCGCCGAGAACCCGCTGGTGGGTCAGAGCATTGTGGGACGTATGATCTATCTGCCGGTGGAGAAGGGCCAGGTGATCGGTGACGACACCAGCGCCCTGGACCGGGCGCAGCATCACGCCCAGGCCGGGATCTACGCCCAGGCCATGGCCGGGTACATCGCCTGGCTGGCCGGGGAGTGGGAACGGCTGGAGGAGGAATTGCCGGCACGCTTCCAGGCCGAGATCAAGCACGCCCGCAACATATTTCCTTCGGACCAGAGCCGTCTGACGGACTACTACGCGCTGCTGGTGATCGCCGATCACCTGGCGCTGGAATACGCGAGCGAAGTTGGTGCCCTGGATGATTACGACGGGGACGTGGAGGCGCTAGCCGAGATCCACCGCCAGATGTTGATCGAGGTGCTCAAGAGCCAACGCGAGCGGGTGTCCGGGCAGTCTCCGGTGCTCAAGTTCTTCCAGGCTATTTCCGACATGCTCTCGAAGGAGGAAGTGTACCTGGCACCAAAAGGTACCACGGAGAGCTTCGTGCCGCCCCCGCGCGCCGAGCTGATCGGGTGGGAAGGGACGTACAACCCCAATCGCCGGAAAAAGGACAAGGAAGAACCTTACCGTATCTTCCTGCTGACCAACGTGGCTCTGGCCAAGGTGAAGGCCTATTGGCAGGATTTAGACGAGCGCTTCGACGCCCTGGCCGACGCTGTACGGCGCGAGATGTGGCAGCAGGATTTGATAGAGCGCAGACCCGACACGACACACTACGAGGAAACGGTGTGGATCAACTCGAAGGTCGGCACCAAGCGGGTGCTGATCGTCGACCCGATGAAGGTCTGGGAGAAGTTCGAGATAGCCCTGCTCAACGATATCATCACAGACCGGATCGAGGCAGAGGTGGATGAAGAAGAAGATCGAATCCATTTCTGAATCGGCTGTAGATACACAAAAGATGGTGCTGATCCATTTGAGAACTTGATCTAAGAAAAAAATACTTAGAATCGGCGGACTCTTGTGGACATGTGGACATGTGGTCATGCGACAGGTAAGAATCTACAAGAATATATGACACTCATGCATCAATCATGAAGATTTATGAAGTATTTCCACATGACCACTCATGACCACTACATGACCACTGCCTGGCCTGTGCATTACCACTCTCGTCGCCACGCAGCGGCTCATAACAGCGTTTCGAAGCTGCACATGACCACTCGGCAGGGGAGGAGTGGTCATGTGGAAATCTTGCATGAAGTTTCATGATTGGTGCATGAGAACTGTATATTTTTGAAGATTTCCATCGGCACATGACCACATGACCACCATGACCACAAGAAATAGACATTTTTTTCAGGAAATTTTTTCGGACCTTCGTTCCGGTCAAGCTATCACGAAAAATAGCGCTGTTCTGCGGTACTGGATAAAGCCTCAAGAGAGCAGATGTGGCTTCACAGGTGGTTTTCAATTGACAAACTGGTGGTCGCCATACGGTGGGACCGGGAGAGGCTCGTTATGACCAAGAAACGTCGATTCACGGCCAAGCTGGAGACGGTCCAGCGCGACTTGATGCGCGTCATCAGGGCCATGCAGGCCACCAGCCTGCACGTCAACCAGGATATTTTGGAAGGGACGGCGGAGATCGTCTTCGACCGGGAGGACCAGCGTTACGTGTTCCGCTGCGGCAAGTACCCGGATCCCCTGGACAATCTGCGGGCTGCCCAGTTGGCCATCACCCATATCTGGCGCGCCCTCGAGGAGTACGGGGTGGTCAGCGAGAAAAAGGAGTTGGACAGGGTCTTTGCGAAGTTCTTCCTGGGCTTCGCCGCAACACCGGACGACACGGTGCTGCTGCTGGGAAGCGGCCGGGAGGACTGGTGGAAGGTGCTGGGAGTGGAGCCGGATGCCGACGAAACGGCCATCCGCAACGCTTATCGCGCCCTGGCCAGGGTGCACCACCCTGATGCAGGCGGCAATCCCGAAGAGTTCGGCCGCCTGCAGGATGCCTACCGCCAGGCCCTGGCGGCCGCTTCCTCGCGGTGAGCGATACGGCGCCCTGGACAATGGAGGGGGTTATGCGAAAGTCAGAGGGAACGAGACACAGACTGGGCGACGATAGTTCGGCCAGAGAAAGAGAAACCGCCCATCTGGAAGCACGCAGGTGCCAGAGGGCGGCAGTGGATAGGGTATGGCGCATCAATCGTACACGCTCATTCTAACAAAAACGGTATCGAGTGTCAAAACAGCTCGAAGTAGGTGATTAGCCGGCAGGAAGGGTATCGTGCAGATCGGAACCATCGTGAAATCCACTAGCCACGTGGACTACGTTTGCCAGGTCTTCGGACCGGCCAATGCTGTGTCTCCTCCAACTCCCGAAGACTACGCCTTCGGCACCTTCGTGTGCATCGGGATGAATGCGAGGTCGGGCTACCTGGTCGGTCTCATCCGCGACACCATCCTGATGAACCCGGAGTTTGGCCAGTTGGGGCCGCGTTTATCACCACCCGTCGACCTGGAGATCTTCTCGCCCGACTACCTGAGTGAACGGGCCGTGTTGGTGTCCGTCGTTGCCGTGGGGCAGGTGACCGGGAATGGCCGTGTACGCCACCAGGGTATCCCCCTCCCGGCCGCTGCGTTAGGGGCCAGTGTGAAGCAGATGTCGGACGAGCAGGTGCGCGACTTCCACTCGACAAGCGCCGGTCTACAGATCGCTTACGCGCCTTGCCTGTTGGCGCGGGAAGACCCGCTCATGCCCCATTTGCTTTTGTGCGTGATCGGCCGGTTGGGCGGCCTGTTTCCCGGCCAGGCGCGACAGTTGGCCGTACTGCGAGGCAACCTGGCGTGGAAGATGGCTGTGCTGGCATGGGATTAGGATCCTTGTAAGGCGGGAGACGCTATGAGCGACATCTCCGCTGTCCTATTTCACCGTATCCATCCGGAGAAGAACGAAGCTCGCTTTTATCTTCTGCTCGTTCAGTCATCCTTGCTGGATGAATACGCGGTGTTGCGAGTGTGGGGGCGGCTTGGTGGTCCCCAGCGACAGATGGCCACACCTTGTGCCTCAGCGCAAGAAGCGCAGATCCTGGCCAAGCGATTGATCAGGCTAAGATTACAGCATGGGTATCAGGTCGTGTTTCCGGCGGAGTCTGAGCTGCTTGGGGAGTAGGGGAAGAGTGTCTTATGGATACCGGGTCAAGGGTGTCTGTGACAGGGACGGTTACCAAGGTTCGCTTTCGAGACGGGGAGGAGGCCAGATTCAGCATCAGGCGAGACGGCGAACTCTTCGCAATCCGGGCCTTCGACCCGGACCAGATCGAGGTGTGTAAAGAGCTGCGCGCCGGCGACGTAGTTACCGTCGTCGGCGAGCTGCACAGCTTTGTGTTCAAGCGGTGCCAAAGTCACCACACCTGGATAAAAGCTCTTGCTCTCGTCCCGGGCGGCGAGGGAATGCTTGCGGAGGAGGTAAAGGGAGCCCTTTCTCTTCTTGCGGCACCGAAAGACGATGCAATGCAAGAGATTGACATCTCTCGTGTGGTTGCTGATGCCGCACTTGCAGTACGCGGATTGCAGGAGTATATGGAGACCTGGCGCCGCGTTTCCGCTGCGACGTCCATCTATCCTTATGTGATCCATCTGGAGGAAGATATGGCGTTCGCCGTCGAGTGGCTTGACGCCTTTGCTTCCATTACCGGTTATTCTACTGAAGAGACTCACGATGGTTGGACGAGGGCGATCCACCCCGACGACGTAGAGAGAGCAAATAGACATCTCCAGGCCATCACGTCCGGTCAGCCCGACGTGGACGATTTTCGGGTATCTACCAGGAGCGGCGAGGTACGCTGGGTGCGCGATCACGCTTACCCTGTATGGGAAGACGGCGCAGTCGTTCGTGTTTATGGTGTGGGGCAGGACATCACCGACCTTAAGTGGCTGGAGGTGCAGGTTCTCGAACTCCAAAGAATGGCCATGGTCAACAGGCTGGCGGGAGGGATCGCTCATGAGTTCAACAACCTGCTGACGATTATCTTGTCCCACGCCGAGCTGCTGCTGTATCGTCTGCGCGAGCCGGACCCCGCGGTGCGCGGCGACGTTGAAGAGATTACCGACGCCACCGAAAGGGCCGCCTGGCTGACACACCAACTCCTGGCTTTCACCCGCAGGCAGATGGTGCTTCCGGAATTGCTGGATTTGAACGGTGTGGTCGTCAACCTGGGCGAGATGTTGCAACGCGTGATCAGGGAAGGCGTCGAACTGGTCATCGTGACGGGCCTGGATGCAGGATACGTCAAGGCCGACCAGGGGCAGGTCGAACAGATGATCATCAACTTTGTTATTCACGCCTGTGATCGTATGCCGGAAGGCGGCCGTCTCACCCTTGAGACCGCCGGTGTGGTCCTGGATGAAACGCAAATCGGAGAGATGGATCTCTCACCCGGCCCATACGTGAGGTTGGTGGTGAGCGACACCGGGCCTGAGATGGACCGGGCGGAGCTACTCCAGCTCGGCGGCGATCAAGACGATGACCGAAGCCAGGTTGGTTTGCACGTCGCCTACAGGATGGCCGGGCTGATCGACGCTCACGTCCAGGTCAGCAGTCGACCGGAAGAAACGACATTCGGGATCTATCTACCGCGGCTGAGCGGTAGCGAAGTTGTTGAGACAGTCCGGCAGGTTTGGGATGCCTCCGGGCAGCAGGAAACAGTCCTGGTGGTCGAGGACGAGGATAGGGTGCGGAGCCTGGTCAGTCACATTCTTCAGATCAACGGGTTTATCGTCCTGGAGGCGCGATCCGGAGAGGAGGCACTCGACGTTTGCCGGGGGCACCGGGGGCCGGTTCACGTGGTGGTGAGCGACGTGATGTTGCCCGGTATGCGCGGGCCGGAGTTGGTAGAGCGGTTGACAGACGTGTATCCGCAGCTCAGGGCGGTCTTCATATCAGGCTACGTGGATGCGCCGCATCCTCCACCGGGGGGTGCATCGTTCCTCCGTAAGCCCTTTGCAGTCGGCGACCTGGTCAGGGCAGTGTATCGAGCCATGTCCGACGATGCTTCATAGAGGGCAGAGCGGTAAGCATCCAGGAGAAGGGTAATGAAGGGTACTTTATTGAGGGTCCTGAGCTGGCTTACCGGGCGGGTGCAGGCCGAAAAGTCACTGCTTCGAGCCCTTTTTCACCACCAAGGGGTTGGGCAAAGGCGCCGGCCTGGGGCTGGTCACCGCCACGACATCGTCAAGCAGAGCAGCGGGCACATCTGGGTGTACAGTGAAGATGGCTAGGGCGCTGTCTTCAGGATCTACCTGCCCCGCGCCAGGGCAGCCGCCCAAGAAGTGGCGGCTCCCCATTTGGATGTGACCGATGTGCCATCCGGTGACGAAACCATATGGTGTGCTGGAGATCGGCGTTGCCTTTTTGCAGAAACTCTTTGGTCTCTCTACTCTGACCCGCAAGGTACGTCAGGTGTTGGATGTTTGAAAATGAGGGAACTCTGTTTCGTGTAAAATATTTTACATTGGCTGTAAGATGACTTCCATCAAACGGCTACTTGAGAAAATCGAAGAGAGCGGTTTGAGCTACAGCGAAATTGGACGCCGCGGTCAAATCTTACATACGAGAATCAGCCAAGTCGTTGGTGGAGAAAAGCCAGGGTGCGATTCTTGTGTTGCCATCCATGTATAGAGTGAACAAGCTGTTGCGCATCCCTGCCCAATTCCCAGGAGATTCCGTCTCGCTTGCACGAGGCGATCACCACCAAATAGCTCTTAATGAGATTCCATTGTTCCTCAACAGCGCGGCGGGCGTGGGCATGCTCTTTCGGACTGTCCGAGAGCCGTTTGATGTCCTCGCATTCACGGATATGTTGCTCAAGATTGGTCTTACGAGACATAAGGATACTCAACCTCTCTTATACAATCCAGTCTACCATAACAAGCGCCTTTGCCCCTACCCTGCAGGAAGATTTGGTGGCAACAACTGAGCTAGGTGGGATAATTGCGCAGGTAGTGGTGAGAGCACATCGTAAAATTCTGGCGGCTTCATTTTACTACCGGCATTGAAACCGTCGAGCAAAGAAAAGCATCTGTTGCGAACCCCATCGGCAAATTTGCGGAGTGCTTTCATCTGTTCTATTTGTTTCCCTTGCGTTGGGCCCAACATTGCGATGTGGTCATCAAGGTGCTCAATCAATTCCGCAAGTACGTTAATCACTGCTTGGATATCTTCTGCCTTTAAGAGATGGGCGTGAGTCTTGCAGCGTGTAGAGAGTTCATCTGCTAGCTCAACCAATTGAAGCTTGTAGTTCTGAGTCTGCGGCACTGGAGTCGACTCGGTCTCGCCAGCCAACCCCTTGGCAGAATGGCCCACGATTTTTTGCCTCTCGCAAAAACAAAACGTGCCCAGTTGTTGAGGTCTATATGGAGTTAGGTTCAGTTCGTCCGATTGTCATCCAATCACAAGCGGATGCAAGGTAATGATCCATAGTTCTCATATTGCGGTACACAGTGTCGAATGCATGCGGGGCCAAGCTCCTGCAAAGTGTAATCTCTACATCCAAGTTGGAAAGGCCAATTTCGATTTGCTCGGCAAGGTCACGGATATGTCGTAGGTCATTGACAGCGCGCCGTCGGGCCGTTCGTTGTAATAAGACCTCCGGTGAGTGCAAAATCATGGTTTCAAGTTGGTTAGCCCAGACGCTGGCGCGCCCAATCTGACTTCCAATATCCGACAACTCACCTATTCGAAATGATCTGCGCCTTTCGAGGATGTGGTGGGTCTGTTGCAGAATGAGTCCCACTCTGGCACACTCAAGTGCACTTTCATTCCAAGCGGACGGATCTTGCGATTTAATAGCTGGAAACTGGATGATCTTCGCCATGTCAATATCCTCCGTGCGAGAAGGCGGATCCGTAGGTGTCTCTTGACTACCAGCAAATGAATCTGTATCTAGATGTTCTCCTCCATACAGGCTTTCTTTCAATTCACTCCAGACTTTGGGCGGGACGGCAGCCTCATTCTCAAGAAGCCACTGAGGCATTTGACGAGATTGCTGATGGCAGACGGCTCTTGCCTGTGCAATCCAAATTGCGAGCATTCGCCAATGTTTTGCTATCCACCGCTCTGAGTTAAGTCGGGCCTCCGGAGATGAAGTAGTTTGTAAAATCTCTTCGTGCTGGCAAATCAATCTGAACCCATCTGACAAAAGCGATTGCAGGTGATCGAGCCTATCCACTGCTACCTCAGAACGTTCCAGGGAAAATCCCAGCCACCCTGAGATGGAACCGGTCCATCGGCAAGGAAGCGCGTCAGATATCTGACGTGTCTACCAGGGTCGCGTCCCGTGTATCGTTGGCCCTGTGTACGCCGCTCACGGTGAGTAATAAACAGAAACTGCTGAGCGCGAGTCAGCAAGACGTATAGCAATCGACGTTTACCTGGATTGTCCATTCGCTGCACAATGTTCTCAAACGAGCTCGTAGGTTTCCTGCGCGTGTTCTTCCGGATCGATTTTGTGGGAAATGATTGCTCCTGTTGAAAGCACGGTCCCTCAGTGACGATTCTTAAGCTTGATTAATGACTTCAGCACTCTCCAGAGATCTCAAAGCCCTCTTTGCCCCACTTCGACTTTTCGGTTCGCCTGTCGTAGCGATTTCCGAAAGGGCGGGAATGAGAACATCGGGGTTCATTTCCTTCAATATCTCAACTGCGATGGAGTAAAAAACTCCATCTTCGTATGAATTTGAAAAGACTTGGGCTAGTTCTATAACAGCCTTGTAACTTCCTATTTGCACGAGTGCCGATAAAGTCTCTTTGAAGACCGTTACCCTTTGGTCCTGTGCAAGGACTCCGAGCAGGTGAATGGCCTCATCGCTTCCAATTTGACCTAACATTACCTTTGACCAGACGCTTACAAACCGCATAATTGAATTTCTTGCGACCAAATTTCGCTCACGGCTCGGGCGAAAACTGCGTCTATATCGCCCATTACGGGCTGGTTTCGCTGATGAAATCGTTCATGGAGCAGGCCAACAATTTCCAATTGTGTGGTTTTTCGTTCACGGTCAAAGGTAATGCTAACATTACCTTTGACCGTACCTTCGTAACCGCACAACTGGAATTGAAGCAAGCCGATTGGTGGGGAAAGCACCGCTCAAAACAGCCTGAAATCAGCCTCATTTCCCTAAAAAACGGCGTTTTCACCCCCGAAGTGGGGCGTCGTCCCTATCGCATTTCTATTTGTGCGATTGTCAGGATACCGGTCAAACCTGATGCTAACACCTTGACTGTGTCCTTGAGTATCTTGACTTGTGAACTCCTGGTTGCTTGTCTTAACAGATCCATAACTTCATCTGGTCGTACTTTATGCAAACCTGCCAATGACCAGATCATAGTACGAAGAACATAGATATTTCCCAACTTGTACCAGTGTCTAAGCTGTTGGATCGTAAAATCATAATCCTTTCTGCGAGCCCATAGGGACTCGGCCAGTACCTTCCGCACTTGCCAACTCTTTCGTCTTGCGACTTGGTACAAAGCATCATATACTCTGTCATCCACTTCTTCTAGCCCTTCAAAGACCTTGCAAGCTAGTCTCTGCCACTCGCTTCCTGAATTCACCAATTTGTACACCATTGCCGTGTGAACATCTTGCTTCCTTCCCTCCATTAGAAGGGTCAAAAATAAGATGACTCCTCTAAAACGAATATTGTCTTGCATTTCGTCGAGTAATTCGCTGAGGTCTATGAGAATTTTGCCTCTACTAATTCTCCCCCTTTCGCCGTACCAATTAAGGTCAGTGATGATATGTCGCGTTAGTGCATATTCAAAGAACGATGAATATGTGAAACCAATTAGATTCTGAGATGTGATTTTGGAACGATACCTGTAAAGAACCACGTGCTCACTTAGCATTCGTCTGAAGATTGTGTCTGGTCTAGCAATGTCTGCTGTTTGTCCAGTCACCTCCACTATGCGTTGCTCGGTTAACTCCAGTTTCTTCTGACGCCTCGCCTCACTAAGCATGCTGGAGAAAAATTGCTGAGCTTCAGTCTCACGTCCTGTGCCTCCTATCTTTTTCTCCCAATATTTCTCGAAAATCCGAACCCGGCGTATGCTACTTGGGATTCGTTCACCTGCATAAGCCTCTGCAAGAAGCCTAAGCATAAGTGGTTGCTTGCAAATCTCTTTTGTTCGTTCGCTAAACTCTCCGCGCAATCTATACGCCATCTTGTAACGAGTGGCCAACTGGGTGAAGTCACCCTCTTCAAAAGGCCTTAATTCGAAATACCTCTTTTCGCTGTCCATATCGTATTCTGAAGCGCTCCTGTCTTTGGGCACATAAATGTTCTGGGCAAGCATGTTGTTTCGGAGTACAAAGAATTCCCAGTCTACATCCCGACAGCTGATGCATAACTTGATACGTGTTGCCTTCAACGCGCGACAGAGAAAGGCAATACTCCTCTTCAAAACACTGGGATCCGAGGCCCCATCAATTCCATCTACAACAAGAAGCAGGTGCAGTCCAGACTGGTCTAGAGTGTCATTTAGTCTCTTGATAATGGCGGTTGGGCTGCCTGTCCAGCCTAGTCTGCTTTCAATGTCTGCGCTAAGCGTTGACTGAATTGAGTCGTTTAACAGATATTGTGCAGTGTAAAAGATCGTGGGTATCTTCCCAAGTTGGTTTTCGACAAGATGACATAGCAGTGAGGTTTTCCCAATACCAGCTTCTCCCACTATAGCGAGACAAGGTTGATTAGAAGCATAGAACTCTCTTAGGACTCCGATGAAGTCTCCACGATCTATATACAGAAAAGGCAAATAGACCAAACCGGATGTTGCACTGTCGCCACGTAGTATTTCTAGTGTATCCTTGCTGATATCATGGCATAAGGGCAATAGGTTCTCTTCAGGTGACAAATAGGTACCATCAAGACAGACATCAAGCTTGGGGAACCGGGCAGCCAATTGAGCGATGTCATCTGGTATCTTAATTTGCAGACGGCCACATATTGGCAGGTACTCTCTCAAATATCCTTCAATTAGCGCCCATCCTTCCTCGACTTTTTGTCTGGATCGATGCTTTTCTTCGGGGCGATTCGAAGCCTGGATAATGGTCTGATGCTCATGTATGATTTCGTAACTTTCACGGATGAGCTGCTCAAGGTCTTCTTTCAATCCCATTGGATACCTCACATATAAAACCGATACGACGGCTCTGGCTCAGCGTCATCGCCTTTCAGTTCGGTATAGTGGCTCATAATGCTCCCTACCTCGCGTGCGAAGCGCAGAGTGATGGGGGATCCAGTAAAAGCACGAGCCGAGTTCCAATTCAGTTTGGTCAGACCCAGCACGTCGGTGCACACTTGCATCGGATCGGCGTCACCCAGCACTGTGACCTCGTAAGGTACCGGCACATGAGCTCCCATATAGGTGCGCCAGTAGGGAAAGTAGCCGTTGGTGAACAGGTAGTAAGTCTGCTCATTTACAATGGCAACGGTACCTCGACGCGGCGGGTAGGCCCCTCGCCGAACCAGGCGAAACTCAGAGGGGCGTAGATTGACCATCTCAATTATCGGGACGCGAGCCAGGGCCGCCTGGAAGCCACTTTGCTCCCCTTTATCGAACTTGGAGGTCTTGTACAGCACAGCACGCAGCGGGTTGCTGCCCACTCGTTGGCGATATTGGTCCAAGACGCGTAGCGCCAACCGAGCTGCTTGTTCCGCAGTCAAGTGCGGTGTGCGATCTTCGCTGTCCCGGTCCCAAGGAACAGCATCACCGCGTAGGGCAAACCCCTCACCCGTTGTTGGGAAAGCTTGTGCTAGGCTGGAGAAGACCAGATGATATTGTTGCGTACGCAGGTGATGGAAACTGATGCCCACGTAACACGTCTCTGGGGCCAGACTCTTGAGCCGCCAGGGAAGCCCCCCAGCCTTGTAGAAGAGAGCCAAGCTCACATTCCAGGCCCGTGTCGCCGGATCCTGATTGTCCTCACTATCGATAAACAGGTTATCGGTGCCGATTTGGATGGGGATACTAATATCCATTGCCCGAGCCTTCAAGGCACGTCGGAAGTTTCTGTATAACAGAGTATCCTCAATGGTTACCAGTTCTTCCATACCGGGCAGCGCCAACTGGCCTAACTGTTGACTTTTCAACTTCTCTTGCTCTTGCCGAGTGAGGCGAGGGGCTCGAACGCTCCGGCAATGTTGGATAATCTCATCTGAAAGACAAACGACAATAACATCAGGCCGTAGTTCGCCACTGGAAAGCTCACGGAGGCCAGCGGCGTATAAGCTCAACATGGTGTTAAACCGCTCCTGAGGTGTTCGGCGGTCTAGAGCTTTCTCAATTTCGCCGTCAGGAATGCGAAAATCCCAGAGCTGTGATGAAAGATCCAAAGAGGCCCGAAATACCTGGCGGAAACCGGGGAAATTGGGATGCAAAGCCTGGTTATTTGACTCGGATGAGATATAACCCTGGCAGCGTGCAAACCAACGGCGAGCATGATCTAACATCACTTGCGGTCCTACCAGCCCGACACGTACATGCTCCCGATGAGCAGGACCGAAGCGCAAGCTGAGCGGCCCTGCCTCCCGCAGGCCCACCTTCGGGTCAATGTTCTCACCGCCTAGTCCAAACTCCAGGGAAGGTTCGTCAAGTTCCAAAATGTCAATTGTCAGACTCATCTTCTCCCCAATCCTCACCATTTAGCTCGGCTATTTGATCTTCTAGCTCGGCCAGATCTTCTTCATCTGGGAGTTGGTTTTGTCCATCCACTGGCTGGGGATCCAGCTTCCACAGCGTGCAGGCGGCGGGTGAGCTGCGCAGCATGAAATGGCTACCGAAGCCATCTTCCAGGTAAATGTATGGACTCTCATCTGAGAATATACTCGTCCAGAAAACTAGATGATGATCTACATGGGCATTGTACTCGCGAGAGAGCCGTCGGGTAGCCATTGGCCCACTGCGTTCGCCGGGCAACCGAGCGTAATATCCGTCGAAGGTAAACACGTAGATTGGAAGCAACTGCAAGCCCCAAACATCACCGAAGCGCTTGAACTGGAAGGAGACAGCTTGATGCTCCCAGTAGATGACCTCATTCGTAACTGATGAAATGCGTGGTTTGACAGGGGTGCGAGTTACCTGCCGCAGGCGGGCCCGGTAAGTGATGGATCGCTCGCCTTCGTCAGTGCGTGGGAAGTAAGCCCGTTTGTATTTCCAGTCAAAAATGAGCCCTTTGCTCTCGGCGAAAATTCGCAACCCCTCATTGAGAAGATGCACCAATCGCCGTTCGCCAACTTCGCCCAAAGCAAATTCACTCAAGGGCACAGGGCGGATGTTAGTCTCTTGAATGAACTGGCGCAGAGGGTTCTCTGGCTGAGAGAGGTCGGAGAAGGTGTGAAGTCGCTCATCATAGAGGACGAAGGCAGGAAGATCTTGATCCTCGGCTTCTCGTAGGATTTCTGGTGTCCATCTGTAGGTCGTGTTATCCGACCAGATAGTATCAGGCATCTCGACGATCTCCAGGGCATTACTGATGAACTCGCCGGCTGGAGCCAGAGGGGAGGCAGCTCCCGTCTCTTCGTCCGGTTTCTCAGGTCGTCGGTAGATGGTGACTTCAAAATAAGCATCATCCGGTCCCAGGTTGAACTGCACTTTGCCATCGTTCTGGCGAGCCCACTTGCGCACATCGGGCAGGCCAGAACCCAATTTGTCCATCTCGCCACTGCCGTAGAAGAAGTCAGCGATGACCGGGTTGCGATAACTTTTAATGGGACGGGTGCCTAGAACCTCTTCCGGTGGAACTTCAGGTGGCACTTGACGGCGAGCTTCTTCAGACAAACCACCGGGGTTGGTAATGGTGATGTGTTCTTGCTCAACACGGATGATTGTTGCCTCATCGATATCAGTGTCGTATCGCCGGTGAGCTAATGCGTTTACAACAAGCTCTTTCAGGGCCAGCGAGGGATAAGGTGTCACTGTCTCCGAGGTAGGGCCTTTGAGGCGAAATGGAATATTGAATTCACTCTCAAGCAAGTCTACGACCGCAAGCTGTTCCCAGAGGTTCCCTCTGAAAGTGCGAGGTTCCTCACCAGTAACTTGAACCTCAACGCGAGCTGTTGGCAGATGGCTCGTGGGATCTCTAACAAAGAGCAAAGCACCGGCTACAGTTGGACGAAGCGTGCCGTCCTCGTCCGCAGCCAGTCCCTGCAATTGTATCTGCTCTGTCAGCCATTCACGGGTGACAAGTGATGGTACAGCAATGTTCATCTCGCGGCAGTACTCGGCCAGCCGATATTGTACCGTTGTCCAATCCAGATCGTCTAACGTGGCTCCCTCCATCAGACGCAGGTCGAAAGTTGGCGGCTCCGTCGCAGGGGGAACTGGAGCAGGGATGGCAATGCTGGCCGGGGCGACCTGAATCATCTCCCACAGTTCCGATAGTAGTTCATCAAAGCTCTGAATGAGAACGAAGCGGAAATTGAGACCAACAACGTCGGCGAGTTGGCCTACGAGAGAGTGAAGCCGATACGGATATTCTGAGTCCAGGACACACCAATAGAGGCCGCAGCGGAAGTTATGGAAGCGCTCGGTGTTATCCAAGAATAGGTGACGCATCACGGCGTGTTCAAAGCCGTTATAACCAACAACGATGAGTGGATGGTCCCTTAGGAGAGGGATGATATGCTCAACCAGAGCATCGTCTAGGCGTGCATAGCCGCCATCAAGGTAATGATCAGCATACCGATCCACACCACCGTGAAGGTAGATGACTTGAGGGTAGGCAGGAAAAGTGGAGATGCGGTGATAGTCGTCCGGCGAGCGGATAATTGTGACGTGTCGAGGATTGCGAACGGTGACGGAAAGGTCAGATAGGATGGCATCAAAGTTGGTGGTGAACAGGGTGCGCACTCGGCGAGTCGCCATTAGATCGAGTAACCGACGGTAGCCCTGGCTGGATGGGATGCTAGGTTTGCCAAAGCGACGGAAAAACTTGCGGCGTTCCTCGACAGGCTGGAGCAAGTGACCCAGGGCAGTCATATACTGGACCTCTGGTGGATGGTTCGGGTTGTACCAAGGCCGCCTGTGAAGCCAGGGGAGCCAATCGCTCCGCATAACGGTATTGTCATCGGGGGGGCGTTGATGTGCGCGGCAGTAGGACCACTTTGCCGCTCGCTCTACCAATCCCCCACTTAACGGCACGCCTGACTTCAAGGACGCCCCAGCCCCCAGCAACCAGATCGGATCGGGTCCATCCAGATTAGTGATAAGTGTATATAGGTGTCCAATATCTACTACGTGCCACTGATCGGTCATTTGTTCTTCCGCCGATGACGTTGTCGATGGCTCAGGGACAGCCAACGCCCGCAACTCGTTCTCTTTATCTGCGATGAGCGGCTTCAGTTGCTCGATCTCATGCTCGCAACGGGCTCGCTCTTTGGGGTCGCTGGAAAGAGCATATGTCTGTTCATACTCGTTGAGTAGCTTGTACAACTTCTCAAGCTGTTTCTGGAGTTGCTCTCGGCGTATGGCGTTTATATCCATAGGATTTCACTTGTGCTCAAATCTTGGACACACTACGTCGTTAATCTGCCATTGACCTCTGACCAAACTCGTCAAACTCGGGGAAACGCAGTGCAATTTCCTTGAGATCAGGTGAAATGGTTAAGCCCAAACGATGGGATAAGGATGAGTATTCATCAAGCCAAGTCCGGATATGTTGCCACTGCGTGTCAATGTAGCGTTGTGACCTTAATTTTTCTTCAGGGCGGTCTGAAGTCTGGAGAACGTTTTCATACTCGCAGATGAGCTGGTAGCTTTCCCGAACCCGTTGCTCCAAATCTGTCTTTCGCTATCTATTACCCACATCTCCACAGCAAGAGGGAAATGTAGTAAACTGATATCCAACCGAGAATAAGTTGGAGGTATGTGATCGTTGACTGAGAACCATTTGCCATCATCCGAGTACCAGTGGTGTATTGACGAGTTTGCCAGTGTAGAGTTGCAGGATGCCCGTCTCAATTACCGATGTATCGAGTTGGCGGTGCAACTGGCGATGCAACCGAGCGGGCCGATTAATCAAGCCTGTGAAGATTGGGCAGACACCAAGGCAGCTTACCGATTTTTCGACAACGATAAGGCGACATCGGAACGTATCCAAGCGCCGCATCAGCAGCGGACCGTCGAGCGGATGGCACAATACGAGCGGGTGCTGGCGGTCCAAGACACGACCTTCCTCAATTATACCCATCATCCTCAGACCGAGGGTCTGGGTCCGATTGGAACGAAAAGCCAGAAACAAAGCGGGTTTGGGCTGCATTCCACGCTGGTCACTACGCCCGAAGGCATGCCGCTGGGAGTGCTGACCCAAGCCGTCTTTATCCGTCCTGAGGACGAGGCCTCTCATCGACCGGAGGAATGTCGCCTGCTCCCCATCGAAGAGAAGGAAAGCTACCGCTGGCTGCAAGCGTTCGATCAGACCCTGGCTTTGGCACCCGAGGGCGTGGAAGTCATCACCGTCTGCGACCGGGAGGCCGACATCTACGAGATGTTTACCTTTGCCCAGAAGCAGCAGGCCCCGTTGTTGATCCGAGCCTCGTCGAACCGGGCCTTGCTGGATGAGGAAGTGCGTAAGCTGTGGCCCAAAGTGGAAGGCCAATCCATCACTGGTTACCTCAGCGTTCATATTCCTGGCAATGACAAGCGTCAGGCGCGTCAGGCAACGGTGTCGGTGCGCTTTGCCTCTGTTACACTGAAACCACCCTGGCGTCCCAACGGCCTGAAGCTGCCCGCTGTCAGGCTCAACGCGGTCCTAGTACGCGAGGAAAATCCACCCCCCGATGTCGACGAGCCAATCGAGTGGTTGCTGCTCACCAACACACCCGTGGCCTGCTTCGAGGATGCGTATCAAGTCATCGGCTGGTACTGCAGCCGCTGGCAAATTGAGGTCTTTCATAAAGTCCTCAAGTCAGGCTGTCGCGTCGAAGCCTGTCGTTTACAGACAGCCGAACGTCTCCATCGCTTTGTCGCCCTGATGAGTGTCATCGCTTGGCGCTTGCACTGGATGACCTATATCAACCGCTGTCAGCCTGACCTACCTTGCACTGTAGTCCTGACTACCGTCGAGTGGGAAGCCCTCTACCTGCGCATCCACAACTCGACCCGTCTGCCTGACACGGTGCCCACCGTTCGCCAGGCTGTCCGCTGGATCGCCCAACTCGGTGGCTTCCTCGGTCGCAAGTCTGATGGTGAACCCGGCGTGACTACCCTCTGGCGTGGCTGGCACCGTCTGCAAGATATGGCCGCCACCTGGCATCTTGTTAGGGAACAAACCTTACTTGTGGGTAATAGATAGCTGTCTTTCGGCTTGACAAGTCCTGTGGCTGAACAAGCACTACGTTTTCGGCAGAGGTGTTTTGGAGGAACTCTGCTTCGAATTCTGCGACACTGCTAATCCGCCTTTTAGGATCCAGATGAATAGCTCCAATAGTAAGATCACTCAACCACCTAGGAATATGAGGGTTTAACGATATGGGCCTTTTAACTGTATCACCTACGGATGGCCCTATGTCCTCGTACGGCAACTGATCTGTGAGAGTCTCGTATAGCGTTACACCAAGGCTGAATACATCAGTTTGCGCAGTGACAATACCCCCATACTTCTGCTCATAAGGCATATAGCCCGGCGTTCCAAAGGCAGCTGTCGCTGGAATCTTATCACGCACTCCGGGGAACTGCGAAAACCCCACCCGCGTCAGTACACGCTGGACGTCGGGCACCATGAAGTCTGTGACTTTGACCATTTCCCCTCTGTTGATCAGGATGTTAGCAGGCTTGATATCGCCGTGAAAGATGCCGCGCTTTTCTGCCCCATCTAGGTCCACGAACTTGCAGTTATGAGCATACTTCATCGCCGATAGGATCTGAGGAAAGTATCTTAGAGCGGTAAGTACCTTGTCTCTACCATCTGACAGACGAATCACCTTGTCAGCCAGTGACTGTCCATCAATAAACTCCATTACGATATAAGCGACCTGAACTCCCTCATACTTCCGTCCCACTGGTGGTACAGTGCGCTGAAAGCCATAGTCGCGAAATGAAACTATATTAGGGTGGCTCAGCTGTGAGAGATAGTTCGCTGCCTGATAGAAAGCATAGCGCGCATTTTCATCGGAATAGAAACTTTCATGCACCTTAAGTGCTACGCTATGTTGTAACATTGCGTGTTGGGCTCTGTAAACAGCACCAACTCCGCCGAACCCGACTACTTCCATCACGCGGTAATTCCCTATTGTGCTTCCAGGCTCAAGGAGCGGATCACGGCTGTATCGGTGCTTGTATTCTACTGGGATAAAATCCAATAGAGCACCGCATTGCCTGCAACTGTGCATGTGCGATGGATTCTCAGCACCGCATATAACGCAGTTGACAGGCTCTGCTTGACGTGGGCCAAGAATGCGACGAAGCATAGTCAGATACCCTTCCCCAGAATGATGACTGTTTCAGTGATACCGGGCGCACTGCTTCATTCGTACTGTTTCGATGAGCAGTCGGCGTGAAGCTAGTGCTAGCTCATCCAAGATGGAACGCGCACCGGAAAAGTCACTTTGATGGACAACGAAGTCTGCCTGCAATGCATTCACTCTCCCCTTCTTATTGGAAATCCAAGAGCTAGCAATACTGCCCTGGGGGTACTTCAGCCAACCGGCGCATGCTCTTGCACCCAGCGTTTCACCAATGGCACTTGGAACTGAACGCCGTCGCCAATTCGCTCCAGCACGTCATGCCGCAGTAGCCGCTCCAGGGCACGTGCAGCGGCGGGGGCATCCGCCGTCACCGCCACCGGTTCCTGACTGACGGCTACCTGCCTTAAGATGGCACGTCCGGCTGCGACAGCTTCCGTATCCCCGCCGGTTGATTCATCCCACAGATTGCGGAAATAGGGTTCACCCATTTCCAGTGCGGCTGTTTGCGCATCTTGTACCAAGTCCGAGGTGGCAAGGAGAGTGCGCCGCTCATTGGCGAGGTTGACCACCGCCGAGCAGACCAGTTGCACCAGGAAGGGATGGCAGCACGTGGCAGCCAGGATATCTTCCACCGCCTCGTCGGCATACTCCAGGTTAAAGCCCGACTCGGGGTCGGGGTTCCGCACCAGGTCAGTGGCTTCCTCTCGGCGCAGATAGGTGATGCGCATAGGACGTACGTTGATGAAATAGGAGGACCAGTGTGGTCCCAGCTCCTCCAGGGTTTGCACACCGGCAAAGAGCAGGCTAACCGCTTCGCGGTGCTGGATGGTGTGGCGTAGTTCGTCCAACACCCGTTCGTCTACTCGCCCTGTCTTCACCGCTTGGCCAAGCTTTTCGAACTCGTCAAAACAAAGAAACAGCGTAAAGCCCCCTAACTTGCGTTCTGTAGGTTCTTCTCCCGTAGAGGCCGAGTTCAGCAATTCGTTGAAAGATACTTGAAGTGCAGACAACGCCAACGCATTCAGTTGGTCGATTATCTCAGTACGCTCCGCTTGGCGCGTGGCCGTGTCGCCATATCGGCGAGATTGACGGATACTCTCGACCATCCGCTGTTGATAAGTCAGAGCTTCAGAGTAACGAGGGTGATCCCGCCCTATTTTGTCCAGAAGTCGCCTTAGTCCAACCTCATAAATGGAATAGAGTGAGTAAGCCTCAGATTGATAAACACCTGTATCGCCGGCTTCCTCTAACTTAGCAGGGACTACCTCGTCAAGCCAGTCGGCGAAGGTCACAAATGGCTTATGTTCGAAGGTCTCATGCCCCGGCATAGGCAGGATTAGACGACTGTGATTGCGGGCATCGTTGACAATGGCGTGGGTGACTGCGTAAAGGAATCGCGCAGTACTTGCTGTTGCTGCAGGGCGCTGAAGATCTATGAAGGCTGGCACAGTACGCCCCAGTAGCAGGCGCGGCAGTTGAAGCAGGAAAGATGTCTTACCCATGCGGCGCGGGCCGTGCAGGACGAGGGTGGGCCGGTTGCGTTCCAGCAGTGCCCGGGCCATCGCTTCTGTTAGATCACGCCGACCACGAAAGAGCGCAGCTCGGCGGAGCGTGATCGGGTTGCCCGCGTCATAGGGGTTGACAACCTCTGTCCTAAACTCTAGGATGGGACGCTCCAATTCGCGGCTGAGGACCTGTACCCAGCTATCCACTACTGGCTGCCAGCGTTGCATGGCTTTCTGTCCAATCAGTGGGAGTCGTTGGCGCAAGGCGTTCAAATCCTCTTGTGCGTGGCTGAGGCCCAATCGGCGATTATAGACGCTATCAGAGGCTAGTGCGGTATTTACATCCCGGCTGACTGCCAGCAACCGTGGCAATACCTCGGCAACAGCTGCACCCAAAAACCTCAGATCCTCTGGTAGCCCGGTCACGTCGTGGGCAACTTGCGCAATATCTGGTGCACTGGTAAAGTCTGTTGCAAGTAACGCTTGGATTGCAGGGGGATTATACTCTTTAATCTGAGCCGCGTTCTCTAGGAACCAATTCCGGAACAGCTTTCCGGCTACACGGTAGCGTTGCTCCTTGCCGTCGCGTATAGCCAGTCCATGATAGCAGATCGCAGCTAGCCCCTGAGCTGGCAATTGGCTGGTACTATCTATTTGAGAGAGCAAGGCTTGCTCATCTACCCAGCCTTCTGTGTAGACTAACAGTGCGTATGCAAGTCGCCCACTCTCACCGACCGTCTCCCACCAATCTTGAAAATCAGCAGCACGAGTTTGAAGCATCGTCGCAGCGATATGCTCGACTTGCGATGGGGTTGCCCGTGCCAGTCCCTCTTCCCATAAATGATGCAGCAGATATTGTGCGATGAAAGGATGCCCACCGCTCTGCTCATGCACTAACGCAGCTAGTTCGCTAGAAGTCTCGCCATTACTTAGAATCAATTTCTGCAAATCACCCTTAGAAATCGGTTCTAGGTAGATTAACCTTAGCACGTTCCACAATGGGGAACTATGATCAAGCGCGTGAATAAACTCTGTCGAACCCGCGAGCACTAACCTGACTATATCTGACAGCGACCTAGAGGAGACCAACGCTCGCAGTTGGGCGAAAAATGTGCTGGACCACGGCAAGTGGATTATGGCTTCCGTCTCATCAAGTAGTAACACTAATCGTAACTGCTTATTCAGCTTTCCAATGCTATAGCTTAGATTTTCTAACGTGTCTCCGAATTGGTAAAACGAGAACTCCGTCACCTTGTTAGCAGCGATACCCCTCATTAGAGTTTCACTGATACCTATATCCAGTTTTTCCAGTGCCCGATACGCCTGCCGTACAATACGTTCATACGCAACCCCTTCTGTGCGAGCGTCGCCTATAGCTGCGAGATCCATAAAGATCGGGAGAATGCACCAGTCGTCTGTACTCTGCCGTTTCAATAACTGTGATTCTAGCACTATGAGTAGGCTGGTCTTACCAAAACGTCGCCCGCCGATGATAGCCCACGAATCGGCTCGGGGTCGGGATAGATCAGCAGCAATTCTTTCAACCTGCGACCAGCGGCCCACGAACTCGGCAGGATCAGTCGGATGGGTATAGTAAAAAGGGTTATCCCTGGACATCGAATTCACCTCCGTTCATCCTTTCACCACGCTTATGTCGATCCCAGTAAGCCCAGTGTGGAGTAACTTGTTTGTCAAACTCAGCCCTCAAAGCGGTGTAGTCCATCGTATCAGCCTGCCGCGCCCCCCACAGTAACGCTGCCGCCATCTGAGTCAGAAAGGGATGGCGTCTCGCGCATTGTTCAATGAAGTGCCAATCGTCATCGCTAACTTCGTCCAGTCCATCCTGCACTAATGATCGCCAACTGACATCGCCCAATGGCCCCAACTCGACCTGAGTGAAGATGTTGAAGAAGGGCGAAATCCTAATCCGGCCTTGGGCGCACAGGTCAGCCAATGGCATACGCGAGGCTGTCACCAGCGCTAATCGGCCTAACTGAGCCTCGGCTCGCAGTTCACCCAGCAGGCCGTCGAACTCTTGGGGATGGTCGTTTATGTACTCAAACTCGTCCAGGCAGAGCACCAGGCGCACGTCCTGGATTGTGGCCTCCAAGTCCTCCAGTGTGTAGTTGAAAGCGGCCAAATCGCCGTCGTCACTCACCTCCCAGGCAGGCAGTCCAGCGCGGGTCAATTCGCGGCGCAGGGTGCGCATCAGCAGGCGGTTGCTGGCTCCGCTGGCACTGCTCAGGTCGAGATAGACCACCACGTAGCGGTGACCGGTGTGGAATAGGGTTTCGGCCTGATTTTTGACTTGCCACAGCAGCGACGATTTGCCGATGCGCCGTTCCCCTACAATCGAGATGGAACCGGCAGAAATCCCACCCACACGCCCGGCGATGGCCCACAACTCGGACTGGCGCCCGTAGAAACGGGCCGGGTCACGGATCGCTGGGCCGACGATGAAGGGGTTGACGCGCGGAGGCTCTGGCGGGCAAGCTAGCGGTGGGTCGCCGTAGACACCTGGTATCCAGGTGGGGTGTTGCAGCTTGCAGGTGTGTTCGCCCCAAGCGGCCACCTGATTGGCCACGTGCTCGTAGACGCGGCTAGCAGTAACGTAAGGGCCTCGCTCGTGATGAGCTGCCCCACGCAGTGCCTCCAGCAGGTAGTAGGTGAAGACGCCGTGGCCAAACTTATCGTCCTCATAGGCCACGCCTCGCTGGTCGCTGGCCGAGATGATAACCAGCCCCAGTGCTTGCTCAATCACCCGCCGTACAAACTCAGGATCAGCAGCGGCCCGCACCCCCAGCCGCGCCCCGGCGTGGCAGGCGTCCATCACCAGGGCCGCCGCCCGCGCCCCCGAGTCGCGCAGCCGCGTCTCCATCTCACCGACGCTCAAGGCAAAGCGCCTGCAATTCCCCCCAACCCGTCCGCAGGGCAGCAGGTACGCCCCTTCTCCCTCGGTGATGCCATGCCCGGCGAAGTAGACCAGCAACAATGTGTGTCCATCAGCCCCCTGGACCAAGGTATCCAGTGCGTCGGCGATGTTTTTGATGGTGGGTTGCATGTCAGGGGGCTGGTCGCTGTGCAGCTCCTGCACTGATTCGTAGCCGCCCGCGCGCAGCACCTCGGCCAGCGCCGTCACGTCTTGGACGGCGTAGCGCACCGGGCTGAAGCTGGGATCTTCGTAGTCGCGCACGCCGATGAGCAGCGCGCGCCAACGTTGGATGGTCGCCGAGGCCTCATCCTGTGACTCTGGCCTGGGTCCGATGTGCCGATCCGATGCATCGCTCAATTTGGCCTCCTTCTACAAAGAACGTCACCTTCAATCACCCTCCACCAATCCCGTCACCAGGTCGGTCACCGCCGAGCGGGTGGCCTCCGCGCCAAAGCCCCAGACCAGGAGCGCAAAGTAGTCGAGGGCACCCTTGGCTCCGAAGGTGGCGGAGGAGGCGTACAACTCATTGAAGCCCACCCAGGCCAACAGCCCCAAGGCCACTATATAGGTGGTAATCGTAAACAGGCGCAACCGCGCGCGGGAGGACTGAGCGTCTTCAGCCTCCCGCGCGCGCGGTCGTTCAAACGCAAAAAGCTTCAGCAAGCCCGCCAGGCACCCGGACGGCGGTTCCGACAGGGCAGCTTCGTCAATTGCTTCCGCCAATTCAAGACCCGTCGTAGGCGTTGACTCGAGTGCCATACTTATTTCCAATCTGTGCAAGTCGGTTAGGATGCCTTTGGCGGCCGGTGCCTGGGGTGGCGGGAGTTCAACTGGCCACTCGACAGCCACCTGGCTGGCCTGAAGGGCGGTCTGCAACGCGCTTTCGCGCTCCTTCAGCGCAGCACGAAACGAGTCGGTCGCCTGCAGGTAGTTGTTTCCGTCCGAGAGCCAGCTTCGCAAGGCTCGACCTGCCTCGGCCACCGATCCCGGCTCTTCGCCGGCCAGGGGCAGAATATGCAGCGCGCTCCAGGTGCCTCGCCAGATGTTCTCTGCCCAGTCGGTAGTCGACTCGGGATCTCTGTCCTGCTCGCCCTCGACGCGCTGCAGCGCCTGGTCCGCAGCACTGGCGATGGGCAAAGTGGGTGAACCAGGGCTTCCCAGTTCATTCACCGCGGTTCGCGCTTCACCGACGCAGGCCTTTCTGCGCCCCTCCATCCGGCTGTAGTTGTCTATCGCCGCCTTCAGTTCCCGGCTTTTGGCCACCATATCATCTGCCAGGACTTGGACCTCGGTCTCGTCATCCGTCCTCAAAACATCTAGCCGCCGCTGCAAGTCTTCTACCTGGATCTGCCAGGCTTGAAAGACCTCGGCCGGCAGGTGCCCGCGGTGTTGTTGCAGGACATGCCGAATCTGCCTTAACCGTTCTGCCAACTGCTCGAAGCGACTCAGGGCCACCTTGACGCGCGTCACTTCCTCTTCCATGGCCTCCGGTGTTTCAAAATCCTCCAGGTCGATGCGAACCAGGCGGCGGCGTAGCTCTTGAACCGTCGGCGCTTCGGAGGTCATCCCCTCTACACAACCGCTGAGGTCCCGTATCCGTTCAATCTGCTCGACCCACTCCGCCCGGTCCTGGCGCCAGCGCATGATCAACGCCTCGGCGCGTTCGGCTGCCTCGTTACCTTTCTCCCAATCCCCGGAGACCAGTTCGGCTTCGGCCTGGATTAGAATCTTCTCAACCGATCCCTGGAGCACCTCCTGGAATTGGCGTTCCTGTCTCACCTGATCCCGAAGGGCGGCAATGCGCAGCGTCAGTCGATCGCGTGGCCTGCCGCGCGTGCGATAGGTGGATATGCTCCGGCCCAGCGCCACACCTAGGATGAGTACCAGCACCGGCCACAGGGCGCGGTCCTTGACGGACACTTCCAGCGGAACGGTGAGTGCATTGTGATAGTCGTCTGTGACCAGCAGGCTGCCTGTGTATTCCCCACTGGGCACGCCACCCAGGTCAAAGATTACGCTGACGGTCATCCAGCCGCCGCCCTCTAGCTGGGTGTCGGGCAGCCCGGCCTGTATTCTGTCCGCCGGCAAAACACTGCCCCCTTGCGATCCCGGCAGATCCTGGGTGACGACCTGCAAGCCGGTCGTCGGCACCCCGTTAGCCGTTTCGCGCAGCAAAAAGGTGCGGGGTACCTGCTGCCCGCGGACGCCGGTCACCTTCAGCCGCCCCGGCTCGGCCACGCTCAAGGCGGGCCGATTGCGGGCGGTGAGGGTCAACGGCAGTTGCAGCTCGCCCGGCTCGGGACTCCCCCAGCGCACGGTCAAAGTGCCGGACCATATGCCAACCTCGGCCGGGGGCGCCACCTGGAACGCCACCTGGACTGATTTCCCTGCCGCCAGTTGCTCCCACTCGGCAGCCGGGTTGATGCTGAGCGCCGAGGCGGGGATGGGGTCGCGCAAGACCCCGCTACCGGTCACGTCCATCAGGTCGGAGGCCAGCAAGACCAAGTCACCTACCTCTTGTTCGGCAGTCAGGCGCAGGCTCCCGGTCAGAGCGCCGCTGCCCAGGGTGCCGAAAATTTCGACGACCTCCCGATCGACCGCAATCAGCCCCGACTGGGCCCGGGCCGGGGCGGTAAGCAGGGGCAAGGAAATCAGCAGACAAATGATGAGATTCCGACCCTTCATTATGATACTCCTGTGCTCTTACACCGTCACGGTGCACTGGATCTGGATGGCTGCCCAATCGTCAGCAGCCCGCACGCCGACCCGCGAGGGTCGGCCGGTAACGGTCTCGGTCACTAGTTGGGCCAGAGCACCGGTCGCCCGGAAGCTAATGCCTCGCGGCGTGGCCGGCGCCTCCGCCAGGTCACTCTGGACCAGCACGTCCAGATAGTTGACAGGCGCGCTCGTTATGAAGAGCTTGAGATAGTCGTCGCCCTGCGTTCGCCCCTCAGGCAGCCAGATGGGCAATGGCTTGGCATATTCCCCCCAACCGATCACAAAGGGAGAGGCACCAGCCCGGAAGGTCTCGTGCATGTGTCCCGGGTAAGGATAGAGACGGGTAACCCCAAAGCTAGGGTTAAAGTCAAAGAGCGTCAGGTAGAAGTCACGCCCGCCCCGGTTCTCGACTTCCACCCAAATCTCGTCGCCGCTGCGCAGGCGGTAGCCGCCGCCCGCGTCGGGCGACAACCGTCCTTCCCCGCCGCGCAGCCAAAGTTGAACGGAGCCGTTCAGGGCCGAGGCCGGGTTTTCCATGGTTAGTGCGTTGCGGAAACGGACCATGTGCCACAGGCAACGGCGTATTTCGTCGGGGAGATTGGGGCCCGATGGAGAGGGCACCAATACCTCGTCGCGGGAAGCGCCGCAGATGCGGGCGTGTTCGCCCTCCACCACCACCCGGAACTCGGAGCCTAGCCGGGGATCCACCAGCGCCAGGTAGAGACCCTCGCCGACCAACGCCGCCTGAATGGCTTGGGCCAGGGTCCCCTCGCCCTCGACGGCCACGGAACGCCGCCGAACACCGTAATTGCCGCCCGCCACCCGAGCTTCGGTCCCTGTCTCCAATGCAGCGACCTCCGCACCCGGCTGGAGCCGGGCCGTCGCCTGGTCGATGCCGACCCCCTCCACGTGCGCCGCCCCGATGGGCTCACCTTGGCCGCCGGGGGGATACAGGTCCAGGACGGTCCCCACCGCCAGCCCGTGCAACACCCCGCCGGCCAGCGTGAGGCGGTCGCCTAAGATGTGAGTCACTGGCAACCCCGGCCGGCGGGGCAGGAACACCCCGTCGAAAAGCCTGCGCTCAACCCGGCCTTCGATTTGGGGGTGCTGGGACGACATACGGCCCGTGACCAGGGGTGCAATCCGGTTGAAGAGGGTAGAATAGGTAGGGTCCGGCCCCGGCTCACGCAGCGCGCGCAGCAGGTAATAGGTGAGGATACTGAATTGCCCCCCAACCTGTCCATCCGGCGATGAAGAGAAAAAGCACTCGTAGGATTGCTCCACGTCCAGGCAGGCGGCTATGAAGATGTGCTCGGGATGGGCACGCCACAGGGCTGGGTCGGATAAGGTTTCTCCATCCCAGTCCTTTAGGGCCGGTTGCGGCTTTCTCTCGTCCTTGGGTATGGCGTGGGGAATCGCCTCACCCGGATCGGCGGCGCGCCAGCCAGACCCGGCGTGGCATTTGTCCAGCACCACCGTCACATTACTCACTCCACGCCGGCCCAATTCGGCTACCCAGGCCCCCAGTTCCTTGTCGCGGATATCGTAGACGCGGGGCGTGCGGCTGTCGTGGGGGACGATGGTTTCGTCCAGGGCGTCGGGCTCCAGGCGGGGGTCCACGGTCGGTGCCTGGGAGCCGTGCCCCGAATAGTAAAAAAGGGCGGCGTCGCCGGACCCGGCCCGGGCGATGAGGTACTCGCGGAAGGCGGCTCGTATCCCCTCGCGTGTGGCCTCCTCGTCGAGCAGCCTGTGGATATTTCCCACCGGAACTCCGTAATGGGACTGGAGGACGGCCTTCAGGGCCGCCACGTCGTTGGCCGGCGCCCGCAAGTCGGGAATGTCCGGTGACCGGTAGCGGGTGATGCCCACCAACAGGGCGTATAGTTGGTTCATTGATCCCCTTCCTTGCCCACCACCCAACAACGCATTAACTCGACCGTGAAGCGCCAGCGGCCGTTTTCCTCCATCACCACGTCGTGGCGCTTCAAAGTGTCTAACACCCCCTTGACTTGCTCCGAGGCCAACCCAGCCTGGTCGGCAATCTCCTTGTTCCTCATCCCTGTCTCCGCGTGCGCCAGGGCGCGCAGCACCGCCGTCTGCCCCGGCGGTTGACCATTCTCGGCTTGCCGCCAGACGCCGGTGAAATAGGCGTCGCTGACGCGGAAAAACTCGGGAGCGCCGATGACCGCCTCCACGTCGGCCAGGCTGAAACGCCGCTCACGCTCGATGCCCTCCTCGAAGATCTGCCGGTTGAAGCGCGTCACCAGCCCGTAGCCAATGAGCTGGACCAGGTAGGGTTGGCCGCCGGCGAGAGCGAAGACCCGTTCCACCGCCTCAGAGTCATAGTCCAGTGGAAAATCAGGCGTGGGCTGAGTGATCAAGCGCCTTACCGCCCCGTGGCTGAGAAAGCTGACAGGCACTGCAGTGACGCTGCCGTACAACGGGTGCCAGTAGTCATGCGTCATCTCCTGCAACGTATGCAGCCCGGCAAAGGCCATTATGAACCAAGGATAAGTCTGAATCAGCCCGCGCCAGAAGTCGAGCAGGCGCGGATCCAACTTACCACGGGCAATCATAGCCTCGATCAACTCGAACTCATCCACGGTCACGATGAGGCGCTGCTGCTCTCGCAGCCGGTCGAGTTGTTTGAGGAAGCGGTCGAATGCAGTATAAGGGTTGTGGGTAGTGAAAGTCCGCTTATCAGGCTCCAATAATTCGGAAGTTATTGAAGATTCTGTACTCTGTGAGCCGTATATTGCGAGCGCTAGGTTGTAGAGGCAACTCGCTGGTGCTCCCCACAAGCCCCACGAGCTGCATGTTGAAATCCACTACCACCATACTCGGATCCAAGTGTACGCCTAGGTTATGCAGTATAGAGGACTTACCCATGCGTCGGTGCCCATATAACACGACGGAAGATCCCTGCTCCCTACCGGCCCACAGCTTTGTTAGCCGGTCCAGGATGTCTTCACGCCCCACAAAGAGGCTACCGAGAACTGGACTAGCAATAACGTAAGGGTTGGGGACTGGGGCAAACATATATGCCCTTGTAGGTTCACCTTTTGCTGCCTCAAGCACACGACGCCAGTGGTTTACTACCTGTCCCAGCAATGAGCCAAATGGCTCGGGCATATCGTCTTTCTGTTGAGTCACCACTGTGAGCTTCTCGTTCACACGCAGCAGAGCGAGGTGCTTACTGACAGGTGAAGTAAAATCCAAGTAGCTCCGCGTTACAGTCGCGATCCCATCAAGTTCAGCCAGCACCTCATCCAATCCAGAGGGGAGACCACTGATCGCATCTGGGGGCATTTCGGGGCTAGTGTAATCGGCAATTACTGAGATCCCTTCTGCCTCCCGCGCTTGAAGTAGGTTGCCACAGATAGCACTGATTGCTGCAGTATGCTGCATGTCAGATAGCTGCGCTGGAGCGAGTTTTTGGTAATTTCTGAACAATTTAGCGGCAGCGCGTTGCAGTTTAGCAGGATGACCGCCACTCTCTGCGACCAGACCGTCAATTTCAACCGCCGTAAACGCTATGGACGTACTCTTCAGTCGGTGCACAATGAAGCTCCACGCCACTTCTCGCGAAAACGGTGGTACATCCAATTTGAGGCAGATATTCGCCAATGGTGATGGATTGCGGGGTAATTCAGGGAATAATTGGGGCAGAGGTGCACGGCTCGCAATAACTAACTTTAGCGGCGCGGCATGACCCTCAGCCAAGCCGCGCAACTGGCTTTGGACGCACACTGTAAAGCTATCCCAAGCCATTTTTTCCATATAGTCAATACAGAGCACAATGTGACGGCCAGCCAATGCCCGTGCCAGCCCATAACCTCGCACCGGATTCGGCAGCTCCAGCAAGTCGCATAGTGCTGAGTAAAAGTCATTTTCGTCATCCACCAATCGTAGGTCCAGATAGGCAAATACTTTTGGTGTCTGAGCTATCTGTTTCGGTCCCAGTGCGCAGACCATCGAAAGCAGTGACGATTTGCCGATTCCCGATTCGCCCACAAGTGAGAGATTAAAGCCCTCGTCAAGCCTCTCAAAAATCTGACGTAGCAACTCCTCTCGGTCGAAGAAACGGTCAGGATCGGTGATGCGGCCCATATCGCCGAATGGGCTGGGAGGCAGTCCTTCCGTAGATTCTGAAACCTGCGTGACGAGTTGTTCCTCAGAAGATGAGACCTCCAACACTTCTTCGAGCCGCTGAATCTGGGGCTCCAACCCGTCGCGTTCAGCCTCAAGGGCCTCCCGGCGCTTGCTGAGGGCCCACTTGTGCTCAGCGTCGGTGGTGACGCTCAGTTGCTGGACGACGGCCTCAATACGGTCCGATAGATCCTGCCACTGCTTCTGCAACTCGGCTAGTTTCTGACGTTGACGGTCTTGGTGGTTCACGGGCTACCCCAGTTGCTTCTTTCTAGCGTGCGCCAATCAAGCTCGGCTCCATCGGTGCTCCTAATGTTGAGCAAACCTCTACATCTTGCTACGTCCTCGTGAGGGTAATCCAACGCCGCATCAGGGGTACTAGAAAATGCCATTGCTCGGGTGCATCGTCAAGCGGAGCCAGTATGTCGCGGCGATTCAATTGCCGAAGCGCATGGCGAAGGGATCTGTCTTCCAGACCGGTAGCTTCTACGAATCCATCTATTGTCCAAGCTGTCACTCTTTGGGCCATTGCTGTTAAAACGGCCACCTGATCCGGATCGTCTTGCACCTGGGACCAGACACCATCAAAATAGCGGGTCTCACTACTGATGAATTCGTCAGTGAGAACTGCCGACAGGTCCTCCAAGTTGATTCGGACCTCCCGCTCTCGGTTCAGGTCGAAAAGCTCATAGTTCAGGTGATTGATCAATTCCTGGCAAATATGTTGCACCAGCATTGGCTGCCCACGGGTTTCCTCAATGATCCGGTCAACGACGTCTGAATCGTAGTCTACCTGGAAGTCGGATGTAGGGTTGGTGATCAAACGACCGGCAGCTTCCCGACTCAGATAGGAAACGCGGATGTTGACATAGGAGCCGTAGAAAGGCTCCTGATATTCGCGGCTCATTTCATCAAGCGTGTGTAGGCCAGCGAAGACAATCGTCAGCCAAGGCTCTTGGGTCTTTGACCGCAGGTATTGGTAAATCCCCTTCCCTATACGTTCTCCCTGCACTGCGTCTTCGATTGCTTCAAATTCATCTAGAGCCAGAATGAGTTGGTGCTTGCCGAGAGTGGTCTGTACCTGCCGTAAAAACCGGTCCAGGCAGAACTGAGCCTGGGCCGGGCTGCGATACTCTTCAGGGTTGGGGGGAGAGACACTGAAATCTTCAAGGGCGCGGCAAGCATGACTATGAATGCCTTCAGCCAAGCTCAGTAGAAGGTCGGCAGTGCTTTGGACAAAACTGGTCTCGCCTTTCATATCCATATAGACCAAGACACTTCCCGGCGGAGCGTGTTGGTCCAGATTACGTAGTATGCTTGTTTTTCCCATCCTGCGATGGCCGTAAAGAATAATGGAGTCGGGGTTCTCCTTGTCCGACCACACCTCGCCGATGCGATCGAACACATCCTTGCGGCTGGTGAAGAGAGGCGGGTAAACCGGATCACCGGCTTTGTAAGGGTTAGAAAGCGGTGTGGTGGGACGATGCCAGATTGTAGCACGACGCTCGGCGATACCAGCGGCCCGTCGGACTTTGGGGGTTATTTCTCGCAGTGTCTCTTCCCCAAGCTGGCCTTGGGCCTTGGCAATGATGGTCTGCCACTGCCGTACGACACGAGTCAGAAGTGCTCGTTCCGGCGGATGGGTCTTTTCCCGTACATACGCGTCCATCTCCTCAAGGGCACCAGCAGCTCGGTTAAGCGCCATGGCCTGGTTTGCCCTACTGGTCGAACGATGGAATTGAGCGACTTCGCCACTAACATCGCCCAAGGCGCGCAATGCATCCACAATCTCAGGTCTCAGCGGAGGTTCCAGTAGGGTATCCGTCCAATCAAGACACTCAAGTGACCCAGCAATGCCTTCTGTGTCTTTTGCCTCAAGAATGGTGGCCAGCGTAACAAAGGAGCAGTAGATTTCCTCACCGTGAGGGTATGACCGGATATCGGCCAGAATCGGCTCGTGCTGTTGCAGGTCTAAATGTTTCGATTCAACTCTCCCGTCATCAAGGAATTGGCAAGCGAAGCCGGCAAATTGCGAAAGCGGGGTCACTTGGCGACGGCGAAGTAGTCTTGTAAGAATATAGGCTATCCATTCTGACGGGCTGACCAAACCCTGAGTCCCATCAATGAATTCATGAGACCATTCTCCGAGTACAACTGCACGTGCTGTTAAGAATCTGTCTTGCTGTCTAGCCGTTACTGGCCTAATAACGTATTCGTCCAGACGGGGATCGCGTAATACTCGATACATAAACTTCAAGGGATCAGTCGTTGTTGCAGCGTAATCACAGACTGCCCTCTGGGCCGCCCAACGCTGATAGGGGTTAGCTGCCACTCGTCTGATTTGGAGCAAGCCTAGTGTTTCATCAGTAATCAGACTGCATTTCAAAAGGAAAGCAAGACGCGGGGCAGGCACCATCATCGATTCATCCCAGCGCACGGGGTGAGTAGTCAAGGCTTGAGCAGAAGCGTTGGGGCCCCTTAGAGCAAGCCACAATGACCAAGGCGCTTCGACTAGGATGCTGAAGCCGGTCTGTGCTAGAATGCTAACCAACCATCCCCACACCGCGGGTAGGATGAATGGAATAATGATGATAGTAGTCAGGACAGGGGTTAGGTGGATATCCGTCTCTTCACCCGAGGAGGCGGGAAGCCTCAATATCGCGAAAGATAGTAGTGCATTAATAATCAAGATGGTAGTAATAATCAAGATGGTTAAGTAAGACACCGTAGACAGCGTGTTAGAGAAATCTATTCGCGATAACCGGCTGATCGCCATTCCCAATGGAAAAGCAAGCCAGATAGTAAGAAATATCAGTACAATCCAATCTTCCCCTCGTGGCAGGAAGAGTATTACTAGATTGCTTAAGCCATATGTCGGAAAGTAGGCCACCAGAAAAGAGACACTTCCCAAGATCGAAGAGCTACAGCCACTCCAGACAGTCGTAGCGCCAATTACACCATATATTGCAGCTCCTATTAGCCCAACCAAGGGGCCAACTATGAAAAACATAAGCGCAGAGAATCGGCCGGTCGAAATTGCCGCGATAATAGGAGGGGAAAGAAACAGAGCCGATAGAACCCCTGAGATGATAAACATGTCACGGCAAGGAGGATGGCGGAGGATAGCCAAACAGGATCTCACACCATGCTTGTCAATTTGTTCAGGAACAGCCTTGCGAACAAAGTGCTTCAGAAAGCTAGGCCTAAAGAAGACCCAGTTCAGCAACATAAGATAGTGGCGCGGGTTCAGTGGGTCCAGACGATCAGGCAGCGGTGGGCCATAGTGTTTAGGAAAAGTGGGCATAACACATCCTCTCTGTCAAAGCCATAGTCTGTCTTTCACAGAAGCTTTGCATTGAATAGCTGATAAGCAGCTATCTGTAAATAGGCTGGATGACTATTGGAACGCGCGATCAGGTCATCCATCTCGTCAATAGTGAAAATGACGCCAGTATCTTTCAGACGATGTTTTAGGAAAGCGCAGGCCTCAGCAGGGGTGAACGGATCCATCTTTTTTGTTGTGAAAACGTTGTGGAAGGGTGATGTCTTGCCACTAGGTGGAAAGACATCTACTAATGGACGTTGGGTGGCCACTACCATTGCTAACGTCGGCTCCTGCGCTAAGCTACGCAGCAAGTCGTGCAAGCGCGGATGAAATTGTGGCTCAGCCAATTGCTCTATCTCATCGAGCAGCAGAACTACACGGCTCCCTTCCAATGCCCGTTTCAAGTCACGCAGCTCGTGGCCCGGTTGCCCCAGCCGGGCGAGAATGGTCTCACAGAAATCCTCCTCGTCCAGGATGCGTTGCAAGTCGAAATACTCTACCAGCATGTGAGGGAGCCATTGCTCACGGGTCAGGTAGAGGTAATACAGGAGCGACGACTTGCCAATCTCCGACGGTCCCACCAGAGAAACACAACAACTGCTGACAAGTAGCTGTTGTATCTCGCGTACCAGTCGTTGGCGGTCGAAAAAACGAACTGGGTCGTTGATGCGCCCCCGGTCACCAAAAGGGTTGGCCGTGACTGAGTTCGATCTCTTTGAAAGTAATGGTACTCCAGGAGGGTTTTCGCGATGATCCGCCAAGATCATATCCCCCATTCCATCGGTGCGGGCGGTTGGTTCCTGGAGCAGCCCTCCGTGCTCCACGTTCCAGCGGCGCAGGCCGTCCAGGGTGTGGGTGGCCAGGTCGCCTACAGTGACAAAGCCCTTACCAGCTTGATCGGCCTGACCGCTTAGACCCTCCAGCAGGTAATAGGTAAAGACCCCATGCTCTTTCTCGTCCCACTCCTGGGCGATTTGCTGCGCGGTACTGGCGGCGATGAGGGCGAAGCCTTCGGCCAATTCATAGGCGTTGCGAATGAACTCAGGATCAGCCAGGTCGCGGCCAATCTCGACGCCGGTGTGGCAGGCGTCCAAGGTGAGGGCTAGACGGCGGGCCTTACCCCCGCGCATGGTGCGTTCCACCTCGGCCAACGGCAGTGCTTTTCGGACCAAGGTCGGCGCGCGGGTCTCGCAGGTGATGAGGACTGGCTGGCCATCGACCAACTTACCATGGCAGGCGAAGTGAACCCACAGCAGGTCGTCCGGCCCGGCGACCTGGCACAGCCGGGCTAACTCCGCCTCAACGTTGTCGCGGGTGGGCAGCAAACGTTCCTCAGTCGCCTTATCGTGTAAGGTCACCACCGTGTAATGTAAGCCTTTGAGCGTCTTTTCCAAGGCCAGCACATCGTTGACGCAGTACTTGAGCGCTGGGAAAGCCGGATCCACGTAGTGGTTGACGCCCACCAGCAGCGCCCAGCGGGCCTTGATGGGCCCAGGCGCTGCCTGGGGTATCTCGGCAAGCAGGGGGCCAATATGGCGCGCGCTGGCCGGCGGTGCTTCGGGGATAATGCCCAGCGCTTCTTCAAGCCGCTGGATCTGCAGCTCCAGCCCGTCGCGTTCAGCTTCCAGGGCCTGCCGCCGCTTATCCAGCACCAGCTTTTGCTCGGCGTCGGTGGTCACGCCCAGTTGCTGAACGATGGCCTCGACGCGGTCGGATAGGTCTTGCCATTGCTGATGCAACTCCGCTAGTTTTTGGCGTTGGCGATCTTGACGATTCATGGGCTACTCCAGTTGTTGTTCTAGGGTGTTCAGCTTGGCTTCGACTTGATCTCGTTCGGCTTTCAATTTTTCCAAGCGGCCCTGGAGGGTATGCCTGCGCTCGCCATCGGTTTCTGAGCCCCGGTCACGCTGGACGGCGACGATGTGGGCGGTGAGCTCGTCCCAACGGGATTGGAGTTCGTCGCGGTGCTGGGAAAGACGTTGACGACTGGAAGATTGGATGGCGGTACCTGGACCCATAGTCTGAGAAAGTGTGTCAGGTGCCAGATGCTCTATGGTTTTCCATAGTTCAAGCACCAGATATTCATTTAAGAAAAGGTTACTGATGCCATAAAATCCTGGATGGCTTTGCTTAACGTATCCAAGTTTCTGCAACCGCTCCAAGGCTTGCAGAACTTGACCCTCTAAGATATCGCAGTCAGACACAATATCATTCACATTCAATGGTTCGCGATATCTACCAACCGAACGCAAAACCCGTCTTTCCTCCTCTAACAATGCTTTGTAATCTGTGGTAAAGCGGTCATCGTATTCCCGTGTACTCCAGATCGTATCTGGTACTTCCGACTCTTCATTATAAGGTTCTGTTGCTTGACACACGGACTGTATCAACCAAGGAATTTGTCCCGTCCGCTCTAAAATTGAACTTGCTACCTTATCTGGCACCATTTTGGGCTTATTTGACTGTGTTTGGCGGATAAGACTTACGGCTTCATCCCATTCGAGGGGGCCAATATACAACTGCTCAAATCCCTCCCAGAAAGGTGAGGTCTTCCACGCCAAGTCGTATAGAGCACGCAACCGAGGTCCAGAGGCTATAACGGTGTGTAAAGCTTTACTCTGTAACATACTGGAGTGCAATCGCTTCATCGAGAATGGATCAGACGCAGCAAGCGTAAGCAAAACGTCTTCAGGTTCATCTATCAGCAAGAGAACCTGCAATTTTTGTTGACGAGCCTGCCACACCAGGTGCTGCAGTGCGTCGAAAAAAGGCAACCCTTCGATGGCTGCTTCTGAGATATTCAATTTATCTGTTACATAATTCTCCGGATCTTGCACCGACGTCATCAGTATGTCTTTGAGACTGCTAACACCATTTGCTGGATGCCAATTACAGAACAACGCGACTTTGCGGGGGTCGCTGCCTGCGCGGTGACGAATTTGATGCAGAACAGATGTCTTGCCCATCCGCCTTCCACCGATGATCCAGGTTGCCCATTCTGGGCCCTCATATATCCTCTTCAGAAGTTCTTTACGCCCGTAGAAGTCCGAACCACTTACAGGGCGACCTACAACATAGCCCATGATCTACTCTTAGCCTCCAGAAGCTGGCGAGTGGTCCGACAAATCACTATTGCTCTTTCCACGTCCTTTAGCGTTACAATAGTACGTTCCTGATATAACGCAATCCCGAGTGCTTCGCGACAAAGCAGCTGGATCCAGTATGGTTCATAATTGGATTCTTGGACAATCTTTTCTACTGCATCCTCGTCATACGAGAAGGCACCTTGCACGGGTTCAACCACTAGATTCCATGCCTCGTCTGGTAAAAGTGATGTTAGTTGGACACTGTGAAATGATGAGTAGAAGGCATCAACTCCGTTCTGGGAAAGACCAAGTGGATGATTCATACCAACCAACACCAAGACCAGGTTCGGGCTCAGAAGCTGACTACAGGCCAAGGCCTTCAACTGGGTTTGAATCGTGGGACTTTGCCCCAGCAGTTTGTCAGCCTCGTCTATCAACCACACTAGCCGAATCTGGAAACCGGCAAGTTCTTGCTGCAGCTGTGCGATGATTTCTTTTAGATCTCGTTCGCTGTCTGAAGCTGTATACTCGTGCAAGGGTTTTCTCTCATAAATCAGAGGCAATGTTTCAAACGAGAATTGTTCAGCTAGGGAACGCCGGGTGGTCTCGACCAGCAGCCTATTCAATTCCTCACCGCTCAGCGGTTCCACATTTAAGAACACCGGTATGAACCGATACTGAGATTCAGGCTGCCGCATTAAATGCCCTTTTAATTGGTGCAAGATAGATGTCTTACCGATTCTACGCTTACCCCACACAGCCACATGGCTGCTCTTTAGTGATTGCATGATTTGAGCCAGTTCACGCTTTCTGCCAAAAAACAGCTCGGTTTCAGTAATTGGACGTCCTGCGATGTATGGAATTCTTGCTATTTCAACTCGGCCGATGTTACGCCAATTTTCAGCGATTTGTTGGATGGTGATCTCTTCATAAGAATTTGAATCTCTTTCCAGTTTTATGCCCTTAATTAGATTCATCGCCTTTTCGAGTTGGCCGAACGCTGTGTTTTCAACAACCTGCGCTATGTATTCGCGAATTATCTGGCTAACTTTGCCCAAAGCTATCAGTTCCGAGCGTATCGAGTCAACAACCTGACTGCTCAGGCGGGATTGGTACCTCTGAGCCCGCACGATAACATCACCACCTGTCAGTTCCTCCACATCGAGGCCAAAAGTAGCAATCTGCATCAGTGTTTGCTGCTCACCCGCCGCCTGAAGAATTAAACATAGCTGGATAATATTACTTCCCAAGTTCGAAGAAACCAGTTCTTCTCTAGCCCCTAGCACAGATTCCCAATCTTTGAGCGAGTAGCCTGATGTATCAGTTCGTCTCGGGCAACTCAAGTACATCCGTAAGACATTTGCCGTGTCCAAGTCTAAGGTATCTTGTAAGCGGCTATACCATAAAATCAGCAAGCTCAACAGTAAGCGTTTCTTTAATGGATTAGCCTTGGTGTAAAGGATAACATACAAATATTCAGGATCGTTGTCTATTCTTCGTTTAGTTTTCAGTGTCCAAACTACCAGCCCCCCTATACTGCTGAAGAGGGCAAGAATACCAATGCTAGCTAGAGTCCATGGCATTAAACCAGGTAGGCCACTTTTTGGTTCGGATGGTGGTGACACGGACGGTGTAAATGCAATTGGAGGGGTGGAAGTAGGAAAGATGATGGGTGAGACAGGTGATCTGGGTGTAACGGAAGGAGTCAAGAGGGGAGAAACCGGTGAAACGGGTGATGTAAATGCATTTGAGGGAGTCGAAAGCGGAGAGATTGGCGAGTTTAAGATTGACAGATTGGTCCTCAACTCTGAATTTGCAGACGAAACTAACTCCCAACTAAGAAACACGCTCACCAAGAGCATGATCAAGATTACCGAATGAAAACGTCTTCGCCCGAGGTTGATTTTGTCCAGCATTGTCTGCTCCGCGCTCAACAAAGTATCTACTGGCTGTGAGGGAATTCGATGGGCATATCCTGCAATGCCCTTTGGACATCTTCGACAGTGATGTGCCACCGCTCTTGCGCCACAACCACTTCCAGAACCTCTCTGCACAGATACTGCAACCAGTATGGCTCAGCCTGGCTGGCACGAACGATCAACTCAACTGCATCTTCCTCGTACTCATACTGCCCTCGAACAGGATCGACAACCAGCTTTCTCGCATCTTCCACCTTCAAAGGGGCCAGTTCCACATTCGTGAATATGTTGTA
>DAOUMD010000033.1:0-62874 GCA_034412795.1 Anaerolineae bacterium
TGGGCGGCAGTCACGACGAACGGGAGCAGACGCTGAACCAGATTCTGGTGGAGATGGATGGCTTTGACACGGACACGAACGTGATTGTGATGGCAGCGACGAACCGGCCGGACATCCTGGACCCGGCATTGCTGCGGCCTGGTCGGTTCGACCGGCGGGGGGTGGTGGATCGGCCTGACTGGAACGGGCGTCAGAAGATATTGGAGGTCCACGTACGGGGCAAACCTATCGGACCCAATGTGGATCTGGAGGTGATCGCCAAACAAACTCCTGGCTTTGTAGGAGCCGACATTGAGAACTTGGTGAACGAGGCTGCGATCCTTGCCGCCCGTCGCAACAAAAAAGTCATTGAGATGCCTGACTTCCAAGAGGCCATCGAAAAGATCATTGCCGGCCCTGAGCGCAAGAGCCGTGTCATCAGTGAAGAAGAAAAACAGATCATCGCCCATCACGAGGCCGGACACGCTTTGGTGATGAAGATGCTGCCCGAGTGTGATCCGGTCCACAAGATTTCGATCGTGGCTCGAGGTATGACTGGTGGGTATACGATGACGATCCCTGAAGAGGACCATTACCTCAAGCACCGCAATAAATTCAAGGCCGATCTGGCATCACTGTTGGGCGGCCGCGTTGCCGAGGAGATAATTTTTAATGAAGTGACCACCGGTGCCAGCAACGATCTGGAACGTGCCACCAAGCTGGCGCGAGCAATGGTCACTCAATATGGGATGAGCGAAAAATTGGGCCCATTGACTTTTGGCGAGAAAGAAGAATTGATTTTCCTGGGACGTGAGATCAGCGAGCAACGGAATTACAGCGAAGAGGTGGCACGTCAAATTGACCGCGAGGTGCGACGACTGATTGATGAGGCTTACCAGACTGCGAAGCAGATTCTCATTGACAATCGCGACAAATTGACCGAACTCGCCGAGTGGCTGGTGCGCGAGGAAACAATTGACGCTGTGTCTTTTAACGCTATGTTTGCTTAAAGTTTTTGGTGCAAAACTTAGCTGGCGCATCTTCACCTACGTTTTGCACCGAGAACTAACCTGAAATTTATTTGGCGAGCGTGTAAAGACTGTGGTATACTGCAATCTATGCTTCTGTCAAGCGCCGAATTTGTCCTCAGGTGGTGTTTCCGCACTAGTTCTTGCGCTGGTTCATTCAGGTAGAGTCTAAGGACCGACTCCCAACCATTTTCTGCAAAATAAGAGATAAGGTGAAACAACAATGGCCAACGAAAGCCGTACTGACAAGATGATTGCCTGCCTTAAAGATCTGCAAGTCAGCAGCCCCGATATTGAGGCATCGGCTGTAGTTAGCGTGGATGGGCTGACAATGGCCTCATCACTCCCTGCTGATGTTGAAGAAGACCGCGTCTCGGCGATGTCGGCAGCTATGTTGTCTTTAGGCGAGCGCATTGCGAGCGAATTAGGGCGTGGTAGTCTCGATCAGGTTTATATTCGAGGCGAAGGCGGATTCGTCATCTTGATGTCAGTAGGGATGGAAGCTGTGTTGACCGTTTTGGCCCGCTCTCAGGCTAAGCTTGGCCTGCTATTTCTCGATATGAAGCGAGCGGCCGAAGAGTTAGAGAAAATTGTTTAATCCCCAGAGTGGTCCCGGTCGCTAGATCTGGAGGTGTCAAACGTGGCAGTTGAGAAAAGCGGACTTTACTATCCGAACTTAATGGCGCGAATCTATCTAGATGCTCTAGAAGAGGTAATGGGCAAAAATGGGACAAATGCTGTCCTCAACCTGGCTGGCCTGGGGAATCTGATAGGTAATTACCCGCCCAATAATCTAGACCGCGAATTTGACTTCGCTGACTTTGGCGCGCTCGGACAGGCTATTGATGAGATGTACGGGCCACGCGGAGGTCGAGGGCTCGCCCTGCGTGCCGGCCGGGCGACTTTTGCAGATGCGATTTCTAAGTTTGGAGCCATGATAGGAATAGGGGAACTTGCATTTAAAGTGATTCCCCTCGGCACAAAGATAAAGGTCGGCCTGCGCGCGATGGCCGAGACCTTCACCAAGTTCAGTGACCAACATAGTGAGGTCGAAGAAAAAGGCGATCGTTTTATCTACACGATCTATCAGTGCCCCGTCTGCTGGGGACGTAGCAACAATCAGCCTATTTGCTATGGCGCGGTCGGCATCCTGCAGGAGGGGCTGCGCTGGGTCAGTGGCGGCAAGGACCTTCGAGTTGAAGAATTCGACTGTCATGCAAAGGGTGACGAATACTGTCGGTTCGACATATTCAAAGACCCACTAAACTGATGCATCCGGCAACCCGGGCAGGACACAAACAGATGATTAGACTCAAACCGCGATCTTTTCTGATTAGGACTAAGGATTTAATAACTTACCTATTTAGCCGACTGAATCAGGCAAGTATTTCGCTTGAATTTGAGGAAGTTATTTAATTCTCAATCCTTAGGCCGCGTCCAAGAATAACTTTGTGCATTTTGAAAGATTACACTCGGAATTTTAGCCTGAAAATTGAAGGCCATTTCTGGACGCTTCCTTAGTATCATCATATTGAGAGCAACACGACTATGAAGCACACGCTTCTCATTGTTGAAGACGATATCGACACATCAGAAATGCTCCGCGTATACTTCGAGGCGCAGGGCTACCGCGTAGTGACGGCAGCCAACGGGCACGAGGCTTTGGAGAAAGGTCGGCAGCAGTTGCCAGATCTGGTTCTGCTAGACGTTCGCCTGCCTGACGTTGATGGCTTTGAGGTGGGCAAACGCCTGCAAGAAGATCTGCGCACCAGCCGGTTGCCGGTGATCTTCGTCACGGAGCGCCGTGAGCGAGACGACCGCATCGCGGGCCTCAAACTTGGAGCAATAGATTACATCACCAAGCCCTTCGATGTGCAGGAACTCCGGCTTCGTGTACGTAACGCCCTGCGACGTGCCAGCAGCCAAAACAATGCTGTTACCGGCCTCCCCGGCAAAAAACTTACCGTAGACAGACTAAGCTTGCTTCTGGAGAGAGAGAATTGGGCTGCTATGTCGGTGACGATCACCGACCTGGATATGTTCAATGAGATCTACGGCTTCGTCGCACGTGACGATGTGTTACGCGCAGTCGCGCTTATTCTCACCAGCATCGTCGATGAACTAGGTTCCATCGATGATTTCGTCGGTCACCCCAGCGAATCGCAATTCGTAATCATAACCACCCCACCTAAAGCAAATGACCTTGTCCGACACGTTGAAGAACGATTAGGGCAGGCAATGTCCTACTTCTACCCGATTCACGATCGCGAGGCTGGCTATGTGACTTGGGGAGATGATCAGTTGCGTCGAATTAAAATCCCCTTTATGAATGTCGTCACGACCATCGCTCTTGGCAGCGATGGTCCTTTCGTCGATGTGCAGACTCTACATCGTGCGCTGACGCACACCAACGGCAGTTGATCCAGAACCTCTAATCGTCAGGGAAACAAAAAGGGCGTATCTTCTCAAAAAGTAGAGGCGAATCATTGAGAAGATACGCCCTTTTTGTTTCCCTGACGATTAGAGGTTCTGGATAAGAGGCAAGTACTATTGCTTATGCTCCGCTCCGGTGTTAGATTATTTGTGGAAGGGTTTTGTGGTACGATCTTGCACAGGTAGCTCCCGAGAGAGAAAGCAATGACGGCGGTCCAGACATCCAACGGACCTGGCAACGAGGTTGATATAGATCTATTGGTATTTATCGAGCGATATGCCAATGACTTACTAAAGTGGGATCTCATCAGCTTCTTTGCCCAGAACCCAGACCTATGCGGGTCGGCCGAAAATGTAGCCCGCAGTGTTGGTCGTGACCCACGAGTGGTGCGCTCTGAGTTGGGGGATCTGGCGATGCTGGGAGTTCTAGAATGGGAAAACCTGGATGGCGACCAGTCTTACCAATTGACGCAGCATCCAGGCCTCCGCAAATTGGCACTGAAGTTCGCTCGTCATCTGAATGACTCGTGACGGGGACAAGTTGCTGACTCGCCCTCAGTGAATCCGGGCACACTGTATAAACTTCCCACAATGCTCCGTGAAGCGGCAAAATCTGTTTCGCAACATAGCTCAGATCAATAGCTTGACAACGTCAAAATAGTCAGGCAACGCGAAGAACGTTGATGCGTTGCCTGCTTTTTGTAGTTTTCCCCTTTTCAAGCAAGTCCAGTATAATTAGAATTTGAAGCGCGCACTAAGATGTTTTAGGAGGTCCACGATACCCTATGGAAGTAACTTGGTATGGACATTCTTGCTTTCGCCTCCGCGACCGGGATGCGACAGTAGTCACCGATCCCTTTGACAAGACGTTGGGGTATGAACTGCCCCGGATCCGCACCGATATAGTGACGGTGAGCCACCATCACCCGCACCACAATAATACCAAAGCTGTCAAAGGTGATTTCAAGGTCGTCGACGGCCCGGGCGAGTACGAAATCAAGTCGGTGTTTATCACCGGAATTGCTACCTATCCCTCACGGCGCAGGCGTAAGAGCGATAAGGATGAGGACAATGGTGATGAACGCAACGTCATCTTCGTGTTTGAGTTTGACGGTCTGACCATCTGTCATCTGGGTGATTTAGCACAGGTACCTACTCAGCCCCAGGTAGAAGCCCTCAGCAATGTGGATGTACTTCTGGTTCCGGTCGGCGGCAGCACATCGCTCAATGCAGCCCAGGCGGCCGAGATTATCAGCCTCATTGAACCCTATATCGTCATCCCCATGCATTACAAGACCAGCGCCATCTCGCTCAAGCTGGATGGGGTTCAGAAATTTCTCAAAGAGATGGGTACTCCTCGAATTGAAGCAGTGGATGTGCTGAAGGTGACCAGAAGCAGCCTGCCTCAGGAGACCCAAGTGGTTGTGCTCAACCACAAATAACCGAGCAGAAAAAGGTAAAGATGGACGACGAACTGGAAGACAGCCATATCCAACCCGACTCTGAAAATATCCAGTCTGACTCTGTGAATGAGCCATCCCGGCAGTCGCGGTGGCTAAAGGTGGGGTTGGGACTGGCAGGGGTGATCCTGATTCTGATCCTGGCCTGGCCTAGCCTACGGGATCAAATCGCACCCCGACTTGGCCTGACTGGCGATACGTCCCTCACAGAGTTGGAGCAAGCCGCTGCCGCTGATCCAGAGAATGATGGGCTGCAATATGATCTAGCAGGCGCCTATTATGAAGCACGTCGCTTCGAGGATTCCTGGGCTCAGTTTCGGGCCGTCGAAGCCTATCGGGTGGCCGCCGATGCCATCCCGGGAATTGTCCAGGCCGAGCAAGCAGTTCAAGCCGATCCCACATCAAAAGAAGCCCACTTTAAACTGGGTACAACCTTGGCACACGCGCAACTGATGGTACCCGCCGAGATCGCCTTCAAGCAGGCTATTGCCCTCGACGGCCGATACGTCGATGCGCATACCAACCTTGGCGTAGTATACTACCAGATGGGACGGCTGACTGAAGCGCTGTCCGAATACGACGCGGCGCTGGCTGTTAGCCCCAATGACGCCGACGTGCATTATAACAAAGGCGCGGCCTACGTGCAGCAGGCGCTACAAGATTCAGTGCCTGACGATGCACTGCTGAACCAGGGTGTCAGCGAGTTTCAGCGCGCTCTGGAGATAGACCCCGAGCTGCCACAGGCACATTTCAGTTTGGGTGTCGTTTATGCTACGCGCGGCCAGAACCCAGAAGCTATCTCAGAGTTCCAACAATTCTTGGAACTCGACAATGGGAGTGATCCCGAGGCGACTGCCGCTGCCCAAGATTATTTGACTCGACTTCAAGAAAAGTAGCCTGGAGATAAACGCTCTTCCTAAGACGAGAAGTTGGCTTGGTAACCAGTTGGGATAATGGGTATGACCCATTACCCCCCTTTTTACGCCACCTCAGCCCCACATGCTACTCCATAGTACGTCTCTAATGAAAAAACCAGGATAGTGCCAAATTCTGGCCAGAATGGGTGCATTTCAAGGAATGCACCGACAAAACCTGGTTTTTTTAGGTACATCCACCCCAGCCGCTGGTTTTTCTCCCATTCTGTAACCAATCTGTAACTGTACGTAATCAACTTGTAACCGCAGCATGAAGCGAAATATGTTATAGTTATTATAGCTAGTATTAGCTCTGTTTAACAAGAGACTGTTACGTGAGACACAGAGAGCACTGGGACACGGCTGGCTGACAAAGAACCGCCGTGTCTTACCCTGCTACCGTCGCCGGTCAGGAGGTGCAGGGACAAATGGTGTGCCTCTGTGGTTATTTTTTGTTCGATGTACAAGGGTTTGTTATTTACCAGTTGTGATTTTACTTACGAACGGACATTGTTGTATAGCAGGATACGTTAAAGGCATAGGGTTTTCCATATGAAAAGTGAAATCGACGTCTCGCGATATACTACAAGAAGTAGATGGTTCCGACTGGGTTGCTCTTTGGTGCTGGCCCTTACGCTGGCTCTGGTTTTGCTGTTGATTCCCATCGCAGCAGGCACAACCATCGCGATACCTGTGCCCGCACTGCCTCAAATGGAGGCAACTACACAATCCTTCTCCCAGTGGGCTACAACACCTTGGTCTTTGCTTTCCAATCAACATTCCGACAGGGATATTGCGCTGTCCTTGCCCATCGGCGCCGCGCCTGTGAGGGCCACGGGCGGATTAACGATCACCAAATATGTCGATTCTTCGATCGTTGACCAAGGAGGTCTGCTGACCTATACCCTTGTGGTTACCAACGAGACCGGTTTCAACCTGGATGGCGTTATTATCGTAACCGATACTGTGCCAGCGGATACAAATTGTGACACCATTTTTGAGTCGTCCGATGGTAGATGGTTTGGAAGCCAAGTGTACTGCGACCAAGGTACAGCAACCTGGGTGTTTCCAGGAGGTGATTTCTTTGGCCGTTTCTCCGACAATAGTGCGGTCGAACTCGTTTACACGGTTGTGGTCGATGAACCGCTGCCGGACCAGAGCGAGATCGTAAACGCAGCATTGAGCTACGGTGTCACGGCCCCCAGTTACACCGACATGGGCACCATGAGTGTCAATACGACCGTCAATGCCCCCGAGTGGCAAATCAGAAAATCGGTCACTCCCACCCCCACAGTTGAGGCCGGAGATTTCCTTACCTATACGATCAGGGCCTCAAACGATGGACACCTGGAGGCCACGGGCCTATACACCATCACCGATGTGATTCCTGACTACACAACCTATGTCACCTCTACGCCACCGGCCACCCAGGTGGGCAACCTACTCACCTGGGCATTCAGCGAGACCCTGGCCGTTGGAGCCAGCCGCGACGTAACGTATGTGGTGCAAGTGAACGACCCCTTAATGGACGGCGTGTCTATCATAAATGCCACTTATTCCGTCACCGGCAGCAACGTCTACACCGGGGCTGTGGGTGACCCTATTACTACCTATGTGCAGGCCCCTGTGCTGAACATCGTCAAGACTGACTACACCGATCCCATCTGGCCGGGGGGGGCATTGACCTATACGCTGGCCTATTCAAACACCGGCGGGGCGGACGCTGCGTCTGTCGTGATCTCCGACACCATTGACGGAAACACCACTTTCGTGGACAGCAGTCCCTCGCCAAGTAATATCGTGGGTTCAACCTATTACTGGGATATCGGCGATTTACCCGCCGGCAATGCGGACACTATCCTTATCACAGTATCTGTTGTCTCCCCACTGTCAAGCGGCACGTTGTTGACCAACACGGCCAACATAGGCTCGGCCGGGGGCTACGACGACCAGGACATTGAGACCACCACCGTGCTGGGCAACCCGGAGTTGCATTTGCTCAAAGAGGCCAACACGGATGTCGTTGAGCCGGGAAACCTTATCACCTACACTCTCTGGTACTCCAACAGCGGCGATGCGCCCGCCGTCGACGTCCATATTACGGATACCATCGACGCAAACACCTCTTTTGTGGCCAGTGATCCGCCTCACGACAGCGGCAACTACGTATGGGAAATTGGGGAACTGTGGCCTTCGGACACGCACCAGATCACGGTGACGGTGAGGGTGACCGACTCATTGCCGAATGGCACACCCCTGACCAACGATGCGATTATCCGGGGTGCGGGCAACATCACCGACGCCGACCAGGCGATCGTCAATGTGGAAAGTGCCCCTATTTTAAGCGTGGTCAAAGAGGCCAGCAGCGGCGTTATCGAAGCAGGGGACCCTTTGACCTACACCATCTGGTACTCCAACACCGGCAATGCGCCCGCTACCGGGGTTGTTATCAGCGATACACTGCCGACACAACTACATTTCCAGAGCGCCATCCCCGGAATCTCGGGCAGCAGCGGCCAAGAGCAATTCTGGGACGTCGGGACGGTGAATGTGGGCGGTCCATACTCGATCACCGTGGCGGTGACGTCCGAGGACACCATCCCCGATGACGCCCAATTAACCAACCAGGTCACCATGTCCAGCGTAGAGACGGACACGGTCACCACCGAGGAAACTATTACGGTCTATGCCGTGGAGCTGGCGCTAGAAAAAACGGCGTCACCCAGTATCGTGAAAGCCAATGAGCTTATCACTTACACTATCACGGTGAGGAACGACGGGCACGCCGTCGCCGACAATGTTCGCATCACTGATACACTACCCACCAGCATTGTGCAAAGCAGCGTCATTTCCTCGGCCAGCCCTGGCGTGGTGTTCGACAGCGCAGCTCCGCCTACCTACGTCTGGACGACGCCAACTTTGGATGGATTGTCGAGTATCACTATCAGTATCAGCGGGCGGCTGGTTACAACTCCCTGGTCGGCCAGCGGCGACGTCTTCTCCAACACAGTCGAGGTAAGTTCTGACGACACCGAAGCCAACTTGGGCAATAACGTTGACCAGGAAGATGCTACCGGACGACCCGGCGACCCGCACACAGTCACTATAATCCCGGCCCTGGCCGAGACGACGGTGGGCACAGACGTTCCGGTCACCGCCACAGTAACGGATCAGTTCGGCAATCCGGCCTATGATGGAACTACGGTTAGCTTCAGCAGCACACCGGCGGGCAGCAACGTGACTCCGCCAAATCCGGCCACCAGCGGCGGCACGGCAAACACCACTCTGTCGTCGCTAACCAGCGCCACGGTTACGGTGACCGCCACAGCGGGGACAGCGACCGATAGCGCCGAGGTCGTCTTCCACCCCGGTCTGCTGCACCACTTTGCCGTCGACGTCACTGACCCTCAAACCGCAGGCGCTGACTTCAGCGTAGGAATCACTGCGCTGGATCAATACGGCAACATTGTTGATTTCAACGACGCGGTGGTCTTGACGGATACCACTCTCACACTCGCCCCGACTATCTCTCCACTCCTGGTGAACGGACAGGGCTCATTCTCGGCAACTGTCTACACCGCCACACCTGCCGACGTGATAACCGCTACCTGGGGTATCACGCCTATTATGGGCGTCAGCAGCCCCTTCGAGGTGCTGCCTGGCGATCCTGACACGCTTACGGTGACAGTAAACCCGGCAACGATCCGGGTGTGCGAGACGGCGGCCGTCACCACAACCGTCAGCGACCAGTGGGGCAATCTTATACCCGGTCAACCGGTGACACTGGGGCAATTTCCTTCGTCTCCCTATGTGGACATACAACCAAACTCAGGTTCCACAGACCCGATAACGGGCATCTTTATCTCAGCTTTGGAAGGTTGGGAAACTGGTAGTGTTCAAATACTGGGGGAAAGCGGTGCTCTAAATAACTTTGGCAGCGCACCGACAGTTACTATCAGCGGGCCGGCTGTGCCCACCAGCCTGAGTCTGAACGTAACACCCAATCCGCTGTACACCGGCGGGGCAACGGCGGTGGTCACCGCCACAGTGAATGACTGCTTCGGCCCATCCGAAGGACAAGTGATCACCTTTACCCTGAGCGACTCTTCCCTGGCCTGGTTTCCAGGTCCATCCGGCACCTTCATCGCCACCACCAACGCCAGTGGCGTGGCAACGGCTACCTTGACGTCGAACTCAACACCTATGGACGGCACATTGACTATTACTGGCAGCGTCGAAGGGCTAGTTGATGTCATCACCCTCGACGTGGAATTACCTCCCACCCCATCCCTGTCCATCACCAAGACGGCGGATCCGGTCAGTGGAGACGTACGGACTGGCCAAACTGTGAACTACACTCTCGTAGCCCGCAACGCAGGTGGGGGTGAAGCGACCGGCGTGGTGATTAGCGACACGTTGCCGGTTGGCGTGGGGCTGGTATCCAGGAGCACCTCAAAGGGCACAATCGTCAGTGACTCACCTTTGAACGTCGACGTCGGCTCGCTGATGGCGAGCGAGGCCGTCACCGTTAACGTCGAGGTCACAGTCACGGCTGAGGTAAGCGGCACTACGTTAAGCAATCAGGCCAGCGTGGAAAGCAACGAAACGGGGCTGACATACAGCCAGGTGGTGTCGCACCAGGTCATTACCATCGCAGGAGGAACGGTTTTTCTGCCCATTGTTATCAAAAGCGGCACCACGCCACCGACTCCTACTGACGCGAACCTGAGGATTACGGATATAGGCTTCCTGGGTGGCGCTGCCCCGAGCGAAGGTCAGACCTACCATCTCTACGTCGTGGTCAGAAATGTGGGCACGGAGGCAGTTACCGACGATTTCTGGGTAGACTTGTATCTTAATCCCAACAGTACGCCCGGGCTCAACCAGCCCTGGCAGGACCTGAGCCAATCAGGGGAACAAGGGATAAGCAATTGCCCGGACGACCCGACTTGCTACGGGCGTGCCTGGCAGGTGACCAGCGACCTGGCGCCTGGCGCAGAAATAACTTTGACCACACAGATGTCGGTCGATCAACGCTATGACCGCTGGCCGACTGGCGGCGCGCCCTATGCCAGCAGGCATAGCCCAATGATGGCTTTGGTCGACTCGTGGGGAACCACCTTATACGGAGCCATTTACGAGAACAATGAAACGGACAATCTCTCAGGCAGTCTCTCCGGTGCCGGTGTGACAGAGAATGGGGCGATGATGGAAGCGCCTACCATTCTTTCCACCCCAGCAGGTGGTAAGCGTCCCACTTTGCCAATGCCATAGCAGCGAATCCGATCTTATCACAACACGGAAACCCGTCCTGAATATCCCACTTGCCAGGACGGGTTTTTTACAGGAATAGTTAACGTAAAAACAGGGGTTGACAAATTCGTCAATTTAGCATAAAATATAGACATAATGCGAGAAAATAGTCACTGCGGTTGCGCCGTAAAGGAGTAGTGCGGTGCGTAAGCAAAATCGAACCTCGAGTCTAAAATTCGGTGGTGTGGTGCTAGTCACCCTGTTCTTGTTGGCCACCTGGTTTGCCCAACCCGCGATGGGTGTGACCCCACCGATGCAAGATGAGCGGCCAACGCTTCCCCCACCCCAACCAGGCCCCTCTGGCGGTGGAGCTGAAGGTGAGGAAGATGTACCAGCAAGTACTTGCGCTGGTCTACGAGGCACGGCCATTAATTGGGGTTTTCAGAACGAACCAGGGATCACCCTGCGATTGGGTGATGGCGGCTGGGAGACCACACAAGTCACCTCCACCGACGGCAGTTATCAATTCGGACCGCTAGGCGAGGGAGTGGCCTTCCTGTCAGTAGATCTACCTTCAAAACAAGCCGAAGTCCTGCGCCCGATGGCCGACGACGTAGCTATTCGCCTGCGCTGCGATTTCGATATGATCGCCAACGTAGGACTTTACAGCAGCCCGAGCCGCCCCGATCCACCAGCCACGCTGACGATGGGGGTATCACGAACAGAGCTTATACCCGGGGGAACAGTTGCCTTTTATCTGCCGATCGAAAACGGTATGCCGCATTCCATCAGCCACGTCTTCGTCACCGATTTCTTGCCCGATGGGCTCACCGTCGCCGATGTGACAACCACGCGCGGAACAGTAGAAGTGTTAGACGGGCGAATGGTCACGGTGAACATCGGTGACCTCCCCCAGGGCGCAAAGGAGACGATTCAGATTGTGGCTCAAGTCGATGCGACTGTGGCGTATGGTGCACGACTTAAGAACGTCGCCAGCTTACTCTACGCCGAAAGCGCTGCCGATCAGGCCTGGGCGACTTTGACGGTAGGGAGCACAGCCGAGCTAGCAGCCGCGGCTCAAACTCCGCTGACATCGCCGTCACCGGCTCAACCGAGCACACCTCCGCCAGCGACCACGGCCGAAGAGACACCTACTCCTGTGCCTCCAACTCCTGTTGCAGACCAAACGCCTGGCCCAGATGACGAGCTGCTTCCGGTCACCGGCGGAGGGTTGACGGCAGTTTTGCCAATGGCTGGTTTTGTGTTGGCTCTGCTTCTGCTGGGTGTGCGTCACCTGCGGGAGCGGTCTGTTGTGGAGTGAGCGGAAAGTTCATCGCAGCAAGCCAAGATTGCTCATTCTTCAAAGTAGATTATAATATTCAGGCCGCACGAACGTGCGGCCCAATTTTTTGCACTTGTCTGTTAATAACCTTGAATCGTAACTACCTTGACAATGTCATGTTCTCGTAGAGAAGCTCTGAGCGGACGACAGTCCGCGTTTCAGGCGGCGGACTGTCGTCCCCCGCGAGCTTAAGTGGGTGATTCGAGCCGCCAAAGCCAAAACATGACATTGTCAAACTACTCAGCCGACGGCACGTCGGACAACCTGTCAGGTCTGAATTCCATCCCCCTGCTTTGACGTGCTATGAATCTTATTGTATCCTCTCAATATAATTCGAGGTAGGGACAGTGCCTTGTGCCTGCCCAACAGGGTGATCCCTTGTGGTCGCCCCTACATTTTGAGAAGATATATCTTATGTCAAATCAGACATTAATTAAATAGGGTGTGTTCAAAACCAGTTAGAACCGCAGCTCTAGCTGGATGCCAATCCGGCGGGTCGAGCCGTGGACTGTCGTCCACTTGGAGCAGTTCACCAACTCATTCTGAATGCACCCAATTTAAAAAAAGGACGAAGTTATTTGTGGACAAGTACTTTGCTGACGAGGGACCGATGTTACACGAGACAACGTTGGAAAATGGGTTAAAAATTCTTACCTTCACTATGCCGCAAACACGAGCGGTGAGTGTGAGCTTTTTCGTGGGCACGGGATCGCGTTACGAATCCGATGATGTGGCGGGTGCCTCACATTTCATCGAACATATGCTGTTTAAAGGGACGGCACGCAGACCAACGGCGCGCCACATCTCTGAAGCCATCGAAGGCATTGGCGGCTATAGTAATGCATACACTGGCCAGGACACGACTACTTATTGGGCCAAAGTTGCCGCGCCACATTTCGCTGAGGCCGCCGACGTGCTGATTGACATGCTCCGATTCTCCACATTTGACCCGACCGAAGTAGAAAAGGAGCGACGCATTATCGTCGAAGAGATCAATATGTCGATGGACGCACCCGATCAATGGGTGGGCATTTTGTTGGGTCAGGTTGTATGGCCAGACCACCCTCTGGGTCGAGATGTGGCCGGTACGCGCGAGACTGTGTCCGGCATCACGCGTGATCAATTGCTGGGGTATATGGAACGCCACTACTCGCCAGAACGCATTGTGGTCTCGGTGGCAGGTAACATCGATCACCAGCAAGTGGTAGAGACAACAACAGAGCGACTACAAGATTGGCCATCTGCGTCGGCCAATGGCTATCTGCCTGCACCAGACGGATTACCTTCGCCACGCTGGTTGGTTGAGGACCGCCCGACTGAACTGGGACATCTTTGCCTGGCAGCGCCAGGTCTGTCCCGCTCTCACCCCGATCGCTTCGCGTTAGGGTTGCTTAACACTGTGTTGGGAGAGGGAATGAGCTCGCGGCTCTTTTTAGAAGTCCGAGAGGCACAGGGGTTGGCCTATGCCGTGGATTCTTCGCTCAGTATGCTGGATGAAGCCGGCCTGCTTGTCGTTTACGCCGGCGTAGAAGCGGAACGAACTCCCCAGGCGATTCGTGCTGTGCTGGCCGAGTTGGACCGTTTACGCCAGGAGCCAGTTCCCCAGGCCGAGCTTCACAAAGCGCGTGAGTACGTGAAGGGGCGGTTGGTGCTAGGCTTGGAAGACAGCGGTGCTGTCGCGGCCTGGTATGGGCAACAGGCCTTGCTACTCGACGAGATACTCAGTCTCGACGATGTACTAACCGCTTACGACGCGGTCACCGACGAGGATGTACAACGCGTAGCCCAGACCCTGTTCACCGATGATCAATTGCAATTGGCGGCCGTCGGCCCCTTTGGCGATGGGAACGAGTTAGGAGCGTTGCTGAGCCTGGATTGATTCTCGCCAGTAAGCTCCAAAAAACGATTTGCACATTTTACTGTCTTCTGCTATGCTTGTCGCGATGACACTTCAGGGCAGATAGTACACGTTGGATGCGGGGTGTTTTCTTTCCTCCACAGCATGTCGCTGTCTGTTGGCTACAGAGAGGCATACGGGATGGTCAAGCTGTTAATGAGTTGGGATATCCGCCCTGGTCAGGAGACTGAGTACTTTGAGTTCATCGTGCGTGAATTTGCACCTGGAATAATGAAGTTAGGGATTCGACCGACGGAAGCCTGGTATACGGTTTATGGCAATGGTCCGCAGATCCTCACTGGTGGCGTTGCCGAGGACCTACAAACGGTGCAGAGTATTCTCGTCACCGAAGAGTGGAATGAATTGCACGACAAGCTGATAGGTTATGTGACCAACTACCAGCAAAAGATTGTGGCAGCCACCGGCAGGTTTCAGCTTATGTGAGCTTACGCGATATGGAATGTAGCTGTTGAAAGAAAAAGGCTCATGTTCAGAACAAGTGACAGTATGGTAAGATAGGATGTATGGACTTTCGAAATTCGTTTCTGCTTTCGTACATTCGCACTAGTTCTGAACATGAGCTAAGAAAAAAACAAAACGGACTTCACGTGGTTGAAGTCCGTTTTTTGTATCTTGGTCACCAGGCAGTGGCAGGTCTTCTGTCGACCTCTATGCCTCCGACTTAGATTTCTCAGGCTCATCCTTCGGAGATGAAGACTTGGCGCTTTCGGTCTTGCTGTTGCTCGACGTATCGCTAGCAGATTTTCCCTTTCGATCAGACCCGCCTGAACTGCGGCGATTGTCCGTCACATAGAAGCCTGACCCTTTGAATATGACCCGGATCGGCTGGATAAGACGCTGTACCTGCCCCGCACATTCCGGACAGACTTGAATCGGATCGTCAGATATGCGTTGTTGTTGCTCAAAGTGGAATCCACATTCTGTGCATTCGTATACATAAATAGGCATCAGGCCTAACCCTCGTGCTTGGTTAATTACAGGTAACGAAGCGGTATTTTACCCTACTCCCTGGGATTTGGCAAGGGACCTACTCGGCTGGCACTCGGGCGACGGGAATAACGACGATCTCTAAGCGAACCGGCGACTGGATAGCTCGGCCTAATTGGTCTTGGATGTCTTTAACCGCACTCCTATCTGGTGCCTGGGGAGCGTAAAATGTGGCTACTACATGAAAGCCCGTTTGCTCTCGTTCAATGGTCGTGTCCACCAACGTAGCGCCCAGCGCTGGTGCCTGCTGCATCAAGACCTCAGTCACCGTTTCCTGAAGTTGACTATCGTGCACGGTCTTTACCAGCAAAAAACCCAGCGGAACGGATATAACCACTAAAAGCACCAACGACACAGCAAGTCCCCGCCGGAAGTTTCGCTGACGTTCCCGCTCGTCAGGCATAGGACGAAAACCCAATAGCAAGAAAACGAGAGCCCCGGCCAAACTGATGGCGATCAAGTTGGTGACGAAGAGCAATAAAGCCCCGCCAGCTACCTCAGGACGTGCCAGGGCAATACCTGTGCCGACGACACCCAGAGGAGGTACCAGGGCAGCAGCAATGGCTACGCCGGGCAAAGCCGCCGCCACCTCCTTACGCGCGATAGCATACGCGCCAGCCGCGCCAGAAGCCAAGGCCACAGTTAAATCGAGTAACGTGGGATGGGTACGCGCAATCATTTCCGAAGTCAGGTTGGAACGGGGCGCAAGCAACACCATCCCCACCGCGACTGCCACTGCCAACGTCACACCTTTCAACGCCGACTCCAACGACAACCGGAGCAGACGCACGTCTCCCAGCACCACGCCCAATGATAGGGCCAGAATCGGGGTCATCAGTGGAGCGACCAGCATAGCACCAATAATGACGGCAGCGCTGTTTTGCAAAAGCCCTAACGTCGCAATCACCGACGCGAGGACGATTAACACAAAAAAATCGACGTCAGGTCGGGCGCCACGTCGCAGAGTCCGATAGACCTCAATCCGTTCTGATCTGTCGAGTTGTGGAAAGAGGCTATAGAGACTGCGCCACACGCGACGCAACCAGAACTGTGACAAGCCACGGTAGTGTTTCACCAAAATGACCGGCTGAAGGCTGGCGCGAGCTATAGCCTCTGGCAGACCACCGAACGTGATCTGATCAAGCACTCCCTCTTCCGAAGCACCTAGCAGCAGCAGATCGCAGCGAGCAGCCTCCTCCAGGATGCCTTGCTTGATGTCGTCAGCGCAGGCAATGCGACGGCTGACGCGCTTGGCATCCTCAATAGCCTCCAGGGTTTGGTCAATTTTGGCCTGTGCTTCCTGGCTTGCGTCTATCGTGACCGGGCCGCGTATCAGATTTATCGCAATGACCTCAGACTGAAACTCGGCGGCCAGGTCAAGGCCAATTTGCACCGCCGTGGGTGCGTGGGGACCGCCAGCGGTCGGCACAAGAATACGCTCCAAACGCTCGGGTATCTCCCCCTTGAGCACAGCTACATCGCAAGACGCCTGAGTGACCACCGGGTCAATGACTGACCCCAGTTCATGGGCTTGCGCATTGGACTCAGCGCGCCAGCCCATCAAGATGAGGTCACAATCCTCCTCATTGGCTGTATCAAGGATACCTGCCACCGGGCTGTGTGCGATGCGCACAATGGGGTGAACCGGCACACCGGCCGCCTCGGCATGCTTTACAGCCTGGTCAAGGAGTGACCAGTTCTGGCGGGCAGCCCGTCGCCCGCTTAGCAGAGTTGTTTGCTCCGGCACGACGACGACCTGTAGGGCAAGTACCTCCCCCCCGCGTGCGTGGGCTAACGCGCTGCCTACGCTGATCAGCGCTTCGGCAGTGGCGGGGTTGGCTATGGGGACCAGGACCCGATATTTCGCTTCGGCGCGCGCCGCGGTCTCCTCCCGAAATACGGTTACGCCCGTCCGGGCAGTGACCACCCCTCGCCGGCTGTAGAGCAGGTAAAATAGCCCTCCCACCAGGAACCAAAGCGCTCCAATGAGGAAAGCCCGGACGGGTAATGCCGTCATTAGAAATAAGTCGATGGCGACAGCCAAGCCCGGAATCAACGGGGAAAAAGGGAGTAGGAAGGGACGCTCTCGAGACAGTCGATCAGCGGGAGAGAGGATAGTAGGGATATTAATCAAGACAGTCACGATCAAGAAACTCAAGGCAGCCAAGGCCGTTAACAGAATAGGGTCGGCATAAACTGAAGTCAGGGCTACCAGGATTCCCCCGCCGGTCAATAGCAGATAGGGGGTATGGAACTGCGGATGAGTGACCCGCCACGAGGGGGGCAAGTAGCCCTCCCGTGACATTTCAGCCGCCACCCGGGCGAGAGTCAACAGAGTGCGATTGAGGGTCGCAGCCAGGATGACCACCCCGATCACGAGAAGCCAACCCCGAGCAATTGCTCCGCCCAAGCGCGCAGTCAAGTCAGCAAGGGGAAGGGACTGGGTTGCAGCCGGGCCTAAAACGCGGAGGACGGCAGCCGAAACAAGCGCGCCACTGATACTTCCCAGTGCAAGGCTGGCGATGAGTGCACGTGGTACGTCCCTTTCAACGTGACGCATCTCCTCGCTGGCGGTCAAAATCAGCATCAGGCCCCAAAAACTTCCACTGAGGAGAGTGAGTGTAGCGGTCATATTTAGGAGAAATGTCTGGTCGGCCAACGGAGGCCCTGGCGGAGCACCCAACCAAGCCCATCCAGCGAGAAGGAGCAACGTGATCAGAGCACTGATGACGATGGCATTTTGCCACCACCTGTTCTCGCGACTTCCCAGGAAATTATTGCCCGCCAAAAGCAATAGGATGGCAAGACCCAGCCAGCGTGAGTCTAGAGTCAATCCGAAAAGATCGGCAACCAGCAAGCTCAAATACTCGCTGCTACCGCGAACCAGAAGCCCTCCTAAGGCAATTCCTCCTCCGAGAAACGCCCAGCCGGTAAGGTAGCTGGACAGTTGGCGCTCCGAGGCTTCGATTAAATTGCGGAGTCCACCCGGGCCAGTGGCTGCCATCAGTTCAGCCAGACTGAGCGCGGTGGGTAAAAAAAGCGCGCCAGCGATCAGATAAGCCCACGGTCCGCGCGCTCCTACCCACTGGACTATCGGTCCCACGAGCAAGAAGATACCTACGCTCAGGATCGCACCCAGGCCCAGCGTGACGGCTCTGAAGAGCCGCATGTCGCGGCTGTAGCGCAACTCACCAATGATGACGTTATTCTGACTCATTGCCGCCTACCAAGAAGATCTCGCACAAGAAGATCGTCACGGGACAGCCGAAACTCACCGCACCGCTCCTTTGCGGACAGTGAGATAATCACTGCCATAATGAAACTGGTGGATTCGAGACGGCTACAGATAGCGAATCCAGACATAGAAGCTGGCCAAAACCAGGGACACCAAGGTGGTGATGACCCCATAGGGCAAGAATGTTCGAAAGCTGATAGGATAGCCGCTGCGCACGGCAAGGTTGGCTACCACAATATTAGCCGATGCCCCTACCAGGGTGGCGTTGCCTCCCAGGTCCGCTCCCAGTGCCAGCGACCACCATAGCGGCTCTACCGGCATACTCTGGCCCAGGTTCTGAACCAGGGGAATCATGGTTGCAGTATAGGGGATGTTATCCACAATGCCTGAAGCGACGGCCGATAGCCAAATCAACAACATTGAGGTTAGCGCCAAATTTCCACCTGTGAGGTTTAGAGCACCCTGGGCCAACCGATCAATTATTCCCACCTCGACCACCGCTTCTACGGTGATAAAGAGCCCAACGAAAAAGAAGAGAGTCGTCCATTCAATGTCACGTAACACGTCATGGGGATCGCTACGCGCCCAGAGCATCAATATCGTCGCGCCGGCCAGAGCAATAGTCGCCGGCTGTAGATGCAAGGCGCCGTGGACCAGAAAGCCCAAAACGACGCCCACCATGACAACCAATGCCTTGCGCAGCAACTTGGGATCGGTGATCAACTCCGCTGTCTCCAGAGCGTCGACATCGAGCGAATCACCGTGCTTGACCTGGAGGTCTTTCTTGAACATAATGAAAGCCAGGCCGACAAAAACGATCAGGATCGCTACGGAGATAGGGGTCATATTAAGTGTGAATGTAAGGAAATCAATGCCAGCCGCGCTGCCAATGAGAATGTTGGGGGGATCCCCGATTAGCGTAGCTGCGCCACCGATGTTGGAAGCCAGAATCTGGGCCACCAGAAAAGGCATGGGGCTGACCTTCAGGCTGGCCGCCACAAAAAGTGTTACCGGTGCAACCAATACGACGATGGTTACGTTATCCAGCAACCCTGAACTGAAGGCGGTCACCAGAGAGAGGATGATTAAGATCAAGAAGGGATCACCCCGCCCTAATCGCACGGCCTGAACCGCAATCCATTGGAAGAGACCAGTTTCTCGCAACACATTGGCGATGGCCATCATACCGGCCAGCAAAAAGATGACGTTCCAGTCAATGGCTTCAAAGGCCTGTTCCTGAGAAATAATCCCCAGCAGGATCATCGCAACTCCGCCGAGCAGCGCTGCTATGGTTCGATTTATGCGTTCGGAGACAATCAGTCCATAGGTGATCAAGAAAATGCCGGCAGCCACCCACGTGGTATTCATAAAGTTTCCTCCAGATCAACTGGGTTTCTCGTCGCGTTGCCTGAAGCAAGCAGCCATCAGTTCCAGCAGGTTGATGTATCCTACAACACGATAGCGATCATCCACTACTGGCAAACCTGATAGGCGGTTTTCGTGCATACGTCTGAAGGCATCTTTAACTGTATCCTCCGGCTTCACCCAGACCGGCTCCTGCATAGCATCCGCCGCAGTACGCATCCGGCTCTTTTCGGCGTACTGCATCACTTCCTCGAGGTCGGTAACCTCACTCAGGAACTCCTCGGGTATAATGTGGAAAAAGAGATCGTCGGCCAGACGGCGCAGACTGATCAGGCCTATCAGCCGCTCGTCTTCCGCTACCACGCAAGCTACGTGCACGTTGCAGTGGCCCAGCATAGCTTGGGCGACCTCGTCCAGCGGGGTATCGGGGCGAACGATGGTCGGTTCTAAATCAAGGATTTCCAAGACCACGTTTACCGGTGTGTCCCGCCGTACCATCCAGTCTGTTCGGACGGCAGGTGGAAGTTCTTTGAGAGGCTCTTCCGGCTGTGCTTTGTACAGCCCCCTGGTCTGAGACACCGGCAATGCCAACAACAGGCCGCTGTTCGGGCGTTCAAAGCCGCCTACCACCTGCTCTGCCTCAGCGATGGCCGTAGCCAAAAGTTCATCGTCCTCAATGGCAACCAACAGGGTGCGCCGTCGCACTTCCTCAGCTTCAAATAGACGGTCAAAGGGACCCAGGCCCACCCGGCCGAGCCAGGTGCTTGCTCGATAACCGCCCACACTCGCGAGGATGGTTACGCCGGGCACGCCAATCTTCTGCCACCCTTGGAGTAGCGCCGGCATACGCTCCAAATCATCCAGAATAACAACCAATAGATGAGGCATCAGCTTGACCTCCGTTCAGTTTTGAGCTTTCTCGGAAAGTCTATCAAACAAGGAACAAATTTCCGCTTACCCTACAACGATGACCTTAACACCCGTGCTGGCATTGATTTCCTCTGCAAATTGGGGAAGCTCTCCTGGCGAGAAGGCTTTTTTCTCCGAGCCGGTCCCAGGTGCGCCCAGGACCAGTGTGCTGGCTTGTACTTCGCGCAGGAAGTCTTCGATGACCTGCCGCACGGCCCCATAGCGCACGACCATTTCGGCGGAAACGCCTTGCTCCTCGGCACGTGTCCGGGCAATGTACAGCAACCCCCTGCCCAGTCGCTCCATCTCATCGGCCAATGCCTCGGCCAGTGCCGGATCGGACGGCCGGGCGAAATTGGTATCGGCCACGAAGAGGAAGATCAGAGAAGCTTTCCTCTCACGGGCCAAGGCAATCGCTCTTTCCTGGGTGCGGCGGCTGGCTTCGCCGCCACGTGTTGCGCATACGATGGGCCCCATTTCTTATGCCTCTGATGTCGTAGGCGGTATGGTGGCTTCACTGATGAGAGTCAAGGCATCAAGCCGCCGGTCTACCTCACATGTCAACTCTCGATACACACTTTCCGAGATAAGCCCCTGGCGCAAGGCGTCGATTAACGCTACCCGCTCAGCCCGCAACGCTTCCCGCCGCGCCTGCAAGAGGACCTCCCGCTCCAAGTCGGGATGCTGGACAAACAGTTGGATCATCTCATCGGACAACTGGCTGCTGGTCCTGTGGTATTCGTCGCGCAATCCGGCCCACACTTCCCCGACTAACAAGCCGTCGTGGCGTAGGTCTGCCAGGCGACTCAATCCGGCCTGGGCTGCATATAAGCGCCCCAACTGCATCTCGCGGGCAACTATATGCGCCGGTTGCTCAGCAAACCCCAACCATTTAAGGAGAAATTGGATGGTGGTGCCCTGGGCTAGCAGAGTGAACAGCACAACACCAAAGGCCATGACCTGAAGCAGGCCACGCTCAGGCAGAGGCTTAGTCGATAAACTCAGGGCGAGCGCGAGGCTAATCGCCCCGCGCAATCCTCCCCAGAAAAAGACGTGCCGCCAACTCATGGGCACATGAGCTTCGCCGCCGCCCAAGCGGGTCAGCCACAACAAACCATACACCACAATAGCCCGGGCCACCAACACTGCAAATACGGCCACCATAATGAAAGCAAACGGCGGGACCAACTGGGCAACGTTTATCTTTATCCCGATGAGCAAGAAGATGAGTGAGTTAGCCAGAAAAGCCACGTATTCCCAGAAGCTGAGAAGCACAAGCTTGGTGGTAGGCGACATGCCCTGGCGCCCCTTATTACCACTGACGATGCCAGCAACCACCACGGCCAGCACGCCGCTGACGCGTAATTCTTCCGCAGCCAGGTAAGCTCCAGAGGCGAGTACTACGGTCAAGGTGATTTCAACAAAGTAGTCATCAATGCGGCCTATCACGCGGGATACCAGCCAGCCTAATGCGGCGCCGACGCCCAATCCCCCCAAAGATACCCACAAAAACTCAACAACGCCTTGTGCCAGGCTGAACGAGCCAAGTATGGCGGCTGTTAACGCGATATTAAAGACGACGATGGCGACGCCATCGTTGAACAAACTCTCGCCCTCGACGGAGACGGACAGCCGACGTGACACACCCAGGTCGCGAAAGAGAGCCACCACCGACACCGGATCGGTGGCGGAGATGAGGGCGCCAAACACCGCTGCTACAGCCAGGGGCAAGCCTATGCTGATCGAGATGATGCCGCCCACAATCAATGTGCTGAGCACCACACCCGGCACGGCCAGAATCAGGATAGGGACCAGATTATTACGTAGCTGGTTGAACTCCAGATGGAAGGCAGCCTCGAAGATGATGGGCGGTACGAACAGGGCCAGGATGAACTCGGGGTCGAAGTCGAGCAGGTTCTGGATGAACTCGGGGATTGATGCATACAAAACCCAGGCGCTTCTGGGAGTGAGTTGAAGGATCAGTTGGTCCCCTTCAACTGTGACAAACAGTCCTACCAATACCAGGGCTACGGTGTATGGTAACCGTATGCGGCGTACGGCAATGGCTACGATGGAAGCGACCAGGAGCGAAACAATGACGAGGGCTTCGACTGCGATAAGTTGTTCTTCTAACACGTTGTCACTCGTTTCGGACCGAGAGTAGCACCGTGCATGGCTCTGGGTAGTTTCCAGTCTTATCCACTACTACCAAGCGGAATTGGTAATCGCCCGAAGGAACGGACCGTGTGTCCCAGGCCCCCAAGATACCACCGTTGATTGAGGTGTCGAAGCGCTGAATGAAAGTCCAATCGCTAAAGCCACTACCCTGAAACTCGAATTTATAGTACCAAAAGTCAGGGACAACGGCCGAGCCAATGATTTGGATCACGCCCGAAACAGTAGCACCGCTACCGGGCTCTGAAATTCGTACCCCGGGATTGGGGCAGTTGGCTGGTACACCCACGACTACCTCCGGTGTCGTAGGGGTAACCGTCTCCAGGGGTGGCAAGGTTGGACGCGGACGCGGCGTGTCTGTGGGCGTCGGAGTTGGTAGCAACTGTGGCGGTGTGGGTGAAGGGGGTAACACAATGAGCGCTGTTGGAGTAGGGGTAACCTCAGGCAGTGGGATTTCTTCCACCAGCGTTTGTGACGTGTAAAATATGCCGCCGATAATTATGAGAGTCACCAAGAATCCTATGGTTGCCTGCGCCATACGCCCGGAGGCCGATTCACGTTCCAGGGCGAAGATAGAATTATCACGTTCCCGGCGGGCTACCAGATAGGCACGTAAGAAGAGAAGCGCAACTAAGCCGAATAACAAATAAAGCCAGAAGGCGTAGTCGGCGATTAGCTTGACGAGAATGGTCATTGAGGATGTACCGCCCTATCATCGAGGGTTGCCACGATGCTACTTTTCCAAGTATAAGGGCAGAAAGGCCACGTGGCAAATCCGAATGTAGTGTCAAGTCTGTCCCGAAATAAGGAAATGTGCAACCATCAGCTTGGGGAGAAATCGCGGCCTAATGCTGGAGAGATACGCCGATCCATTTCGCCCATGTGGGGTTGGACGAATGGGTGATGGAGTTGGATCGCTATCATCCTGACGCCACCGTCCCTGATCCTCAGGCCGTGGCTTTGTGGCAGTCGCTCAAAGATGACGTTTGACGTAGTAGGGTGACGCACGCGTCGCTCCTACGGATGCGGCGGCAGGTCGCGCAGTACGCCCTTGAGCAGGCCGATCAGTCGGGGTACGATGATCCTGCCTGCCTCGAGCACCTCCTCATGAGTAGTTTCTCTACCCTCGCTGGGGTCGGCTATGGCCACATTGCTGATACCCGAGACACCCATCACCCGGGTGCCGCCGTGGCGGGCTACAGTCACCTCGGGCACGGTGGACATGCCGACGGCGTCGACACCGACAGCGCGCAAGAACCGGATGTCGGCTGGCGTCTCAAAACTGGGGCCGGCCAGGCACATATACACGCCCTCTTGCAGGACAAAACCCAGATCGGAGGCCAGGCGGCGGGCAACCGCCTGTAAAGCTGGGTCATAGGCGCAAGACATATCAGGGAAGCGCGGACCAAACTCGTCCAAGTTGGGGCCACGCAGGGGGTTCAGGCCAGCCATACCGATGAGATTGATGTGATCGGTGATGAGCATGAGGTCACCGGGCTGGAAACCGGGGTTTATGCCGCCCGCCGCGTTGGTGACGAACAGCGTATGCACTCCCAAAACCTGCATCACCCGCACCGGTAGGGTGACGCGCTGCATTGAATATCCTTCATAATAATGGGTGCGGCCCTGCATCACCATCACCGTTTGCCCCGCCAACTCCCCAATGACCAGCCTCCCTTCGTGCCCCTCAATGGTAGAGACGGGGAAGTGCGGAATTTCGGAGAAGGGTATGACGTTGGCACTCCCTACTTCGTCGGCCAGGGGGCTGAGACCCGACCCCAAAATCAGGCCGAATTGAGGCTGATGCCTGGTTCGGCTGCGAATGGCATTAGCTGCTTCATCAAACTCACTGCGCGTGAAAAACTCGTCACTCATTTGATTCTCCCCAACAGTTGTTGTCTGCTTTGTATGACTGAGCCGAACATAAAAAAACTAAACATATTTGGTCGTATGAAGTAACCTGAAACGTTTAGGCCGCGTCCAAGAATAACTTTGTGCATTTTGAAAGATTACACTCGGAATCTTGGCCTGAAAATTGGAAGTTATTTCTGGACGCTTCCTTAGAAAGTTTGGTTTGGCTCAGTAACTCATCTTCAGTGATGAAACCTTGCACCCCAGCAAGCCCTGGACGTATGGTATAGTCTCTGCTTCTGCGGGGAAAACAAAGCCGTGCGGGACAATAAAACGCTCATATTCGCATCACGCATCCAATATGAGCGTTGTACCAAGTGCATCGTAAAAGGAACGTATTCGGCAGAACCCCCACCGGCCGCCTCAGGTGATTGACTTTAGGGCTAAGGATTTAATAACTTACCCATTAGCCGACTGAATCAGGCCAGTATTTCGCTTGCATTTGAGGAAGTTATTTAATTCTCAATCCTTAGCTTTGGGTGGGTGACTACGTTTCGGTCTCCTGGCCGACGTGTTGATAAACTTGAGTCGTTGATATATTGGCGTGGCCTAACAGCTTTTGAATATCCTGAAGAGACTTGCCCTGGCTCAGCTTGTGAGCAGCAAAGGAGTGTCGCAGCGTGTGGGGGGTTACGTCCTCAGAGATACCTACTTCGTCCACGTAATGCTTGATGATGAGCCACAAGCCCTGGCGGGTGAGCCGCTGCCCACGATGGTTGAGGAAAAGAGCGCGCTCCTCTGGATCACGCACTAATTGCATCCGCCCTTTATTCACGTAGATTCGCATCGCTTCGAGAGCACGGTCACCGACCGGAATGATCCGCTCCTTGCTGGATGCCTTTTTGCCCCGCACGCGCACCGAACCCGAGGCCAGATTCACGTCCCTTACGTCGAGAGAGACCAGTTCGGTAACGCGCATGCCTGATGCATAAAGCATTTCTAGTAAGGCGTGGTCACGCTGGGACTTGGCCGAAGTTCCTTGGGCAGGGGCGGCCAGCAGGCGTTCGATGTCCTCACGCGAGATGGCTTTGGGTAGGCGCTTTTTTACCTTGGGAGAATCCAGAGTGGCGGTTGGGTCGTCAGCGACTACCTTCTCAGCCATCAAATAGTGGAAATACGATTTGATAGCAGCTACTTTGCGCGCTACGGTGGAAGATGTGTATTCTCGTTCCCTCAGGTTCAAGACGTAATTGATAATCGTGTCTTTGTCAACTTCCGCCCAGGTAGAGCATTGATCTTGTTGTTCAAGGTACCGCAAAAACTGGGTGAGATCATTCCGGTAAGCGGCAATTGTATTGTCGGCATACCCCTTCTCAATGTCCAAGAAGTTGAGAAAGTCTTGAATTTGTTCTTGCATCAGTCAATCCTCCTGCGGCACCATGGGGAGAGCACACGCCAACTCCCATCAATACATGACTATTGTACCACAACTTTGCATAAAATCAAGTCCAGATTGTTGAGAAGGAGGGCGTCGCCGTTTCTGGGCGAGTTTCGCACTTTTGGTCCTCCCACAGGTTTCTGTGGTTGTCAATTTTGTCCAACAAACCGCAGCCTGTTGAGGGGCCTAAAATCTGGAACAGGCTCTTGCTGAGGTTATTTTCGTGACATAAGTGTAGCACAATTTTCCTATTGAGGCAAGGAAGTATATGTAAAGTGAAAAACCGATTAGAGTGCTAAGATATCTTTTGGCCTAGTTTAGGCCTGTGGTATAATGCGTTGCTATGCGCGAGCGTTTTATCCTTCTGGTGACATTACTTGTTTTTTTGAGCGGTTGCGGTCAGTTGATCACACCACCGCCTGAAGTGACACGCGTGGTAGTCATACCGACCGCCACCCTGCTGGCGACCAAGCCACCGCCCCCAACATTCACACCGGCCCCAGCCACCCCAGCACCTACGCCCACACCCACGTTGACACCTACCCCAATCGTCTATCGGGTGCAATCAGGCGATACCCTGCTGGCAATTGCGGCCGAATTTAGCATATCTTCGGAGGCGATCCAGGAAGCTAATGGCATTATCGACCCACGTCGCCTGCAAATCGGTCAGGATCTTATCATCCCACGCCCGGAGACAGATGCCGAACAACCTCCCACCTCGACACCAACGCCGCCACCGATGACGATTCGGAAGCTGAACTTTCAGCAGACGCCAGCCGGCAGTTTGTGGGCAACGGGTGAGATTCACAACCCAGGTTCCAATCCTGTTTCGGAATTGATGGTCCAGATATCGCTCTTTGATGGGAATGCCCAGCTACTGGCCAGCGAAACCGCATATCCCCAGCTTGACGTAGTGCCTCCGGGTCAGGCGGTATCGTTCGCCATCCTTTTTGATAATCCACCACGTGAATTTGCCCAATACCAAGCAGTGGTACTGACTGGTGTGCCGACGTCCCCCAACACACGCTATTATTTAGATCTGATCGCGAGTGATCTGCAAGGACAGATAGTAGACGCCGCTCGTTACAGGGTGAAGGGCAACCTTCAAAATGCCGGGGCCAGCGATGTCGAAGGCTTGCGGCTGCTGGTTACCGCTTACGATGATCAAGATCGCGTCATAGCTGTTCGGCAAGCGGACTTGCCGGTGTCGGTGCTCCGCTCTGCGGCCACCACACCGTTCGAGGTAGAACTAATGCTCACCGGGAGCTCGGTTGTCACTTTCTCAGTCCAAGCTCAGGGTCTGCGGTTGGAATAAGAGAGGTTTAGTCAATGTGGGTTCGGAGAATCTGGTATCGTTTCGTTTGGGTTGTTGCTTCAGCCTGGTTCAATGCAACATGCCAAATAGAGACGATTGACCAATCAAACGTCCCAGAAGCAGGACCTCTTATTATGGCTAGTAACCATTTGCACTTCTTCGACCCACCTTTGGTACTGGCAGCTTTGCCGTATTGTGAGATAACAGTCTTAGCGGCCGAAAAATGGGCCGAAATATGGCCGGTCAACTGGCTACTGAAGTCGATTGGTGCCATCTTCGTCCATCGAGGAGAAGTGGATCGAGAAGCTCTTAACAAGTGCCTGGCTGTGTTGGAGGAGGATGGCATTTTGGGCCTGGCCCCCGAGGGGACGCGCAGTCGCACCGGGACGATGCAGCGTGCCAAGCCCGGCGTCGCCTATCTGGCTACCAAGGCTGACGTGCCGGTCCTCCCAATAGGTGTCTCAGGCCAGAACCAAATCTTTGCCGAGTGGAAGCGGTTGCGCCGCCCGCGCATTGTGGTACGTTTTGGCCGGGTTTTCACATTACAGCCTGTACACGGGCGACAAAAAGGTGAGCAGTTACAGGAGCGCTCCGACGAAGTGATGCGCAGTATCGCGGCGCTTGTGAACGAAGACTTGCGAGGTGTGTATACCGATTCGATCCTTGAGGCGGAGTCGACGGTCTGATCAGCCCGGGTCGAGCCATGAGGACTGAGGAGGCATATGAATAGTTCTGATCGGCCGTTAGTTGGGGTACCGTGTCGGAGCGATAGCTCGGGGATCTACCAAGGTCGGCCCATTAACGTTCAGAATTCGTCCTACATTCGAGCGGTTATCAATGCCGGCGGTGTGCCCTTTCTAATCCCGCTGGAAGCGCGGGATGAGGTGCTACGGGACCTTTTCGCTCAGGCCAGCGGGATCTTACTGACGGGCGGTGGCGACATCGCCCCCCAGTTTCTTGGGGAGGCAAGTCACTTGGCCCTGAATGACGTACAATCGGCACGCGATGAACTGGAGTTCACATTGGTCCGCTGGGCGCTGGAGGAGAGCAAGCCGATGTTCGGCATCTGCCGGGGCATCCAGGTGATGAATGTGGCTGCAGGTGGCTCGTTATATCAAGATATCGCCTCGTTATGTCCCAATGCGGATAAACACGATTACTCCTTTTCTCAAGGCTATCCTCTCGATTTTCTGGCACACCCGGTGGACATTGAAACGGGCTCAAGGCTGAGTGTGGTGCTGAAAAGTGATCATGTGCAGGTCAACAGTTCGCACCATCAGGCGCTCAAAGAGGTAGCAGCGACCTATCGCACCGTGGCTCACTCCCCGGATGGCATCATTGAAGGTATTGAAGCGCCCGACCACCCCTTTGTCATTGGCGTTCAGTGGCACCCAGAGGAACTAGTAACCAGCCAGGAAACGGCACAACGTTTATTCTTGGCCTTTGTCAATGTATGCCGGAATGGGAAGGATGGATCAATTTCCTGAAGCGACCTATTGGCTAACCTTAGCCTATGCCAGCGGCCTCAAGCTAGCCCGCGTCAAAGCCATCGTCAACCCCTGGTGCATAGAAGGGGGACAGCCCCTGGCGGCGCTGTTTGAGTTGTCCCCCGCCGAGATAGCTGTCCGGATTGGTATTTCGGATGAGGAGGGGGAACAGGTGATGGCCGCCGCCAGCCGTGTCCCGGAGCAAACGAAATGGTTGGCACGACTGGAAAGTGATGGTACACAACTCATCACGCGGAATGACCCGCGCTACCCGCGTGCGCTGGTCCACTGGTTGCCACTGGTTATGCAGCCACTGCTTCTATTTTGCCAGGGCGACATTAGAATATTGAAGCGCCCCTCGGTTTCGGTGATAGGGGCGCGGGATGCTGATGGCGAGGCGGTCAGCCTCGCTCGCGAACTGACGACGCTATTGGCTGAGGAGGGACTGGTGGTCGTCAGCGGGCTTGGCAAAGGGGTGGGCCAGGCCGCCTTCGACGCAGCACTGTCGACCGAAGGAGGGCAGTCCGCCGCCGTGCTCCCGATGGGCATCAGTGCATTCCATGACATAGCTGACGCCCGTGTGGCACTGAACGCTGCCGCCGAGGAGGGCCGAGTGTTGCTGATCAGTCCCTTTCACCCCGAAGCCAAATTCTCCGAAGCGCAGGCGATAGCTCGGAATAAGCTCATTGTCGGATTAGCCGAGGCGGTTTTTGTGGTAGCCGCTGGCGAAGAGGGCGTTGCCCGAGAGACGGCGGACGAAGCACTGCGGCTGGGGAAAACGGTCTGCGTCTGGGATATGGACCCGACGCTTGGACCGGCAGCCGCTGGAAACCAGGCACTCATTCAGACCGGTGCATTACCCATCGCCGGTGTGCCGGATATCCTGGATGCCCTAGAGGTGGTAGTAGCGACTGCCTTGGAGCGGATGGAAGCGGCCGAGCCACCTCCGGCCGCACCTCTACCGTCTATGACCCAGGTGAAAGAGAGCGAAGTCCCATACGACTCTCAGGCTGTTCTGGATCTTCTCTCCAAGACGGGACGGGTACCCGAAGCTCTGGCCAGGCGGCTTCAGACAGGAGAGGAGGACCCATCTTGACCATCCGTGAGTTTCAACTTGAGCGCTATTTCGCTCGCTGGGAGTTCACCGCGCCTTACTTGCTTTCTGCCTCAGATTGCGAAACGTTGTCGGTGGATGAGTTACTGAACCTGGCCAACGTGCCACTAACAGAGCTGGCAGATTTGCGACTGGGCTATACCGAATCCCAGGGAGACCCCGAGCTGCGTACGACGATCGCTGGCTTCTACTCACGCGTCGCTCCAGACAACGTGGTGGTCACCAATGCACCAGAGGAGGCCATCCTTCTGACCATGTTGGCTTTGCTGAAGTCGGGCGACCGAGTGGTGGTACAGACTCCGTGTTACCAATCGCTCTTCGAATTGGCAAACTATCAAGGCTGCGACGTTCATCCCTGGCCGATGATCGAAACTGACGACGGCTGGCGGATGGATTTGGATCACCTGTCCAGTCTGGTGACCGAGGGCACGCGGTTGCTAGTCGTCAACTTCCCGCACAACCCTACTGGCTACTTGCCCACCGCCTCCGAGTTCGACGCAATTCTAGATCTGGCAGGCCGCCACGATGTTTGGCTCTTTTGCGACGAAATGTATCGTGGGCTGGAATACGACTTGTCCGATCGCCTCCCATCTGCCAGCGATCGCTATCGGCGAGCGGTCAGTCTGTGGGGTATGTCCAAGACCTTTGGATTAGCGGGGCTGCGCATCGGTTGGCTCGCCACGCAAGATCAACAATTGGTGCAATCCTTGCTTCAGTTGAAGGACTACACCACCATTTGCAGCAGCGCGCCGAGTGAGTTTCTGGCCAACGTGGCGCTGACGCAAGCAGAGACCATCATCCAACGCAATCTCGGTATTATCCAGGCTAATCTGGCACATGTCCGCGAGTTTATGATTCGCCGGGAAGACGTGTTTGCCTGGCACGAGCCGATGGCAGGCCCGATTGCTTTTGTCCGCCTGCGCACAGGGTCGGCAGTGACGTTTTGTGAAGAGGTAGTGCTTGAGTCGGGAGTGCTGCTAGTTCCCTCCACTCTGTTCGACTTCGGCGACAGACACCTTAGATGGGGACTGGGACGGCTGAATTTCCGAGAGGGGTTATCGGTTCTCGATAAGCACCTTGACACTAACTTTAACATTTTATCTTGACTTTTTGCTGATTCACTCTTACAATACTAGGCTAGTTAAGTATCCCGCCAAAGCCCCTTGGTCGATGCGCTCCTGCGCTGCGCGTCAATGGGCGGCGTATCCGCCGCCCATGCTTTCCCGAAGCCCCATGTAGGTGGGACGAAAGGACCTTTAAGCACATGTCCTGCCGCTGGTGTTGTTCGGCATATGCCGCCAGAGCAAGCTGGCCTGTTTGTGCGGGGCAGGTGCAGATGCAGGTCCCCCATCAAAATTGGACGTGTGGCTGAGTAGGCGGAGGAGAGTATCCTGCATTGGGTATAGGATGAAACTGAGGCAAGCCAGGCGATGGAAGATATAATAAAGATAGGGATTAGTAGAATTTAGGAGAAGAGAAAGTTGTCTAAAGAGAATCGTTGGATACCCCTGATAGCTGTTGTGTTGTTGGTTTGTTTGGGCGCCGTGTGTGTGATCGGCGTGCTGGGTGGAACTGCATTTCTGGGACAATTGACTGGCACCGAGGAAGCGGCATCCCGCGAAGGCGGAGCCCGTTCCAGCGAGTCGGGCGCTGTCCCTAAAGCGGAAACACACGAAGCGGTTGAAGAAACTTCAGAGGAGACGTCAGCTACCCCAATACCCTCATCTGCCGACGGCCAAGTTCTTATTGTGCCGGGCGGCGATCCTCCCACGCTCGACCCTCACTTGAGTGGCGACTCTACTTCGGCGGAATACGTCGTAGAGATTTTCAGTGGGTTGGTCACCTTTGATCAAGAGATGAACATCGTGCCCGACCTGGCCGAGAGTTGGGAGGAAAGTGACGAAGGGACTGTCTACACCTTTTACCTGCGCGATGACGCTGTTTTTCACAATGGCAAGCCGGTGCGCGCTCAAGACTTTAAGTGGTCCATTGAGCGTGCTTGTGATTTTCGCACCCGCTCTACCACGGCCGATACTTATTTGGGCGACATCATCGGTTGTCGGGATAAATTGCGGGGCAATGCCGACGAGGTGGAAGGCGTAAAGGTGATTGACGACCACACGCTGGAGATCACCATTGACCGGCCGCGCGTCTACTTCCTCTCCAAGCTGACTTACCCCACCGGCTACGTGCTCGATCAAGAGAATGTCGAGCGTGGCGGACGCACTTGGACTGACGAGCCCAACGGCACCGGACCCTTTAAGCTGGCTGAATTTCGCTTCGGCGAGCTTATTGTCCTGGAACGCAACGAGGACTATTATCGCGAGCCAAAGCCTCAATTGGAGCGTATCGATTTCATTTTGACCGGCGGCTCCCGAATGGTAATGTACGAGCAGGGCGAGCTGGATATGACGCCGGTCGGATTGAACGACATTGAGCGCGTCACTGATCCGACCAACCCGCTCAGCGAAGAACTGAATAGCGTCGAGAGTATGGGCATCTTCTACATCGGCATGAACAATAATCAGCCTCCTTTCGACGATGTGAAAGTGCGTCAGGCCTTTAACCACGCCCTGGACCGCCAGCGTATCATTGATGTGGTTTACAAGGAGACAGTGCCGGTAGCCTGGGGCATTGTCCCGCCGACGATGCCCGGCTACGAAAATCCGGACTTGAAACCGCTGGAATACAATCTGGAAAAAGCACAGGAACTCATTGCCGAGTCGAAGTACGGCGACGTTAGCGAGTTCCCTGACATCACCTTCCACGTCTTGGGCGCAGGCGGTGCCACTGGGCGTATCATTGAGGCCATTGTCGCTTCCTACGAGGAAAATCTGGGGGTTCAGATCGATGTGCAGCAAACCGACTGGGCCACCTTCCTCAGCGATCTCAATCGTTCCGATAACCCCAACCAGATGTGGGGCGGCGAGGCGGGTTGGATTGCCGATTATCCCGACCCTCACGATTTCCTCGACATCCTTTTCCGCTGCGACAGTGCCCAAAACCATACAGGCTACTGCAATCCCGAGGTGGATGAGTTGCTGGATCAGGCGGGTGGGGAATACGATTCGGAGAAGCGCGAAGCCCTATATCGCCAGGTGGAGCAGATTGTGGTTGACGAAGCGGCCTGGGTGCCTCTCTTCTTTGGGGTTGATGACTGGCTCATCAAGCCTTATGTCAAAGGTGCCTATCTGCCGCCGATGGTGATTCCTAAGTACCAATATTACTCTGTGGAGCGATAGGGGCCAATCGGATGCTGGCCTATCTTATCCGCCGGCTGTTGTGGCTACCCATTCTGTTGATCATTGTCTCGTTCATCACGTTTGCGTTAGGATATTACGGCCCAGCCGACCCGATCGCAGCTCTGCTGGGCCAGCACTACGATCCCGAAATAGCCGCGCAACTGGCGCACGAATACGGATTCGACCGACCTTTCTTCGTTCAATATGTCAAGTATCTGGAGCGCATTGCCCATCTTGACTTTGGTGAGTCAATCAAGTATCGCAACCAACCGGTGTTGCGCCTGTTGGCTCCCCGGCTGCTCATCACTATCCAGCTCAACATGGTGTCGTCGTTTATCGGCGTCGTTATTGGGACAAGCCTGGGGGTGTTGGCAGCCCTGAAACGGGGAAAGCCAACAGATCGAATAGTAGTCTTCGGGGTCGTGTTTGGGAGGGCGGTTCCCGTCTTCGTGGCCGGCCCTATTCTGCTGTTCTTATTTGCCCGGACGATCCCTGTGCTGCCGGCTGGCGGTTGGGATGGAATTTTCAGCCGGAGTGCAATACTCCCGGTGTTGTTGCTTTCTATCGGGCCTATGGCCATATTTGCCCGTCAGACGCGGGCGGGGATGCTGGAAGTGATGGGGCAGGACTACATCCGCACTGCGCGCGCCAAGGGCATGCGCGAGATGGGGGTTGTGATTGCCCACGCGCTACGTAATGCCTTCATCCCTTTACTGACCATTCTGGGTTTCCTGCTTGGCAGCCTGGTGGAGGGGACGTTCCTTACAGAGACGATTTTCGGCATTCCCGGCATGGGGCAATTTGCCTTCGAAGCATTGGGTGGGCGCGATTATCCTGTGATTATTACCGTCACCTTGCTGGTGGCAATTGCTTATGCCCTAGGTAATTTGTGGGTTGATCTGCTATACGGTTTCGTAGACCCACGCATTCGGCAGGCTTAAGGGGGAATGAGTACACAAGCCAAAGCCGATTTGCGACAAGAAATGGCAGGTGAGGGCACACGGCCGCGACGAACGTTGTGGGGCGACGTGTGGCTGCGCTTGCGACGCAATCGGCCAGCGACGGTAGGCTTATTAATCGTTATCTTGATGTACCTCACGGCCATCTTTGCGCCGTTGATTGCACCTTACGAATACGACGAGATTGACCTGGACAACGTGAGCGCCGGGCCCACTCTCGAACATCCGATGGGCACCGATGAGCTGGGGCGAGACGTGTTCAGCCGTGTTGTCTGGGCTGCGCGATCTGCAGCCTTTGTGTCCATCGCCGTCACCGGCTTTGGACTGGTGCTGGGCATCTTCTTCGGTGTCCTATCAGGTTACCTGGGCGGCTGGGTGGATACGTTGATCATGCGGCTGGGCGATGTACTCTTTGCCTTTCCTGGTTTGTTGTTCGTTTTCTTCATTGCCGCCACTATCAAGCCAGGGCTGATCGCCTGGCTGAAGGCCATCGGTCTGGATGATGTGGCTCGCTCCGATTACCTGGATTACCTGGTGGTGATCATCGCGCTGAGCTTGGTGGGCTGGCCGGGCCTGGCGCGGTTGATTCGTGGTCAATTGCTGTCGCTAAAGAGACGCGAATATGTCCTGGCCGCCCAGGCTATCGGGGTGCCGACCTGGCGGATTATGGTGCGACACCTGCTGCCCAATGCGATGCCTCCGGTCATCGTGGCTGTGTCAGGGGGTATGGGGACCATTATCCTTTCGGAGGCAACTCTTAGCTTTTTGGGTATTGGTCTGCAACCGCCCAATCCGAGTTGGGGAGCGATGCTCTATCAGTATTATGGCTATTGGCGCCACGCAAGTCTCTGGCCTTTGCTGTTTATCCCGGCTGCCATCCTGGTCATCATTGTGCTCGCCTTCAGTTTTCTGGGCGATGGATTGAACGAAGCGCTGAATCCACAGCTTGGTTAATGATCAGAGATTAGGGATTGGAGACTGGAGATGGCGATGGTCCCGCCAATTGAACGCATTTGCTGGTAGCTTATTTGAATTGCTGCAAACTGTTTCAATATCCAATCTTTAATCTCTAATCTCCAAACAATAAGGAGGATTGAATGGCATCTGTACTCGAAGTAAATGGGCTCAAGACCCAATTCTTTACCCAAGATGGCGTGGTAAAAGCTGTCAACGGCATCTCTTACGAACTCAACGAAGGAGAGACGCTGGGTATCGTAGGAGAAAGCGGGTGTGGCAAGAGTGTGAGTGTGATGTCACTCATGCGGCTTATTCCCATGCCACCCGGCAAGATCGTGGGAGGAGAAGCGATATTTGAAAATCAGAACCTGATGGAAATCGACGACGACGAAATGCGGTCGGTTCGCGGTAACAAGATCGCGATGATCTTCCAGGATCCGATGACGTCCCTTAATCCGGTTCTGACCATCGGGAAACAAGTGTCAGAAGCCCTGGAGTTACACTTGGGGATGAGCAAGTCGGAGGGGCGTCAGCGAACGATCGAGCTGATGGAGATGGTCGGCATTCCCTCAGCCGCAGATCGGATTGACGACTACCCACACCAATTTTCAGGTGGTATGCGCCAGCGCGTGATGATCGCTATGGGGCTGAGCTGCAACCCGCAGATACTCATCGCTGATGAGCCAACCACCGCCTTGGATGTAACGATCCAGGCTCAGATCGTGGACTTGGTGAAAAAGTTACGAGATGAGATTGGAATGGCAATTATTTGGATCACGCACGACTTGGGCGTGGTTGCCGGGCTGGCCGACCGGGTGGCGGTGATGTACGCCGGGTTCATCGTCGAGGAGGCGACTGTGAAAGATCTGTACGGTAACCCGCGCCATCCTTATACGCTAGGCTTGCTGCACTCTCTCCCCAGGCTGGACGAGGAACGCGGCCGTCGGCTGGCCTCCATCGAAGGACTGCCTCCTGATTTGATCGCTTTGCCCGAAGGTTGTCCTTTCTACGCACGCTGTAATTATCGAGTTGACAGGTGCCAAATAGACAATCCATCACTGGAGCCAGTGGCTCCAAACCACAAAGTAGCTTGCTGGGTGGATGTGACTACAGCGAAGCCGACCGAGTAAAGACGTGAAACGTAAAACGTGAAACGTAAAGAGCGAATTACGCATCACGTTTCACGCATTACGTTTTACGAATTGCGCATCACGTTTTACGCATTACGTTGCGTACCAGGAGAACATTTTTATGAGCGACAACAACACTCTACTGAACGTCCAAAACTTAAAGATGTATTTCCCCATCACACAAGGTATCATCGTCCAACGGCATATCGGGGATATTAAGGCCGTGGATGACATTAGTTTCTTCATCAAACAAGGAGAAACATTGGGACTGGTGGGTGAGTCTGGCTGTGGTAAATCGACCACGGGCCGGGCGATTCTTCAGCTTTATCGACCCACCGATGGTAACGTCTTCTTTAAGAGTGAAAATCTTACCGAGTTGAAGGGTGAGGGGTTAAGGCGTATGCGGCGGCAAATGCAGATGATCTTCCAGGACCCTTACGCTTCGCTTAACCCGCGCATGACGGTGGGCAACATCATCGGTGAGCCGCTGGAGGTGCATAATATCTACACAAGCAAAGCCGAGCGGCGTGAGCGAGTTCAGGAGCTGCTAAGGGTAGTTGGGTTGAATCCTTACTTCGTCAACCGCTATCCCCACGAATTCTCGGGAGGACAACGGCAGCGTATTGGGGTGGCCCGGGCGTTGGCAGTGAACCCTGAGTTTATCGTCTGTGACGAGCCAATTTCGGCGCTGGACGTCTCCATTCAAGCACAGATCATCAACATGCTGGAGGATCTGCAAGGCGAGTTCGGCCTAACGTATCTCTTTATCGCCCACGATCTGAGTGTGGTGCGGCATATCAGCGATCGCATCGCGGTCATGTATCTGGGCAAGCTGGCAGAGCTAGCCGATCGAGATGATCTGTATGAAAATCCTATGCATCCCTACACCCAAGCCCTGCTCAGCGCTGTGCCTATCCCTGATCCAGTCATTGAAGAGAAGCGCCAGCGTATCATCTTGGAGGGGGATGTGCCCAGCCCGGCTAATCCGCCCAAAGGCTGCAACTTCAGCACTCGCTGTCCCCGGGTGATGGATGTTTGCCACGAAGTGGATCCGGAGTTCAAAGACGTGGGCGGTGGCCATTGGGTCTCTTGCCATCTATACTGAACCTTGACGATTGATCTATAGAGTGGTATATTTGTTATAGGTTTGGTTCGTCAGGTTCCTGTGCACAGCCTACTCCGATTTGGCCACTTCACTCTCTAGCGATCGCTGTTTTGTGGCACCTGTACACAAAGCCCGTGTCTGCGTTTTTCCCTGGTAGGTAAAGAGATTGGACGGCATATGCCCCTCACAACTGATGATTTCCCCCAGGTGAACGGGTATATCAATGAGGAAATATGGCGACCAGCGAAGAAGAACTTAAGCTAATCGTCCGTGCCAAGCGGGGGGATCTGGAGGCATTTGAGCCCCTCTACGAAATGCATAAAGGTCCTATCTACCGAACGGCTTTGGCCATCATCGGTGATCGCTCGGCGGCGGAGGAGATTCTGCAAGAAACATTCCTGCGGGCGTTCAAACACATCCACAACGTTCGCGAAGGGGTGTCGCTATCGCCCTGGCTTTACCGCATTACGGTCAATCTAGCCTACGACTACGGGAAAGCCCACAGCCGCAACTGGCAGGTGGCACTGGACAGCATCATCGAGCACTTAATTGCACCGGCTGCAGCTTCTCCCGAACACACAATAGAAGAGCGTGAGCTTTACGAGTTGGTCTACGAGGCCATCGACAAATTGGAATTCAAGCAACGCGCTACATTGGTGTTGTTTTATTTGCATGATTTTAGCCTGAATGAAGTCTCTGAAATTATGGACTGCCCGGTGGGCACGGTCAAGTCCCGACTGCACTATGCTCGAGAAAACCTGCGTCGGGAGCTTCTGGCCGACCAGCGTCTACCGGTTGGATTGGCGTATGAGTTTACCTAACCGATATCCCGAAGACGATTTGGATCACCTGGTGCGAGAGGCGTTAGAGGCACAGGTGAGCGGAAAGGAACCGTCGGATCGCGTCTGGAACCAGATCAAGGCAGAGCTACAGGCCGATGGTTCGCCGCCACCGCGCCGATATCGTGTGTCATGGTCGCCTCTGGTAATACAGGCTGCCTTGACCTTGCTGTTGGTTATGATTGGAGGCATTGCGCTATTGGGTCCAAGTAGCCTTCGAGACTCTTTTTATGATATGTCGCCGTCTGGTACCATCGCTTATGTGGACGACGGGTCAATCTCTCCAGATATGACGGTGTTTGATGACGAGGCCGAGTTGCGTTCACTCAAAGCCGACTTTGGGTCGCGCCCTGCGGCTCAGCCTGACACTGAGCCAATCAGCCATCCACCCGTCGTGATACCACGAGATGTGCCCCGAAATGTGTTGTTCCCAGAAGGGCGTGTGATCGAGTCTGAGCCCTCATTGTCTCTCACAGTCAAAGGGCAGAATCCCACACGTAGCGGGCCGTATCCCTGGTACAGATAATACCTACCAGCTTGTCGCCTGCTCCTGGCTTTTTGAGAAGGCTCTTATACAGAAAGGAGGTGGTTAAACGGTAAAACTGGTCAGTCGTTCTCCAGCATGGGTACTATAACGTCACTTTAATGTAGAAAAAGAAACCGTTTTCTCCCCTCATTGCCCTGATAATCATGCCCTGGATAAGACAAGCCGGTCTTTGGGATTGAATTGCAGGCTACAGAAGAAACGGGTTTCTGAGGTCACGTTGTGGTGCCTGGGGTGAGCGTCTTGTTCACTCCGAAAACCAAACTCCAAAAAACATTTTAGGAGGAGACCCTATGTTTTCTAAGAAAACGGCATTGGTGTTGTTCTCTGCGGTGATCGTGCTTTCTATGTTGGCGGCCGCGTGTGCTGCTCCGGCAACGCCACAAACCATCGTCGAGAAGGTTGTAGAGACGGTGGTGGTTGAGGTAGAAGGAGAGAAGGTCGTCGAGACGGTGGTGGTCGAGAAGGAAGTGGTCGTCGAGGTCGAGAAGGAAGTGGTCGTCGAGGTCGGTGCGCTGCCTGAAGGGGAAACCCTCGTCACTGCCTTTGCCTACAGCGACGTACCCACGCTCGACCCTTCGCTGGCCGAAGACACCAGCGCCATCCAGATGGGCGTCGAGCTCTTCCCGGGTCTGACCCGCATCCACGAGGAGACGGGTGACGTGCAGTCCGGTATGGCCACCGAGTGGTCGGTATCCGACGACGGCCTGGTCTACACCTTCAACATCCGGGACGACGTGCCCTGGGTCAAGTTCAACAACATCAGCGGCGAGGTCGAGCAGGTGCTCGACGATGAAGGCAACCCGCGCATCGTCAACTGCAACGACTTCCTGTACGGCATCCGGCGCACCCTTGATCCTGTCACCGGCGGCAGCTACGCCTACGTCAACTGGATCATCGAGAATGCCGGCGCGGTGAATGGCGAAAACGGCGAGGATGACCCGCTCTTTGGCCAGGTTGAGGAGGTCGGCGTGGAGTGCGTGGATGACTTCACGATCCAGTACACGCTGCGCGAGCCGGCCGCCTTCTTCCCGTCTATCGCCCATATGTGGATCAACTGGGCGCAGCCGCAGTGGCTGATCGAGGAGAAGGGCGACCGCTGGATCGAGCCTGGCTTCATCCAGAGTTACGGTCCCTACGCGCTGTTTGACTGGTCCCACGATGCCTCGATCACTATGGTGGAAAATCCCTTCTGGCCGGGCACCGACTCCATTCCCAAGCCTTCGATCAAGTACGTGCACTCGCTGTTCCTGGATGCCCCGGAGCAGCTTGCCAACTATGAGGCCGGCCTGATGGACGTGGCCGAGATGCCGCAGGCTGAGATCGACCGTGTCAAGGCCGATCCTGTGCTCTCCGAGGAACTGAATATCTTCCCGGATACCTGCACCTACTACTATGGCTTTAACGTGACCAAGCCGCCCTTCGATGACGTGAACGTGCGCAAGGCGTTCTCGTGGGCCATCGACCGCCAGTCGCTGATTGATAACGTCACCAAGGGTGAACAGGAGCCAGCCCGCTGGTTCTCACGCCCGGGTCTGACGGCTGCGCCCAACCCGGCTGCGGGTGACGACTTTGGCCCGCCGCCCACGGCTGACGTGGATGCAGCCTTGGAGTTCCTGGCGGCCTCATCGTACGGCAGTGCCGATGCCTTGCCCGAGATCACCCTTATGCACAACGAGAGTGCCGGGCACGCGCGCATCGCCGAGGCCATCCAGCAGATGTGGAAGGAAGCCCTGGGCGCGGACGTGAACATCGCCACTCAGGAGTGGAAGGTCTACCTGGAAACTCTGGAAGAAGACTCACCCCAAGTCTGGCGGTTGGGTTGGTGTGACGACTATCCGGATGCCAGCAACTTCGCCAAGGACGTCTTCCGCTCCGACTCGGGCAACAACCACACCTGGTGGGGGAGCGACGAGTTCGATGCTCTGGTAGACGAGGCTGCCCGTGTAACCGACCCCGAGACGCGTAAAGAGCTTTACGCCCAGGCTGAGAAGATCCTGGTCGAGGACGAAGCAGCCATGATCCCCATCTACTGGTACACGGGTGTGGAGGTCACCAAGCCCTACGTCAATCGCACCTTTGGTCGAGGTGGCCAGAACTACTACGAAAAGTGGACTATGGACAAGCCGGAGTAGGTTGTCCTGACTTCCAGGATGGAGCCCTCTCACTCGGAGGCTCCATTCACTTGCTAAGGTGCAACGCACCTCGGAGGTGCGTTGCACCTATCTTGAAACAAGAGGGTTTTATGGGACGTTACATCGCTCGCAGATTGTTGTATTTGGTATTGGTTGTCTTTGTAGTGTCGCTGATCACCTTTGGCTTCGCCCACGCCGTGCCGGGCGGACCCTTCACCGCCGAAAAGGCACTGCCCGAAGTGGTCATTAAGAACCTGGAGCGCAAGTACAATCTCGACGCTCCCCTCTGGAAGCAGTACATCGACTACATCGGCGACATCGTCGTCCCCCGCGTCATCCAAGGGGAACCAAGCGGTTCGGTATTTGAGAACTACCTGATCAACATTCCCCTGGGCGAAGCCTACACCTTCCAGTGGATGGATTTCGGGCCATCGTATGCCACTCGCTCCCGGACGGTGAACGACATCTTCCGCGAGCAATTGCCCGTTTCATTCGAGTTAGGGCTGTATGCCCTGGTTGTCGCCGTGGTGATCGGTCTGCCGTTCGGGATTCTGGCCGCGCTCAGGCAGAACAGTCTCTGGGACTACAGCGCTATGGGCATCGCCATCTTCGGAGTCTCTGCGCCGGTGATTGTGCTGGGGCCATTCCTGATCTGGATATTTGCCGTCGAATTGGGCTGGTTCTATCCCACCGGTTGGCTGACCTGGCAGCACAAGGTGTTGCCAGCCATTGCGCTGGGGTTGGGCAGCTCGGCGATCATCGCCCGGCTGACGCGGGCCAGCCTGCTGCAGGTGATTCGCGAGGACTACATCCGCACCGCCCGCGCCAAAGGCCTGGTGGAGCGTGCGATCATTGCCCGGCACGCGCTCAGAAACTCGATGATCCCGGTGGTGACCATCCTGGGTCCCATCTTCGCCTACCTGGTGACCGGCTCCTTCGTTACCGAAACCATCTTTGGCATCCCGGGTCTGGGCCGCTATTTCATCACCAGCATCACCAACCGCGATTACCCGGTCATCACGGGCGTGATTCTGCTCTACGCCATCATCCTGGTGCTGGCCAACCTGTTCGTGGATCTCACCTATGCCTGGTTGGACCCACGCATTCGATACGACTAGATGGGGAATCCTGACCAAGGTGTGTGACCGTTCGGCTGACCGTTCGACCGAGCTCAGGCCGAGGGCTCACGTCGAACCCTGCCGTCGCCTGAGGGCAGGGAAATAAACTAACGAGGGAAAGTTGATATGGCAGTTCAAGAACAAGCTATGGCCGGCGGTGTTACAATTCAGCGCCGCGAGGCGGGGTTCTGGTCCGACGCCTTTCGGCGTCTGGTAAAAAACAAGGCAGCAGTCATTGGCGGCATCATTATTATTCTGTTCTTCTTGATGGCCATTTTCGCCCCGCTGATCGCGCCCTATAGCTACGAAAAACAAACCCTGGTGGACAACAACGCAGCGCCCCTGTGGGTAACCCGGGTCTTCCCATCTATGATCCCCAAAGGCGAGGAGGGGGGCTACGTCCAGATCAGCGATAAGTATCCGTTGGGCGCAGACTACAACGGCCGAGATCTGCTGAGCCGCATCATCTACGGCTCGCGGGTGTCGCTGTCGGTGGCCATCGTCGGCCCCTTCATCAGCTTGATGATCGGCGTCACCTATGGCACGATAGCCGGCTATTTCGGGGGGCGCGCCGATAACTGGATGATGCGTTTCGTGGACGTGATGTACGCCTTCCCCACTTTGCTGCTGATCATCCTGCTCATGGCCTTCTTCCGCTCGACCACGTCAGCACCAGAGCCAGGGACATTGCGCTACTACCTGGTGACGCTGGACAACTCTATGGGTGGCATGCTGTTCATCTTCATCGGCATCGGCATCACTGCCTGGATGTCGATGGCACGTCTGACGCGAGGCCAGATCCTGTCTCTCAAGGAGAAGGAGTTCATCGAAGCGGCTCACTCGATGGGCGTGCGTGATACCCGGATTATGAGACGCCATATCCTGCCCAACATCATCGGCCCCATCATCGTGGCCGAGACGCTGGCCATCCCCACCTACATAGCGTACGAGGCATTTCTGAGCTTCATCGGATTGGGTGTGAACCGGCCGACACCCAGTTGGGGAGCGTTGATCGCGGATGGGGCGCGCTCGATCCGCACCTATCCCAACCAGGTGATCTTCCCGGCGTTGGCGCTGGCCATCATTATGTTTGCCTTCAACTTCCTGGGCGACGGCTTGCGTGATGCTCTCGACCCCCGCTTGCGAGGAACGCAGTAAAACTGAGGCGACAGGCAGTTGTCTCGATAGGTTTTACCTCTTGCTGGCCCCTTCTTAATTCATTCGGGAAGGGGCTATTTTCTTAGCTCATGTTCAGAACTAGTGATTGCTCTCGCTGGATTGACAAATCCGCCGCGAGCGTCAAAGACACGTTTGCACTTGTTCTGAACATGAGCCATTTTCTTTTCTGTTTTGAACCTTTTCCACTTGATCCCTGTATATATAGTGGTGGTTTTTCTTTCAGAAACCCGTTTTCCGTGGCCTGCAACCCAAAGACCGGCTTGTCTTTTTTTCAGGGCAGTGAGAAATACGGGTCTCTTCCGAGGTCCCTTCTCCAGCCAGAGAAGGGACCTTTTTCTTTTCTGCTTTTGTAACTGTTCACCACTTTGCTCGCGAGGGATGACAATCCCAAGCAAAGTGGAACGCCCCTGGACTGTCGTCCAGTGGGAGCAAATGAAGAGCTTCTATTTTGAACCTTTTTTGACCGATCCCTGTATATATATTAGAAGCCCGTTTTCTGTGGCCTGCAACTCAGGGCATTGAGGGGAGAAGGCGGGTTTTCTTTACGGCTTTAAGGAGATGGGACTATGGTTTCCAGGAAAACAGCGCTGGCGTTGTTTTCCACGTTGGTTGTGCTTTCCATATTGGCGGCCCAGTGTAGCGCCCCTGCAATACCACAGATCATTGCCGAGAAGTTCGTAGAAACGGTAGTGGTCGAGAGGGAAAAAGTGGATGAGGTCGTCGAGGCCGTCATGGTCGAGGTCGATCCAGACGTCATAGTCGGAGTCGCCACGCTTCCTCGTGAGGAAACCCTCTTTCTCGATATCAGCCCTCAAGATGTGCCCACCCTCGATCCTTCGCTGGCCCAAGACACGAGCGCCATCGATTCTGGTGTTGAGCTCTTCCCGGGTCTGACCCGTCTGCACGAGGAAACGGGCGAAGTGCAGCCCGGTATGGCTACGGAATGGGAGGTCTCTGACGACGGCCTGGTCTACACCTTCTATCTGCGTAACGATGTGCCCTGGGTGAAGCTCAACAACGCCACGGGAGAGCTGGAGCAAATCCGGGACGCCGAGGGCAATATCCGCGTGGTGAATGCCCACGACTTCGTCTACGGCGTCAAACGCAGCCTTGACCCTCACACCGGCAGCCCTTACGCCTACGTCAATTGGACCATCAAGAACGCGGGCGCTGTGAACGGCAGAAATGGCGAGGCTGACCCACTCTTCGGTAATCTGGATGCCATCGGCGTGGAAGCCCTGGATGACTTTACCATTCAGTACACGATGGAAGAGCCGGCCGCTTTCTTCGTCTCTATCGCCAGCATGTGGATCAACTGGGCGCAGCCTCAGTGGTTGATCGAGGAGAAGGGCGAGCGCTGGATCGAGCCCGGCTTAATCCAGAGTTACGGCCCCTACGCGCTGTTTGACTGGACCCACGATGTCTCGATCACATTTATCGCCAACCCCTTCTGGCCAGGCAGTCAAGCCATTCCGCAACCTTCGATCAAGTACGTCCACGGGGTTTTCCTGGATGCCCCGGAGGCCTTCACCAATTACGAGGCTGGCTTGCTGGACAAATCCGAAGTGCCTCTGGCTGAGATAGATCGCATCAAGGCCGATCCGAAACTGTCTCAGGAACTGAACATCTACCCAAATACCTGTACCTACTACTATGGCTTCAATGTGACCAAGCCACCCCTCGACGACCCGAACGTGCGCAAGGCGTTCTCGTGGGCCATCGACCGTACCGCGTTGGTGGAGAATGTAACCAAAAGCGGTCAGGAGCCAGCTCGCTGGTTCTCGCGCCCGGGTCTGACGGCGGCGCCCAACCCGGCCATGGGCGATGACTTCGGCCCACCGCCCACGGCTGACGTGGAGAAGGCCAGGGAATTTCTGGCGGCCTCTTCGTACGGCAGTGCCGATGCCTTGCCCGAGATCACCCTCATGCACAACGAGAGTGCCGGGCACGCCCGCATCGCCGAGGCCATCCAGCAGATGTGGAAGGAAGCGCTGGGCGCGGACGTGACCATCGCCACCCAGGAGTGGAAGGTTTACCTGCAAACCCTGGAAGAGGACCCACCCCAAATCTGGCGATTGGGCTGGTGTGACGACTATCCGGATGCCAGCAACTTTGCCAAGGACGTCTTTCGCTCCGACTCGGGCAACAACCATACCGGCTGGGACAATGAGCGATTCGACGCCTTGGTGGATGAAGCTGCGCTGGAGACCGACCCGGAGGTACGCCGCACGCTGTATGTAGAAGCTGAGAAAATCCTGGTCGAGGATGATGTGGTCATCATCCCCATCTACTGGTATGCCGGCGTCGAAGTTACCAAGCCTTACGTGAACCGCACCTTTGGAAGGGGTGGTCAAAACTATTGGGAGAAGTGGTCAATGGAGAAGTAGATTGTCTTCTAGCCTCTCCATATGAACCTTTTCCAAGCGATCCCTGTATATATATCGGAAAACCATTGTCTAGCGCGAGACGTTGGAGGAAGCGTAAACAGTTCCAATTCCCCAGCGTGTTACGCTCCCTATAAACGACTTGTTGGTGATGCGATACCTGTTCAGAGTACAGGAATCGGCCCACACCTGCGACCAGGTGAAATGCATGAGTCCACCCGATCCGTATTCTCAAGCTGGAGCAGTCTACGATGAGTTAGACCGTCTGGTGCAAAGGGCACTGAAAGCCCTGGTGTACAAACAGAATCCTCCAGAACGTGTCTGGAAGCGGATAAAGGTGGAGCTAGAGAAGGATAAATCGTCGCCAAGCCGATTCCAGATGTCCTGGCTTCCTCTGGTGATACAACCTGCCCTGACCATATCGCTGATTGTACTGGGAGCGATTGGGCTACAAATAGCATCAACCTCACACGATATCCAACAAGCTTTATCTCAAGCTTTATCTTCCCCCAGCCCGTCCCCGCCGGTGGCTACGGTTCATGCGGAAGAGGATTTAAACGCTTTGGCCCTGGCAATGCTTCAGGATAAGACCGAGTTGCGTTTGGCCAAGTCTCTTTCGAAACCAAGTCCTGCCGGCTCTGCACCTCGTCCCCAAGCCTATGCGGTGGCTCGTCCTGCCACCAACGCAGGTGAGCTCGGGGCTATGGAGCCAGTTCGGGCAGGTATGCAACGACCCGACGCCGAGCCAGCCGACCAGCCACCTCTAAAAGTGCCGCGGGATCCCAGTCCCAATGTCTTGAGCCCGGAGGGACGTGCGCTTATGGCTGAGCTCTCTTTGCAGCGTCTCGCAATCGAAGATCGACAACGCCAGCACAGCGGTCCATATCAATGGCACAGATAACCAGCTTATCGTCTGCTCTTCGATCTTTTGAGAGGACTTTACGGAGATCTCTCGGAAAGTCGAGCCACACTACAACGAATTGGGAAATCAACGAATTATTCTTCTTTGCCAGGCAATTCGTTGTATTCCAAATTTGTTGTAGTGTCCCACAGCAAACATTTTCCGAGAAAGCTCTACGCTGAAAGGAGGTGATTAAACGGCTAGCCCTGGCTATTTACCCTTTACGACTGGTACTACAACGCCACTTTCACCTGACGGTCTGAAGAAGACCCTTTCCCCCCTCAGAGCCTCTGAACAGATCAACCGCCCTTGGAAATACAGGCCACGGGAATGAGTTTCTTCACGTTGTAGTGCATGTACTCCGTCAAGACTGGATTGATGGGTGATTCTGGCAGGCATACCAATTGTTGCTACCCGTCAAATCACGCCTGGCGGAGTGGTAGTACACCGTCAGATAAGTTTTGATAGGTTCGTAGTAACGACTTCAGTCGTTTTTCCCACGTAATGAGCGACTAAAGTCGCAACTACAAGTCTCAGGATTTGCCTGACGGTGTAGTAGAGTGAACGCTCTGTTCGCTCTGAATAACCAATCTGTACACAGATACCTTTTTAGAAGGAGACTCTAATGTTTTCCAAGAAGATAGTACTGGCGTTGTTTTCCGCTGTGGTCGTACTTTCTATGTTAGCGGCTGCGTGTGCTGCCCCGGCAACGCCACAAACCATCGTCGAGAAGGTCGTAGAGACGGTGGTGGTTGAGAAAGCGGGGGAGAAGGTCGTAGAGACGGTGGTGGTCGAGAAGGTCGTCGAGGTCGAGAAGGTCGTCGAGAAGGTGGTTGAGGTCGGCGCACTGCCTGAAGAGGAAACCCTCGTCTTTGATATGGCGTATGACGATGTGCCCACCCTCGACCCATCGCTGGCCGAGGACACCAGTGCCATCGATGCCGGTCTTGATCTCTTCCCGGGCCTGATTCAACTGCACGAGGAGACCGGCGCAGTACAGCCCGGCATGGCCACCGACTGGGAAGTGTCCGACGACGGGTTGGTCTACACCTTCCACATCCGGGACGACGTGCCCTGGGTGAAGTTCAATAACGTCACCGGTGAGGTCGAACAGGTGCTGGACGACGAAGGTAACCCGCGCATCGTTAACTGCCAGGACTTTCTCTACGGCGTCCGACGCACTCTCGATCCTCTCACCGGAGGTCCCTACGCCTACGTCAACTGGGTGGTCGAAAACGCGGGCGCGGTGAACGGCGAGAACGGCGAGGACGATCCGCTCTTCGGTCAGGTGGAGGAGATCGGCGTGGAGTGCCTGGACGACTTCACGATCCAGTACACGCTGCGCGAGCCGTCCGCTTTCTTCCTTTCCATCGCCAGCATGTGGATCAACTGGGCGCAGCCCCAGTGGCTGATCGAGGAGAAGGGAGATCGCTGGATCGAGGCCGGCATCCTGCAAAGCTTCGGTCCCTACGCACTGTTTGACTGGACGCACGATGCTTCGATCACCTTTATCGCCAACCCCTTCTGGCCCGGCAGCGATGCCATCCCCCAGCCTTCGATCAAGTATATGCACGGGCTTTTCCTGGATCCTGCGGAGCAGTTGGCCAACTACGAAGCCGGTTTGATGGACAAAGCCGAGGTACCCCTGGCCGAGATCGACCGCGTCAAGGCTGACCCGATACTGTCCAAGGAACTGAATATCTTCGCCGATACCTGCACCTACCTCTATGGCTTTAACGTGACCAAGCCGCCTTTCGACGACCCGAACGTGCGCAAGGCCTTCTCCTGGGCCGTGGACCGCACGGCCTTGGTCGAGAACGTGACCAAGGGAGGCCAGGAGCCAGCCCGCTGGTTCGCGCGACCGGGTCTGACGGCAGCGCCCGACCCGAAACTGGGCGACGACTTTGGCCCGCCGGTGACGGCCGATGTGGAGAAGGCCAGGGAGTTCCTGGCGGCTTCGTCCTACGGCAGCGCCGAGAACTTGCCCGAGATCACTCTCATGCACAACGAAAGCTCCGGGCACGCCCGCATCGCCGAGGCCATCCAGCAGATGTGGAAGGAGAACCTGGGCGTGGAGGTGAACATCACCACCCAGGAGTTTAAGGTCTTCCTGCAGACACGGCACGAAGATCCACCCCAGATATGGCGCGGTGGTTGGTGTATGGATTACCCGGATGCCAGCAACTTCGACAAGGATGTCTTCCGCTCTGACTCCGGTAACAACGACACCCGCTGGGGGAACGATGAGTACGATGCTCTGGTAGACGAGGCTGCCCGTGAGACCGACCCGCAGAAGCGCCACGACTTGTACGTCGAGGCCGAGAAGATCCTGGTCGAGGAAGACGCGGCCATCATCCCCCTCTACTGGTACACCGGCGTAGAAGTCACCAAGCCTTATGTGAACCGTACCTTCGGACGGGGTGGCGCGAATGCGTGGGAAAAATGGAGCATGGACAAACCGGCTGAGTAGGTTGTCCTGAGCTTTAAGATGGAGCCCTCCCTTGTGGGGGCTCCACTCATATCCACCGGTCACGCTGTGATGCCGGGGTGAACTCTGTGTTCACTCCAGAAACAATTCATGTGCAACTTAATTCAAGGAGGAGTCTCGATGTTTTCCAAAAAAGCAGCGCTGACATTGTTTTCCGCTTTGGTTGTGCTTTCTATGATCGCCAGCCAATGTGGGGCCCCACCCACTCCGCAAACTATCATCCAGACGGTGGTAGTGAAGGAGACAGTGGTAGTTGAAAAAGAAGGGGAGAAAGTTGTCGAAACCGTCGAAGTTGTTAAAGAGGTGGAAGTAACCACCACACCCGAACCCGAGCCGACTGAAGCGCCCATGGACATGGTCGCTCCTGACTTCAAGAACGAAGACACGTTTGTGGTCATCACCGGCGCGGGCGAGCCGGAGACCTTAGACCCGGCCTGGACTTACGAAGTAGCCGGCTCCTCGATGGAGGCCAACATCTATGAGGGACTGGTCTGGTTCGACCGCGAGCGAACCGATAAGTTCATACCCGCTTTGGCCACCGAATGGGAAGTCAATGACGCGGGCGACGTGTGGACCTTCAATATTCGCGATGGAGTCAAGTTCCACGCAGGTGGAACTCTAGAGCCTCACGATGTCGCCTACACCACCTACCGCGCTATGTTGCAAGGACGTATCGACGGCCCGCACTGGATGACCTACGAAGCCCTCTTTGGCTCGGATCTCGCCATGGCATCCATCAAGGACTTTGCAGCCGCCTACGTGGGCAAGGAGAGCTTTGATGACCTGACAGCCGACGAGTTGGTGCAGGTGTGCGAGGCGATTCAGGAGGCGGTGGTGGCTGACGACGAGGCAGGGACGGTGACTTACTACCTCCACTCGTCCACCCCGTGGTTCCTGGCCTTGATGGCCCAGAACTTCCTGGGTGGCATCCTCGACATGGAGTGGATGGTCGAGAACGGGGGCTGGGATGGCGACTGCGCCACCTGGCAGAACTGGGCTGACCCGGCGGCCGAAGATACCATCCTCTTAGATCAGGCCAACGGCACCGGTCCTTATATGTTGGATCACTGGACGCCCGGCGAAGAGCTGGTAATGGTTGCCTTCGACGACTACTGGCGCACCGAACCCATGTGGGAAGGAGCTCCCAGCGGCCCAGCCCAGATTAAGCGGGTGTTGGTCAAAAACATCACCGAGTGGGGCACCCGGCTGGCAATGTTCGAGGCAGGTGACGCGGACCACATATACGTTCCACCCCAGTATCGCCCGCAACTTGCGCCGTACGTCCAGACCTTCTGTTACGTAGACGAAAGCTGCGAGGAAGCCAACCCCGATGGCTACATCCTGGACTACGCCGACCTGCCAGCGCCACGCCAAACGCCAGCCCAGCTCAACTGGAATATAAACATCGAGGGCGGCAACCCCTTCGCCGGCAGCGGTGAATTGGACGGCAACGGCATTCCGCCTGACTTTTTCAGCGACATCCACATCCGCAAGGCTTTCAACTACTGCTTCGACTTCCAGGCCATGATCGACGACGCGTTGGCCGGCGACGGCGTCCAGTCCCAGGGCCCAATACCGCAGGGGATGATGGGTTACCGCGAGGGCGAGGAACCGCTCTACTACTACGACCTGGCCAAGTGCGAGGAGGAGTTCAAGCTGGCCGACGTGGATCACGATGGCATTCCCGCCGGGGAGGATCCGGACGACGTTTGGAACACGGGCTTCTACTTCCAGATGGGTTACAATACCGGCAACGACACGCGCCTGCTGTCTTCGGAGATCCTCAAGGCCGGCATTGAGGCGGTCAACCCCAAATTCAGCATCGCCGTGGTGGGTATGCCATGGCCGGTGCTACTCAACACGCGCCGTGCCCAGAAGTTGCCCATCTACGTCGGCGGCTGGCTGGAAGATTTCCACGACCCGCACAACTGGGTCCATGCCTTCCTGCACTCCCAGGGCGCCTATGGCCGCGTCATAAACATGCCACCGGACAAAGCGGCTGAATTCGACGAGCTAATCGTGAAGGGTGCCACCCTGACCGATCCTGAGGCGCGTCGCGCCGTCTACGAGGAACTTCAGCTCAAGACACAGGAAGAAGCGGTCAATATCTGGATGTACCAACAGTTGGAGAGCTACCACTACCAACCGTGGATCAATGGCTTTTACTACAACCCGGCTTACAATCAGCCGCCGTACAATTGGATCTATACACTCTCTAAAGAGAAGCCATAGGATCACGTTCCTGCACGCTCAGCTTTACACAGGGAGCCGGCGCTAGGTCCGGCTCCCTGTGTACTAACAACGGCTGTAAGGGTTCATAAAAGAATAACTCCCGTGTGCCATTTCGAGCGATAGCGAGAAATCCCCATCAGCGTTGGCCGCGCAATCAACCGTGAGAGGGATTTCTCCCTTCGGTCGAAATGACATGGGTGTGTTCAAAACCAGTTAGAACCGTAGCTCTAGCCGGATGACAATCCGGCGGGTCGAGCCGTGGACTGTCGTCCACTTGGAGCAATTCACCAACTCGTTCTGAATGCACCCAAATGACATAATTTAGGTGCGGGAACTTATATATTTACGGACCCTAAGAGCGCGTGTCTGAGAAACATAGCAGGGGGACTACCACCGGCTGTTGGCTTTGCAAAAAGACAGAAGACTTGAAGGAGGCCAGTATTTATGCTCGCGTATATCATCCGTCGGTTGCTGATCTTGCCCGTTCTGATCACCGGGGTAACGATGATCGTTTTTGCTATGCTCTCGCTGCTCACCCCCTACGAGCGAGCGTCGCTGTACATTCAAGACATCCCCAAGCGCCAGGGGGCCATTGACGCCGTTATCGAAAAATACGGGCTCAACGACCCCATCCCCGTCCAGTACTGGCACTGGATGGTGGGCCGCAAGGACGAGGCTACTGGCGAGATCAAAGGGGGAGTTCTGCGTGGGGACCTGGGTTTCTCGAAGGTGGGCAAAAGCTCGGTGATGGAAGTCATCGGCCGCCGGCTGCCCGCCACCGCCGAATTGGCATTGTGGGCGGCCGTGCCCATGATCGGCATCGGCATCTGGCTGGGCGTGCTCTCAGCGCTGCATCACAACAAACTCGCCGACCAGATCCTGCGCGTCTTCAGCATCGTCGGCTGGTCCATCCCCACCTTCGTCTTTGGATTGATCGTGCTGATGATCTTCTACGCCCAGTTGGGTTGGTTTCCCCCTGCGCGGCTTTCCGATTGGGCGTCTCAGATCGTTCAGTCCGATGCCTTCACGCGCTACACGCAGATGAATACTATGGATGCCTTGTTGAACCTGCGATTTGACATTTTCCTGGATGCCCTCAAACACCTGATCCTGCCGGTCATCACGCTGGCCTACCTGAACTGGGCTTATATGTTACGCGTCACGCGCTCCTCGATGCTGGATACGTTGCGCCAGGATTACATGACCACCGCCCGTGCCAAGGGGCTGGTCGAGCGAAAGGTGATCTGGAGACACGCCGTGCCCAACGGGTTGATCCCGGTCATAACCGTCGGCGGTCTGATCTTGATCGGCCTGCTCAACGGTGTGGTGATCACCGAAACTGTTTTCAACTATCCGGGGATGGGCTCTTTCCTGGCCGAGGCGGCACTCTCGCTGGACGTCGTTTCGGTCCTGGGCGTCACACTCGTCAGCAGTGTCATCCTGGTTGGTGGTAATCTGATTGTGGATGTGCTGTACGGGTTCGTTGACCCTCGCATCCGGCTGCAATAATGGTCTGAATGAAAAGCCATGTTTTCGAGGTGAATACTGCAATGATAAAAGTCCTCAGGAGATTGTTGGGTAACCCGACTTCGCTGGCCGGCCTGCTGCTCTTGCTGGTCTTCGCCATTACAGCCATCATCGCCCCGTGGATCGCGCCACCGCCGGAGAACGCGCGTGATCCCTACATGATCCCCCGCGATGGGTTCAACACGGAGCCCAGACCGCCCAGTGAAGAACACATCCTCGGCACGACTGAGGGGCAATATGACATCTATTACGGCGTGGTGTGGGGTACACGCACCGCCTTTCGCATCGGCGTCGTGATTACCATTTTTACCCTGGCTATCGGCCTGGCTATTGGCTCTGTTTCTGCCTACTACGGCGGTTGGCTGGACGAAGGCCTTATGCGGATTGTGGAGATCTTCCAGGCTTTTCCCTTTCTGCTCGCAGCTATCACGCTGACCTCCGTGTTACAGACTATCTACGGGCGGGCAGAAGCTGGCGCTCTGATGTTTCTGGCCAAACTCCTGGCCCTCGTGACCTTCGGACACAACCCGTCCAAGTCAATCGATCCCATCCAGTTGCAAATCCTGACCGGCATGCTGGCCATCATCGTCTTTGGCTGGATGACCTACGCCCGCGTCATTCGGGGCAACATCCTCGCCCTCCGCGAACTGGACTACGTTCAAGCAGCACGTGTCATCGGCGTGAGCGATGGGCGCATCCTACTCCGGCATCTGCTGCCCAACGCTGTCTTTCCGGTGCTGGTCATTGCATCGATGAACATCGGATCCTACGTGTTGACTTTTGCCGCCTTAAGTTTTCTCGGCCTGGGAGCCCAGAGAGGCTATGCTGACTGGGGCCAGATGATCAACTTCGCCCGGAATTGGATCCCATCATTGGCCACCTATTGGTACATTGTAGTCTTTCCTGGCATGGCTATCGTGCTGTTTGTGTTGGCCTGGAATCTGGTGGGTGACGCCTTGCGCGACATCCTGGATCCACGCCTTACCGGCAGCCGGGCGTAGGTGTGCACAACCCCTTGATCCTCGACAAGTCCGGCAACAAGTACTTCGATCAACCGGGATCTCGCATCAGCCTCCCAGAGGTCCCTGAATTGCCGGACGTGTTTCTATTTTGGGGCAAGACCTAAACTGAAATGGGTGCGCTCAAAACCAGTTAGAACCGCAGCTCTAGCCGGATGACAATCCGGCGGGTCGAGCCGTGGACTGTCGTCCACTTGGAGCAGTTCACCAACTCATTCTGAATGCACCCAACTGAAATGCGCCCTGAACCGCCCTTCAGTTAGACAACAGAGTCATCGCATGATAAGATAAATTGCTGTCATTTTTGACACCCCTTATCCCCAAGACGGAACAAATTGATGGTTAACTCACCACAGATCACAAATGATGTCCGACCCTGGCTGCAGCAAGGTCTGAGAGCTGCGCATGACGGCGATAATGCCGAGGCCCGTCGCTGTTTCCAGGCAGCCCGCGACCTCGATCCAGATAATACCGTCGCCTTGCTCTGGCTGGCCTGGCTGGCACCCAGTCGCCGCGAGAGTCTGGCCCTCTTCTGCCGCGTGTTGGAGCTGGACCCGGATAACAAACGTGCCCAGGCGGGTCTTGAATGGGTGCGCGGTCGTCTTGAATATGAGACACGGGATACTGGCCCGACACGGGGCGCCACTGGGGAAAGGAGATCACACTCGGCGCAGGATGCTAATGTGCCGGGCAGCGGCGCTTTGGTTTATGACGGCCAAATTCCAAGCTCGGAAGCGATCTCTTCACCCCGGGAACCAGACAGACGAGCCAAGCAACTCTTATCTGGCCAGGCAATCTTGCGCAGAAGTACCGGGCTCAGGACTGTGCTGCGCCGGGTAAGCGGCATTTTGGTGACCTTGCTAGTCATCCTGCTGATGACCCTCTTTGGACTGATTGTCGCCGAGCGGGGGCGGGAGCGTGTGCCGGCCGAGCCACTCAGTGCGGCCAGCGAAGCTTTGAGTCGCGCGGCCGACTACGTGACCGAGCACCCGACGACGTACCATTGGAATCGGAAAGAAGTCTCGTCCCTGGAACTGGTTGTCACTACCCTGGCTCGCAGCGGGGCACTTTTGCTCTTGGCCTTGATCATGGCAACTGTAGTTGGAGTACCGCTGGGGATCGTAGCCGCCCTCTCCCGACGGGAGCGGGGGGCGCCGCTGGTGTTGTTCTTCTCCATCCTGGGGATTTCCACTCCCAGTTTTCTTTTGGCCATGGTTATTGGCGTGACGAACATTCAGATCCATCGCCGGTTTGGAGTTCCAGCGCTGCCACCGAACGGATTTGGCTGGGACGCTCACATTCTGATGCCGGCCCTGGTATTGGCAGCCCGCCCACTGGCGCAAATTGTCCAGATTACGTACGTCTCTTTATCGGACGTACTGGGGCAAGATTACATCCGGGTCGCACAAGCCAAAGGACTACGCCAAAGAATTGTGCTCAACCGCCACGCCCTGAGAAATGCGCTGGTGCCGATACTAACCACACTCGGTACGTCGCTCCGCCTGTCACTTGCCAGCCTGCCCGTGGTAGAGTTCTTCTTTATTTGGCCTGGGGTGGGGCTGACACTGCTGCAAGCCATCGAGCTGGGGAATGACTCGTTGGTAGCCGATTTGATCGTGGCTATAGGGCTCACCTTCTTACTGGTCAACTTGGCGCTGGAGTTAATCTATCCTATGCTGGATCCACGTTTTGGACGCGGGCATCAGACTGTGGAACGGCAAACACAACAAAGTTGGCGAGACCGCATCGGCGATGCGCTTGATGCTGTATCTGTCTGGTGGGATGATGTACGCCACAGGCTTCCCGGTTCGCGGCGGGTTGACTTAGAGCACGAAGAGGCCAAACCGCCGCCTTTGCCAAAGACCGGCAATGAGCGCAGTACGCCAGAGAACGACGCTTTTTCTATACCCCGGTCATCTCGGCGGCAGTTCCACAGCATTTTTGGCAACACCGTATTGGTGATCGGTTTACTGATGGTCTTGGCCCTCTTCGGTCTGGCCCTCTTCGGCGAAGGCTTGACCGAAGCCAGCCCCTACCAGACGCACGGGGTGAAAATCATCGACGGGGAGATTGGCGTACCTCCCTTCCCTCCGTCGAGCGTCTTTCCCTGGGGGACGGACCCGCTCGGGCGAGACCTACAATCACTAGTGCTGGCCGGTGCCAAGCAAACATTGACCCTGGCTCTGTTCGCAATGATCGCCCGGATGCTGGTCGGCACCATTCTGGGGATGACGGGCGGTTGGTGGCGAGGCGGGCGCTTTGACCGGCTGCTTACCGGCGCCATTGGGGTGTGGGCAGCTTTCCCAGTCACCCTCTTCGCCATCATCGCCATTTTGGCCCTGGGCATTGAGAAAGGAATGGGCGTTTTTGTAGTGGTGCTGTGTATCGTCGGCTGGGCGGAAATCGCCCAGTTTGTGCGGGGGCAGGTGATCGGTATCAAGCCGCAGTTGCACGTTGAGGCGGCCCGGGCGCTTGGGACACGGACAGGTGGGATTCTGAACCGGCACGTGTTGCCGTTGCTGCTGCCCTCATTGTTGGTGCTGGCTTCCTTGGAGATGGGAGGTGTCCTGATGTTACTGTCGGAGCTTGGGTTCCTCAACATCTTCCTGGGGGGCGGCTTCAAGCTCCAGATCGCCGAGACAGGCCGTATGGTACCCGTCATCGCCTACTATTCCGACGTGCCAGAGTGGGGAGCGCTATTGGCAAACATCCGGAGCTGGTGGCGTGCTTATCCCTGGCTGGCCTGGTATCCAGGCATCTTCTTTTTCGCGGCTATCTTGGCCTTCAATCTGTTAGGTGAGGGGTTACGCCGCTGGTTGGATCAATCTCGTGTCAGCGTCAGTCGACTGTTTAGCCGGTACTCGCTGGCGGCGGTCGCGGTGCTGGCATTGGGATTGGTCTGGATGTTACGGAGCGCATCTCCCCTGGGCACGTACAGTGCCCAGGCGAAACAGTTCGAGGTAGAACGAGCGCTTGATGACCTTCAAATGCTGGCATCCCCCGAGTTTCAGGGTCGGGAGACGGGTACACGCGGGGCGAAGCTGGCAGCCGATTACATCGCCGGGAGGATGAAAGAGATTGGGTTGCAACCGGCTGGTGAGAAGGACACCTACATCCAAACCTTTCACTGTCCCTGGTATCATTTGAACGAGGTGCCCGACCTCGAAATCCTGGATGAACAGGGAAATGCTACCGAAACCCTGGTCTATCGCGAGGATTTCGCCGAGTATATCGGCCCAATGCGGTCCTACGGTGAAGCCGAGGGTGCTGTCGTGGGTCTGGCCATCGGCCCCGATCCAGGTACCAGCGAGGTGTCTTATCGTCTGGCCGGCCTTGACCTGGAAAATAAGGTGATCTTGGTGCGAGAGGAGCAGATGGAACGCATCAACCCCAGCAGCGTAGCCGGCGTACTGGTCGTCAGCGATGAAGCCTCTGCCGTTCAGCGAAAAGAGCTTTTCCCAAAGGATAGCATATGGACCTATGGACGCGGCCGAGCGCCAGCAATGGTCATCAGCCAGGAGTTGGCCGAGCAACTGTTGGCCACGGCAGGCAGCAGCCTGGCTGGGCTGGAAGTCTTGGGGGATGGCCTGCAACCAGGTGAGGTTGCGTTGACCGATGCAGGCGTGATGGTGCGCATGGACATCGTTGCCACCCAGACTGACGACCCACTGAGCGAGGAATGCTATAACATCATTGGCTTTATACCGGGGATCGGCGCCCAGATGGAGTCAGAGACCGGAGGCGGGTTGGACAGCCAGGTTATCATGGTCCACGCCTATTACGACGGTCTGGGCGTTGGCCCGGATGGCACCCGATATCCCGGCGCTAATGACAACGCCAGCGGCGTGGCGGCCATGCTGGAGATGGCACGTGTTCTCAACCCAGGCTCCTACCAGCCCAAGAAGACGGTTATGTTCGTAGCCTGGACCGGCGGTGAGCGGGGTGAGACCCTGAGCGTGAGGGATGTGATGAACGCCAAGCTGGGCTTCAGCTCGTTAACGGTCGAAGCGGTGATCGAACTGAGCGGGGTTGGGGCCGGCGAAGGAGAGGGAATCGCTTTGGGAGATGGAAGCAGCCATCGCCTGGTTCAGCTCTACGAGGGGGCGGCAGGCCGCATGGGGGTCTCCACCACCACGCGCGGGCGGGGTCCTCATTTCGGAGTGTATGTAAGACCGGAGTCCAGAAGCGAATCCGCTCTGCCCATTTACGTGAGTTGGGATGGATCAAACCACACAGCACACACGCCGGAGGACGCCGTGGAGGCAATAGACCCCAAAAAGCTGGAGGGGGTGGGGCAGACGACCTTGCTGACGCTAACCGTCATCAGCCGCGAAGTGGAGTACTGATTTAGCTTGACATTGTCAATCCTTAGTTAGACAACGAAGTTGGCATGTGATACAATTTATTGCTGCCGATGTGAGCCCTGATTGGTTAAACGTGTGCCAGACATAACAATGGTCAATTCAATAGACAGACGCAAGTCCGAATTACGACGACTGATATGTCTCATTTGGCTCCCGCTTCTAACGCTGGCAATGACCGCGTGCAGCGACCAGGCGGAGCGCATCTGGCTCAACGCGCCAGGTTGGAACCGAGCGGGTCTGGTAGCCAACACGTCAGTAGTAGATGCGGTAACTATGGCATTGGATGATGCAGGAAACATCTACCTTCTCCTGTTTGGCGGAGAGGAAGATGCCTACTACCCACGCGTGATTGCCCTGGACCGAAATGCCAATGTGGCTTGGGACCGCAGCTATGAGATGGCATTGAAACGACCAGACCAGTCCCAAATCCTCTGGGACGGACAGGAGCTTCAGCTCTATTGGCTCAGCAGCCAAAAGCTCTACAACGCCCAGTTGGAGGCAGGGACAGGGGACATGTTGAGTTCACCTGCTTTGCTCTCAGGGGATGTGAAAGTTGCTTCTTACGATGTAGCCCAGGGGGCTGAGGGAGCGACGGCAGTCTGGTACGCCGGATCTCAGGAAAGTCCAGGGTTGTACGCGCTGCCTCCCGGCCATCTGAACGGGGAAGCGATGATGGTAGATCCCCTGGGCATCCTACCCAATGTGCAATATGATGGCACCGGCACGTTGCACGCGACCTGGTCCCGCTACCCACCCGGCGAAAATCATCCTAAGTTCTTCTACGCAGACTATCAGGACGGTCTTTATGTCTCCGGGCAGGAGACCATGGTGCTGGAGCCCCGTGTGGGCACAACCAGGGTCCAGGGCCCTTGGTTGGGGCTTGATGAGCGGGATGTTTATATGCTGTGGACAATCATCCCCCGCATTGGTCCATCGGCCGGCATGGCAGCGACGTATTACATACACTTTCCCCAAGGCCAGCCAGATTCGGCATCCTCGGCCGGCCAGTTGGTCGTTCCGTACACCTATCACCTTAACTACCAATCGCTCCCAGAGGGTGGGTTGGAGACCGGCCCGGGTGTCATCCTGGGGCCAGAATCTCCTGGCGGCAACAGCTTCATCTCCGAGCTGGCGATTGATCCTGCCCAGGCACCAGAAGTGGCCATAGCATTCCACACCAAGCTGGCGTATCTGAGGCGCAAGGAACAAGGCCAGGTCAGCACGGTGTTCTTTCGGAATGGGGCTCCTTTTGCCTATCAACAGATCAGCTTCACGCCGGCCAGCTCCGGCTATCCTGCTATCTTGAGTGACCCGGTGGGCCAACTCTACATCACCTGGTTGGAGAGCGGGGCGGAGTCGGGCTACGACGTATATTTTTCTAGCACCGCCACTGATATCCGAAAGGCGTTGGGGGGCATCACCAGGGACGACGTCGGCCGGCTTGGTGCTGAGACCCTGTTTGGGTTTCTGGGAGGTGTGATGCTGGCACCTTTGGCGCTGGCGTGGGTTGTGGCACCCCTGGTCGTGTTGGGCCTGACCTCGGTGATTCGACGCAGAGACGAGAGTTTTACCAACCCGGGGGTCATCATCAGCCTGACTTTGGCCATCGCCGCTTACTGGGCGAGCAAGCTGGCGCTTATGCCCACCATACACGACTACGTGCCCTTTTCGGCGTGGCTGCCCTTCATCCCGTCGGCCTTGGGGCCCTTTTTGCAGGTGGGAGTGCCGCTCCTGATCAGCGGGCTGGCCCTGGCGGTTGCCTGGCGCTATACCTACGGTCACGAGAGGCCCTCACCCTTCTTTTTCCTGCTCATCTATGTTGCCGTGGATGGCGTGCTGACTATGGCTGTGTATGGTGTCACATTCTATGGGGCTTTCTGATCTGATATCCAAGAGATTTCTCGATATGACTAAAACTACGCTATACAAAAAACTCACTACGAACGCGCTGCGTATCGCGTACTGCGTATTGCGTATTGCGTACTGCGTATTCCGTTTGCTTTCGGGTATGGATGCCACTTTCCGAAAAATCTCCCAATGAAAAGGGGGTATCGCTGTAACCAAGTGCAAATTAGACCCGAGCTACTGCCAACCGTCATCATTCGCGCCTTCAGAAAAAAGGCCTTCCCATTCTTGCCCCTGGTCGTCGGGCTGCTCTTTGTGACAGCTTGCCAGACAGCCAAAACACCGGCGGCTACGGGCAACGCCTCGCCCCTGCTGACTCTGACACATACTCTGGAGCCAGTCGAAGCAAGCAGCAAGCAAAGCCCCCCTCAGCCGACCAGTCAAACCCAACAAAAAGAACAAAAAGAGACACAACCTTCCACCACTCTAACCCCCAGTCCGCAGCCACCTGCCTCAACCGCCCGCCCCTCACCTCCTATACGAGGAGGTGAGGTAGTTGTTGGTGGACTGAGCCATCCTGACACTCTCAACCCAACCCTGGCCGAGTCGGAGGCTGATCGCGCCCTGGTGTCTCTTGTGTTCGATAGTTTGTCCAGCTATGATGCCCGTACCGGTCAGCTTGTTCCACGCCTGGCCGAAAAGTGGCTGATCGCTCCTGACAGCCGAACCATCACCTTCACCTTGCGCACCGATGCTCACTGGCACGATGGGCAGCCGGTGGTGGCCGAGGACGTGGTTTTTAGCATCGAGGCTGCCCGTGACCCGGCCATCGGCAGTCTATATGGTCCACAACTGGAACACGTAACTGAGGTCAGGGCCATCGACAATAATACGGTAGTGGTCAGCCTCGACGCGGCGCATTGCCCGTCACTGGCGGTCTTGGGGGAGCTGTCGATTTTGCCCCAACACGTGTTAGCCGGTTCTGAATCGGGCAGCGCGTCCTTCGCCAGTGCCCCACTGGGCAGCGGCCCGTTTGTGTTCGTAGATTGGACAGCCGAGGGTGAAGTGCGCCTGGCGCGTAATGACGATTACTGGGGAGACGTTCCCTACCTGGACGCTTTGGCCTATCGTCCCTTCGATACCCACGACGAACTGGGACGCGCCCTGGAGAGCGAACAGATTGATGTCGCGCTGATGCCAGCAGGTTATCCACCAGATACCAGCGATCCACACGCATTCTCAACTTATCGTTATCCAGCACCCGAGTTTCTTTTCGTAGCTTTCAACAACGAGCATCCTATCTTAGGTGACTCTCGGGTCAGGCAGGCGCTAAGCATGGCCGTCGACCGGGAGCAGTTGCTGGATCAAGCCCTGAAAAGTGCGGCAGACCTTATGGCTGGATCGCTGCCCACCACGCACTGGGCGGCCGATTCAACACTTGATCCACCGCCGTACGACCCGGACGGCGCGCGCCAGTTGCTGGCCGAGGCCGGCTGGTCCGATTCTGACGGCGATGGCTGGCTTGATCGCGACGGTGAGCGGCTGCACCTGCCAGTTCGCACCAACGGCGGCAACCGGTTGCGCGAAGACGTGGTCAGCCTGGTGGCCGGCTATTATCGCGCCATCGGGGTTTATGCCCCGGTCGAGCTGGTGTTGTGGGGGGCAGTGGTAGACGATCTATTCACTCACGATTTTGAGACGATGGTCTTCAGTTGGCCGCTGAGGGCCGAGCCTGACCAAAGCGGGTGGTGGCTTTCAACCGAGAACGAGATCGGGAGTGGCTACAACTTTGGCTCTTTTTCGAACGAGACGGTTGATCGCCTGCTGGGAGAGGCACTGGCTGTGCCCGGCTGTGATCCCGGCGACCGCGCTGAGCTTTACCGGCAGATCCAGGCAGTGCTAGCCCAGGAACGGCCTTACGACTTCCTGGTCATCCCCTATGCCACACTGCTGGCGCGTTCTGACCTGGATGGTATAGAAGCAGGACCGTTCGCGGGCCCGCTTGAGAGCGCCGCCGACTGGTACATTGCACAAGGAGAGATTCGGTGAAAGGCCCTACGCTGGCTGATTTGATAGACGAAGCCGAAATATCACAACTGAATGCCGACTATGGACCCGGAGAACGACGGCGGGTGTCCCTTGAGATATCGGGCCTGAGCTTTGACGATTGGCTGCGAATAATAGTGATCAGCCCCAATCGGCGCGGTGAGGTGGTGCTGGCCATCCGACGTCCTGATGGGCAGACGCTACTGCATACCAAACGATTTTATCCGCAGGGGGTCTATCGCTTGCCCAGTGGCGGCGTGCACCCCGACGAGCCGGTCCTGTCGAGTGCGATACGAGAGACAAAGGAGGAAACAGGTCTGGACGTCATTGTGGACCGCTTCCTGGGGACGATCGAGTATGAATTCTGTCACGCAGGACGACAGTTGCCCTTTGTGTCGTACGTGTTCCTGGTGCGAGCGAATAATAGTCGGCCAGCGGTGCAAGATCCAGAGGAGCAGATCACCGGTTTTCGCTACGTGGCTCCGCAAGAGATTCGGGCGGTGGCGGCACAACTCCGCGCCTTGCCTCCCGAGTGGGCCAACTGGGGGAACTTTCGGGCCCCGTCGCACGACATGGTAGCTGATGTGTTGGGGGCTTAGGACTAAGGATTTAATAACTTACCCAATAGCCGACTGAATCAGGCTAGTATTTCGCTTG
>DAOUMD010000034.1:0-87849 GCA_034412795.1 Anaerolineae bacterium
TTCCCTGCCACAGCCACAGAAAAGCCAGCAAAGATAGGAACATAAATCCCGCAGCCCCAGCATCACCATTGACGATGCGCGAGTGTGCTAGAAGAAAGGGATTGAGGGCGACCAGAGCGCCTGACAATGAGGCAATCCACTCACCCCATAGACGCCGCCCCAGCAGGTACACACCAGGCGCAAATAAAGAGGTCAGCAGTGCCCCGGATAAACGAAAGAGGCCGATAGTGCGAGCCGGGTCGGCCACCTGCTCAGTAACGTATGTTGCCAGGTCGCCCCCAGATAGTAACCAGCCCAGCCAAAGAGCCAACGTCCCGCCCCAGGCGGTGGTGACTCCAGGAAAAAAGTGCCAATAGGTTTGCGCCAGATCACCGGATCTGAGTGCCAGGGCAAACTGCCCGACCCCTTCGATCCACTTGATTTCGTCAATAGTCAGAAATCCACCTAGACCGACGACACGCGGCAGGATGGCCAAGAGCCACAACCCTATTGCTACGAACCAAGTCCTATGTTGCCTCAAAAAAGCCATCGCGCCCTTTCAACTATCCGATTCGCACCGTACCCAGATCTACGGCGTTCTCGCTACTGGTGTCTTCCATCACCGGCAGCCGTTCCAACGTGTCCACCCGATACATTCCCACCAACAGACGATATTCACCTGGTGGTAAATCGGCCGGTAAGTCAAGCCAAACCACGTCTTTGACCACCGCGCCGGCCCTCCAACGAGTTGTCGGTACGATCCCATCGTAGGGTTGGTGGTCTGCCGAAGCCAGGGTGACATTGTTCATATCCCGCAGATGGACAAAAACCGTATAATCCGTATCCAATGTCGCCAGAGCACGCCAGTAAAGGACCAAGGGCAGGCGATCACCAGGTGTGGCGTTTTGAGCATCGAAAGTGTACCCCAAGAAACGGACCGGCCCCGCAAACTCGACCTGCATGGGATGCTCGGGATCTGGCGTAGTAAGCATCTTGGCCACATATAGATCATCTTCACCATAGTGAAAGAGGCCCAGATAGTTTTCTTTGACCCACTCCATATAATCAGGCAGGTACTTGGGGATACGATTGGAGACTGTCGCCACAACCTGGCAGTCGTATCCAGTGCTGATAGCCACCAATTCATCCAGCGTCAATTCACCGGCCTTGAGGCGATTGCTGGATACTTCGGCCAATTCTGGTGGAACCAATCGACCACTCCAATAGACCAGTTGCATATCATCGGTGATCAAACAGTCGTTGGGTGCAGTTACCTTCTCGATGAAATCCAAAGCGATCTGCTCATCAGCCGGGGTCCCAGCCACTTCCAGCCCTGCCTGCCAATCCCCAACAACTGTAGGCAATCGCAACAGGTAGGCCACGACGAAAAACAGACTGAGCACCGTTGCGCCTTTTGTCCAATTAGGAGTCTTCCCAAAATGAACGACGCCGTCCCATATCTGCGCAATTGCCACGCCTGACCAGATCGCCAGCAGGGGTAGCAGAATCGTAAAGTGTTTGTAACGGATCGGCTCATGCACCAAGAGCATTAAGACGGCCAGCGCAAACCACGCAAGCAGGGTCACACGTTCCTTCATCCTGTAAGCAAAAGTCTCAATCAGCCCCAAAAGGGCCAAAGGTATGACCCATAGATTATCGCTGGCAAATAAGCCCAATCGCTCAAGTCGAGACGCCCAATAATCAGTATCCTGGATGTAGGCAGTCCTGGCCGACAACCGTTGACCAACCACCTGCTGCACCAGCGGTCCCCAATCGAAAAGTAAAAACATCAGGATAAACGGCACCAGCAGGCCACAAGTCCACAAAAACAGATCGGTCAGAATCATCCGTCGACGAGCAGCCCACTCACCTCGTAATTCTTCCAGGGACGGCCCATGAACATATCGAGCCAGGACTATGAAGAGTACCAACGGGGCTATAAAAGGTGATAACACTTTGGTCAACAGACTGAAAGCCACGCCAACCGCCGACAAAATCAGTGGCAAACGACGACCTGAATCTCGATATACCATAGCCAGCCAAACTGCAAGCACTGACCAGCCCACAGAAAGCACTTCACCCAGAATCGCCCGTGAGTGCAAGACGAACTCGGGCGCCATCGCAAAGATTGCGGCCGTAGCTATTCCCGCGATGTCACCCCACAATCTTGCGGGCTGCAAGATTGCGTCCGCCACCCGGCGCGTCATCCGGCGGGCGATGAGCGCCGCAGCTATCACACAAAGAAACGCATAACCAAAGGTGAACCAACGCAATCCCGCTAATGTCGGCCACAGCTTCCAGCTCCAAATTAAGAAAAGTGGGTAGAGCGGGGGGTAAGTTATGTACACTTCAGAATAGGGAGCGTAGCCAGCTTCGATCAGACGTACCCACATGAGATGGATCCCCTCGTCCGGGGACAGGGAAAACGCCTCTAGAAAACTCCAGCGTACCCACACAGCAAGCAGCAGCACCACACCTATGCCCAACCAAAAAACAGGTGAGGGGCGACCATAAGCCTGCTCACCGCTCTTTGAGTTATCTGACGTACTTAACGCACCATCCACAAACCTTCTACCTGTCATCACAAGCTAGTGATCTGTCAACCGTGATACCTTGCTCCCGTCGGGTCTGTGCCCCGACGGCTCTGGCTTGCTAAACACGCGGGTATACGACCCACTCCGAGCAAGAGAGACGATTATCAATTAGACTCGCGAAGTACGACTTCGATCATCACCTCCCCCTCAAGAGGGAAAACCCCAACTGTCTCGCCCGTCTCGGGCCGGTCAATCCAGGCCGCCAAGCGATAGGTACCAGGCGCGGTGTCAGGGAAGACGACCAGGGCAAAGTCATCGCGCACAACCATCCCTTCCTGCCATTCAGCGTATGGCAGTGGCGCTACCGTCTCTATTGGGTTACCCCATCCCCAAGTAGCGCCATCATCGTCCACCAAACTCACCCCAATCGGCTCGTCTTCGGCCTTGCCCTGCCACTCCCAATAAAGGGAGAGATAGGCGACGCTGTCAGGGTGCACTACGTTGATCGGTTGGCCCGCTTCATCGACCAGATCATAGCCCAACAACTCCGCCTGTCCGACCAGCCGCACATCGCCGGGAAAGACATGTTGCATTCCCACCGAGGGATAAACCCAGGCGTAGTCTATCCCGTGCAACGTGGCTGTATACACCGGCGTTGCAGCCTGATAAAATTGTAATGTGCCAGGGGAAGGAAGCTGCCTTTGAACTTGATTAACATAGAAAACAACATAATCTGCAACCAGTCCAGGCTTGGAAGTACGCGAGATTTTCTCCTCCTCTATCTTGTAGATGGAATGACCCTTGAAATACGGCTCAAAGGTCGTGCTATACCACGAGACTACCTCCAGGTCCTGGGCATCCGGTCGTGTATTCAGCCAACGTGCAGCCTGGTCCAACCCCTCTCCCCACCCGGCAATCATCGTGCGCACCGCTGTCACCCCTCCGCCCATCAACGGATTGTAATAAGTGAAGTAGTAAGGGTAATGAGGTAGCACCAAGGCCACCTGAGCTAAAACGACCAGCACCAAAAGCCAGGTAAGGTTGAGAGATGGAAGTCTCCCTCCGAGAACTGGTGACCTACGTACAAGACCTGAGAACTGACTGTAACCCAGGGCAGCCAACGTAGTCATAGCTGGAAAGGCGGGCAGGATATAACGGTCCTGCTTCTTGCCCCCCACAGTGACCATAACACCGTACAACAAGGTGTAGGCCAGTAAGATCAGTACCACGCGCCGCCCTGCTTTGTTCGTCTGCCGAGATTGCGAGTCCGCTTTCAGGTCTGCTCGAAAGACAGACGCCCTGTTCAAAATCATCGCCACTACCAGCAATATCCATCCAAGCCAAATCAACGGTGTGGTGCGGAACAAGCTCACCAGGGGATAGAAACCTGGACCAGGATCTGGCACCGGTTGTCCTAGAAAGAAGCTTCCCTTCTGATGAGCGCTGCCAGATGCGCGCAAGGCATCGTTGAGGATAGCCATCAGTCGACCGACTGGGTTGGCCCACATCGCCGGCCAGAGCAAAAAAAAGACCAGGCCGGCAGCCGCTGACCACAACACGATATCCATCACCCATTCACGGAGCGCCCAGCGCGAGAACCGATGCAGGTTGACGTAGAGAACCAGCATCGTCCCCCCCACAAACGCGCCCAAGTAAAGCGATGGGTACTTTGACAGGAAGGCCAGCCCTGCCAGGGCTCCAGAAACGATCAAATAGCGCCGATCAGTCTTGGGGCTTGAGGTTCGACTGCTTTCAACAGCCGGCCATGGGGCTTCAAGAGTCAGGACACAGGCCCGCAGAAATGCCAAGAGTGACAGCCACATAAATACAGCAACCAGCGCATCGTGGCCCAACACGCGCGACAGAGCCAACAGAAATGGATCAAGGGCCAGGAACAGAGCGGCCAGCAGCGCTGCCATTTCGCCTAGAAAGGTTCGACCCCAGAGATAAGTCAATGGCACAGCAATCGCCGCTGTCACTACGACTGGCAAACGGACCAGAGGTAGAATAGCTGGATCAAGGGGATCAAAGGGAAGAGTATCCAAGAAGGTGATTATGCCCCCGCCAGGAAAGCCCTGACGGGCATATTCCAACAGCAGCCCGACGGTTCCAGCCCACATCGTCGTCACACCGGGGGCGGGGCTGTCAAACGTCGCCGCCCAATCGGAGCGGGCCAGCGCCCCGAGAAACTGGATGGAGCGACCAAACCACGACTTCGGCTCGTCGGCGGTTAAGAAAATAGCCAGGCCGGGCAGACGGGCGGCCAGGGCCAGCACAAACAGACCCAATGAAACAAGGAAAGCCCTGCGCCTGTCACTCTGTTGTAGACCCATCTCTCCATTTCTTTCCTGTGTCCGGTGAGCCGAACAGACCACACTTTAACGTCTCCCTCGAAAATTGTCAAACGCATAAAAAAGCATCCACGATGAAATATCCATTCTTCTACAGACTGGTAGCGCCCTAATCGAATTCGCTGCATATGCGTTTACTTGACTGGCAACACTACCATCTATAGCCCAGCCACAACTACTTCAGCCCAAGAAGACTGATCACCACAGCGTTTTCGTCACTCGTATCATTCAACACTGGTACACGCTCGAGGGTCGCCGGATCATACAATCCTATGTATATTTTATACGGTCCGCCATCCGCCGGCAGAGGCGAAGGTACACGCAAATCGGCACTGTCACGCAACCATTCGCCTGTATCCTGCAACCTGTCCCACTCACTGGAGTTCAATAATCCTTCGTAGATGAAATGATCAGCTTGGGCGACGGTCTGGCCCTGACTGTCGCGAAGGTGCACAAAAACCTTCAACACACGTGTGGGATCACCAACAGGACGCCAGTAGAGCCCTAAGGCAGCCGTCCCATCCGGCGCAATGGCTGCTGGGTCCAGGCTATAACCACCCAGGCGGATCAGGTTGTTGAAATTGCCATCAAGCCCAGACATGGGATCAGCAGGCAGCGGCACAGGATGAGAGTGACTGACAAAGACGTATACTTCTCCAGTTCGCTGTGCGACATCCATTTGAGCAAAGACTTGCTGAGTGAAAAGCGGCTCATAACGATTGAACAGACGATATTCATCCACTACAAACCAAATCCGGTGCCCGCTGGCCAGTGCGGCATTTAACTCCTCCACCGAGTCGATCAGCGGGCTGCCAGTATATCTATCGATCAATGATGCTTCATCCTCTTCATCCCGCAAAACCTTGGCCGTTGCCTGATTGGCATAGTAATCGCATCGCCCCAGGTAAAGATACGCAGCCGCTGGATGGAAGGTCATCACCTTGTCCTCAGGTTGCCAATTCTCACGCACAAAGGCAAATGCGGTATGGTAACCTCCAGTGCTCCGCGTTTGAGCAAGATCCCACGCAGCGGGGCCCCACCAAGCAATGACCAGCACCATTCCAAGCAAAGGAATGGTGGCCGCCAACCTAGCCTGCCGATCAGGCTTCTTGACCAGTCTCATCACTAGTTGGGTCAACCCTCCAAACAAACGAGCCAAGCTTTCCGCGCTCAGCAATAAGAAGGCAGGCAGAGCAACCATGAACAGATAGCGGCTTAACGACCGGGAATCTGCCAAAAAGGCTCCCATTTCGAAAATCACTAACATGACAAACAGAGCAAGGAACAGAGATGCAACATCTGAAAAAGTGACCGTACGTCGCAACAAACGATAAAGCGCGACCAGCAGAGATACGGAAATCACCAGGAGCAACCATTGATACTCAGAAGCCTCGAAAAAACCAACCAAGTTATCAAAACGGGACCACTCCAGGCCCAGCGAGAAAAAACCACGCAGGAACTCGAGGGCGAATGGAGGACCTGCACCAGCGTCAGGACTTTGCAGTGGGACAATACTGCGGGTCTGTCCCGCAGCCGCCATTGCCAGGACTGCCGCCAATATGATCAAAGCAACAACAGCTTCCCGCCAAACTCGTGGATGGCGAAGCCATTCTCGACTGTAAACCAGGGTGAAAATGAGCAGCAATGTCGCTAGCGCCGGAATAATGAGAAAAGTAATCGTATGAGAGAATAGAGCTACCAGCAGAAAGACCAGAGAGAGATACCGGCTGCGCTGGTTGGGGCGTTTAAGCGTGCCTTCCAGCAGAAAGGCCAGGCTCAACAGAACAAACAAATGAGCCGGAGTATACATTCTCGCCCGTGTTCCCCAGACAATGGAGGAGGCGTCGAAGGTAGCCAGGGTAGCCGCCAGAAGGCCGGTGATGCGCGAATCAAATAGACGCCGCGCGGTAACATAGTAGGCGGCAATAGTGAAGACACTGATGAGCAGCGTAGGCCATCGTGCCACTTCTTCCTTAAATCCGGCAAAAGCAACAAACGCTCCGGACAGAAAAGAAAGCAACAAGCCATGCTCGTAAAAAAAGCCCGATGGCAAGATCGGTAAGCCCCGTTCCGCGACCATCTTGGCCGCCAACATACTAAAGAACTCATCCACATGGAAAACCAAACCCAGCAGCGAGGAGAGCCTGAGCCAGAAGCCAACTAACAGAAGTAACCATAGCCAGACCAACCAACGAGACACTCTCTGCACAACAAGAGTCTGTTTCTGGGCGCAATCGACGCTCATCCAACTCCCCTCCTAACCCACCTATGGTGTCAGCTCCAACCAGCCCAAAGTCACCGCGTCACCATCCCCTTGTACCAACAACCGTTCCCCCGTCTCCGCCATATACATCGCAACAATCAACTGATACTCCCCCGGCGGGGCGTCAGAGGTCACGGTAAGCCAGTAGGGGGTTCTCAACACCTCATCCGGGCTCCAGGTGCTGGTAGGTGCATCCCCTTCCGCTGGGACAGCATCTTTCTGACCGTAGACTTGCCCGTCCGGTCCCAGCAATTGCACACTGACGGTGTAGTCGGCGTCTACCGGAGCCAAGGCGCGCCAGACCAAATTGACGGCCACCTCATCCCCGGGCCGGAGCTTAGCATCTGGGAGGTGAAGATCAAAACCTAGCAATTCGATCGCGTCGCCGAAAGTAGCACCCACCGATGTTTCCACACTTGGGAGATCAAAAGAACGGACCCGACCCTCTACTCGCACTGGCCCCAGCGTCGCCTCGCCCGCTGTCTGGCCCATCTCATCCAGCAGCGTCAGCCGCAAGTCATATTCACCGCCAGGCGTGCGTGAGGTAGGTACCACCGTTATCCGACTACGCACCACTTCACCGGCTTCCCAACGCGATGTGGGATAAAAACTCACCAACGGTTCAGCTTCCCAGGCCCAGCGCGATTGACCATCGTCATCAACCAACGAGAGGCGGGCGTAGAAATCAGTCTCCGGGTCGACTTCAGCCTGCCAGTATACGTCTACGCTCCATGGCCCATCAGACACCAAAGGCGTCTCAAGCGATGTTGTACCCAACAGACGCAATTCGGCGAACTGGGTGTCCTGCCGCCGGGACAGAGGTAAATCATCCACGGCAATTGCTTGTGCTGCGGCAACTGGTTGTGCCGATGATGTCACCTCCACCAAATCATCACCGGGCGGCACTTCAAAAATCAGCTCCCCCTCGGTCACAGCCGGTGCCTGGGTGTAGAAACCGATCTGTAACTGATACTCGCCGGGTGGCGTTCCCGGCGGCACCGGCAGTTCGCCCTCCTCAGTGATGATTTGCCCTTGACGCCAGGTTGCAGGATCACCATTTTCGCCTAGCAGCGGTTGACTGACCCCTTCGGCCCAGACCTGCTCATCAGGCCCCACCAGCCGAAAGAAGAACTCTTCTTCTGGGACCTTGCCCAGGTACTCCCAATAGAGCCGGAAAGGCAACGCCTCACCTGACGTTACTACGGGGCGTTCAGCCTTAGTGACGCCGAGCCAATCCCAGCCCAGCAAAGCGGCGATGCCCCGATAAACACGCCGTTGCTCATCGACCCGGTCTTCCACATAATGCTGGATACGTGGACCCGGGTAAATCACCACATAATTGACCCCTTTCAAAGGGATAACCTGCTCCGGTTGGTAGCGCGTCTCAAAATAGTGATACAGCTCTTCGTCGGGAAAACGACGTTGCAACTGGTTGATGTAAAACACTACGTAGTCACCAGCCATCGCCTTGCCCTTCTCCTGGGAGTAGCTGATGGCCTCCCCCTTAAAAAAGGGGGCGAAGGTAGACTGGTACCAGGCCGAAACTCGCATGTCTTCGGCATCAGGCTTCTGATTGAGATATTCAGCAGCCAGTTCCAATCCCTCACCCCAGCCAACGGTCACCACTCGCTCCGCAACTTGAATACCACCCAACAGCGGGTTGTAATAGGTAAAATAATAGGGGTAATTGAAGACAACCAGTATTCCCTGTAAAAAAAGAATGACAACGAAAAGCAAAGTTTGAAGATTGGAGACTGGAGATTTGCCTGCCCTGGCCGACCGGCGAGAGAGACTTGAAATTCGAACCAGCCCAACGGCGGCCACGATACCTAAAATCGGATAGACAGGCAAGATATACCGATCTTGCTTCTTTTCTCCGAAAGTCAAGAAGAGGACAAAAAGGATGACAAACGCCAAAAGTATACTCACTGGCGAAACAGTAAAGCGACCGCCTGGCGATTTGTCGTTTTGCCGATTTGCTGATTTGTTGATTCGTTGCTTTACCAAAACTATTACAGATGCTATTAACCCTACCCAAACCAGCGGCGAACTCCGCAGTAACCACGTCACTGGATAGAAGAGAACACCCGGATCTTGAGAGACGGTCCCCAGGAAATAATTCCCCTTGGCATGGCCACCGGTCGCGTATTTGCTACCAATGAAGAAAACAGTGCGTAACGTATCGATAGGGATGACCCACATCGCGGGCCAGAATGCCACGAAGGTGATCGCCGCACTCCCAAACCAGAGAAGCCCGTCGCCTAGCGTGAGGGCCACGTGCCGCCAGGTCAGCGCATCGCCTCGCACGCGGCGGCTCACCAGTGACCACAACCCAATCAGGGCGATGAATGGCATCAGGAATAGAGAAGGGCTCTTGCTAAGAAAAGCAAACCCGGCCAACACGCCCGATGCCACCAACCAACTCCGCGATGCTTGCTGCGCCCAGTAGATCAAAGCCATCAATAGCGACAAGGTCATAAACGTGGTCGAAAGGGCATCATGGTGTATGACGCGGGAAAAGGCGGCGTGGAAAGGGTCCAGGGCCAACAACAATCCCGCCACCAACGCCACACGCCAGTCACCAAACAGTCTCCAGACTAACCAGTACATGACGGCCACCCAAAGGCTGGTCAAGACCACCGTCGGCAGGCGTACCGGCACAATGAAACGTGGATCGAGAGGATTGGTCTGGATAGATACAACGTAGTCAAAAAGGGGGCCGGGAGCCTGATCGGCCACATAGCGCAATAGGATACCCAAGCTGCCAGTCCACATCGTGGTGACGCCGGGGTGCCCGGTGCGCAGCGTACAAGCCAACCCTACTGCCTGCTCAAGACCGGTGTGATTGGTTGGCGACTCACATACATAGGCCGAATTGAGTAACCCGGCCAGGAAATTGCGTGAGCGATCCACCCATAAGAACTCGTCTGGGGTAAGAAACTGTCCCAGGCCAGGGAGACGCACAGCCAAGGCCAACAGAAAGAGACCCACGGGGATACCCCAGCGGGTCAAGAGAGTATTTGCTGAACGAACGTCCAAGCGTTTCAGACTCAAAGCGTTTGATCTACCATTTCGGGATGGCTGGCCATCCAGTCGCGCAGGCGATAGGCGATTTGAAGAACATCTTCTATCTCTTCTCCGCAGATAGTGTACAGCTCCTCAGTGGAAACCTGGTCGTAGAAATGGACCAGTCGATTACGGTAGCCGGCCATTTCACGCAGCAAGTGAGCCTCTTCTACGCTCAACACACCTACTTCTCGGAGACCTTGAGGAATGCCCTTGTATTCGCTGATAGCCATGCCAAACGCCTTTGCTAAAATATGGCGACCTATATCCAGTAGCGCTTCCAACGACCGCCTCAGGTATGACTCGGCGGCCGCTACATTGCGAGGATCTTGGACAAAAGCATCGAAATCGGTTAATGGTAAAGCACGAACCCCGACCACCATCTCTTCAATCCATGCCAGCCGGTTGGTGACAACCTTTTCACTGATCTTGCCAGGACTCATGCACGTTTCTCCCAAAATACGCGTTGGCGACGTTCTCGTTCAAATGGAGCCAGGTCACCTGCGCGTCGCAGCACGTAGAGTTCATACTCATCCAATGCATAGGCATCACGCGCATACATCCGCTCGCCGGCCACAATATCCACCGCCAAGAAGGGACTGGCCTCTGGTAGTAGCACCAAGTCCACGCGACTCACGTCCCACACATCTTCCAGAGTAATAGCCAAGCGCACCTTGTCCCGTACCGTCAGCCGCTCCCCTACTGCGGGCACCACCCCTACATCCACGTCGGAAGGATGATTTGGGTCCAGCTCTCGCCCACCACGCAAAAAAGCAGCCACCTCTGTCGCCCGGCTACCAAACAGGTAGATGGCATCCAGGCCAAAACGCGTGGCGATATCCTCCAACGTAGCGACCTTATCCAGTTGACGGTCTGGAGCAGACATCTCGCTTTCCCCGAGTCCTAAAGCAATCAGAGAGCCGGCTGGAGCTATTCTAGCACGCCAAACGACCCCCGTCAACCAGAACGCGGCTTACTATTCCTCAGTCTCGCGGCTATTGATTCCTTTGCCTCTACTCTGATCATTCCACAATGGGCAGCGATAAGGGCAACTCCAAATAATCTCCCACTGACGTTCCCGTCATATCAAATAACGGCAACCGCTCACCTGTATCAGCACGATAAATACCTACTATGAGCTGGTAGTCGCCGGGGGACAGATCATCTGGAATAGGCACGGCCCACTCATCGACCACCACTTCACCACGCGCCCACTGACTGGTGGGCACCCAAGGCTGGGCATCGTTGCCAGCCAGCCGGTTCCCCGCCGAGTCCACCACGTGAATAAAGACGGTGTAATCGGCCAATGCGAGAGGCGCTGCCTGCCAGACCAGGCTCAGCGTGCTCGTCGAGGCATCGAACGTGTACCCAACCAGTTGCAACTGCCCTCCAAAATTGGCGTTCAATCGTTCGTCAACATCCGGTGAGTAAAACCGCCGCGCTTCCACCCTGCCCAGCGGACGGCCATCCACCAGCAGGCCATAACTGCCACGCGGCAGATCCGGCGAAATGCTCAACTCGTGTTGGCTAATGATTAGATCATCTGACCGACGTTCTAGCTGGGCCAGCGCCTCGGCAAACACATCATTGCTACGCTCGCTGGGACGGCGGGTGAGGTCGTCCAAGGGCTGTACTGTCAACCGAGAAGGATCCCTCGGCAGGTCATCTCCGGCCAGCCACAGCACATCCACCATCACTTCTTGGCCGATAGGCAGGTACGCATAATCGAGTCTGAAGGCCAGCGGCTTGGGCAGAATGCCGATGTCGAAAGCAGCTTCGTTGGCCATAGCCGGTTGCATACCTGGCCCCGAATATATCCGCGCATACTCGATGCCATCCAGCCAAACGGTCTGCAAAGGTTCCTTGGCATCAAAATAGCGCAAGATGCCAGGCAAGGGATAGCCTCCCTGAGCCTGCTTCAGGTAAAGTACCACAAAATCCAAGCCACCATCCGTCACATCCCTGATCTTGCCCCGAAAGAAGGGGGCCACTGCCGAGGCATAATACGAACCTACTCGCAAAGCCGGGGCATCCGGCTGCTCATCCAACCACTGACCTACCTGGTCCAGTCCCTCACCCCAGCCAATCTTCACCAACCTCGGTGCAGTCAACGACCCGCCTAACAAAGGGTTGAAATAAGTGAGGTAATAAGGATAGGTGATTAAAGCCGGCAGCACGACAAGCAGCACCAGAGCCCCGAATATCGAATATTGGTACCTTCGCTGATTTCCCAATTTCCCAATTTGGACGATGCCTGCCGCAGCGAGCAAATAGAGGGCAGGCCAGGCAGGGAAGATATAACGGTTGCTGCGTTTGCCTCCCATAGTCATGAAAACCGTGAACAGCACCGCAAAGACCAGCAACCAGCATTCGAAGGATGATACCTTGCGCCGCCTGGATACAGCCAGCCACAGCCAGGCGATCATCCCCAACATAGCCAGAGGCGAAACCTTAAACGCTCCATTAACCAGATAGTAGAAGGGACCCAGATTGGGAACTAGCCAATAGCCTTCGGCCTCGGCCTCCACCTTATCCGTCGCCGAGAGGAAAGCATTGTGCACCACACTGTAGGGCGCATCAATCAGGTTTACCCAGCCAGCGGGCCACACCACCACGAACACAACCCAGGCGACCGCCAGCCATACCGCCAACCGGAGTAGCCAAACACGCACCGAAGCGCCTCGGCGCCAGGCTTCGACCACGATCACCAACCCCACGAAAGGAACCAGGAAGAAGGCCGGTGACTTGCTGAGCCAGGCAAGCCCGGCCAATACCCCGGAGGCGACCAGCCAGCCCCATCCAAAACGGGAAGACGTGCGCTCCTCTTCGCCGCCTCCCCGCAGGGCCAGCAAGAAAGCTAACAGCGAAAGACCGACGAACAATCCGGCGGGTGCATCGTGCCCCAACACGCGAGAGAGAGCAATAAAGTGAGGGTCAAGCGCCAACAGCAGAGCAAACAGCAAGGCTACCCACTCCGCCATCGCGCGACGAGCCAGGAGATAGAACACTACCACGCCGGCCGAGGTAAGCAACACCATCGGCCAACGCACTGCGACCAGCACGTCCAAGTCAGCTCGGAATTCCGGCAGCGAGGCCAGCCAATCGGCGAAAGATATTCCCAGCTCAGCCTGGTGTAATGCGTAGTATGCGGCCAACCCCGTAGAGCCCAGCCAGGTGGTAGTAACAGCCGGAGTCAGGTTGACCACCGTACCCGCCGGGTCTCCACGCAGCAGCGCCCCCAGAAACTGCGCCGAGCGATAGACCCACTTAGCCTCGTCGGCCGTGGCAAAGACCCCCAGGCTGATGGCACGCGGTAACAGTGCCATCAGAAAAAGGGCCAGGCTAATCAGAGCAGTCATTCCCCGGTGTTCACCAGAATTCATAAGCCTCACTCAACCATTTGTAAACTGATTCCGCAGCAAGGCGATTACCTGCCACATTCCAGTGCTTGTCCTGTTCAAAGCGAAGCAACTCCCCTGTCCGATCAGAATACTCGACGAATGGAGGCAACAGATCCAATACTTCGATGCCCTCACTGGATAATTCTTCCGCAAGAAACTGGTTTGGGGAGGGAATTTCCTCCGCCCGTCTCATAAATGAGAGCCTTTGGTAAACTTCCTCCCGCTCGCTCGAACTCATCAATGTGAAATCGATAAGATCTGACGGACTGATGAGAACAACCGCAAACTCCGCCCCATCTTTTTTTACTTCTTCTTCGAGCTGTCTGATGAGGGCGATGGTAAGTTGCAAGGAGTATTCGAAATACTCATTCTCTTGAACATAATATTCCAACGCAGAAACACCGGGTGGGCTGGTAGCAAGCAGGGGCTCTACCTGAGTATACAGGCGAGAAGATTGATAAATCCTGCCTAACACGTTGCTTAATACCTTCTTGCCAAAGGGACACTCGTCGATAGGAGGACTTACACCCGGGGCAAAAAGCCAGGGGGCAGCATCGAGTTGGTCTCCGCAAAGGACAAAATAGGGTGTATAACAGTTTCGACCGTTGAGCGTAAGGCCCCTACCTGGCAGGTTATCGCCTATATCGTTACCTATGTAAAACATCAACAACACCAGGTCCGGCTGGTAATCTCGTCCTTCAGTGCGATAGTAAAGCAATTCTTGCCCCGTGCCCCAGGCGTCTACGCCGGCACTTATCACCTCGAAATGCTGGGAGGAATCTTTACTATTCAAGAGATCCTCTAACACCTGATGAGAGGTTTCGGCCTGTCTCACCTGGTGCGCCCGAATGAAAGAGTCACCAAGCATCAGAATGCGATAAGTGTCTTCCGGTTTCGATCGCGCATGCACTTCATCATGCATACCATCGCCGTTCAATTTCAGGTCGTGGACATAATCGTCGGTGGCAACTGTAGTCTCAAAGAAAGGTCTCCCTCGCCAGCCCAGTTGATTTGAACAGACATCGGCGGTGTCACCCACGTCATCGTAAGGCGGAGGCAGTAGCCTCGCCCCCAATTCGAGCAAAACGAGAGCAACTAACACTCCTCCCATTGCTATTAACACGTTTTGGAAAACCTTCCTAACCTGTTTAGGCATCAGTTCTCCTATTATTCCACCTGCACTTCTCCCAGCGGAATCTGGCCACTACCATCTACTATCAGGGGCGCCAACGTCTCAGGGTGATAAACAATCACCTGTAACTCATACTGCCCCGGCGGCACCTCGGGCAGAAGGTAATACTCATTGACCGTCTCCGACGGCCACAGGCTGGTGCCCTGATGCCAGTTATGACGTAGAAACCGGTCTTTCTGGGCCACCAAACTACCGTCGGCTGCCACCAACCGCAGCGAAGCCTTATAATCCGCGTCCATCGCCGCCAGCGGTGCCCAGCGTAAAGCTACGGCGACTGTGTCCCCTATCACCGAAAGATCAGCCGCCTCCAACCGAAGCACGTCACCGAAGTTGGCCCCCACCTCATCCTCGATGGTTGGCAACACAAAGGCCGTGTGCGCCGCTGGCAAAGCCCACGTCTCAATCCGATAGACCGGATATATCTCCTCATCCACCAACTGGCCGGCTCTCGCCAGCAAAAATGTCACCACTTCCCGTTCATCGGCACCAGCGTGCTTATCTTGTAGCCATCTGACTACGCGAAGGATCCTGTGTCCATCTGCAACCTCCGTCAGTCGAGCCGGGACCGTCATTTCATCCACCGGCACGTAATGGTACGGAGTATCGCCTTGATACAGGAAATCCAGCGTATAATGACGCGCCTCATTCCCTGCCCGCGAGTCCATAGGAATGACGTAAACCGCTGCCGGATCCCTCTCTGATGCCATTTGTTCTATCAACTCCAGGGCGTAGACGTCGTAGGTCATATACAGCTCAGGCAATCGCGCCCAGCGCCCAAAATAGTCCCGCGCTGTCGCCAACGCAATGATCAGAAAAACCAAAGCAACCAGCCACTCAGCATATCTTACAAACGGCGCATCACAAAGCTTCCGCAGATTTGCAGATTTGCAGATTTGCAGATTTGCAGATTTGACATTTGATATTTGACTCAGCCCTATCGCCACCAAAATATACGTGGCCGGCGCCGCGCCAATGATGCGCAGGTGATGCGGCGCGTCCTCAGGTGCCAGGATACCTGGCAGGAGCATCACCAACCACCAACAAAGGAGCAGAAGATGGGCAGCAGGAAGTAATCTATCGGTCTTTCCTGAAGAGAGAGTAGGAGAAGCTGATCGGCCAGATGAGGAAGGCAACCCGGAGGTCCAGCCGATTGCATACCGCACAACGCGCCATACGGAAACAGCCACACCCAGCCAGAAGAATAAGGCCAAAAACAGACCAAGCATAGGGCGACCGGGAAGGTTAGCAATTGGATTCGGATCGCCGGTGATGGCAGCAAAAGTACCGAAGGTACTAAGCGTCACGCGCAGCAGCGCGCGCCCCAAGTCACCCTCATTCCACGTAGGATTAAAGATAGACACAACCCCAGCCCGCTCGAAGAAAGCTTCCGGGTGTTGAGCGAAGAATACGAACAGCGGCAATAAAACCACCAGGGCAGCGAGGACCGAGACAGCTAATCCCCTGATATGACGAACCATCAGCGGCTGTACGCCGCGTAGCCAGGCCAACCCCGCTTCGGCTGCGAAAAAGAGGATAAGTACGATCGGGACAAAACGCCCAGGCAAATAGGTATAGGCCGCCAGTCCAATCAGGGCTCCTGCGCCGGCAAAATGGAGCCAGTATCTGGTGGTCCCCCCTTCCACAGATTCAGAAATCCGCAAGACCCGCCACAGCCAGGCCACAGCCAATACTTCGACGGCCGGCAACGCCAGGGCCCGAAAGGCAACTCTGCTGAAGGCCACATGCCAGAAGGCAGTCGCCAATCCCAGGGCAGCGAACAAAGGCAGTAGCCGGGAAATCTTTTTTTCACGTTCGGAAGTCGGCGTTGCGACGAACATCTCCCAGGCCAGCCAATACGTACCGGCCACGGTGATGACGCCCATTGTCGCCGCGTAGAGGCGCAGGGCCAGGGAAGTTGGGCCAAAGAGTCCAATGAGGGGCTGAAGCAAGTACACGATGAGCGGTTCTTTTCCCCCACCGATGGGCCACCACAGCCGATACTGGCCATTAGCTACATCCATTGCGGCGACGCCATTACCCGCTTCGTCAAAACTCAGGCCAGGCGGAACCGACGTTAGCCCAGGATAGCGCAACAAGGCAGCTACGACGAGTACCAACGCCAGACTCACCCACGGCGATTTCCACCAGTGTTCCAGGCGGCTCAAGGTCATTTTGTCACTCATCGCGTCCTTCTGCAAAAGGAAGATCGAGCGGCGCGCCAAGAGCTTCTCCGCTCTCGGCGTCGTAGACCACCACCTGGACCCGATCCACCGTCGCACCGGGCGGCACTTCTAGCGTATGAACGTCCTTTACGTAGTCTCCTTGTCGCAATTGGCTGGTGGGTAGCAGGCCACCGCCGGGCCAGCCATCGTGCTGCGCCAGCCAGGTGCCATCCGGCGCCACCACGCGCACGCTCACGGTATAATCAGACTTCATCGGCACCAGCGCCTGCCAGTACATAACAATTTCCGGATTATGGATTAGAGGCTGGGAACTTGGAGCTTGCTGATCTGTCGATTCGCTGATTTGCTGATTTGTTGATTTGCTAATTTGCTGATTTGGTACCCGGTACCCTGCCAGGCGTAGCCGATCACCAAAGCCGACGTTGGTCAAGGTGGCGTCCGGCGGTACCTCTGTGGTTATCAGTTTAGGCCCGGGATAGATCCGAGCATAGGGCGCGCCCAACACATGCACCGTGTGCTCTGGGTCCATCGCCAAAAAGTGGCGCACAATCTCGGGGCTAGGGGCCAGACGCTGCATTTGAGACACGTACAGTATCACATAATCCGCCCGCAGGGCCACGTCGTTGGTATAAAAATTCTCACCCGTCCCCTTAAAGTACGGCAGAAAAGTCTGGGCCGGAACCGACGCCACGTACAATTGATCCGCGTCTGAACGCCGATTTAGATACGCCGCAGCTTCCTCCATCCCCTCCCCCCAGCCGACCAGTGTGGTCTCGATGGCACACGACAGTCCCCCCATCAACGGGTTGAAGTAGGCCAGGTAATAGGGATAGGCAGTGATCACGGGAAAGGCGTGGATGAGCAGAAGCAGTAACGGAAGCACAATGCGTACTGCGTACTGCGTACTGCGTATTATGAGTCGCTTATCCGCCCATCTACCGATTTGCTGATTTGCTGATTTGCTGATTTCTACGTAGGCGAAAGCGGCCAGCAAGTCCAGTATGGGAAGGAGGGGCAACAGGTAACGATCCTGTTTCTTGGGACTCAAGTTGCCGACAAGTAGCAGGCCCACGACGTAAAACCAAAGCAACGCGGCGGCGACATAATGGCTGGGCGGCCTGTCACCCTTCCTGGCCAGCGCCGCCCACCTGATCACAACCAACATCCCACTTAGTATTGCTCCAATCAGCGTGATGGGCGTCAGCCGGAAGGCAATGACGTAGGGATAGAACCAGGGACCCGGGTTTAGCGTGGGCTGGCCCATGAAGAAGACCAGGTGCCCCTCTTCCACCTTGCCAAAGGTTTCGTCCAACATACGAAGGAGGGTTTCGACCGGCCGTACCCACATCGCGGGCCACAGCACCACAAAAATATCAGCTGCCCCCCCCCCCCACAGTACCAAGTCAACGAGCCAACGCTTCGCCAGCAACCAGTCTAAGCGCTGCCCACGCCAGCTACTTAGCAGCCAATCCCCCACCGCCACGAAAATCACGAAGAGGACCATTACCTGACCCGGCGCTTTCGTCAATGCTGCCAATGCGCCCATCACCGCCGACAGGATCAGCCACCACCGCTCTTGTAATACCCCTTCTCTTTCCACCCCGGCCACACCGTGAGGGTTGTGGCGAGGGATCTCTTGCAGATGGACCAGGAAGGCCAGTACCGATAGCCCCATAAAGACCGTCACTGGCGCATCGCCATGAGCTACGCGCGAGTGGGCCAGGTAGAAGGGATCGAAGGCAATGAACAGAGCACCCAGCAATGCGGTCCAGTGCCCAAATAGCCGTCGCGCCAACAGGTAGAACCCGGCAACGCCGCACGCCGTCAGAAGTGCATACGGCATACGGACGGCCACCATCGAATTTAAAACAGCATCCTGGATGTAGGTTGGGGACAGTTGATTAGATGCCCCGGACAGGCGAGCGATCACCCATTGAGCACCCAAGCCCAGCCCAGAAAGCCAACTAATCGTCACCCCGGGGTAGAAATGCCAGTATGTCTCTTGGAAATCGCTGCGCAAGAACGCAGCCATAACATTGGCCGCCTCCTGCACAAAGAAAGGCTCATCCGTGGTAAGAAACAAGCGCAGACCAGGCAAGCGCGGGGCCAATGCCACTAAAAAGAGCAGAAGCGCCCAACCCACTGGCGAGAGTATTACCCTTCGACTTGCCCACCCATGCGACGTAGGCACAGGTGAATCTCTCACGGGATCGTCACCGTCTCCAGCAACACTGCATTTTCTCCACTTTGGTCAGCCACGACCGGCACCCGTTCTAACGTGTCTGGATCATACAACCCAACCAGCAACCGATAGGTTCCGGGAGGTAACTCCTGAGGCAAACGCATATCGACGGTATCTCGAAGCCACTCATCTTGTTCTTTCAACTGCTGCAAAATCGAGCTGGTGATAAACCCCTCAAAGATGTAATGATCCGCCTGGGCCACGATTTGGTCTTGCTCGCTTCTCAACTGGACGAACACCTTGTATGGCCTGGGAAAGTGGGGGGCCTGTGGCCGCCAGTATAGACTCAATTGAACGGTTCCGTCAGGTGCAATCGCGCCCAAGTCCAGGCTATAGCCACCCAGTTCGATCAGATCATCAAAGTTGGCACCTACGACGCTGTGGGGCTCCGCCGGCACGGCTTGGGGATAGGGATGGCTTAGAAAAACGAGAACTTCGCCAGCGCGATAAGCCGCATCCATCTGGGCGAATATCTGCTGAACAAACAGCGGCTCGTACCGGCTGAAGAGACGATTGGTATCTACCACAAACCACAGCCGCCCTTCCTCAGAAAATGCTCTATTTAGTCCGTCCACCGAGTCGAGCAACTGAGAACCAACGTAACGATCTATCAATTCTTCAGACTCGTCATCCAAAAGTACGCGCGCTGTCATCTGGGTTGCATAATAATCAGATCGACCCAAATACAAATAGGCAGCCGAAGGGTGCACCGTCATCACCCTATCTCCTGCCTGCCAGTGATCTTCCACCCACGTAAAGGCCGTATCATAACCACCCGTTCCCCGGACCATGGCCGTAGCAATGGCCGGGCTCCCCCAGAAAACGACAATGGCTATGACGCCCAACAAGCTTCCCGCGAAAGCCATGCGTTCAACGCGCTTACCAGGGAGCGGGGCAAGGAGCCCACCCAACCGGGCCAATCCATCGGCTGCCAGAAGCAAGAAGGGTGCCTGGCACAAGATGTACAGATAACGCGTCTTCCGCCAGGTGTGGCTCAAGGCCAGACCCAACTCGGCAATGGTCAGCCAGAAAACCAGTCCCAGGAACAGAGTAGCCAGATCACGGCGAGTAAACTGGCCCCGAACAATTGAAATCAGTGCCATCAGAAGCGCCAGCAGCCCCAGAATCATAAGCGGCCAATAACTCTGCGAAGTGTAATAATACAGGAAATCATCAACTCGCTGCCAGCTCACCCCAGGCTCAAGGAACTTACTGAGGACTCCTAGGAGACTCCCTCCCTCACCGCCGGTTCCGGCCGTCGGTGACAAAAAAGGGATTTGCCCGGAGACGCCGAATCCGATCCCTAACAACAACAGTGCAAGCACGATCAAGATCTCCAGGCGAACAGATTTTTGACGATACCAGTTTATCTTAAATTTCTTGTGCCCTGGCCACACACAAATCAATACCGCCAGTCCCCATACCGGCACAACCACGACGGCCACCGAATGAGACAAAATCGCCCCCAGGTAACAGATCACGGCCGCCAGTCGATAGCGACGTTGCGGGTTTAGAATTGTACCTTGCGCCAGAAAATAGAGTGACAGCAACATGAACAAGCCGGCCAAGGCATACATCCGCATGCGGGCCGACCATAGGATCATTGAGACGTCCAACGCAGCAAATGCCAGAGCAAATAAGCCTGCAGCTTGAGATTTGAACAACCTTGACCCAAGCAAAAAGAAGCCTGCAACAGTCAGCGTGCCAAATAGCAACGAGGGCCAACGGGCTACCTCTTCACTAAACGCCAACAGACGAAGAAACGGTGCCGCCACATAAGATATCAGAAGCCCGTGACTGTACAATAGGCCAGATGGAAAGATCGGCGCCCCCTTCTCAGCAGTCATCTGAGCAGCCAGCATACTGATGTATTCATCAATATGGAACACTCTTGCCAGTAAGTGTTCGAGACGCAGGAAAAAGGCGACCAGAAGCAGCACTATGATCAGCAGATATATTGACCAGGTCTGAGTTGTGGCGCGCGTCATTTTCATTGTTCCCCCGGCACAATCATTATGGTTTCGTCCAGTACGTAGGCATTCTCACCACTTGAGTCATCCTCAAGCGGCAAGCGTGCCATCGTGTCAAGTCGATAAAGCCCGACGTGCAAAGAATACGACCCGGGGGGCAAGCCATGCGGCAGCTCCACATCCAGCAACTGAGTAACGGACTCTCCCGGCTGCCATTGACTGGTTGGATACAGACCATCTAAGGGCTGATTATCGCGCTGGGCAAGGGTCCTCCCTTGTTCATCCCGTACGTGGAGAAAAACAGTGTAATCTACGTCTATAGACGCCAGGGTCTCCCAGAATAAGGTAACATAGAGGGCATCCCCCGGTTTAAAGCATAGCCCTTGCTCCACTTCGCAAGATCCAATTTGCGCCTCTGTTGCGAGATCTCCCCGCCGGGCAAGGCTGAACCCATTGAGGGCAACGACATCTCCAAAACGGGCATCAACTGGCGTCTCTGGATCGGCAGGGACAGGGACTCGGTCAGGACGAGTCAGATAAACCAGTGCATCGTCGTGAGACCAGACCCGATCCATCTGGCTTTCCAGAACAGCCAGCCAGTCCCCCCGATAATAGACCGGTAGGCGAATGGTGTCTATCACGAACCAGGACCGCCGATGCTCGTTCAACGCCCTGTTGAAGTCGGCAGCCGTGCCGATCCAAGGCGCACCCAGCCAACGATCCACCGGTTGTGCACCGGCGTCGTCAAGTAAGAACTGTCCGGCGTCCTCCTGAATGGCAAACCCCAACTCTACTGAAGGGTTGACTGTTTCGCTCAGCAATAAGCCTGCACCGCTGGTGTTCATCGTCAGCAATACATCGCCCGGCTCCCACTGGCCGGCCACATATCGAAAAGCCTCCTCGTAGGCAGGTTCGGGCGTACGATAGGCAACGCGCAAATCTGGCACCAGCAAAGCTGCCTGCACACCCACAAACAGAAACATCAGAACTGGAAAGCCAAGTCTCCCTATTCCTCCACTTCCCCACTTCCCCACTTCCCTGATCCCCTGTTCCCCCGCTTCCCTGATTCCCTGATTCCCTGATTCCCTGATTCCCTGATTCCCCGCTACCAACTCCGCGATTAACTCAACACTACCACCGACGATGAGATAGAACACAGGCAGGGCCATCACCAGGTACCGCGGATTGCGCCGCCAGGGCTGGAGCAGGAGGATCATCTCGACGACGCTCAGGCCAAAGACCAGCCAGAGATATAGAAACGAGTAGGGAGCGGACCATTCCCGTCCACGAGAAGAACCGGCCGACTTGCGAGCTGCGAGCCACACCGCAAGCGCGATCAACCCTCCAACCACGGCGACGAGTGTCAGCCACAAATGATGGGGGACACCAAACTGGCGAGCCAGGAATTTGACGGTGCTTTCACCATCCAACACCAGGCCAGCCTGGTAGCTGACTGTGCCGATCAGTTCGTCTACCAACCCTCCGGCTTTGCCACTGTCCAGCGGAGCGGCACCAAGTGGTCGCCCCAGGCGTTTAACCAATACACCCGACCCAACCACGATGATCAACCCAACCCCCTCAAACAGCGCTGCACGGCGGGCGAACCACGGGCGTGTACCCCTGGGGCGTGTTAACCAGCCGACCACCAACGAGCCGATCAACAGCGGCGGCACCAGAATCAACGCGCCGAACTGGGTTAACAACAACGCCAACAACGTCAGCAGTGCCAGCCAGCGGGCCTTGCGCGGGGCGATACGCGGGCTGGAGCCACCTTCTCCCAGGCTGCCCTCGTAGACCAAGAACGCCAGAAGCAACACCAGCAGTTGAGCCAGGGCATACATACGAGCTCGCCCGCCCCACACTATGCCTTCCGGGCTGAAGACGAGCAACGTTGCAGCGACCAGTCCTGCCAGGGGTGACAGCCATCGACGTCCGACCCAATACAGAAGGGGGACAGTTGCTGTACCAATAACCAGGCTGGGCAGGCGACCCAGGGTGAACAATGTCTCGTCATCGGCCAGCGCCACAAAGGGGGCATCCAAATAGCTGAACAACAAGCCATGTTCGTAGAAGAGGCCTGAGGGTAACACAGGCAAGCCGCCATCGAGGATGGACCGGGCGGCCAGCAAGGTGGTGAATTCATCGATGAAAGGATGGCTATGGAGCACATATGCTAACCGTAATACAAAAGCAGCCGCAGTCAGCATGAGAATAGCCACGGTCGTCCGCTTCACGTCATCACCTGCTCGTAGACCCCCACGTACTGCTCGGCGATGTATTCCCAGGCAAACTCGCGCTCAGCCAGCCTACGGCTTTGACGCCCCATGCGCCGGCGTTCATAGCCATTGTTTACTAAACCGGCTATAGCCTGCGCCAGGGCATCAGGATCGTTGATGGGCACCAGGTAACCATTGAGGCCATCGTGTACCAGCTCGCACAGCCCTGACGCCTGGGTACCCACAATTGGCAAACCGCAAGCCATCGCCTCAAGCACGGTGTTGGGCATACCCTCCCAGGTAGTGGCCGTCACAAAGACATCAGCACGGCGGTAATGATCGGCGATACGGTCACGAGCTACCCAGCCCACGAAGTTAATTTGGCGGGTCAGCCCCAGTTCAGATACCATCCGCTCCAGCACAGACCGCTGTTCTCCTTCACCCACCAAGTCCAGCTCAAACTCGCCCACTTCCATCCGGCTCAACACGTCGACTGCTTTGATCAAGGTTTCGACGCTCTTGAAAACGTTGAAGCGCCCCACATAAAGCAAGCGAACCGGGCCATCCGTCTCCCGCTGCACAGGAGGCGTAAAAGTGCTCAGGTCAGTGGCGTTAGGGATGACCTGGATCGGCAAGTCGGGCGTCGTCTCTTTGGCATAGCTGCGCAGACCGCTACTCACCGCCACCAACGCATCCGCATCGTTCCACAGCCAGCGGACGAAAGGCCGCAGCACCTTATATTGCTTTGCGAAGCGTTTCACCTCATCAGAGGGAACGTCAGCACCCCGCAACGAAATGATATATGGCAGGCCATATAATCGCTTGAGCAGCCAACCAATAGGACCATCTGGAATGCCGAAGAAGATGTGCACCACGTCGGGCTGGAACTCGCGGACTTGCCACAGGCTATACCAGGCTCCGCTAATCAGAAAGGTAGCCATCTCCAAGATAGAGCAATAATCCTGTCGCTGGCGCATCACCGGCACGCGATGGACTTCGACGCCCTCGATGAACTCAACCCGTTTCAGGCCCCGGATGGGCGTAATCAACTCCCAAATCAGACCGGTAGCCCGCAGAATGAAGCCAGTCAGCAACAGCAACGTAGCCAGGATGGTGAAGCCGTGGTCGCTGATGTCTTCACCCCAGCTCAGTTTGGCATAGGCCAGGTATACCCAAAAACCGATGCCCAGCAACAGACTGACCGTGCCCATCAAAGTGTAAAGCTGCGTGGGGCGTGAAGTAATAACTCGCACGTTGTGGCCCATCTCGACCAGGGACTCTGCGATTTTCTGCGACGCCTGGCCGCCACCGGCACCAATGGGAGGGAATTCGTAGTTGACAATCAAGATACGCATAGCAGAGTGCCTATCTCACCTCCAGGTTGATAGAAAAGCACAGAAAACACGAAAGGCAATTAGCGCCTCTCGTGTCCTTCCTTCCACATATATTTTAACGCAAAGGAAAAGAAAGGCAAAAGAGCCACATATGAGAGACTTTATCCTTCTCCCTCGTTCTGTAACGCGCCGGCCCGCTCTGCGCGCGGTTCTCGGATACTCAAGGTGACCCCCGTTGCCACTAACAACGCCACGAATGCCAGGCCAAACAGCGCACTGAAACCCAACCAATCGACCAGCGCACCCCCGCCTGACGAGGCCAAGATGGCCATTCCCACCAGTGTGTTTGCCGTACCTACGTAAATGGGCCGGTCGCCAGGGGGAGCAATCTCCAGCAAGAAATTAAAATGCGCTACCCATACAGCGGTGTTATACACGCCATTAAATGCGAAAGTGATGGCAAAGAGGAGCACCGGGCCGCGCCACCAATCGAACAGAAGGGCAAGAGCAGGCGATGCCAAACCAACAACACACGCGACCACCAGTAATTGCCGATTCCCTTGACGATCACTGGCTCGAGCCGCCCACAGATTGGCCAGCAGCGCTGAGAGAGTTGTCGTCGCAAGATAGACCCCCACCAAAGCGGGTGGGGCACCCAAAGACTCTTTGGCAAAAACCACGTAGAAGGGAACTGCCATGTCGGCAATCACCATCAACAAGCGTGCCGACAGAAAGCGACCATAGGTAGGATCCTGTCGAGGCAAACGGCCAGCTCGTTGTATCTGTGCAGACACACCGACGCGCTCGTGTGACACCGGCTCGATGGGTTCGTCGATGCGAGCAAAGGCGAAAAGGGCAAGGGAGATAGCAACAAACGACAAGCCGAATAGCAAGGCGAAGTTCTGTGGGAAAGGTAGACCCGACTTTTCACTCAGCGACCAACCGACCACCACGCTGGCGGCCAACGCTAATATTCCGCCCAACAACCGCCGCGCACCAAAGAAGGCACCCCGACGGTGGAGCGGCACCACCTTGCCGACCACATCCATAAAGCTAAGACCAACCACGCCTTCTGCCAGGCTATACAAGATCAAGAACGCGAAAAAAAGTGCCAGCAACACCCCCGGATCACGGACGAACCATAAAACCAGAACCATCAAGCCCCACGCGATGGCACGCGGTATCCCCAACCGTGAGTAGAGTCGCAACTTGCGCTCCTGGCGCTGGACATAACCCGACACCAGCAACTGAGGCAAAAACCAGCCGCCGATACGTATGGGCGCCACCAGGCCCACCAAAAACTTCGAGCTGGTTAACAGGCTGGTGAAGTAGGACAGCACCAAGGAAGGATCAGTCAAAGCCTCGGCCCCTGCGTACAGGACGCCATTGGCCACCCCCAACCAGAAACTGCGATAGTTAACTTCTGAACGGAAGTGAGGGCCTATCTTCGCGAACAGGGGTAGGGAGGTCTTGCGATTTTGTAGTTTGAATGGAGTCTTCAATAGGCACCTACGAAACGAGAGGCATCAGTGTTAAACCAATTTGCGGGACTGGCTTTTCTCTGGCTCAGGGTAAGACCGTTACAGTGCCCAGCCAGGCCGAGATGCCATCCCCTGGCGGGGGGATACACTCGGAAGGGGAAACCCCAGACACGGGTAACGCCTCAATTGTGTTTGCATCGTAGACCACCGCCTCCAGACAATAGTCGCCGGGGGAGGAATCGAGCGGGATGGGCAATATATAAACGTTAATGGCCTGACTAAGACGTGCATCGTTCACAGGCCAGGCCGAAGTGCGAAAGTGGCGGTCGTTCAACAAGTCTTTGTCAGTGGGGGGAAGCATCTTCCCTTCGGGGTCACGCAGGCGCAAGGAGACGCGATAGTCTTTGTCAACGTCGTCCAGCAAGCTGAAATGCAAAGTAGCCCAGGCCGCATCACCAACTTGTGCCGTACCTGAAAAAGCCAAGCCATCCAGTCGGACCACGCCACCAAAGACAACATCGACTGGCGACAAGTCATTGGGCAGCGTAAAGCGGGTATCATTTTGAAGGTTCCACCACGTCACATGATAACCCCGGAAGTCGAGTTCACCGGCCCGCTGGCCTGCCTTGTCCAACAAGAAGGGGATGACCCCACGCGGGTCGGTATCGCTGCCCCACCACGTCACCCAGAAGAGACGATCCCGGCCAGCAGCCTCGGCGTTGAGAACATCGGCCGCAGTGTGCACATCCACAAAGAAATAGCGAGTTGGGGCCGGGATACGCTCAGCATAATACTGAAAGGGATGCGGTACGTCCACGTACACCACGTCATTCGGGGTAGTCTCGGCGGACAGCCAGGCGGCCACCCCCCTACTATCATCCTTATAAGTCCCTACATTCGCGTAATAGGACCACGTCCCCACGCCAAACACGGCTAAGGCGACCAACAGCACTAATCCACCCCACCAGAGGTGTCGGTTTCTGGCGCGCATTTCCGACCCCAACCCCCACGCCAACAGGAGCATTAACGCGGGGGTGACCAGCATCATATAGCGCGGCTCAAAAGAAGGGCGGCGCTGCAATACCAAAAAATAGACGCCTAGAGGGATCACCAACCATCCCATCAGGAAGGCAGCCGTGCCAAGCTCGTCACCGCGCGCTCCTCGCGACGTTCTGGCAATCCGAAACAGTACGACCAGCACCAGAATCGCGACCACCGTCCAGGCCAACTTGGGGGCTAGGGACGGGTCCACTGAGGTGCCGATGGTGTAGGCCGTCCAAGAGCGAGAAATGAATTCACTCACTGCTGGCGGATTCAAATTCGGGTTAGCATAGGCGATGGTCTGTCGCAAGGCCAGGCGAAACTGGGGCAAAAAGAGAATCATAATCGCCAGTTGGGTACCCAGCCAGACCCCGACTCGCCTGCGCCGGTCACTGCCCCTCATTCGAGGGACCAATGCCCACACCAGCCAGAGCAGGTTCTCAAACAGCAACAAGAAAATGGTAAAATAGTGGGTGTACAGGCTGGCTGCCGTCGCCAACACGTAACCCATCAAAGACTGGAAGATTGGAAAGTTGGAAGGTTGGAAGGTTGGAAGGCTGGAAGGCTGGAAGGTTGGTTGGTTGGTCACCGTGCCAGGTCTGCAATCTTCCAATCTTCCAATCTTCCAGTCTTCCAGTCTTCCAGTCTTCCAGTCTTCCAATATCCTCCATTGGGAGTAGACGCTGGCTAGCGCGAAGAACGTAACCACCGCATACATACGAACCTCTTGAGCGTAGATCACGTACAGCGGCGACAGGGCCGCCAGCCCCCCCACAACCCAACCGACACGCCGTCCCCCCAGCTCTCGGCCAAAGCGCATCAGCAGCGCCACCGTCAGTATACTGAAGATAACCGACAGATAGCGCAACGCGAACTCGCTCCGCCCGGCGGCGGCCATCCACTGGTGTAGCAGAGCAAAATAGCCCGGCGGATGCACGTCCATGCCGGGCAGGGTAGGAATCTGCGCCAGGGTCGCTGAAGCCATCTGTATCGAGTGTCCCTCATCCCACCAGATGGATTGGTCGTCCAGGCGGTACACACGCAAGACAAAGGCGAGAAGAAACATAACAATTGTCAAAAACCAGGTTCCAAATCTTGGATGTTGCCTTTGGCTCTGAACCATCTTTTACACTGACTTTCTCTCCTCGCAGTCCTGGTTACTCATCATTCACTCCCGCTACTCCCCAACTCCTCCCGCACCGCATAGATGTGCTTGTCCTGGCTCTCGTAATAGGTGCGCACCACCATTTCGCCCAACAAGCCCATGGTCACCAACTGCACGCCGACCATCACCAGCAAGATCGCAAACAAGAGCAACGGCCGCTCGGCCAGGGCCGCGCCGTAGAGGACCTTGATGGCCGTCAGGTAAACGCCAATCCCCACCCCCAGCACGATCGACAGCAAACCCAGCAAGCCGAAGATGTGAATGGGCCGGGTAGAATAACTCAGCAAAAAGCGAACCGTTAACAAGTCGAGCAGTACCCGGACCGTGCGCCCGATGCCATACTTGCTCTCGCCGAACTGGCGGGGCCGGTAATTGACCGGCACCTCCGCAATGCGTACTCCGAAATAGCTGGCAATGGCCGGGATAAAGCGATGCAGATCACCATACAGTCGGACCTCGCGTATGACGTCGCGACGATAGGCTTTGAGAGCACAGCCATAATCGTGCAAATAAACGCCGGTGACGCGCGAAATGAGCCAGTTGGCGGTCGCTGAGGGGATGCGGCGCGTAAAAAAAGTTAACACCCCCTCCTTCCAGCGCTCCTGCCGCCAGCCACTGACCACGTCGTAGCCCTCATCGATCTTTGCCAACAACTTTGGGATGTCGGCCGGATCGTTTTGCAGGTCGGCATCCATGGTGATTACCACATCACCTTGGGCCCGGTCAAAGCCAGCGGCGAAAGCCGCCGTCTGTCCGAAATTGCGCCGGAAGCGGACAACGCGTAATCGGTCGTCATTGACACACAGTGACTTTAATTGGGCAAAGCTATCATCACGGCTACCGTCGTCCACTGCTATGATCTCGAATGAACGCTCTGTCGCCTCCAACGCAGGCACCAGCTCGGTGTATAGGCGGGGGATGTTGTCTGACTCGTTGTATATAGGCAGGACGATGGAAAGTTCACACATAGAAGATCGTTCTCCTTAATCCCAAGATTGGGACCTAATCCCAAGATTGGGACCTAATCCCAAGATTGGGAGGCTCTCACACAGTTTCGGGTATAGGCCCCCCACGTCACCTAACCGTGATAGCCGTCAACTCGAAAGCGTCACCCACGGGCTGTCCTTGCACATCTACAACCTCCAGCCGCTCCCAAGTCTCAGGATCATATACCCCCACGGTGACAGGATAGACTCCCGGCGGCGTCGCCGGGTCGAGAGTCACCCGAAATTGACCGGCACCGGTTTGCAACGGGCGCAACTCGTCCGTTCGCACCCTGCAGATTGGATCATCGTCGTGCTGACCCCACATGCGGTCCGTCTCAACGTGGACGAACGTCCGGTACTGAGTCTCCATCGGTGCAATGGCCTGCCAATAGAGTGTCAAATCCAGCGTTTCACCCGGGGCGAACTGGGCACTTTTCAGATCATATCCGCGCAATTTCAGTTTTCCACCAAAGGTTACGTCCAGAGGATGTTCAGGAGATGGGCCCTGAACATATCGTCCCGGCGTCGCAGATCGATCATAGAGCATACGATAGTCGTCTACATCATATATCAGCGGCTCACCGGCTGATGAAACACCTTTTTCAAATAGATACAACTTGGGCTGATGGTCTACACGTACGATGCGGGTTAGTCCATATCCGGCAGCCAGCAAATTCCCCATCTCTTCCGGCTCCCCACGAGGATCAATGCGCACGAAATAGTTCTGGGGATCGTTGAAGCAAGAACGAGGGGTTTGATGAGTATACCAAATTGGCACGGCGAACGATTCGTTGATACTACGAAAGTCACCACTTAGTTGCCCGCTATCATACAACTGCCCGACAACTTTCCAACCTCCCAGCCGGGGGTTGCCGAATAGCTTACGCGGGCGAGGTAGCTCACCGTACAGAGTACGATAGATCGAAGTAGGGTTATACTTGGCGTCGGCCTCTGCACGCCAGTAGTTGGTGACCGTGCCCAGGAATTGAAGGTACTGGTAATACAGGATCAATCCCAGTACGCAGGCCAGGACCCAAACCATAGCTATCTTCAAGACTCGGCCTGGTGCCCCACTCAGCCGGCGCCAAACCCATTCCAAGCCCATTCCCGCCAGCAACGCCCAGAACGGATAGGCTATTTGAACGTGATCAGCAGCATCCTTGGCCAAAAATTGCAGACCCAGGAAAGGGACTCCGAACCAGAGTACGAGGCTTTTGACTTCAAACGAAGTACGGGGCGAAAATGCCAGGACCAGGATCAGAACTGCATACGGCAAGAAAGCGAGCGAGAGTGTCTCCACATCCCAGACCGATGGCAGAAATATTGTGCTCACAGACAATAGGACAAAAAGTACCGCCAGCAATACGCCTGGCCATCCTAATCGAAGTAACTCCCTGACGAATACGACACCTGAAAACAAGATCAAGAGCGGTGCGTAATAACGGGTGCTGTAGAGGCGGTCCTGTTCCAGCATATTCGCCACGCGATTATATAACAACTGGGTGCCAATGCGCTCTGAAGCGAAGTACTCCTGGGTGCGTTGAAAACTCGGGTCAAGAACAAAAGGCACGTAGAAGGCAAGCGTGATAACAAGAAACAGCAACAGGCCTGCCAGGGCTAACCTCCAGTATCGGCGCCATAATCCCTTATCTCTCCAGTACGTGAGGGCCAGCATAAACACAAAGGGAGGCAGATAGAGCAATACGTCCGGGTGGGTCACCAGACCGATCCCGAGAAACAGCCCGCCCAGGATCTGCATTGAGTCCATGCGCTCCTGGTAAAACCGATAGGCGCACCAGGAAGCCAGCACTCCCCACAATACGATCAGAGTAGGGTTTTCAATATGTCGGGCATAGGCCACAAAAAAACCATTGACGGCCACGAACCCGCTGCCAATCACACCCACAACTGGCCCTGCCATACGGCGACCCAATGTATAAACAGCCAACACGCCCAGGGTGCCACATATCGCAAACGGAAATCGAGCAACCCCTTCGTTGACCCAGCCCTGTATCAGCCATAAAGATCCGGGCAACAACCAATGCACCGGCCCTTTGCTGTCCAGGAAGGGAGCATACTCTTCCCCTCCCATCGCGCGCACCGCCAAGCGCATGTTCTCAAGCGCATCCTCATGAAATTCGCCGTAACCGATGTTGTACCAGCGCAGAAAGACGGCAACGAACAAAATAACCACCAGGGCGATCAAAATGCGTGGTGGAGGCCAAACCCACTTGCCTGCCTCCTGCCGAGGGGGACGCAAAAACCCAACCACAACGCCCAACAACGCGACCAAATCAAGCGCTATTAACGTTGGATACAAGGTCCAGGGACCCGGCCAATAAACCGCCCCCAGCAGCGCAGCCGAGGAAATGGCCGCCGACAGCCCTCCCACCAACACAATGCGTTCGATTCCACACCGCGTCTCAAACCAGTTAAAGGCATGCAACCAGGCCAAGCCCGGTAAGACAAAGACGAGTGCTACCCCAGCCAGCAAGCGCAGCCAGAAAACACCCGCAAGGACGACAATGACGTTGGCCACCAATAAGCCAACCAGTAAGATGAGGTGCCACTTGAGCTGAGATATGTGCCGCCTCATGACTCCTGCTTGACCTCCCTATAACCGCGCGCACCGCGCAGCACATAAAAAATGCCGCCCACCAACCCAGGCGTCACAGTGCCCAGTACGTAAACCAGCAACGACATAGAGAGAGCAACTTCCGGCGCTACCCCCGCCTGCTTGAAGAGAACCACGTAAGTCCCTTCACGTACTCCCAGCCCGGCGAACGAGATGGGCAAGATCAGCACCAAGGAGGTGAAAGGGACAAAGATCATATAATACGCAAGCGGCAGATCAACTCCCAAGGATATGCCGATAAGCACATTGGCCGCAACGAGGAGCACGTTAAATACCAACCCAACTCCAAGCGCTCGCAGCAGAGCTGAGCCGCTGTAGCTCTGCAACGATGATACCAGCGAATGCACGGCTTCGATGGAAAGCAATCGGTCGAAGAGAGGTACTCGCTCAGTTAAGAACTCCCACAGGCGACGATACGACACCACCCACGCGGCCATAAGACTCGCCCCAAAAAGGAGCACCGTCAGAACCTTAATCTCAGATGGCACCAACTGCCAGCTAAAGATCAGTGCTATCAGCCCGATCATCTGCAAGGCGATAAGCCCCATGAAACGATCCACCAGCACGCTGCTAACCGCCTCAGCTCCCCGATGACTACGTTGAGACAATTCATACATCTTAACCGCGTCGCCGCCGAATCCACTGGGCAACAAATTGTTGAACAGGAAACCTACAAAATAGAGGGAAGTCAACTCTTTCAAAGAGGCATCCACCCCCTGGTCGTGCACCAAGATCTGCCAACGATACGCCCTCACAACCACTCCTAACATTAACACAATTTGGGCCACCAGCAGATACCAGGGATCAGCATTGCGCACCACCTCCCACAAAGCGTTCAGGTTTATACTGCGCAAAAGGATGATGATGAGCACCAAACTGACTACTATTTTGAGGAAGTCCAAGAGTCGTTTACGATTCACAATATCTCCCAAAAGATAGAAGCAACTCTGTTGATTTGTTGATTTGTCGATTTACCTGACAATGGACCGGTAAGCGGCCGCAGCCTCGGCCCAGTGCCCGGCATCGGCCAGCGACTGCGCATCCTCAGCGCCAGGCCCCTGCCAGGTAGGGTTGAGAGCAACCGCCCGCTGATAAGCCCGCACCGCCGCTTCTGGCTGCCCGGCTGCTTCATACGCCTCAGCCAACGTCACGTATCCACCTGCTGAGGCAGGATAATCGGCCACCATCGCTTCGTAGGCAGCCACCGCCTCTGGCAATCGTCCGGCAACCTGATAGACATCACCCAGGAAAAGATAGGCCGCCGCCCGCGCTACCATAGGATCTGGGGTCATCACCCCCTCGGCCGCCATCTCGGCCGCCCAATTTGGCGCTGCCGTCACCGCCTGCTGCATCAGATCAACCATAACCGTCCCCAGCAAGTCCGCCTCGTAAATTGGTAAGGCCGGCTCCGAGACGGTCAAGCCGTGGAATTGGACACTCCGTACCGCCGCCATCGGCGCTGGTTGGAAACGAGTCACCGCCCACACTCGCCCACCGCTGGCCCGCATCGAATCCACCCGATTGGGCAGGCTGGCCACCAGGAAGGCAGGCGGCAACACTTCGGCCGGACCGTCGTAATAATAGTCCAAATAGCGCCCCACGTCGAATAGCGGGCCAGTCACGATGACATCGCCAGGGATTGTCTCCGCCATCAGGTAGGCACCCACTCCACGCCAGTCAGGCTTGGTCCGCTGGTAATATTCGGGAAGGAAAAAAGCGCTGACCAGTGCCAAAACTAACAATGCAGCGGGGAATCGGGGAATCTCCCGACCACCAGCCACCAACACCAACGCGCCTTGCGCCACAAACAGCAGATAGACCGGCAGCAAAAAGACGTATCGCAAGTGCAAGGCCCGCGGGTCTTGGAAGACAAAGGGCAACGCCAACGGCAGAACCAACCACAGCCCAGCAAAGAGAGCCAATGCGAAGTCACGCCGTGCGAAGACGCTTGCCACACCAATCACCCAAAGCCCCAAAAAGAGCCAGGCAGCCCAACCGGGGCTCGGACCCAGCGAATAAATCCCCTTCACCAAGAACACCAACGGCGAGCCAACGCCGGTTTCTGTGTCGCCCGTCGCCAGCCGCCGGTTCACAATGCCCAGCAGCGTCGGCCACCAAGGCAAATAAAGGACAAAGGCCAACGCGACACTCCCTAGCCAACCCAGGATTGGAGATTTGAGATTTGAGGTTTGAGGTTTGCCATTTGATATTTGTGATTTGTGATTTGTGATTTGATATTTGGTATTTGGTATTTGGTATTTAATCACCCACGCTCCTTGTGCCGCCAGTACCACGAAGGCCAGGTACACCGTGTACAGGCTCAAGGCCGTAGCCAGTGCGTAGGCCAGCCACCACGCCCATTGTCCCGGCCTGGCCAACGCCCTGGCCAGCGCCCAGGTACTCAGAGCCACCCCTAGCAGGAACAATCCGTGCATGCGTGCTTCCTGGCTGTACTGGATTGCCACCGGGCTGACCGCCAGCAGCAGTGCGCCGGCCAGCCCTATCCGTCGGCCCAGCAAGTCGGTTCCCACCCGATAGGTAAGCGCCACGGCCAGTATCCCCACCACAGCCGACGGGAACCGCCACAGCCAGTCGGTCAAGGCCGAAGGGGGCAAATAAGCCCAGCCTGACCAGTCGGCCAGCCGGCCCACAACCAGATAGTAGCCGGGCGGATGTATATCACCGGCTGTCCAGCGCAGCAACTCGAGCGTCGGCAGCGGCGACTGAGTAGCCGTGAAAATCTCGTCGCCCCACAGCGAGTCGGCTTCAAGTTGGTATAGACGCAGCGCCCAGGCCAGGAGCAGGATCACCAGACACAGGAATGAGAAGGCAGGAATGGGGGAATGGGGGAATCGGGGAATCAGGGAATCCCACCTCGCGATTCCTTGATTTCCCGATTCCCCGATTCCTGCCTCTCCTGATCCAGCCAATCTAGTCTACTCCTCCCCCTTTGAGGTGACCAGCAACTCCACAGCATAATCGGGCAACGGACCGTCCGGATCAAATGCCGGCAGTCGCTCACCGCTATCAAGACGATACAAGCCGATTAGCAGCCGATGGCGACCCGGCTCCAGAGGAGCGGAAACACCCGCTCTACTCAAATCCAAGGAGTGGACATCCACAATCGTCTCACCCGCTTCCCACCAACTGGTGGGATAGTCACCTCCCATGGGCGGCCCGTCGAAGCCAGCTACTTGCTTATCCTCATCCCACAACTGAATGAACACAGTATAGTCGGCCGGTGGCTGGTCATTTGCCTGCCAATACAGGGTAAGATCTTCATCCAGATCATAGCCGACCAGAGAGATAGCGTCGCCGAATTGAACCTGCAGCGGATTGGATGGCGTTACTTCCGGCCAATCCCACGGCGTCAGCTTGGCCGTCGCCAGCCAGGGCTCCACCGGATCCCCACTTGCATCAACTGCCGGAAGTCCCGGCCGGCCTGGTTCATCGTAACGATACAGGCCGGCGTACACCCTCGCCAGGCTGGGCGACCTCGCAGCCGGATCGACCGGCACATAGTAAGTATCAGCCACCACATCACCGGGCTTTAGCGAAGTCGTGGGCCAAGCCCCCACGCCAGGATATGTATTCACCTGTCCCACCACGGCCCGGTCCCGCCCTAACAAATGAACAAAAACGCTATAGTCCTCAGTCATGGGTGCCAATGCCTGCCAATATACTGTCACTGGCAATGTCTCAGCCGGATGGACGGATGGCTGCGCCAACCTGTAACCCAGCAGCCGCATCTCGCCGTTGATGTCCCAGCCGACACGCTGGACATCGGCCGGCAGATCCGTCTCTGTCAGCAAAGGGGGACGGGCATACGCAGGCATGATGTAACGCAAGGGGCTGACGACCGCCAGTAACAGCAGACCGCCCCCCACCGCACCGGCCACCGGCCAGCGCCCACGTTTGGGGGTCAGGATCATCAAGCCCGTTGCCACTAGCGTCGAAATACCTGCAATGGCCACGAATATGAGCCGCCCCTGCGAGGCATAGGTCTGCATCGTCCAACGGATAAGCAGAATAAAAGTTAGCCCTACCCAACCTACCAATAGAAAGTAGGAAGCAGGGAGTAGGAAGTAAGAAGGGGGGAGGGAAGACCGTTTCTGAGACTCGCTGGTTTGTTGCTCTATCCCTTTAACGCCTCGTTGACTTATCGACCTGATAATCCCCACCCCTGCTACCACCACGCCTATTCCACTGATCAGCATCAGCACATCGAGGATCGGATAAACCCACCGATCGGCCAGGATACTGACGCCGCCGAAGAGAGCCCAATAAGAGATACGAAAGCCCTCAAATTCGGCCCCCAGTCCACCCAAGGTGAGAGGTTCATCCCGTCTCCCGGCGATGTCGAGCATACGGCTGGAGCCGGTCGGGTCACCGTACAGGGTCCAATTGCGCCAGTACCACCAGCCTGCGATCAGGGCCATAAACCCAAAGATGAGCACGCCGTTGATCAACCAGGTTCGCCATGTCCGACGTCGCCAGGCATCATAGGTCAAGGCCACAGCCGTCACTGGTAACAGTGCCAGCACACTCAACTTGGTCAATGCGCCCAGCCCCAGCAAGATCCCCAACAACAGCCCATCGCGTACTGTCTGCCCACGCTGGAGGCTACGCAGCAATACAACCACAGCCCCGCCCGCCAGTACGGCAGCAAGGTTGTCGTTGTTCACCGACGCGCTGATAAACAGGAACATAGGATTAAATGCGGTCAGCATCACCGCCAGCAACGCCACCTGATCATTGCCGGGCCATAGACCGCGAGCGATATGCCACGTCAGCCAAACCGTTATCGCCCCCAGACCCACCGACACGAGTCGGATGAGATGCACCGCCAGCGTGGTTCTCTGCCAGGGCCAGCTTTCACGGTCGGAGTGAATCATCATGTTCTTGTTGCCGATGACCTGCGGCAGGCCAACGATGGCATGCGGGTTGGGACGTTGCACATCGGCAAAGTCGCTGGTGTTTATCCAAAAAGTGAGGCCAGCCGACAACAGATAGTAGAGTGGCGGCTGACTGCCCTCCTGGTGCCAGGGAGTTGAGAGGTCAGGGTCCTGTATCGGCAGCCCCTGCCCATCGGCGATGTGCTTGACTACCGGGTAGTGCCAGCGTTCGTCCGAAGCCTCAAAGATCGGAGTGGCTACACTGTAAACAACGCCCAGCAGAACAAACAGGATGAGCACCGGGGCCAACAGGCGCATCTCTGCCCTGTTACCGGTGCGATTCTTGGGCCAATTCCCCTCCAACTGGGGAAACTCACTCAAGGTCTAACCTCCGGTAGAGGTCTAGTGTCTGTTGGCCGATCACTGCCCAATCAAACCGCCCCCCCAACGCCGCAGCTCCGGCGGACAACCGCGCACGCAGTTCGGCATCACCGGCCAAACGGTCGATAGCCCCGGCCAACGCATCAACGTCATGCGGAGGAAAAAGCAACACATTCTCGCCGTCCCGCAATTCGATCAACGGAACGACTGGATAGGTGGTCACCACCGGCCGCCCGTGACACAGGGCAGCGATGAAAGTAGTGCGACGGAAGGAGACACCATCCCGGTAAGGCATAACCACCACATCAGCGGCCAACATGTTGGCGGACACCTCCTCCAGAGGTGTGTAGCCGGTCCAATGCACCCGCTCCACCAAACCGCATGTCTGAACCAACGACCGCACCCGCTCCGCGTAGGCGCGGTTGGTGGGATCAACATCTCCCACCTGTCCACCGATCATGAGCAGATGTGCATCGTGTCCTTGACGCACCAACCCCTCTAGCGCCCGAACCAGATCTTCCCCACCTTTGCTCTCGTTAAGAAAGCCAAAGTAAGCCAGCAGCAGCGTATGCTCGCCTATACCCATTTGGGCACGCCAGCCATCGCGGTCATAGTCCGACGGTGGCTGCGGATGTACATTGCTGCCCAGAGGAATGAGTGTCAAGATGGCAGGGATCGGGAAATCTGGGATCAGGGAATCAGGACTCCGGGAATCAGGACTCCGGCCACCACTTCCCGATTCCCCGATTTCCTGATTCCCCGATTTCCCGATTCCCCGATCCCCCGATCCCCTGATCCCCTGATCCCCTGATCCCCCGACCCCCAAAGCTTTCCGCAAACTACGCTCATCCTCCACATTGGTGACAACCACCGCATCCGAATAGCGGGCCAGAGCCAGGATACTGCGCCAGCGCAACGGCCCTGCCTTGGGGAATAGATAGGGCACACGCAAATCGTGAAAGGTGACGACCACACGCGGACGTGCTCGTCGTCTACGCAGCCACCATGGCAACCAGTTGACCCAGCCACCCAAGTCGTAGGCAGCCGCCTGATACTGGATGTGAAGCACATCCGGGCGGTGTTCATTCAGCCAATGACCGATCTGCCGCCAGCAGCCTAAACCCCAGCCGCTGATAATAGGGTATACGTGGAGGTCGGAGCCCGCTTCGGTCGAAGTGAGGACGCTGACATCAACTCCCAGCCCAACAAGATGGTGTGCCAGGTGGGCCGTGTGATCAGCAATCCCCCCCTGCATTGGAGGATATTCGCCGGTCAGAAAGCAGACCTTCATATCCCTACCATCCGCTTATCCGCTGCCCATCCGCTGCCCATCCGCTTATCCGTTGCCATCCGCTGCCAGGCCTGACTTGAGCACCTGCCAATAAGAGGACATCCGTTCCCGGCGCAGCGCCCGCTTGTGCCCCACCAGCCACTTGAGTGTCTCCTCGCCCAATTGTAGTGCAAAGGTCCCCAGCAAAAAGAGGCGGATGACTAATGACCAACCTGCACCGAAATACTTACGGTAGTAACGTATCTTGCTGCGCTGAAAGCGAATCGTCCGCGCTGTGGCCACCTGCTCACTGCTCTTGCCCTCGTGGTGAATGATCTCGGCAACAGGTAGATAATGTATCTCCCAACCGGCCGCCCGGCACCGTCGACACCAGTCCAGTTCCTCGAAGTACATAAAGAAGCCCTCGTCCAGAGAGCCGACACGTTGCCACGCTTCGCGCCGGATCATCAGGGCCGCGCCCACCAACCAATCGACTGGCTGGGTCACATCGGCGGGGCGGTCAGCCAGATGATAACGCCGTGCAACGCGATTATCTGGGAACCATTGATGCAATAGGGTGCTTTCGCAAAAGGCGGTCGCCAACGTGGGAAAGCGGCGGCGGGAGGACTGGAGAGATCCATCCGGGTAACGAAGCGCCGGGCCGAGGCCCCCCACCCCTGGGTGCTCGTCTAGATAACGCATCATCTCCGCTAGCGCTTCGCCCTCTATCTCGGTGTCGGGGTTCAGAATTAGAGAGTAGCGGCCATTGGCTCTGGCCATTCCCAGGTTGTTGCCGCCGGCATAGCCCAGATTCTCCTGGCTGGCAATCAACCGAACCCAGGGAAACTCACGCCGCACCATCTCGACGCTACCATCAGACGAGGCAGAGTCCACCACAATAATCTCGATACGAAGACCGGTCTGGCTCGGACTGAGAGACAGGAGGCAACGTCGCAACAGGTCACGCACGTTCCAGTTGACAACAATAACAGAGAGATCCATCGCTACGACCGGGGCGTAAGTCTCGTCCACGACCGCCAAAAATCTCCGACCGGTCAGCGCGCTGACGGCAGTCGAAACAGGCGCAAGGTGTTTTCGATCACCTGCTTAGATAGCTCGTCAAGCGACAGGTCACACAACTGGGCGAGTCGCTCCGCCACCAGAACCATATAGGCTGGCTCGTTTCGCTTGCCGCGGTAGGGATGTGGCGACAGGTAAGGTGCGTCGGTTTCTACCACCAAACAACTCAGCGGAAGATGGGGGATGATTTCCGGCAATCGCCGGGCGTTCTTGAAGGTCAGAGGTCCCCCCACCCCGATGTGGAAACCTAACGAGACCGCCTCATCCGCCATCGCCCGATCGCCGGAGAAAGCGTGCAACACACAACCAGGATGACCATCCCCTGCCCAACTACGCAAGGCGGCCATCACGTCTGTCCCGGACTCTCGTTGATGGATAATCACTGGTAAATCGAGGTCGGCCGCCAGGGTCAATTGAGCCTCGAAGGCGGTGCGTTGCTCCACTCGCGGCGACAGATCACGGTAATAGTCTAACCCGATTTCGCCGATGGCCACTACTTTGGAATGGGTAGCTAGTTGGCGCAACTCAGACAACGTCTGCTCGCCAAGTGTAGAAGCATCGTGAGGATGGACACCAACCGCAGCGTAAACGTTGTCATATCTCTCGGCCAACGCCACCGCCCGGCGGCTGGATTTCAGATCGGTACCTGGATTAATCACGGCGGTCACACCCGCATCGACCGCTCTTGAAAGCACTTCGTCACGGTCCTCGTCGAAGTGCGGGAAATCCAGGTGACAGTGCGAGTCAATCATCCCTTATTCATCTGCAACGCCTTTAGATCGGCGTCGACCATCAGTTGAATGAGCTCCTCAAACTTGACGGAGGGTTCCCAACCGAGTTTGGTCTTTGCCTTGCCGGCGTCACCCACCAGCAGGTCCACTTCGGCGGGCCGGAAGAACTGGGGATCGCACACGACATATTCACGCCAATCCAAGTCCAGGTAGCCAAAGGCAACCTCACATAATGCTTGCACAGAATGGGTCTCGCCCGTGGCAATTACATAATCATCAGGCTCGTCCTGCTGCAACATCATCCACATAGCCTGAACGTAGTCCCCTGCGTAACCCCAGTCCCTTTGCGCCTCCAGATTGCCGAGTCGTATTTCGTCGGCTAACCCCAGTTTGATACGTGCCGCGCCGTAAGTGACTTTATGGGTGACGAACTCCAGGCCACGGCGAGGACTTTCGTGGTTAAACAGGATGCCTGAGCAAGCGAACAGATCGTAGCTCTCACGGTAGTTCACCGTGATCCAATGGCCATATACCTTGGCCACGCCGTAAGGGCTGCGTGGGTAGAAAGGAGTCGTCTCCTTCTGTGGCGTCTCCCGAACCCTGCCGAACATCTCGCTACTCGATGCCTGGTAGAAGCGAATCCCCGGATCCACAATGCGGGTTGCGTCCAGCATGCGCGTCACCCCTAACGCAGTGAACTCCCCCGTCAGAACCGGCTGTTTCCACGAAGTGGGAACAAACGACTGAGCCGCCAAGTTGTAGACTTCCTGGGGGTGAAATTCGCGCAGAATGTCGATCAGCGACATCTGATCCAGCAAATCACCTTGCACAATTGTCACATCATCTTGGAAATGGCGGATGCGATCGAAATTGACGGTGCTGGTACGCCGTACCATTCCCAGCACTTCATACCCTTTCGAATACAAAAACTCCGCCAGGTATGAGCCATCTTGCCCCGTGATACCTGTGATCAGTGCTCTTTTCTTACTCATTGGGTCTCCTCTATAGGAACGTATCCTGGCCTTCGCACATCCTCACGCCAGTAGGCCAACACCCGGTACAGACTTTCCTCAAAGGGAACAGTTGGCTCCCATTTGGTATCCGCCTTCAACTTGCTGATATCAGCGTAGATGACCGGCACGTCCGAGGGGCGCATGCGCGCCAGATCTTGTTCAACACGAACCTTCGCCTTGCCCATCTTTAATAGGATATCGAGCAGGCTCTGAACCGACCGAGGCTTACCCGAACCAATGTTATACGCTTCGCCCGACCGACCTCTTTCCATCAATAAAGCATAGGCACTCACCACATCCACGACATCGGTAAAATCGCGCCGGGCCTGCAGATTACCGACGCGCACCGCTGGCTCACGCAGTCCCATTTCCGCCTCGGCAATCTGGCGAGCGAAGTTGGCCGCCACAAATTGCGGGCTCTGGCGCGGCCCCAGGTGATTGAACGCACGGGCTCGAATCACGTCAACCCCGTGGCTCAAGAAGTATTGACGTGCCAGCAAATCTTGCGCCACTTTGCTCACACCATAAGGATTGGCCGGCTCTAGCGGAGCATTCTCGTCCACCGGAAGTTCGTCAGGTGAGACAGCGCCGTACACTTCATTCGAAGCTACCACCAGAAGACGAACCTTCAGGCCCTCGCAGATTATCAGTTGCAAGATGTTCAACTCGGGCCGAACGTTGTTCTCGAAAGTGTCCCAAGGGGCCTGCCACGCTGTTGGTACATAGGCCTGAGCAGCCAGGTGATAAATGTGATCTGGCCCCACGTCGTGCAGCACATCCTTAACGACTTGCGGATCTCGCAAATCGGCGATAATGACCGGGACAGGGCGTTCAAGATGATCCACGCCATAGCCCATAGCGTGTGCCACGCCATAAACTTCGGTGTCACCCTGGGCCAGGAGATGCGCAGCCAGATGTCCACCCGCAAAGCCGGTGATGCCAGTAATCAATGCCCTTGCCACGCGTGTTGCTCCTTCCTGCTTGCAAGATAGTTCGGTAAAGGCTCGTCCAATGGGGCGAAATAGCTGCATACCCAGCAAGAAAGCAACCCCACCGATCAAGGTTGACAGAATACAACAAAGGGCAAAGCATTATACCGCACTTCAACTTGAGTCGCAAAGAACGAGAGCAAACGGTATTACATCTCTCAACAATTTCGATTTTTTATGTCAACTTTAAAATTTTGAACAAGGGGTAGACAAGTGGGGCAAAGTGGTGTATAATGTGGATACATGTGGGGAATAATGGGAGGAAGTGGGGCATAGAACATATGTTCTAGCCCCATACATAGTCTCTGTGGGGGAGAACGACCCACCATGTTTCTCGGTGAATTCTCACATACGCTCGACGAAAAAGGCCGGCTGACCATCCCCGCCAAGTTCCGAGATGAACTGGCCGGGGGCCTGGTTGTTACTCGTGGCATAGACCGCTGCCTCTCTGTCTATCCACGCCAGGTATGGGAAGGTCTGGCAGAGCAAATCGCCAAACTCCCCCTCACCCAGCGCAGTGCTCGCAATTTTGGTCGCTTGATGTTTTCCGGCGCTGCCGATTTCATTCCCGATCGGCAGGGCCGCGTTTTAATCCCGCAGGGACTGCGCGATTACGCAGAGCTCGATAGCGAGACGATCGTAATCGGCCTCTATGACAGGCTAGAAATCTGGAATCCCGATAGCTGGACAAACGTAAAGGCAAACGTCGAAGAAGACCCTGAGTCAATCGCTGAACAATTACAAGAACTAGGCATTTAGAAAATGGAGGAGACGCCACCACATATTCCCGTTTTGCTCGACGAGGTAATGCAGGAACTCAAGCCTCATCCCGGCCAAAGGTTCATCGACGCCACCGTCGGAGCTGGCGGCCACGCAGAAGCTATCTTGGCAGCCACTGCTCCCGATGGCCGGGTACTGGCTCTAGACGTTGATCCTGATGCCTTGCATATCGCTCGCCAGCGACTCGCACCTTACATCCATCGCGTTCGTCTCGTAAACGCCAACTTCGAAGCAGTCGCTAGCATTGCCCAAAGCCACGATTTCGTCCCCGTCCATGGGATTCTGGTTGATCTGGGACTATCGTCAATGCAACTAAGCGTCGTCGAGCGCGGCTTCTCCTTTCAAAGCGAAGGTCCACTGGATATGAGATTCGATCCAAGCGGCCCTACCACCGCTGCTGATCTGATTAACAGTCTAGCGCAGGATGATTTGGCCGATCTGCTGTACCGCTTCGGTGAAGAGCGACGCAGCCGGGCCATCGCCCGTGCCATTGTCGCTGCCCGCCCTCTGCACACGACACGTGAGCTGGCCGATGTCGTAGCTCGGGCGGTAGGTGGGAGACGTAATGCACGGATTCACCCGGCCACCCGAACTTTCCAGGCACTGCGCATTGCCGTCAATGATGAATTGGGTGTACTGAGCAACGTCCTTTCAGAGGCCACAGCAATCCTGGCTCCTGGCGGGCGACTGGCGGTTATCAGCTTCCATTCCCTGGAAGACCGGATTGTCAAGAGTTTTTTCAAGCGAGAGTCACAAGACTGCATATGTCCACCTGAGCAACTCACTTGTACCTGTGACCACCAAGCTATCTTAAGTATTATAACACGGAAGCCGATTACTGCCAGTAATCACGAAGCCAGCGTAAACCCCAGGGCCCGCAGCGCAAAGCTGCGGGTCGCTGAACGTTTAGGGGGATAATGTTATGTCTAGTCAAACTATGCATTCTATCCAGACATTACTGAGACCCGGATCTCTAGCTAAGACCATCAACTGGCGGATGGAACGTAAAGTGGCTCTGGGGATGATGCTCCTTCTCATCACCTTCAGCCTGATCGGTTGGCTGTATCTAACGCAGGCCAGCTCCCTGACCACAACCAGCTTTCAAATCGAACATCTGAGAGCCGAACTTGCTGCGTCCAAACAGCAGAACGCCCAATTAGAACTGGAAATCGCCCAATGGGAGGACTTGCCCAGGATCGAAAAGCGCGCACGTGAACTTGGGTTTGCCCCCCCCAGCCAGGTACGCTATTTACCTGTACCCAATTACCCGGTGCCAGATCCAGACAATCCTGTGATCAACGCATCAACGCAATAATCCGATTTTGCTGTTTACCAATCTAGCAGTCTGCCAACCTACCAAATTTACGAATTCACCGGTTAGTTCATTTGTTGAGTTGTTAACTTGTCGATTTCTTGGGAGAACATTAGCACAATGGCAGCCAATTCCAGCACCCGCTGGCGTATTCTCGCTACGATAGCCATTCTGTCGGCTGGCGCTTTGATTCTCGTCGGGCAACTGTTTCGCTGGCAAGTGCTCGAACACGAGACCTTTTTGGCCCTGGCCGAAGAAGAACATCAGTCAGAAGTCACTATACGCCCACGCCGAGGTGCTATATACGACCGCAACGGATTCTTGTTGGCAGCCGATACCTTTCAATACGCGGTCTCTGCCTCGCCATCGATGATTAGCGACCCCTACACCACCGCCGACCGGCTCTTTCCCCTTTTGGAGACAAGCCGCGACGATACACTGACCGCGCTGACCAGTGATACAGCATGGATCCCTTTGGCGCGTGGAGTACCCCAGCCAATAGGCGAAACGATCATCGAGTGGGACATCACCGGCATTCAGGTAGAATCACACGCCAAGCGTGTTTATCCGGGCGAAACGCTGAGCGCGCACCTACTCGGCTTCGTCAACGACAACGACAATGGATTCTACGGAGTTGAAGGCTACTACGACGCGATGTTGCGCGGAACCCCGGGCCTACGCCAGGGGGAACGCGACCCCTTTGGGTCATCCATACCTATTGGTCTGGGACAATACATTCCGCCTCGCGATGGCAAGAGCCTGGTGCTCACCATAGACCGCACCGCGCAATACATCGTGGAACGTGAGCTGGAAAACGCTGTTGCCACCTATCAAGCTGAGAGCGGGACCGTGGTAGTGCTCGACCCAAAGACGGGCGCTGTTCTGGCAATGGCTAGCTGGCCGACCTACGATCCCAACCGCTTCGCCAAGACCGATCAAGTTCTTTTCCCCGATCCTGCAGTGAGCGAACAGTATGAACCTGGTTCTGTGTTTAAGGTGATCACCATTGCGGCCGGTCTTGACTCTGGTGTCATCACGCCTGAGTCAACCATCTACGATGGCGGCATGATTGAGGTAGGTGGCCGCACCATCTACAACTGGGATCGACAATCCCACGGTATGGTAGACATGACCACAGTGCTGGGCAAATCGCTTAACGTAGGCGCCGCCCAGGTGGCAGTCACCTTGGGAAAGGAACGCTTTTACACATACGTACGGCGCTTCGGCTTTGGACGCATCACTGAGGTAGATCTTGACAGCGAAGGTCCCGGCACACTCAAGACACCTGGCGACCCGGATTGGCACGAGAGCGACCTTGGCACCAACAGCTTTGGACAGGGGATCGCAACTACTCCACTACAAATGGCTGCGGCTATGGTCGCCGTTGCCAACGACGGCCTGTTGCTGAAACCCTATATAGTGCAACAGTTCATCGAAGGTGACCGCACGCTCTCCGTGCAACCGACTGTAGTACGTCGTGTCATATTGGCCCAAACAGCACAAACATTGACGGACATGCTGGTTAAGGCCGTGATTCAGGAAACCGAACTGGCACAAGTGCCTGGCTATAGTGTAGCCGGCAAGACCGGCACAGCCCAAATTCCCGTCCCGGGTGGCTATCACCCCAGTCTCACGGTCGCCTCGTTTGCTGGCTTCTTACCGGCCGACGACCCGGCTTTGGTGATTCTAGTCGTCATCGACAAGCCTCAAACCTCGCCATGGGGCGGACAGGTCGCAGCGCCGGTGTTTGCCAGTATCGCACAGCAACTGGTGGTTATTTTCGACATACCACCGGACGAAATAAGGTTGAACCATACGGCAAGTCAGGAAATAGCTACTGCTGATCATTAATTTACCGATTCGTTGATTTTCAGAATTGCCAATTTTTTCAGAGAAATGCTGACACTAGCAGATGTAATTGAAGCATTAACCGAATATCGGTGGGCAGAGGCTGAGAGCGAAGCCATCAGTCGGGTAATCATCGACTCGCGTCAGGCAGTACCTGGTTCGCTGTTCGTAGCCTTACCTGGCGAGCGTGTGGACGGGCATGATTACGTAGCCGATGCCTTCGACCGAGGTGCGGTCGTTGCCCTAGTGCATCGAATTCCGGATGCCGAATGTTGGACGCTGGACACTACTCAAATATCAAACATCAAACATCAAACATCAAATGCCCATGCCCACATATCAGAACCTTTCCGTATCTGTCTGAGAGTTGACGACAGTCTGAAGGGATTGCAAAAACTGGCCACCTATTGGCGGGCAAAATTCAACCCGCGTGTGACGGCCATCACTGGCAGTGTCGGCAAGAGCACCACCAAAGAATTGACCTGGGCAGTCCTTCGCCAGCGCTTCAACACCCTTAAAAACCCGGGCAATCTTAACAACGAAATTGGCCTGCCGCTGACACTGCTTCACCTGGATGAAACTCACCAACGGGTTGTGCTCGAAATGGGTATGTACGACCTGGGTGAGATCAGCGAATTGTGCGCCATTGCCTTACCTCACATTGGTGTGGTTACTAACGTCGGCCCAACCCACCTGGAGCGGCTGGGGACCATCGAGCGCATCACCCAGGCCAAGGCCGAATTGGTGCAGGCCCTTCCGAATGACGGCGTGGCCATACTGAATCAAGACGATCTACATGTTCGTTCAATGGCCGGGCAAACACAGGCTCGCGTGCTCACCTATGGCGTGACGCCGGAGGCCGACCTCTGGGCCAGCGACATCGAGAGCGAAGGGCTAGAAGGGATTCGTTTTGTGCTCCACTACCAAGGTGAAGGAATTCACGCCAAGGTGCCATTGCTGGGTCGCCACAGCGTTCACACTGCCCTACGAGCGACGGCCGTCGGTCTTGTCGAACAGATGACCTGGCAGGAAATCATAAGTGGCTTACAGGATAGCTCGGTACAACTGCATCTAGTCAGTGTGCCAGGTATCAACAGTTCGACGCTGTTGGATGACACGTATAATGCCAGCCCTGTCTCAACCATCGCCGCCCTGAACCTACTCGACGACTTGGCCGGGCGCAGCATCGCCGTTTTAGGGGATATGGCTGAGCTAGGTGACCAAGCGGAAGAAGGCCACCGCAGAGTGGGATGCCGTGCCGCTGCTATAGTAGATTTTCTCATCACAGTCGGCCCCCGCGCCCACATGATAGCTGACGAGGCCCGTGCCTGTGGCTTATCACCGGAAGCTATCACCGAAGTCGAGACCAATGACCAGGCAATTGCCCACTTACGCCAGATTATACAACGTGGCGACATCATACTGGTAAAAGGGTCTCGCTCGATGGCGATGGAAGAGATCGTAGCTGCACTTCAGGTTCCGGTATAAGCTAATGGCCTATTCACTGGCTCTGGGGACAATTGCATTCTTATTGACCGTCATTTGGGGCGGACCGCTCATCAATCTGTTGCGACGGCAACGCATCGGCAAGCAAATTCGTATTGAAGAGCCGACGATCCATCGAACCAAGATGGGGACCCCCACGATGGGGGGATTGATGATTATCGTACCGGTACTGGTCATTACCGGCGTGCTAAATGTGGCTAATCTGATGGGACTGAATCTTATCGGACGCTCGATCCTGGTGCCGTTGGGCGTGATGGTGGCCTACGGGACCTTGGGCGCTATTGATGACCTGGCCGGTGTACGTCGCATGCCAACCGGTATGCTGGCCAGACACAAATTCTTGTGGCAGACGCTCTTTGCCGCCATCACCGCGCTAGCTTTGCACCTCGTCCTCGACCTGCGAAGTGTGGCGATCCCTGGAGTGCCCGAGAAGATTGACATCGGCCTGTGGTACGTCCCGATTGCCATGTTTATCATCGTCGGGACATCAAATGCAGTCAATTTTGCAGATGGCCTGGACGCATTGGCCGGCAGCCTGGCGGCCGTTGCCTTTGTGGCCTACGGCGTCATCGCTTTCCTGCAAGGCCAGATCTGGCTGGTTGCCTTCGACTTCACTGTGGTGGGGGCTATCTTTGCTTTCCTCTGGTACAACGCCTATCCAGCCGAGCTTTTTATGGGCGACACCGGCTCCCTGGCATTGGGAGCCACTCTGGCCGTCGTGGCTTTAATGACCGGACAGTGGCTGTTGCTGCCTATAGTTGGTTTTATGTTTGTGGCTGAAACGTTGTCCGTCGCTCTGCAAGTGGGCTACTTTAAACTCACCGGCGGCAAACGCATCTTCAAAATGGCGCCACTCCACTTGCATTTTGAACTTCAAGGCTGGTCCGAGACGCAGGTCACCCAGCGTTTCTGGCTAATTGGCATATTGACCGCGATGCTCGGCATCGCACTAGCTTTGGCTTAGGCCGCGTCCAAGAATAACTTTGCGCATTATGAAAGATTTCGCTCAGAATTTTGGCCCGAAAGTAGGAAGTTATTTCTGGACGCTTCTTTAGAAAACCTCATATTCATTTTCGTAAGGAGGAAATACCAAATGAATAAGTCATCCACAGTCCAATTCCCCACCCGGGAACCCAAGGTTAGCCGAAACGGTCGCAGCGGTCAGGGTCACACCGACGAGGCCGATGCCCGTTACGCGGCAGCTTTGAAACTGGTGCAGGTTATTGACCATAACCTGCGGAACGGTACGCAACATTACTACAATACCCAGGGCAGGCTTCTGCGCACGTTGGATGAAGTGATCAACGCTGTGCTGACGGATAACCTCGCCCCGAGTAAACCGAGTAAGTACCCACAAGAAGCTGAGGCTGTTCAGTGGGTACCGATCAATGAGTTGGTGGCCTGATGAGGGGAAGCAGATTCCCTGACTGGCCCCCCGCTCTCGACTCTAGCGAGGCTTAGGGCCGGCCACAAATCAACAAGCCAATCAGAGATTAAGGCAGACCCAAACTGGTGTCTTAGTTCTGTCGACTTGTTGGCTTGCCGACCCAGCCACAGGAGAAGATACGATGGAAAAACAACCTTGGGCTGTTGTCATCAGCCAAAATGGCCTGAGCACCGAGGAAGGTGATGGTGAAATCCATCAGCTACTTGGGATGCTGGAGGAAGCTAAAGAACCGCCAGTGAAACTCTATTTCACCACCGAAGGCGTGTCGCTGGTCGCTGCCGGCTCCCCCATCCTGTCCAGGCTCAGGAAATTGGAAGCCAATGGCGTTGAGATGGTCACGTGCCGCACGTGCCTGGATTATCTGGGACTGCGCGACCATGTGGAGGTCGGTCGCATCAGTGCAATGGAGCACATTATGACTGACATGGAACATAACCCGAATGTGGTGGTGCTCGAATAAGGAACGCATCGGCGTCACCGCGGACGTCTATCCGAATACATCACCCGAACCTTAAGATAAGATTATGCCTGACTCACTCGTCCAAAAGAGAGGCAAACTCAATCTGCGCGGGCGGCGTCTGTTGGTTGTTGGTTTGGCCCGCGAAGGGACTGCGTTGGCTCGTTATCTGAGCCAGCAGGGCGCTCACGTAGTCGCCACCGATCTCAAGCCACCTCAAACCTTTGGTGATACGCTTACACCACTGATCGAGGCTGGTGTAGATCTGATTCTGGGTGAGCATCCGCCTTCCCTGCTGGATGAGTGTGAGGTCGCGTTCGTCAGTCCTGGCGTCCCCTTCGATGCCCCCTTCCTTAACGAAGCACGGGCGCGAAGCGTGCCGCTCAGCACCGAGAGTCGTCTCTTCTGCCAACTTTGCCCGGCACCCATCGCAGCCATCACCGGATCTAGCGGCAAAACAACGACGACCACCTTGGTGGGTGAGATACTTGCCAAGTACTTGCGGGACGAAGCCGTTTCTCCGCAAACCGCCCGAGGCTATAGAGCGGATCGACTGAGCTCGCCGAAATCCTGGGTGGGGGGGAATATCGGCCAACCGCTGATTGAACAGTTGGACAAGATCCTGCCAGACGACAAGGTGGTGATGGAACTCTCCAGCTTCCAGCTTGAGTATTTTCATCCGTCGGCCAACGACCACGTGGACGACTGCGACCCGATGTGGCTGCCATTGCTGGCGGGGTGGAGTCCTTCAGTGGGCGCTATTCTGAACATTACGCCCAACCACCTGGACCGCCATCCCTCAATGGAAGCCTACATCCATGCTAAGCGCGCAATAATAGCCTATCGCCGGCCCGGAGACATCGCCGTATTAGGCATGGACAACGAAATCACGCGGGCCATAGGGGGTACATCAGCCGGCCGAGTGCGCTGGTTTACGAGAGAATCCCCCGGATGCCGCGCGTTACCTGAGGGCGATGGTGCGTGTCTGTCTGGCGAAGGCCCTGAGGCAAACGTCGTGTTGCGGGATCCTCAGGAGATCCGTGGACGTTCGGTTTGTCGTGTGAGCGACATCCGGCTACGCGGCAGCCACAACGTGAGCAACGTGCTGGCCGCCTGCGTCATCGCGGACACCCTGGGTGCCTCCGTTGAGGCTATGAGAGAGGTGTTCACCACCTTCACCGGTGTTGAACACCGGCTGGAACTGGTGGGCGAAATCAACAATGTACGTTACTACAACGACAGCATTGCTACCAGCCCGGAGCGAATGGTCGCTGCCCTCAAATCATTCAACGAGCCGATCATATTGCTCGCTGGCGGCCGGGATAAGCACCTGCCCTGGGATGAAGCTGCCCGCCTGATGTTACGGCGAGCTCGACACGTGGTCTTGTTCGGCGAGGCAGTGGAGCTAATTGCCGGCGTAATTGCAGACGCAACTGCAAACGTAATTGCAGACGCAACTGCAGACGTAATTGCAGACGTAACTGCAAGCGTAACTGCAAGCGCAACTACAGACATAACTGAAGCAGAGTACACAAAGCCGGAGGCAGAAGATCGGAAGCCGGAACTTGGGAAAAAACCGATGTTACACCGCTGCGTCACCCTTGACGATGCCGTGGCGGTGGCGGCCCAGGTTGCCCAATCAGGCGATGTGGTGCTGTTGTCGCCCGGCTGCACAAGCTTCGACTCTTTTCACGATTTCACCGAACGTGGGGACCGCTTCCGAGAGCTAGTCAACGTTTTAGCGTCCGATACCAAGGCGACCTAAAGATGAAGAGACTCTGACATGAGCCGAAAGAACACACAACGTGCCTACAAGACAGAAAGTTCTCATAAATATGATTATTTGCTTATCGTCATCATAGCCGCTCTGTTGATTGTGGGGTTGATGATGGTCTACAGCGCTACTTTTGTCCTGGGCTACCAGCTTTACGGACAGCCAACCTATTTCTTCATCCGTCAGGCCCTGTGGATGGGGATAGGCCTGCTGGCAATGATTATCACCGCCATGATCGAGTATCACACCTGGCGCAAATGGTCTATCCCCATTATGGCGGGGGCATTGTTATTGCTGGGTCTGGTATTGGTTATAGGAAGCGATCGCTTTGGCGGCCAGCGCTGGCTCATCAAAGGCTCCATACAGCCAGGTGAAATGGCTAAGATTGCGGTCATCATCTACATTGCCGACTGGCTCTCGTCCAAGGGAGCACGCATCCGGCAAGTAACGTACGGGCTCATCCCGTTTGCTATCTTGCTTGGTTTTGTAACCGGCTTGATAGTGCTCCAGCCCGATTTCAGTACTGCGGTTTTGATCGCCCTCACCGCTGTTGCCATGTTCTTCATCGCCGGCGGTGATCTGTGGCAGATGATCGCCAGCGGTGTTCTGGGAGGTGCCACTTTTGCCCTACTCATCACCCGCTCCGAGTATCGCCTGGCACGCATTACGTCGTTCCTCGACCCGATGGGCGATCAACTCGGCAACAACTATCAAGTACGCCAGATCCTCATTGCGTTGGGATCAGGGGGCATTACCGGGCTGGGGCTGGGGGCCAGCCGGCAGAAGTTCGGCTACATCCCCGCCTCGCACACCGACGGTATCTTTGCCATCTTGGGCGAGGAATTGGGCCTTATCGGTTGCCTGGTAGTGATTGCTTTGTTCGCTCTGCTGGCTTATCGCGGTTTCCGGATCGCGATATCCGCTCCAGATGCGTTCGGCACCGTACTCGCAGCCGGCATCACGTGTAGTCTGATTTTCCAGGCGCTCATCAACATCGCTGTCGTCACTGCTACAGCGCCCTTTACTGGCATCCCCCTGCCCTTCATCAGTTTCGGTGGATCGTCGCTGGTGATTTCAATGACGGGGGTTGGCCTTTTATTGGCTGTTTCGCGGAGAACACTTCCTGAGGAGGAACAGCCCAGGGATCAAAAAGAACGAGTTAACAGTGCACCTTATGATCTCCGGCGGTGGGACGGGGGGACACGTGTACCCCGCTCTGGCCGTCGCCGACTGGCTGGCAATAGATAGCCCCCGGCCCCCAACTATATGCTGGGTGGGAAGCACAGGGGGAGTGGAAGAGAGCCTGGTCACTCGGGCTGGCATCCCGTTCGACGGCATCTCAGCGGCAGGGGTGCGCGGCAGGGATCCACTGGCGATGCTGAGCGCGCTGTGGGCCATGAGCCGTGGATTTTGGGGTGCACGCCAGCTAGTAGGGGCCTTTCGCCCCGACGTACTATTTGTTACCGGGGGCTATGTATGCGTACCGGTCACACTGGCGGCACGATTGGCACATGTGCCAGTTCTCATCTATCTGCCCGATATGCAACCCGGGCTGGCGATCAAGTTCCTGGCCCGTTTCGCGGATCAGGTAGCAGTAACCGTGCCACCCGCCATGGACTATTTCAGGCCCAACCAGGCAGTTGTGACCGGCTATCCGGTCCGGCGCCAGCTTGTGGAGCGAGACGCAGTCGAGGCGCAAACGCGTCTGGGGTTGGATATTAGAAACGACAGCCTGCCGGTGCTGCTGATCTTCGGTGGCAGCCAGGGGGCACACAGTATTAATCAGGCAGTTTGCGAAGGTATCGAGGCATTGCTGGAGGAAGCGCAAGTGATTCACATCAGTGGCCAGGGTGACGCCGAGTGGACTCAGACCCGCCGGGCATCACTGCCCGAGAGGCTGCGGGGGCGCTACCATCTGCACGCTTATCTGCACGAAGAGATGGTAGACGCGCTGCTGGGCGCCGACCTGGTCGTGTCACGCGCAGGGGCATCTACGCTGGGCGAATTCCCGGCCGCCGAGCTACCAGCGGTGCTCGCCCCCTACCCCCACGCGGGGGCGCATCAGTGGGACAACGCCCACTACCTGGTGGAGGCAGGCGCCGCCGTCGCCATCGCTGACGCCGACCTGGGGACGGCGCTGGTGCCAACCGTACTGAACCTGCTGGGCGATAGCAACCGCCGTACAGCAATGCGTCGGGCAGCCCATGCGCTGGCACGACCCGACGCAGCACAGCGCATCGCGGAACTGCTGGTCGACCTTGCCGGCGCACACCAAAGGGGAGAATAATATGAGCAATCTCACTATTCCTTATGAGACGCTGATGATCATCGTCGTTGCCTTATTTGCTCTGAGTGGCTTCCTGAGAGGCTGGTGGCGCGAGGGGATTACGACTGTCTTTTTGATCCTGCTGACCATCTTCCTCACGTCACCGGAACTGGCCGAGGATATCATCGCTTTTGTTAACGGCGTGATTGAGGCTGGCTGGAACATCCTTGTCGGCCTGCTCGAGACGGTGGGCATCGTCGAGGCGACCGTCGCCGCCACCAGCACGCCGCCTATCGTAATAAACCCCGATGATCGCACCACGTTTGTCATCATCCTGATCGTTATGGTGCTGCTATCCTACTTCACCAGCAAGATCACACTGGGGGGGCGAACGGTTACCGCTGGTGGTCGTATCTTCGGTGGTATATTGGGTGCCATCAACGGCTTTCTCGCATTCAACTTGGTGAAAGAGTACATTGTCGGACGCTTTTTCCCTTCGACTGGACTTTCGGCTCAAACAGCGGCACCCTCTGAGTTATCCATAGGCATTACCAACGTACCGCCCGAAAGCGTGTTTACGGACACTTCCCAGTTGCTCGTCATAGGAATTGGCGTTGTGATTCTGGCTCTACTTCTGGCCAACCGCTTGACAAGCAAAGGGAAAAGGCGTGAGCCTTGGGGTTATAAGAGTTAGGTAATTTACGGGGTTAACTTGAGATCGGAAATCGATATTATGCTGCAAGCTCGGAGAATTCATCTCATCGGTATCGGCGGGGCAGGGCTATCGGCCATCGCCACCGTGCTGCTGGAGCAAGAATACACGGTATCCGGCAGTGACCTGCAAGCGTCGCCGAGCACCGAACGTCTGGCAAATCTGGGAGCGACTGTTCACGCCAGCCACGCCGCCGCCAATCTGGGCGAAGCTGACCTGGTTGTCGTCTCGTCCGCCGTGCCCGCCGACAATCCTGAGGTGAAAGAAGCCCACCGGCGGGGGATCCCCGTTGTCAAGCGGGCCGAGTGGCTGGGACACATGATGGCACATCAACAAGGCGTGGCCGTCGCCGGCACCCACGGCAAAACGACGACGACGGCCATGATTGCCTTTATCTTGCATGAGGCCGGCCTGGACCCAACCTTCATCGTCGGGGGTGACATCCCCCAGTTGGGCACCAACGCCGCCGCCGGTAAAAGCGATATTTTTGTCATCGAGGCTGACGAATACGATCACACGTTCCTGGGCCTACAGCCGGAGATCGCCGTCGTCACAATAGTGGAGTGGGATCACCCCGATTGTTACCCAACAGCAGAGTTGATGCACGGGGCCTTCCGTCAATTCATCGCATTGGTGCCGCCCGAGGGGCTATTAGTTGCTTGTGGCGATGAGCCAACTGTGCAAGGCCTAATCCGTTACTGGAAGAATGGAAGAATGGAAGAACGGAAAAATGACCAGCCTGCGGCAAGTCTACAACCTTCCAGTCTTCCAACCTTCCAGTCTTCCAACCTTCCAGCACTGACAACCTATGGCTTAAATGATGGCAACGACTGGCGAGCCTTCGATCTAAGACCCAATGCGCGCGGCGGCTACGATTTCGCGATATCCACCAGCCTTCCAGCCTTCCAGCCTTCCAACCTTCCAATTCGTCACGCCTCCACCTCCGTGCCCGGGACACATAACGTGAAAAACGCGCTGGCGGCACTGATCGTCGCCGATCGCTTGAGGGTACCCTTTGAGCAATCGACAGCCATTTTAGCCAAATTCAGGGGTGTGGAGCGCCGCTTTGAGATCAAAGGCGAAGCAGGTGGGGTTTTGGTGGTGGATGACTACGCGCATCACCCGACCGAAATCCGGGCAACGCTGGCGGCGGCGCGAACGCGCTACCCTGATCGGGAGATCTGGACCCTCTTCCAGCCGCATACCTACTCGCGTACCCGCAGCTTTTTAGACGAATTCGCGGCGGCCTTTGCCGACGCTGATCACGTGGTCGTCGTGGACATCTTCCCTGCCCGCGAGATAGACGATGGATCGATCAGCAGCCGCGATATGGTGGCCCGAATGAGGCACCCGGACGCCCGCTACATCAGCGGGTTAGATGATGCTTCCGACTTCCTGTCCGGTCAACTGCGGCCCGGCGATGTACTTATCACCATGGGTGCAGGGGATGGTTACCGGGTGGGAGAGATGATAATCACAAAAACAAGGGATAAGGAGGACTGAAAACACGACGGTCTCACGGAAAGTCACGCTTCGCAGGTGGGCACGCCCACTGTTTTTAAGCTGGGTTGCGCTGTGTTTGGTTGGCAAGGGGCTCAGCCTGAGTCACGAAGAGCAATTCTCGGACGTTTCGACTTCGCCAACCGAACGTGTGGTACAGCTACGATGTGCCCCTCTGCCCTCAGTACTGCGGCGGGTCGCAGTTCATTGCTGGTTCGTCGCTTATGCCCCTGATGAAACATCGTGGCATCGCTGGGAGGTCTGGCAGAAGCCCGACGCGGGTGGGACAAGTTGGGGACACGTTCACAGAGACCTGACACACCCCGATTCGGGAGTAGGCGGAGGACCGTATCGGACTCAAAGGGAGTGGCGTGGCGAAGTTGCAGAGAAAATCTATTCAGTTCTTAGTGCGCCATCCCAATATCCTTACCGAGACACTTATCGAGCGTGGCCTGGTCCCAACAGCAATACCTATGTTGCCTGGGTCTTGAGAAAATCCAAGGCAACGGCTGACCTGCACCCAATGGCTATTGGAAAGGATTACCTTGGTATAGTCGGATTCGGTGTTACGACTACCCAAACTGGTATCCAGGCTGAAAGCCCCCTGTTAGGGCTTAAGCTGGGACTATTTGATGGGCTAGAAGTGCATGTTCTAGGCCTGACATTAGGTCTTGACATTTGGCCGCCTGCGACCAAGTCACCATTCGGGAGACTTGGCTTCGCTGAGTAACAGATGCCGACAAAACACGACACCGCAGGATCAACCCTGATCCTACACGCCAGATGGCTTTACGGCCAACACTGGTTGATAACCTACTCGGAATGACAACAATGACAGAGATTATAGAACAATTGGAACAACCACAAATTCTTGAGGAATCTGGCGAGACTTATTCGGGGTTAGAGGCCAGGCACAGGACAAAAGTCGCTCAGGGAGACAGGACGCACCCACAGTGGAACACAGACTCCAGTCTGGTAGTCGACGAATTATTGGTCCGTCGCATTATAACGGCTCTGACAACTGAGGAGTAACAAGTGCTGTGAAACCTCTTCTCTCACCCGACATCGACGAACTGGCCGATGACCTGCGCAACCGCTTCGGCCAACGACTGCGACGCGACGAATCGTTAGCAGACCATACTACCTTGCGCGTGGGTGGGCCGGCCGACCTATGGCTGACTGTGTCTACTCTGGACAAACTGATCGAGGCCACAACACTGGCCTGGGAACATCGTGTTCCCGTCTACCTGTTGGGGAGTGGCGCTAACATACTGGTCAGCGACCGAGGTATACGAGGACTGGTGATTCAGAATCGATGTCAGCAAGTTACCTTACCCCAAACGGGGGACGAGGTGAGTGACCCGCCGCACTTGATCGTTGAGTCAGGCGTAATCTTGCCCTCACTGGCCCACCGGCTGGCCCACCAGGGGCTGAGTGGGTTGGAATGGGCGGTCGGTATCCCAGGAACAATCGGCGGGGCGGTGGTGAATAATGCGGGGGCCTACGGCTCTTCAATGGCCGACTGTCTGATCCGCGCCGAACTGTACGCGCCTGCCAACCACCGACGCGAATGGCACCTGGTCAATTGGTTTGAGTACGAGTATCGCTCGAGCCGGCTAAAGCGGCTGGCCGCTGCAGGGGCCAGAGAGAACGGAGAACAATTCGTAGTTTTACAGGCTGAGTTGGGGCTAAGTCGCAAGTCGCCAGCGGAAATTGAAAACCAGATGGCGGTCTACAACGCCCAGCGACGGGCAACCCAGCCGCCAGGCGCGAGCATCGGCAGTATGTTCAAGAATCCGCCGGGCGATTACGCAGGTCGCCTCATCGAATCCGCCGGGCTGAAAGGAACACAAATTGGTGGCGCGCAAATCTCACCCGTTCACGCTAATTTCTTCGTCAACCGTAGGCAGGCCAAAGCCGCTGACTTCGCCACCTTGACCGACCTGGCGCGCGAGACCGTGAAAGCGAGGTTTGGCATTGAACTTGAACTGGAAATCGAGAGAATTGGAGATTGGGGAAACGGATAGCCGGGTACAGACCAACAGGATGGGATGGATACGATTGGCTCTATACATGGTCGTAAGCCTGGCGTTACTGCTGGCCCTGGCAACACTTCCGCACCCATGGTAGAAATACGGTATCTTCTCAAAATGTAGGGGCGGACCCTTGTGGTCGCCCCGTTGGGCAGGCGCGAGGCACTGCCCTTACCCCGAATTATTGAGAAGATACGAAATATGGTACGTATGGAATAGAGCGTCATGATCAAACGCAAAATTCGTGTTGGGATCCTCTTCGGCGGGCGTTCGGGTGAGCACGAGGTAAGCCTGACCTCTGCCCAGGGAATCATGAATGCCATCGACAAAGACAAATACGAAGTGGTGCCCATCGGGATTACCAAAGAGGGACGCTGGATGGTCGGGGGTGACCCTATGCGAGCGCTACGTGCCGCGGCAGACATGCCGCCGGTCCTGGCCGCTATTGCTGAGGAAGAGCCCGAAATCCAGACTGTCCTGGTACCGCTCGAACCGGGTCCCAGCGCTCTAGCCACGGCCGACGCGGCCCTGGAGGTGGACGTGATCTTACCCGTGCTCCACGGCCCCCACGGCGAAGACGGCACGGTGCAAGGCCTCCTGGAACTGGCAGGACTGCCCTACGTTGGCGCCGGGGTCACGGCCAGTGCGGTGGGCATGGACAAAGCCATCGCCAAAGACGTCTTCCACACCCACGGCCTGCCGGTCCTCCCCTACCACGTGGTCTTGCGCAAAACCTGGCAGAGGCACCCGGCCGGAACAGTCACCCTGTGTGAAAAGACGCTACGCTACCCCATGTTTACCAAGCCCGCCAACCTGGGATCGAGCGTTGGGGTGAGCAAAGCCCGTAATCAGGACGAGTTGATGGCCGGCCTGGACGAAGCAGCTCGCTTTGATCGTAAGCTCATCGTCGAACAAGGTATCCAGGCGCGGGAGATCGAAGTCAGCGTATTAGGTAACGATGACCCTATCGCCTCGGTACCAGGCGAGATCATCCCTTCGCGCGAGTTTTACAGCTACGCCGCCAAGTATGTTGACGACGCTTCGGACCTGCTCATCCCGGCTCCCATCACAGACGAGCAGACCGAAAAGATCCGGGAGCTGGCCATCCAGGCATACATGGCCATCGATTGCGCCGGCATGGCCCGTGTTGATTTCCTGATGGACGCGTCAACGGATGAAATCTGGCTCAACGAACTCAACACTATCCCCGGCTTCACGCCGATTAGTATGTATCCCAAGCTGTGGGAAGCGACCGGCATCAGCTACACCGACTTGATCGATCGGCTGATTCAACTGGCTCTTGAGCGCCACGAGGACAAGGGGCGCTCGGAAACGTCGTTCGACGTGTCTACAGCGACGTAAAGAAAAAGGCTCATGTTCAGAACAAGTGACAGTATGGTGAGATACAATGAATAGACTTTCCCAAATTTGCTTCTGCTTTCGTACGTTTGCACTTGTTCTGAATATGAGCTAAGAAAAAGAGGATCTTTGAACGTGGCCCGGAGACGAAATGGCCGCCGCTCACAGAGGCGGCTTGGCAGACAATATCCCAGCAGCGCCCGGCGCGTGCGCTTCGCCCTGACGCCTGTACCTGGCCGGTGGCAAGCAACGGTCTCGCGGCTGGTTGCCGCCCTACTGCTGGCTTTTGCGGTCTGGGTCATTTACGCCATCTTCAACTCGTCCAACTTCTACGTGTATGGCATAGAGGTGCAGGGCAACACCACGGTAACCACCGAGGAGGTTTATTCGACCAGTGGACTGGAAGGGCTGAGTGTCTTTTGGGTGGACCCGGCGGCCGTGGCCAGACGAGTGGAGACGCTGTCCAATGTGAGATTGGCCCACGTGAAGGTGCGCTTGCCGGCCAGGGTGATCATCACCGTTGAGGAACGAACACCCGTGATCTTGTGGCAAACCGGCGACGCCCGGTGGTGGGTCGATGCTGAAGGGGTCATTTTCCCCCCCCGCGCCGACCTGTCCAACGCCTTGACCATCATCGACACCGATGCTCAGCCGGTCTCGCCCGGCGAAGCGCTCGATCCTAGCATTATAGAAACGGCCCAGTCGCTGCGCCGGCTGCTGCCTGAGTTGCCGGTGATGAACTACTCGCGCGCTACGGGCATCAGTTTCACAACCGGAGAAGGCTGGCCCGTTTACCTGGGAGACGGTCACGATATGGACGCCAAGCTAACCATCCTGGTCAACCTGCGCAAAGACCTGATGGCGCGTGGCGTCACACCCAAGTTCATCGACGTGAGATTTGTGGAGAGGCCGTTTTACAAGTAGCCTGTTACCTATTACCTATCATTACCTGCTCAATTTTAAGGTGATACATACTAGATATAGTGGTATAACCCCTTGTCAAATACTAGAAATTGTGGTAAACTGGAAGTTGCCCCCTTTATAAGGACTCTTATAAAAGGGCCCTATATAAGGGCAGCGACCACCGCAGGGTGGAGGTAAAGCGTGGAGCGCACCATCGTCGGCATAGACGTCGGAACTACCAAAATCTGTACCCTGGTTGGCGAGGTTGACGAAGCGCGCAACCTGCGCATTGTTGGCGTGGGAGTTACCCCCTCCCGAGGCATTCGCAAAGGGGTGGTGGTCAATGTGCAGGAGGCGACCGAGGCCATTGCCGCCTCGATCGAAAAGGCGGAGCGTATCTCGGGCTACGCCATTGAGAGCGCTTACGTCGGACTGGCAGGCAGCCACATCTCGGCCATCAACAGCCGGGGCGTGGTCGCCATCAACCGAGGGGATCGCGGGGTCCAACCGGCTGACATCGAGCGGGCCCTGGACGCTGCCCGTGCCGTCGCCGTCCCGCACAACCGGGAGATATTACACGTCATCCCGCGCGGCTACACGGTAGACGACGATGACGGTGTACGCGACCCGCTCGGCATGCAGGCCTACCGACTGGAAGTAGAATCGCACATCATCACCGGCGCCACGGCCTCGATTCATAACCTGGTCAAGTGCGTGCAGGCGACCGGTATGGGTATTGATGCCCTGGTGCTGGAACCACTGGCATCGGGCGAGGCGGTGTTGACTGACGTGGAGCGTGAAATGGGTGTCGTCCTGGCCGATATCGGTGGTGGTACCACCGATATCGCCATCTTCATAGAAGGCAGCATCTGGCACACGGTCGTGCTGCCCACCGGCGGCGAGCACATCACCAACGACGTCGGCGTCGGGCTGCGCACGCCTTTCACGACCGCCGAAGAACTCAAGATCAAGCACGGGCACGCCCGTCCCAACTCCATCAACCCCGACGAGACCATCGACGTGGCCGTGTTCGGGGAGGGAGAGCGGCAACGCGTCTCGCGTCAGTTCTTATCTCAAATCATCGAAGCTCGTGTTGAAGAAATCTTCGACCTGATTCTGCAGGAGATCAAGCGTTCTGGTTACGATGGTCTTTTGCCGGCGGGGGTGGTCCTGTGCGGTGGCACGGCTGACCTGGCCGGTATCCGCGACCTGGCCCGCGATATGCTCAATCTACCAGTGCGCATCGGCGCACCCCAGGATCTGCGAGGCCTGGTGGACATCCTGGGTAGCCCCGCCTACGGCACCAGCGTAGGGCTGCTGCAATGGGGTATGCACCACGATGCGCCCCACCCCGAGCGCGTTCGGCGCAACGGGCACTTCAAATTACCTGGCATTTTAAGAGCCTTTTTACCGGATAGACAGACCAGTAATTAGTAGCTGGGGCCCAGGGGCTGAATTCATTCTTAATGATCAATTTTATGCCCCCCAGCCCTCAGCCTCCAGAAAAAGAAAAGGAGTATGGGAGATGCAGTACGGAGACCATTCATACACAGATCAATTCATTGAAGCTGAACATTTCGCCCAGATCAAGGTCGTGGGCGTAGGTGGCGGCGGCTCAAACGCCGTCAACCGCATGATTGCCGAAGGACTGCGCGGCGTCGATTTTGTGGCCGTCAACACCGACGCCCAGGCACTGCTGATGAGCGACGCCCCGCAGCGGGTGCGCATCGGCGATAAGTTGACGCGCGGGCTGGGCGCCGGCGGCGACCCTGAGGTTGGCGAGAAAGCGGCCGACGAGTCTTCAGAGGATTTACGCGATATCCTGTCCGGCTCCGACATGGTCTTTGTCACCTGCGGAATGGGCGGGGGCACCGGAACCGGCGCCGCGCCCGTCATCGCCGATCTGGCCAGGAGCAACGGCGCGCTGACCATCGGCGTGGTGACCAGACCCTTCGCCTTTGAGGGCAGCCGCCGCCGGACCCTGGCCGAAGAGGGCATCGAGAAACTCAGAGAACGAGTAGACACCCTGATCATCATTCCCAACGACCGGCTGCTGGAGATTGTAGAGAAAAAGACCTCCATCACCCAGGCCTTCCAGGTAGCCGACGACGTGTTACGCCAGGGCATCCAGGGCATTTCCGAGCTGATCACCGTACCCGGCTTGATCAACCTCGACTTCGCCGACGTGCGCTCGATTATGAGCGAGGGCGGCGCCGCCCTGATGGCGGTGGGTAAGGCCAACGGTGACACGCGAGCCAGCGATGCCGCCCAAAGCGCCATCGCCAGCGCCCTGTTGGACGTGACCATCGACGGCGCGCGCGGCATCCTGTTCAACGTCACCGGCGGCACCAGCCTGAGTCTGTTTGAGGTCAATGAAGCGGCCGAGATCATCCGCGCCAAGGCCCACCCGGACGCCAACATCATCTTCGGCGCCGTCATCGACGAGAGCATGGACGAGGATATCCGCATCACCGTCATCGCCACCGGGTTCGACGCCATGAGCCAGCGCAAACCGTACGTGGCCGGCCAGAAAAAGACGATCGAATTCCCGGTGCAGCGCTTCGACCAGGACGACCTGGACATCCCGGCCTTCCTGAGGCGGCGTTAGAGACCAGACCTGACAGGTCTTTGGAAACCTACCTGTCAGGTCTGCGAGGTAAAGGGTAGAGATTTAGCCAATAAACTCGGTGCCTCAGCACCCTGTAAACCTATATTAACGCGTATACTCGTTGCGTTAGCAACTTGCTGACCCAATCAATTTGTTTGCATACCCTCCATATTGCCCCGGCGGTTGGGCAAAAGACCGCATACTGCATCCCCACGCGCCCCTGGCCACCTCTCCTGGCCAGGGGCGCAACCCTTTTTGCCTGGGAAACTCCCGATCTTCGCTGATCGTTACGGTTATTCAACCGTAACGGGTATTTGCGGATATACATCCGCCGGTTATGGGTTGCAGATACATACCTGCAACCATCAGGCTGAGTAGCTACATATAAGATTAATTCATTTTACCCCTTGCCAACCACCCCCAATCTGTGATAAACTGATCAAAACGAACCATGTTCGGCCAGGACGACCTGGCGATGAGAAACAGGCCGTTCTGGACGGCCTGTTGTTTTTCGCCAGGAGTGCGCCTATGCAATGCCCTACCTGCCAACGAACGTGGCCTGATGAGTTCAAGGTGTGTCCTACATGTGGCATTACCCTCAAGGCTGAAATGGGTGAGGGAGCTTCTGGAGCTATTGCTCAGGCAGGGGGCGTGGCCTCTGGTTCACGGGGCGTGGCCGTCGGTGGTGATGTAGAGGGGGGGATAAGGATACACTACCACATTCCTGAGGTACCGGCTCTTCAAGTGCCGATTAGGATTTTTCACAACTTGCCTCAGCCAGATTATGTTCGCTTTGTGGGTCGCGAGGATGAATTGAGCCGCATCCGTGAACTCCTCTCCCCTGCCAACCGTGCATGGATTATAGTTATTGACGGCATCGGTGGCATTGGTAAATCGGCACTGGCGTTGGAAGTAGCTCATCGCTACCTTCGCGATTATAGCAGATTGCCTGGGGAAGAGTGCTTTGAAGCCATCATCTGGGTCTCAGCTAAAGAAACGACACTCACTGGTAACGGAATTGTTCCTCGCCAGCATGCCATCCGCAAATTGGATAACATCTATACCGCCATCTCTATCGCTTTAGATCGGGAAGAGATCTCTCGTGCCCGACCAGAGGAGCGCGATGCTGTGGTCCGACGCGCCTTGACACGCCAGCGCACGTTACTGATCATAGACAACTTGGAGACGATAGACGACAGGCAGGTGAATGAGTTCCTGCATGAACTCCCGGCTCCTACCAAATGCATAGTTACTACTCGCCATCGTATAGACGTAGCCTACCCCGTGCGTCTGACGGGAATGAGTAAGGAAGAAGGGCAGGCTCTCATTGCCCAGGAATGCGTCAAGAAAGACGTGACATTGAACGAAAATGAAGCGAAAGTGCTTTATGAACGCACCGGTGGCGTACCGCTGGCGATTGTGTGGAGTGTAGCTCAGATGGGAGCTGGCCATAGGGCCGAAGTCGTACTGAACCGTCTGGGCCAGCCTACAGGCGATATCGCTCGTTTCTGTTTTGAAGAAGCAGTCGATCGCATTTGTGACACTGATGCTAAGAAGTTGCTAATGGCTCTCTCGCTGTTCGCAACCTCTGCCAGTCGAGACGCGCTCGGGTATGTGGCTGATTTAGATGCCGATGTGCTGAGTTGGGATGAGGAATTGGCGTTACTTGAGAAACTGTCGCTAATTAATCGAGGTCGAAGTGGTCGGTTCTGGATGTTGCCACTGACTAGAGAGTATGTGGTTGCGACCTTGTTGTCTGGTTCAGCGACTGCTATAGAATTGCGTAATCGTCAAGTTGAATATTACCTGAAATATATCCCTCGCCCTGCATCTATCCAACCCTACTCAACAGAGATTGTGGCACAGGTCAAGAACGAGGTACATAACGTTCTTGATCTCCTAGAGTGGTGCAAGGATCAAGGAGAGCAACATTATTTGCTTGAACTTTTTCTGAGGATACATCATTTGCTTGGCGTGTTTGGCTACCTCAGCACTCGCGAATACTGGGGGCATCACGCTATTCAGGCCGCAAAAGTGCCGGGGGTTACCGCCCACTTAGGCATATTGTATGTCGCAATGGGCTGGCTTTATATTAAGAGAGGTGATCTTGCCCGCGCCCGTCGCTATTTGGAAAGAGGGATTACATTCAGTAGGCAGAATAACGATTGTGAGGCTGAGTATCTCGCTATGCGCTACTTGGGTAGACTTGATAGCCTTGAAGGAGACGCCGTTCGGGCTCTACAAACCTATCTGAATGCTCTTACTATGGCTATGGCAGGTGGATATGAGGCGGTGGTCGCTGGCATAAACGCAGACTTATCATATTGGCATATGCAACACGGTACGCTGGAGGAGGCTGAAAAACATGTAAAGGCGGCTATTGACGGATTTGAGGAGCTTAACGACATTGTGAGAGCTTCTGACAGGACCATAATGTTGGCAAACATCCTTGTTCGACAAGGCAAATTCTCTGAAGCAGAGAAGTATCTACTTCCGAGTCTCCAGCATCTAGAGAAGGACCTGCGGCAACCGGAGGCTGTTGCGGCAGGATATGCCTGCTTGGCCCACATTTGTGCTGAGCAGGGCAATCGTGTAGAGGCTATAAAATGTTGCAACCGCGCCGAGCAGATTTACGATAGAATTGGCATGCGTGAAGAGACGTTTCCGATAGGTCTACCAGAGATCTGTGATTCAGAGGATGAGGTGATAAATGAAGCTGCTACGTTCTGAGACACATCGCATCTTGATCGAAGGTCATCGGGGAGCCGAGGGGGCTAAGGTAGAGAACACTCTGGAAGCCATTGAGTACGGCTACGAACACGGTGCCGATCTATTGGAACTGGATGTGCAACGAGCCGCAGATGGCGAACTTGTTATCTACCACAGCTATCAGTTACTCGATGGACGTTGGGTTCGTAACCTCGAAATTGGTGAACTTAGGTCGGTGAGGCACCGGGGAAAGAAGCTGTTATTCCTCGAAGAAGTGCTGGATTGGCTCAATGAAAAGGAGGTCGGTCTGTCTCTAGACATCAAGAATGGGTTCGGGTTCAATCGTCAGGTATTCTTAGACACCCTTGCCTGTGTTGAAAGGCACGATTTGGTCGAACGTGTGATGCTTATTGGATGGGATCATCTTGGATTGTTGGAAGCGAAGAACCGTAATCCTGAAATCACCACGCGAGCCTTAATTCGCGGACGCCCTGTCGACATTGTCCAAGTTGCAAGGAGGGCACGGGTTGACGCGGTTAACTTGGACGCGGATATGGTCACCAAGTCGGAGGTGGAATCTCTGCACGGGGCAAGAATCGCAGTCGTAGTGGCGGAGATGATCAACCCAGACTTCGCACGTCCTGTTGAACTGGGTGCGGATGTGGTATGCTGTAAAGATCCCGGAGCTGCACGCAAAGCACTAAGGGACGTGTTGTAATGACACCTATACACTTGTTGTGAGCCAAATCATCGGATATGTTGAACGATAAGAGTGTATTTATACCACTGTCTGTCTGATCCACTCACGGGAGGACTTTGCTCATATGGAAGGTGACCAATCCACCGACTTGGAAGGCTCTGGCGCTACAGCCAAAGATCATAGCGTAGCTGCTGGTGAGCGAGGGGTTGCTGCAAAAGGCGATGTCTCTCAATCTCCCATTGTGACTGGAGATCGCAATGTGGTGATCGTCACCTACCAGGGTCGTGAGGTCCAAGTACCTTCCTCAGAGGCAATTGCCAACCACCAAGCTGCGCTGCGCCAGCAATTGGAAAAGGACACCCACGCACGCTGGGGCGGGATGTCAACCTATATCCAGGAAGAGGGGGCCATGCTCCCCATCGAGGCGTCTCCCTACCAGACAGGGCGACTGGGACCGAGGCAGAACCTGCTCCAGTTGCTCCACGCTGCCGACCGACTGCTGGTGCTGGGAGAACCCGGCTCTGGCAAGACGGTGGCACTGGAACGGTTGGGCTGGGAATTGTGTGGGGGAGCCGAGCCGACCATTCCAGTGCTGGTCCGGTTGTTCCATTATGCTAGCACCCCCCTGGCCGAGTGGGTGCGGGCACTTCTCCAAGGAACGGGACTTCTCCGTTTGGATGACGAGCGAGCCCTGGCCGCCTTCTTGAAGGAGGGAGAAGTTCGCTGCTTCTTCCTGTTCGACGGGCTGAACGAAGTGGCGCCCCCTTATCGTGATCGACTGATCGATGAGATGGTGCGCTGGATGGCCACCTATCCGCGCCATCCGATGATCCTCACCAGTCGAGCCCAGGATGAGCTATGGCGACGGCTGCGGGGGGAAGTGAAACAAGCAGTGGCAGTGCAGCCCATCAGCGACGAGCAGGCGCGGGCTTACCTGACTGCTCACCTGGGACAGAGGGGAGACGCTCTCCACGAACATCTGGACAGGCGACTGCGCGAGACAGCTCGCATACCGCTTCTCCTTTGGTTGATCAAGGAAGCCGGGGCGGCTGGGGAGTCGATTCCGGGCAACCGGGGTGAACTTTACGCGCATTTCGTCTCCCGCATGTTGCGGCGGGATACCGACCGCCGAATGGATGCTGAGATTCCAGAACGAGTGAAGCAGCGGGCATTGGTGGACCTGGCCTATCACCTGAGCCAGAATCGGCGATTGTTCTGTCCTTGCGACGAAGCGGTGACGCTGGTGGCCCAGCGGCTGGGAGACGAGCAGGCCGACAGGGTGGTTGGAGCGTGTCAACGGCACGGGCTCCTGGCGGGAGAGGAAACTGTGTGGTTTGCGCCCCATCAGACGGTGCAGGAGCATTTCACCGCACTGGCATTGCTTGACGTGGCGGCACACGAATGGCAGATGAGCAACTGGGCACGAATAAAGCGAGCCGGTCGGCGGTTGCTGACAGGGGAGGGGGTAGGGCTGACAGGACTGGCAACCGACGACTGGTGGATGGAGACCTTCGTACAATTGGCAGGGTTAACTGACGAAGCTGACTGGCTGGCACGGGAGGTAGCGCGGGTCAATCCCTGGCTGGCCTGGTGGTGCGTGGAGGAGGGACGCGGGGTAGGTGAGGAGACACGGGAAGCTGTAGCCACCCGATCGGTGGGGCTGCTGGAGTCGGAGCGGGTGGATGACCGGCGGCGGGCAGTGGCAGCCCTGGCCCGGATGCGAAACGAGCGGGTAGTAGAGCCCCTTTTCCAGGCGGCTGCCGATCCAGACACAGAGGTGACAGGGCTGGCGGTGCAAGCGTTGCTGGAGATGGGCGAGACTGTCCGAGGAAAGGGGCTTGCATTGGCCCAGCAGCCAGAGCATGCACTTCACCAGGCAGGATTGGCATACCTGGAGGGGGTGTTGGGCCTGCCGGTAGTTTGGGTACCGCCGGGATCGTTTAGAATGGGAAGTGATGCAGCCAGAGATACTCAGGGACGTGACAATGAACTGCACCAGCACGAGGTAACACTGCCGGGGTACTGGATCGGGCGCTATCCGGTGACGGTGGCCCAGTTCCGAGCCTTTGTGGAGACTGGTGGTTACGAGCCAGGGGATAAGGATAGCCTGCGTGGCGAGGATGACCACCCGGTAGTATATGTCACCTGGCACGATGCCCTGGCCTTCTGCCGCTGGCTGAGCGATAGGACCGGGTTGCCGGTGATGTTGCCCTCCGAGGCGGAGTGGGAGAAGGCGGCGCGGGGGACGGATGGGCGGATCTATCCGTGGGGCGACGCGCCGCCGGATAAGAACCGGTGCAATTTTGGCGATAACGTGAAGGACACCACGCCGGTGGGCCGCTACTCACCACAGGGGGACAGCCCTTATGGCTGCGCCGACATGGCCGGCAACGTATGGGAGTGGACACGGAGTGCCTACAAGGACTACCCGTATGACCCCGAGGATGGTCGTGAGGATCTGGAGGCAACAGCCGTCCGTGTGTTGCGTGGCGGGGCGTTCAACCTTGATGAGGGGCTCGTCCGTTGTGCGTACCGCAGCTGGGACTCCCCGCTCTACAGGCTCAGGCTCAGCGGGTTTCGGGTTATTGTTGCTCCCGGCTTGTAACTCTGATCTCTGTTTTCCTCTGGCACTCTGAATCTCTGGAGCGAGCGCAGCGAGCGACCTTGAATCCGCGCGGAGCGCGGTCGCCGCTGGCGAATTGGGAGGTTTTCACAAGTGAGCATACCTCTATATCCAAGAGTCTGTGCCTGGGACAACCTGCTGCTGGCCTATCGCAAAGCGAGCAAGGGCAAACGGGGCAAAGCGAGCGTGGCACAATTCGAGTACCACCTGGAAGACAACCTCATCACCCTGCAAGCCGAGTTGCGGACCAAGATCTACCGGCCCGGCGCATACTATAGCTTCCACATCCACGATCCCAAGCAACGTCTCATCTCAGCCGCTCCGTTTCGGGATCGAGTGGCGCACCACGCCCTGTGCAACATCATCGAGCCCATCTTCGAGAGGGGCTTTATCTATGATAGTTACGCCAACCGGGAGGGTAAGGGCAATCACACCGCCCCCTACCCCAACTTGGGGCTGGGGCAGGCACCGGCCACCCGATGGGAGGAGGTAAACATCAGTGATCGGCTTATCCGTATTGCTGGGCGCAGCCCTGGAAGCGGGATTGGGTGTGCTGGCCGAGGCCGGTTTCGGCGACGAGGCTCGCGCCCTCAAGGAACGACTGACAAAGAAGGACGAGAAGGAACGCCAGGCAGCCTTTGACCGGGCCTTTGACCGGGCCGTCGAGACCGCCGGTGAGGAGAGCCTGCGGCCCCTGCTGGACCACCAGCCCTTTCGTGAAGCAGTAGTTGCTGGGCTGCTGGACCCAGAACAAGGTTTTGACGTGAGGGCGATGGCCGAAGCGTGGGGAGAAGACCTGCCCGTTCATGCGCGGACCTTACGTCGCTTTTTCTCGGCGCTGGAGAACACCTTGCTGGCTGATGAGACCTGGGGGCCAGTACTGGACCGCTACCAGGAACTTCGCTTTCGCGGAGACGTGCTGACGGCCTTGCGAGAGCAGAAGTTGGACGTGTCGTCCCGTCAGGTGGTCTCGACACTAAATGCGCAACTGACCGGCAGCGGGGCGATTGCCCAGGGACCGGGGGCGGTGGCTGCCGGCGCGGGCGGGACGGCAGTCGGCGGGGATATGCTGGGAGACGTGACCCAGATGGTGGTGGAGATGGTCACCCCCGGCCCGCGACCTGACGACTTACGCGCCGCCTACCTGAATCGGCTGTTCGAAACGACCAGCCACATCTCCCTAGCCGGTGTGGACCCCAAGGCGGCCAGCGAGTCCGAGGCCCGCCTTAACCTTGGTGCTGTCTATACCGCCTTGCTGACCCTGACCACTGAAACTCACGAGCGCCTGGAACGCGGCGACGTGCCTGATCGGGATGAGAAGCGGCTCTCGGCCCTGACGCAACTCAACCGTCACCCGCACTTAGTATTGCTAGGTGACCCCGGCAGCGGCAAAAGCACGTTCGTCAACTTCGTGGCCATGTGCCTGGCCGGGGAAGCACTGGGCCAGGACCAGGCCAACCTGGCCCTTTTGACCGCCCCATTGCCGGATGATGAGGGCAACGACCGGGAGGAGCCTCAACCTTGGGAGCGTGGTGCATTGCTCCCGGTGCGTATCATCCTGCGTGACTTTGCCGCTCGTGGCCTGCCTGCCGTGGGTGAGCGTGCCAGCGCCGATCACCTATGGCGCTTCATCGTTAGGGAATTGAACGCTGCTGCGCTGGGTGACTATGCTCAACACTTAAGGTGTGAATTACTGGAGCAGGGTGGTCTGCTCTTGTTGGATGGGCTGGACGAGGTACCCGAAGCCGAGCATCGACGCGAGCAGATCAAGCAGTCGGTGGAGGATTTCGCTGCGGTCTTCCCACGCTGCCGGGTGCTGGTCACCAGCCGCACCTACGCTTACCAGAAACAAGACTGGCGGCTGCCCGGCTTCGCTGAGACGGTGCTGGCCCCCTTCAGTCCGGGCCAAATCCGCCGCTTTGTGGAGCGCTGGTATGCTCACATCGCCGCCTTACGTGGGATGCATCCAGACGATGCCCAGGGGCGGGCGGAATTGCTCAAGCGAGCTATCTTCGGGAGTGACCGGCTGGGTGCCCTGGCCCGGCGCCCGCTGCTGCTCACCTTGATGGCCAGTCTGCACGCCTGGCGGGGAGGCAGCCTGCCGGAAAAGCGCGAGGAGCTATATGCCGACACGGTGGACCTGCTGCTGGATTGGTGGGAAAGCCCGAAGATGGTTCGAGACGGCCAGGGCCAAGTGCTTGTATCCCAGCCCAGCCTGGCCGAGTGGCTGAAGATAGACCGAGAAAAAGTGCGTGAGTTGCTGAACGAGTTGGCCTATCACGCTCATACCGTCCAGCCCGAGCTGGTGGGCACCGCCGACATACCGGAGGGGGAACTGGTGAGCGGGCTGATGCGTTTGAGTCAGAACCCGGAAGTAAATCCGGCGCGGGTGGTGGAGTATCTGAGCCAGAGGGCGGGGCTGCTGCTGCCGCATGGGGTAGGAGTGTATACCTACCCTCATCGCACCTTCCAGGAGTATCTGGCCGCCTGTTACCTGACCGACCACGAATACCCTGACCTGGTAGCCGACCTGGCTCGAAAGGAGCCAGATCGCTGGCGGGAGGTAGCCTTGCTGGCCGGGGCCAAGGCCGGGCGAGGCACGGCGTCGGCTATCTGGCTGCTTGTGGAGGGGTTGTGTTACCGCGAGCCGGAAGCAGCGGAGAGCGACGTGGCCGATGCGTGGGGAGTGCACCTGGCTGGCCAGGCGTTGGCCGAAACAGCCGACTTGGCTCAGGTTAGCGAGCGGAACAAAGTCAAAGTCGAACGGGTGCGGCGTTGGTTGGTGCATATCTTGCAGAAGGGAATGCTACCGGCTGTAGAGCAAGCCGCGGCCGGGGACACTTTGGCTCGACTGGGTGACCCACGCTTCAGAGTGGACGCCTGGTACCTACCCGACGAGCCGCTGCTGGGTTTCATCGAGATCCCGGCCGGGCCATTCTTGATGGGCACGCAGGAGGAGGACATCCCGGCCTTGCTGGAGCGGTATGGGGGAGAGCGCGAGTGGTATGAGTGGGAAGTACCGCAACACGAGGTCACACTACCAGCTTATTATATAAGCTGTTACCCGGTGACGGTAGCCCAGTTTCGAGCATTTGTACGAGAAATTGGGAACGGGGCGCATAGGCTGTTCGAGCGATACAACAGCGTGGACAACCATCCGGTCGTGTCGGTCAACTGGTACCAAGCGGGAGCGTATTGTGACTGGCTGACAGAAAAGCTGCGGTCTTGGAAGGGGACGCCAGAACCATTGGCGAGGCTGTTGCGGGAAGAAGTCTGGCGGGTACGTTTACCATCGGAAGCTGAGTGGGAAAAAGCGGCGCGGGGTACAGATGGACGTACCTTTCCCTGGGGAAATGTAGCAGACCCGGTGCGGGCCAACTATGGGGATACGGGCGTTGGCGCTACCACTGCGGTTGGCAGCTTTCCCGCCGGGGCCAGTCCGTATGGATGCCAGGACATGGCTGGTAACGTATGGGAGTGGTGCCGCTCGCTGTATAAGAGTTATCCCTATGATCTGACAGATGGTGGCAAGAATCCAGAGGCCGAGCGCATCCAGGTGTTAGTTGGTGGGTCGTTCCTCGATGAACAGTGGCTCATTCGTTGTGCCTTGCACTACAGTTTCACTCCGTTATACTGGCTCAGCAGCATTGGGTTTCGCGTGTGCGTCGCGGCACAGCAGGAATAGATTGTGTCCGAAGGGCACTGTGGGAAGATGCAAAAAGACCCACAAGCTCAACCAACTTAGCGGAGAGGGGAACCTGACCATTGCCGTAAAGAGAGGGAATAGAAGAACCTCATGCCCATAAACCCAGCAAACGCAACCGAACTGGCAACCATGGCCCGCGAAGTCGGCGCCGACGTCGTGGAAGGCAACCTACGCTACCCCTCCGTGACCGGCAGTTGGCATCAGTCGTATTGCTTGAATAAACCGAACACCCGTGCTATACTTAGCTCGCCAAAACGAAAAGCCCCACGGTGTGGGAGCACCTGGGCGGCGGCCAAACCGACAGGGCGGCCTGGTGGTACTCAGATAACATCCAGGCCGCCGACTGTCAAATGGCAGAAGGCGGTCTTGTATGTCGAACCTGGGGAAACCGTATCAGTCTATCTCCGGCGTGAAGATGGACTTGTCTACTTTCCGTGACTTCCTAGAGTGGTTGCAAGAAGACCATCTCACTGTTGAGCAGGTCGAAGAGCGACGATGGCACGCCAAATGGGGGGGCTGTGAGGGATGTTGGATTGTGGCGTTACCCGTCAAGAATGAGTTGCGGATTGACTTCTACTTTCTTGAGTGGGACGAGCCCGAGCATCCCAGCGTTTATGAGGACGGCAACGGCGGACTGAGAATCGAGTCAAAGCCCAATGTCTGGCCCAGATTGGTTTTTGACACGGTCAGGAGTCGATTAATCGAGTTGGGGGTCTTACACAACGTAGGGACAGGCGCGGAACACCGCGACAAATCCGAAGTGTCAGCAGGAGCAGTTTCTACATTGCTACTCGAAATTAGTATCCCAGACTTTATGAGTAATGTCGCCTTTTGGAATAAAAAAGACAGGCTGGGACTGATCCCCCAAGGCTCGGAATCACGCGGGGCGGTTTGGAGTGTTGACAATTGCCTTATCACTGCCCGCGTTGTGACACCAATGACCACAAGGGTGGAATTAGAACCATTTAGGTGGCGACAAAATGCCGAAAACTACGCCTGGCCCCGACTCACGCCAGATGCACAAGCGAAGACTACCTGGCATAAACTCTGCGAACTGATAGCGGAGAATTGTATACAGGTTTTGCCGCAGTCTCGCAGCAGCAGAGTCTTAGAGGAATTTCACTCAAATTTACCGCCTTTCTACGGCCAGGAGGAGGAGATAAACGCCTGGAAGGCTGAACACGAGCGAAAGTACAAACACCAAACAGCAAAGCAAGCAGCGCGGGGATGGCTCACCCTGCTACAGGGGACTGAGTTGACGTCCATTGAGGCCAGCACCGATGGCTTATCACAGCCCATTACAACCGTCCTGCTCACCACGCCGAAAGCGTTCTACGCCTGGTTGGAAGATTACGTAGAAGCAACGCCCGCCAGCTTTTGGAAAACTCATGTTGCTCTGTCACCACGGTTAGAACCAACCGAGGTAGAAGAGCAACTCATCACGCTGCCTAGAGGGGTGCCAGGAGAGACAACCGAAGCCGGGCGCATGCGGTTGGCAATTGAGGCGCACGCCTACCGAAAGAAGCCGCCATCACCGCACCCGCTTGCCCCACGAGAAGTAGTTGTTGATTTGGAAAAGCCAATTGAGTCTAGGCGAGTCATTGTGCTCACGGTCTTACCACTTGATGACAAAATCAAAGTTGCCGTAAGATGCCTTGAACCTAAATTAGAAGATTACTCCCATAAGCTACTAGAGACAGCGGAACAGGAGTTTGGCGTGGTCTCACAGACGCTCGCGGGGAGCAGCAGGGGCAGAAAACGTAAGCCAAATATAGATACACCTATCAAAGTTGCAAAGGCGCGACTGATAATGGAGTTAAGGAGTGTAAACCAGACTGTCGCCTGTGGTCGTGTACAAGTTTCTCCACATACTTTCAGGAAACATCATAATCACCCCGATGTGCTGGCAGAAATGGAGCGGTTGAGGCAAGATAAGGACTTCCTAGAAGAGGTTTAGGCAATTTAGGCAGTTTAGGCAATTTCACTCATAAGCTAGTAGTTCAGCAATATACTAAGGGCAACCCATAAGGTTAGGGTTGCCCTTTCTTTAGTTCACTCTGATTTCGGAGGTGAAAAATGGAACTGTTCTTTGTTTTCGCATCTGCCATTACCTTAGCTTTCTTCATCACGGTCATAGCTTTGGTGGCGATCGTCTTCGGCCAACAAAGGGTGGTAGATCAAGCCATAGAGACGTTGAGTCAGGCATTGGGGACAGTTTTCAAGAGAGAGTAATTCAATCCTTCTGTCGCCGATAGTATTTTCATTGCGCCTATCCCCTACTAATGCTATATCATAGCTTGATTTGCAATCAGCTAGTGCCGCCACAGCTTATCGCATCGACCAGACACCGTTTTGAAAGGTTACACTTAATGACGAAGAAGGTTGTCTTGCACAATTGTCCTCCCTATAGCACCTGGCGCCGGATCAACACCACTTTGCGCAAACTGGAGCGCCGCCAACGAGGGCGAAATGAAGATCCGAGTGCTGGCGCGATCGACAAAGTAGGAGAACGGTTCTATTTCCGATAATTGGTTGAGCGTTTTGTTTTGTCGCAAATAACCGAAAAGAAACCGCCAGTGGGCTGCGGGGTTTCTTGTTGGGGATGGAAATCTCATGAATCTGCGTAAAATTATATTGCAGCCAAGTAGATAATATGATATACTTGAGGTAATAAGGCCCACTGTAACCAAGGGGGCATCTTCTACTAGACCAGACTCCCACCTTCATAAAATTCGTCTTCAGTTCGACTTCCTACTTATAACACGCTGCCTTGTAAAAAGGGCGGTGTGTTTTTGTTTGTCCCCCTCTCAGAAGCGGCGGTAATTCCAGGGTTGTGAGACATTCTGGATGAGGAGGATATGCAATGAGACTGAAAGCACTGGTCATCATTCTCTCAGCTTTCGCCCTCTTGCTGGCACTGAGCGCCCTTGCCTTTGCCCAGGACAGCGACCCACAAGTACTTTTCACCGACAACATCAACGCCACCAGCACCACCACGGCGGTCACCGAGATGGAGCAAGAACTGTTGGACCGCCTGAACGCTGCCACAACTTCCATTGACTTAGCCATCTACAGCTTTAACCGCGTTTCCATTCGAGAAGCTTTGAAGGACGCCGCCGACGACGACCGGGATGTCGACGTTCGCGTGGTGACTGACAACGCTAAGTACGCAGATCCAAGCTATAATCCGCACTTCAGGGACCTCGAAACGGCAGGCATTCCTGTGGTTCGTGACGGCCCTTCCTCCCTGATGCACAACAAGTTCTTTGTCATTGACGGTCTGATCGTCTGGGCTGGCTCGACTAACGTAACAGACAGGGGCTTCACCTACAATCACAACAACAGCATGGTTTTCACCTCACCTGAACTGGCAGACATCTACACCACCGAGTTCGAAGAGATGTTCGTCAGTGGTCTATTCGGCACGGACAAGGATGACAACACCACGCATTCCCTGACCTATGATGGCTCACTCCTGGAGTCATACTTCTCTCCCACAGATGGCGCAATGAGCCAAGTTATCGGCGAGGTCAACGCCGCGGACGAAAGCATTTACTTCTCCATCTTCTCTTTCACAGACGACTCGTTGCGGGACGCCATCATTGCACGCGCACAGGCCGGGGTGACGGTTCGGGGCATCTTCGACAACACCAACGCCGGCGGCCCTTACGCAGAGTACGAAGCCCTGTGCGATGCCGGCATCCCAAACAAACGTGGGGACTTCAGGGGCTTCATGCACAACAAATTCATGGTCATCGACATCAATGGGACAGACCCCGTCGTCGTGGCTGGCTCTATGAACTGGTCAGACAATGGTGCAAACAAAAATGACGAGAACACACTGATCTTCCACGATCCGCGCGTGGCTCAAGCCTACCACGACGAATGGCAACAGCTCTGGTCAGCAATAGCGATGGAGAATATGTGCAACCCGTTTAGGACGTACGTGCCTGTGGTGCTCAAGATGCGGTAATATTGAAGCGGGGCTGGAAGGATGCTCCCATAGGGCTCTTGGAACCTCAGCCTCCAGACGCTAGGCTGGGGTCGGCTTTTGGCAGGGGACGACAACCCGCTGTATCAGGGCAGTTGGGCCAATTACAGGCTGAGGCAAGGTTACATGATCCTGTGGGAGCCCGCCCACAGGGTCTATCTGCCGATTATCACGAAGAGCAAGTAAAAGAAACTGTGAACGCAACTGCAAGGCAGCGTGAAATTGGGGCAATCCGGGATTAATCCGTCTCCCCGCTGTGTGGGTGGCCGTGCGCCAGCTCTTCGTCCGTCGCCGCTCGAAGCGCGGAGACTGTCACCTCGAAGTGCAGGGTCTGGCCGGCCAGGGGATGATTAAAATCAAGCAACACGCCATCGGGACGAATCCCTGTCACATACGCCTCAAAGGACTGCCCTGAGCTGTCCTCCACACTGAGTCTCATCCCCAGTTGCGGGGTCATATCTGGAGGGAACCGGTTGTGAGGGACCAATTGAACTGCTTCGGGGTTCCGCTCACCGTAGCCCTCGGCGGGCGTTACCACCACGTCCTTCTCATCACCCACCGCCATCCCGTAGAGCGCCTGCTCAACAGGCGGGAAAATCTGGCCCCGACCTTGTAAGAACTCCACGGGCTCCCGATCCGCGGTCGTAGTGGTGCCAATGACCTCTCCATCGCTGAGACGTGCGGTATAATCGAGACTGACTACCAGATCATCTGCTACTATAAGTTCCGTCATTTTAAGCCTCCTTGTATCTTCTCGAATTTAGATAAAAGCCAAGAAACTGGGTTTTTTGTCATCTGACCATAGGTTTTGGCATGTCGCAAGGTGCTTTTTCATAGTTGCGGTTGCACACTGAAGTTCAAAAACCCGGTTTCTTACAAGTTGTCTAAACTCAAGTATCTTGCGAACATCAACGGCGGCTGGAGCTTTTTGTCCTTGCTCATCGGTCTGTCTCGGGCACAAAAAACCACCCAGCCCTAGGTAAGCCTGGGTGGTGAACTTTTGTCATCCGAAACAGAACTTACTACGCCCTATCACAAACAAGTATACCCTAACCTCACAATCGCGTCAAGCGGGGTTTTCAAAAGGACTGAAATCAGGTGCTCGACTGAAGCTCCGCACGGTAAAGCCAGTTGACCAGGAACAGAGCGCCTACCAAAAGCAATGGACCAACTATCACCAGGTAAGTGACCCACTCGAACTCCCCCCAAGCCATGATCACGTACCATACTCCGAGGGCCAGGAACAGAAGCGCACCAACCCACTCCCAACGCCACGCGATAACAAGGGCAATCAGGATGATACCTGTTGGGATAAGGTGCATGAGCAAGGCAACGATCGTTTCCCAGAAGTCATAGCCCTCACCGAACACATCGAGAGCGAAGAGGCTAATGAATACAGCAAACAGAACGCATAGAATCCTGGGCATCCAGAACACTACCCCTTTCACAGGCTTTTTCATAGTGAGTGACCTCCTGATATAATGTTGAAAACTTGAACTTGACAGTTTATGTGACTCAGGCAATTCCACTCTACAGTCAATATTACCACATTTCCACACCACATTCAATTCCCTCTCTAAAATTCAACACCAACACTTTACAGGGAGACTACCTATCAATGTAAATCTGCGTCCGATTCACCAAAACTATTGAAAATGAGGGACAAGTATGGTATATTGGTATTGAGTGACATATTCGTTCCCTCTACTCTCTTGCCCCTCCTTCTACCCCACCATATCGTGATCGTTCATTCCCGTCAATCTTTGAGAGTAACGCTTTGAACACCGTGCTTCCGCAGCAGCGGTCTGCTTCGGCGTCGGCATTTGGCGCCTCAAGTGTGAAGGGAGGAAGAAAATGAACGAAAAAAGTACGTCTTGGCGATATCTATTGTCAATTGACGGCGGTGGAATACGTGGCATTATCCCCGCCATAGCCCTGGCCAGGCTTGAGGAGACCACCGGCAAGCAAACACAGGATATCTTCTCGTTCGTCGCCGGCACCTCCACCGGTGCAATTATTGCCGCCGCCGTCGCCGCGGGCATCCCAGCAGCGCACATCGTTAACCTCTACCTTACTCGTGCCCCCGAAGTCTTTACCCGATACCCTTGGAACTTCCTGAAACGCATCGTTGCGGGATCAATGTACTCGACACAGAAACTCTACGATCTCATCGCTGAGGAGATGGACGACGCGCGTGATTGGACGCTTAACGACTCGCCCATTGATTTACTCATCACCGCCAAGCGAGTCCCGGATGGCATGCCCTGGTACTTTGTCCGCGACAGCCCAAATAACTCCCGCTGCACAGGCCGGTTGGGACTGGTTGACTGTACCACCGCGTCGGCTGCTGCACCCACGTACTTCGAGCCCTGGACTATACAGGAAGCCTCACCGGCTCCGGCTAATTGTGAGCAGACCGGTGCGCTGGTGGATGGCGGTGTTGGTGTGACCGGTAATCCAATCTATCAGGCATGTGTGGAGGCATTTGACTATACGCCCGGCTACAACCCAGAGGAAACGATCGCCGTTTCGCTGGGGACAGGACGCTTCACCTCCACACGGCGCCCAGGCTGGATCTGGCCATGGCTAAGTTGGGTGTTGGGCCAACTGCTTGAGTCGCCGGGAGAGCAGCAAACCCAGATTACGTGGCGACAGTTCCCAAATTTGATCCTCTACAGAATCGATACCGACTTGCAAGACAACATCCCACTTGATGATATTCGAAGCATTGGCCGGCTGGAGGAGTATGGAAAGCGCTTAGCAAAGAAGATTAATTGGCAGGCCATTTTAGATGGCACCGATACCACCTTCCGCATTGGTGCAAAAAAGACTCTGTGGCACCAGTACAGGCAACCTTGATTGTAACTGCTCACGCTTAAGATCTTGGCTCATGTTCAGAACAAGTGCAAACGTGTCTTTGACGCTCGCGGCGGATAGTCATATCCGCCGTCTGAGGCCGTTGGATTTGTCAATCCAGCGAGAGCAATCACTAGTTCTGAACATGAGCCAAGATCGTTCACAGTACCAGAAAGAAAGTCTTCCAATTCGCTGGATGAGGCGCAGATGACCAGAGAACCTACCGGGATGGCCGGCCAGGAGGCGTCATCGGCCTTCAACGGCAGGGTTCTCTGAAACCCCTACCTTTGACCCCTTGCCAACCCACCCTGATCTGTGATAAACTGATCAAAACCAACACGTTTGGCCAGAGGCGAATAGACCAGGCTCGTCCCCTATCCCAACTTGGGGCTGGGGCGGGCACTGGCCACCCGACAAAGGAGACAACATCGATGATCGGCTTATCCATATTACTGGGTGCAGCCCTGGAAGCGGGGTTGGGCGTGCTGGCCGAGGCCGGTTTCGGGGACGAAGCCCATGCTCTCAAAGAACGACTGGCAAAGAAGGACGAGAAGGAACGCCAGACGGCATTCGACCGCGCCTTTGACCGGGCCGTCGAGGTGGTTGGAGACGATGACTTGCGCCCCTTGTTAGAACATCGGCCCTTCCGCGAAGCACTGGTCGTCGGCTTGCTGGACCCCGAACAAGGCTTTGACGTGAGGGACATGGCCGAAGTGTGGGAAGAAGAACTGCCAGTTCATGCGCGGACCTTACGCCGCTTTTTCTCGGCCCTGGAGAACGCCTTGCTGGCCGATGAGACCTGGGGGCCGGTACTGGATCGTTACCAGGAACTCCGCTTCCGGGGAGACGTGCTGGCAGCTCTGACCGAGCAGCAGTTGGATGTGCCGCCCCGCCAGTTGGTGTCCGCGCTGAACGCGCAACTGACCGGGGGCGGGGCGATTGCCCAGGGGCCGGGGGCGGTGGCTGCCGGCGCGGGCGGACTGGCCGTCAGCGGCAGCATAGTGGGCAACATCGTGCACACTGTCGTCCAGCAATATCGGCTAGAAATGCCGGCGCTCCCCGGCCCGCAACCGGACGATCTGCACCGGGCCTACCTGGAGCGAATAATCCGGGAATGTGGCCGAGTGCGATTGCTGGGCCTCGACACCAGTGCAGGGCACGCCGGCGCGGGTGAGGAGGAGATCCGGCTGGAACCGGTCTATGTACACCTGGACACAACACGCCTGGCCGCCGAGGGCGAAGAGGGAATGGACCCGCGCCGCGCCGGGGTTAAGGCGAAAAGGGAAGTGAAGGGGACAGGCGACGAAATAGACCTGCCCGGCTGGTTAAGGGTCATCGGAGAGGAGGGGCAGCAGCGCTTCCTGACCGCCCTGGAGGCGGCCGCCCGCTGGGAGCGGCTGGTCCTCACCGGCAGTCCAGGATCGGGTAAGTCCACCTTCGTCAATTACCTGGCCCTCTGTCTGGCCGTCGGGAGCCTGCCGGTCGAGGCTCGACCCTTCTCCCTGGAACCGGACACCTATCTGCCTGGCTGGCCCGCCAGGTTCTGGCCACTGCCGGTGCGAGTGGTGCTACGTGACTTTGCCCGCCAGTTGCCCATCGATGCGAGCCGGGCGACGGCAGATCTGTTGTGGCGATACATTCAAATCCAACTGGCCCCCTTAGAGTTCGGCCCCTTGCTCCAGGAAGCTCTGCTGGCCGGCCAGGCGTTGGTCATCCTGGATGGGCTGGATGAAGTACCGGAAGGTTCCGCCGAGCAACCGGTCAGCCCCCGGCGCCTGGCGTTGGAGGCGGTGGCCGACTTTACTCGCCACTTCCCACGTGCGCGTTATCTGGTTACCTGTCGTCACGCCAGCTACGTGTCGCCCTGGACACTCCATGAATTCGAAGAAGCCCCCCTGGCCGAGTTTGACGAAGCGAAGCGCGACCGGTTCTGCAAACTGTGGTATGCCGAACTGGCCCGGCGGGGGCAGTTGGATGCCCGCCAGGTTTCAGCCAAAATGGGCGGCTTACAACGCGCTATCCGCCGGCCCGACCTGGCGCGAATGGCCGGCAACCCCCTCCTTCTGACGGTGATGGCCCTGGTGCATGCCCGCGAGCCAGAGTTGCCAGAAGCACGGGCGCTGCTGTACGACAAGTGTGTGGACGTGTTGCTCTGGTTGTGGGAGCGGCGCAAGGCGGATGAAGCACACCCGGTCGACTTGCTGGCCCTGTTGGAGGCCGGGCAGGTAGACCGTACCTTCTTTGTGCGGACACTGGACCGCTTGGCCTACGAAGTACATGCCGAGGGAGGAACCCAGGAGGGCGAAGCAGACATCCGTGCCTCAGCCTTGATTGCCCGATTCTCGTCACTGCATCCCACGCGGGATCTGAACTGGGCTCGTGACGTGGTGACCTTTATCCGGGAGCGGGCAGGACTGCTGGTCGAGCGGCGATCCGACGAAGTGGACCCGGTGCTGGCTTTCCCCCATCGTACCTTCCAGGAGTATCTGGCCGCGTGTTGGTTGACCGAGGGAGAGGACACGGCGGCCAAAGCGGCTGAATTAGCCCGTCAAGGCGACCATTGGTGGGAGGTGGTAAAGCTCGCGGCGGGGCGATTGTTGTACGTGGAACGGAAGATGACCCAACCCCTGCTGTTGCTCGACTTCTTGTGCCCCGAACAGCCAGACGATGACGCGGCTTGTTGGTATCTGAGCGAATTGGCAGGTGAGGTGTTCCTGGAACTCAAGCCAGAGCAGATGTTGCGCGACGCGACCACCGGAGAACAGGTGCAGGCCCGGCTGGATCGCGTGCGTCGGCGACTGGCTGCCGCTTTGCGGCAGGACCAGGTGTTAGCCCCTCGGCAACGGGCTGACGCCGGGGACGTATTGGCGCAGTTGGGTGACCCACGCTTCCGCGAGAGCGCCTGGTACCTGCCCGACGAGCCGCTGCTGGGCTTTGTGAAGGTTCCCGCCGGACCGTTCCTGATGGGCGAGGGCAAGGAAGAACACGAGGTAGAATTGAGTGTCTATTACACTGCCCGTTACCCGGTGACGGTAGCTCAGTTCCGAACCTTTGTAGAGCACAGTGGGCACAAACCAACGAACGAGGATAGCCTGCGGGGCCTGGACAATCACCCCGTAGTGTGGGTCACTTGGTGCGATGCACGGGCGTACTGTGCCTGGCTGACGGAGCAATTGCGCACCTGGGATGGCACACCGCAGCCGCTGGTCAACTTGTTGCGTGAGGAAGATTGGCAGGTGCGTTTGCCAACCGAAGCTGAGTGGGAAAAGGCAGCACGCAGTGGGGATGGCCGTATCTTCCCGTGGGGTGATGAGCCTGATCCGAACCGGGCGAATTACCGCGACACCGGCATTGGCACCACCAGCGCCAGAGGTTGCTTTCCCGGCGGGGCCAGTCCGTATGGAGTGGAGGACCTGGGTGGCAATGTGTGGGAATGGACACAGAGCCTATGGGGCAAGGACTGGAACAAGCCTGACTTCAAATATCCATACCGTGCTGACGATGGCCGTGAGAATCTGCAAGCCGGCGCTGACGTCTACCGGGTATTGCGTGGCGGGGCGTTCTACGATTTTCAGTGGTTTGTGCGTTGCGCCTCCCGCATCAGGTACGATCCGTACCACTGGCTCAGGCTCTTCGGATTTCGAGTCGTCCTTGCGCCCGGCATTTGACCCTGGACATCTTCATAAGCCAGATTCTTGACAAATGAGTCAGGTTTTCCTCACGGACAGAAAGAAACACAGACCCATCTTCCTTTTTCTGCTGTCCGTGTTCCTTTCCGTCTGTGGGGAGATGGTTGGCCTCTCGTCGATTTGAGGCAAAGCCTCGTTAGTACATCTCGGCGTAAACAGGTACATAGTTATTTGCTCGCCAGGGATTGGCAAATCCCGGCCTTTTGCGCCTAAATCGGAGATTTGGCAATCCCCTTGGAGCAAAATTAACTACAGGCTTGTTTCCGCCTCGGTGTAGTAGGCTCTGGAGCGAGCGCGGCGAGCGCCTCCGAACCCCGCCGAAGGTGGGGCGCGGGTGGCCAATTCCGGGAGGTGGACAAGTCGCCAGGAGAACGTTCCCCCCTCAGCGGCGACCTTCCCACCGATCACAACTAACTACCATTATGGGGGCTGCCAGACCTGACCTCAGCTCAGAGCCTGGTGTACTAACTGGGAATCTGCTTGATCGCGGTAGATCGCAAATTGAAGGATGCCCAGTAGGAGATCCACCATCACGGCAAGCACTGCCACCGTAAGCGCCCCCCGGGAGAATTGACCCCATTGAAGTAGATTTACTTGCTGCATCAGGTAGGGTCCAGCTCCCCCGCCGGTGAAAACCCCCACCGCCAAGGCAGCCGCCATGGCTGCCATAGCGAGGCTCCGACTCCCGCCCCAAAGACGAGCTTCAAGAGATGCGGGGAACCATTGGTGCCATAGCGCCCCGACCGTAAACGGCAGCCATAAGAGCACTACGAAGAGCCCGACCATCACCATAGCCGACGCCGTTCCAAGCCCCAATCCAATCGGAATAAAAGGGGACCAGGCAAACAGCAATAGGCCCAGTACCATCGCGCGCCACGGCACTATGGTGGCTGCTCGACGAACGTGAGGGTTTGAAATGAATATGTCGCGCAAAAGACATGCGCTTGCGTAGCCCAAGCCTCCGCCGACGATCATCCCACCCAACCACGAGCCTAAGGAAATCAACAAGTGGTTGTATACAAGCGATGCATCCATACCACACCTCCCTTACAAACAGAGATCTCTCGGAAAGTCGGGTCACACTACAACGAATTGAGAAATCAACGAATTATTCTTCTTTGTGTAGTGGTCAACGACACTTTACACAATTCGTGATCTGAGGTATCGCAAAGGGTTAGACCAAAACGTGCATATTTTCTAAATATTCTGGCGCAACGGCGCAGCGTATAACCAGTGGTCAAGTGTGCAAAGTCTTGTTGACCATTACAAATTATTCTTCTTTGCCAGGCAATTCGTTGTATTCCAAATTCGTTGTAGTGTCCCGCAGCAAACACTTTCCGAGAAAGCTCAACACACCCAGGATTCGGTAAAACAACTAACGATCGAGCTCGGCCGCCAGGCGTGTTTGCAGTTGAGCCTAGCTGACCACAACTATCCTCACTGCCCAAAATGCCGCGGGTTGTGGCAGGCGAAGCCTGGTCCGATGCAGCGATCCTGTCCGAAGCTCCGAAGCATCATCCCGACGAGCAAGCCATCTTGGCTGAAAATAGACAGTGCCCAGCCCTGCTCTCACCCGCGCCTGAGATGCAGCAGATTGTATCCGCCTCTATGTAGGCGAGTTTGTCTCAGCCTCTTTCAGGATTACATCGAGTTGGACGGCGACGCCGTAGAAGGGCGGATCCAATTCCCCACCCGGCAACGATCTTATCCAAAGCCGATCACTGTGATCAGACGGAATTTCTCCGTACCGCTTCCCCCCGAAGAGGCGGAAACGCCATCTTGATCTCTGCCACTATCTGTTTCGCCTCCGCCTCCGATACGCCCCTTCCAAATCTGACGGTCTTGGGAAGCATCCAAGAATAACTCCCTGTTTTCAGGCCAAAGTTCCGGGTGAAACCCTTCAGAATGTGCAAGTTATTTTTGGATGCGGCCTTAGCTCTATGGTCAAAGGTTATGCTGCCGCGGGGTGATTTCCGAGGCATCATCGTCAGCCAACCCCAGCTTGACCGGGGGGAGAGTGCCACTCGGATGTCCTTCACGCGCTCGGTCAAATACTGGCGCGTGCAAGTGAAGCCCAACGCCATTCGTCGAATGCAGAGCGACTGATCGCTAACTTCTACAAGCTCGTATCCAGCTACGTTCCAAAGCCAGGAGTAGATAAGATACCCCCCCATGCCACCCATGTAATGATCGCAGTCAGCAGAAGCAGGGCTGGAAGCGGGTTATTCCCAGCTAACTCCCATAAGTTACTCGTTGACGGCGGATAACGTCGTAGGAAGTCTATCGCTCTCAGGCCGCTGAACCAGCCCAGAAAACCCAGAACCAGCCAGAGAAAGATCCGATAGCTGAGCCCCAGTACTACATGGGCATCTCCACGGGCTGGAATGTGGATTCGTAGGGATGTATCCGTATGCTCAATCGCGATTCGCGGTTCGGTCATATTGAATGGAAACGTCAGGTTTCACGTCCGCTTAACGCACTCTACCTGCCCTCCTTGACTTCAGAATCGATACCTCTTGAGACCGCGAGCGCTCATCCCCGCTCCGTAGGCGTCAAGCACTTCCAGCAGCGACGAGGAAACGGGCATATCGAGGAGAACTTTCATCGGGCAAACTCGATAAGTCATAACTATCCCCTATCACCATCCGTCTATCGCTTCATCCAGTATACCACATAACCGCTTGACCGACCTACTTGCTGCTCAGATCACGAAAACCGTAGCCGCAATTTCGCAATCGCGCCGCTGCTGATTACCCCAACTAGACAGCGATTACCCAAAGTCGAGGAGTGAGCATCCCCAGATGCGAACGGCGTTTGCAAAACCCGCTCCGCATCTGGGGATGCTGCGCTCCTCATTGAGTTCGTGAGGCTAGAATCCTACCTTGGCAAAGCCCTACCAACTGGAAGCGCCGCGGCGGTAAGCCACGGCGCATATTGTCTATGTATCAGGCGGTGCTTCATACTCTTCGCCCCATCAAAAAAGTCCCTGCGCCTTGCAGGGGCTTCTTGGTTGCCCAACTCTTCAGCGCCTACCTACGGTTTCTCGTCCCTCCCCTGGTTCATCTCAACCAGCGCATCGTAGGCAGGTGTATCCAGGATGCCAAAGTCAGCCAAGGCGGTATCTGGCGCAGCCAGGCCGTAGTCCAGATTCCAGAGGAACATGGCACCCACCCAGTTCTGGGTTTCTGCCCATTGGAGGGCTTCGACGATCCACTGCGCCTGTTCTTCAGGGGTGTTGTCTCCGGCGTATTCGTAACCCTGTTGCGCCTCATCGGAAACAGCCCAGCCAAACTCGGTGACCCACACCGATCTGTCCTCGTCACCGTTGGCCACCATGACCTCCCGGTAGGCTTCCAACGGACCCAGAAAGCACCAGGCGTGATGGCGGTCCTCAAACGGCCCTCTGAAAGCTGCCGTGTCGTCCTCAAACGTTTGCCAATCGGCCAGGGCCGGGCAATTGTAGCCCGGAGCGTGGACGCCCAATACATCGAAATACTCCCTAAAGCCGTTGGCGTACATCTGCCCCAGATAATCGACATCATTGACTGCGAGCTCTCGATTGTCGGCGCCGAGGACATCACCCGCCGGCGTCATCCCGCCGCTGATCACAATCACTTCCTCGTCGACCGCTTTGATGGCCCGGTAGGCCTGTGCCAGAAGCTCGACGTAGGCCTCGGCGTCAATGCGGCCCATGCCCCCCGCCTTATACCACAAGTTTTGCTCGTCCCAAATCTCTATGGCTTGCACCTGGCCCTGGTAACGTTCGGCCACTTGCGCCACAAACTCGGCATAGTCAACCGGGTCGCCGGGCAGCCCTTCGACGCTTCTATCGTCGTCGGCGGGCCGCGCCCAATCCGGTGCCTTTGAAATATTCAGCATGACCCGGATGCCGTTGTCGGCGTAGGTGCCGATGGCGTCATCCCACGCGTTCCATTCATAGCTACCCTCGGCCGGTTCTACGTTCTTCCAGGGCATCTGAAATTTGACCCACCCAAAACCAAGGGCTTCGACGTGGCCGGCGTTGGCCTGAGCGTCGCCGAGCGGATCGGCCTGGACGCCGCGATTGAGGGACGGGTTCGTAGAATCTGGGGAGGGCGGCGCCTCGGTTGCCTCGCCCGGCCAGTTGCCGACCGGCCTGATAAATTCGAATGGATACGAATTTGAATTGAACAGCAGTATGAGAGCGACCGTGATGATGGGAATCATCAGTACGATTATGCCGCCCAGCAGTGCCAGTCTGCTTCTTTGACTTGACCCTTCCATAACTTGACTCCTTTTGTCTCGAGTATCCTTCAGGACAGCTTTTACCTCCGCCACCAGCGAGGGTGACTCCCACACATTTACCGCAGGCCCTTCGGAACCCACATCGTCTAACATCGACGTATCCTGGCCATCCGGGAATAGGTTGGATCGCAGCCGTTCCAGGGCCAGTGTGGTTGATACCGCAGTGCCCTTTGGAGAAAGTGAGTCCAGGGCCTGGGTTACCTGCTCCGCCTGGCGACGCAGTTGGTCCAACCTATGCCGAAGCTGGGGCGAGGCGGCCAGTTGGTTCGCCACCCATTCACGCTCCTGCTCCGAAAGTTCACCGTCGAGATAAGCCGTCAATTTGGATTCGTCGATACCCATCTTCTACTCCGTCTCCGAGAAAACCGCTTGATATTTCTTAGCGAAG
>DAOUMD010000035.1:0-16291 GCA_034412795.1 Anaerolineae bacterium
CTTCAACTCCATGGGCGACTGGGCCTATGGCGAGTTCGTCAACGCCGAGCTGGAGGACAACGTGGACTTCGGCTGGGTGAGCCACCCCGGGTCTAACGGCTCCTTTGTGGTGGTGGCCGATGGCTTCACCCTGGCCAACGGCGCGCCCAACGAGCTGGCGGCCAAGAACTGGCTGCGCGTGCTGGGCAGCAAGGAAGCCCAGGAGGCCTTCAACCCGCTCAAGGGGTCCATCTGCGCCCGCACCGACTGCGACCGCGCCAAGTTCGGACCCTATCACAACTGGTCGATGGACTCCTTCGCCGACGACGCCCTGGTGCCGACCGTAGTGCACGGCTCGGCCGCCCCGGCCGACTTCCAGCAGGCCCTTAACGACGCGGTCACGATCTTCATCGTAGATCGCGACGTGGACGCCTTTGCCAGCGCCCTGGCCCAGGCGGCTCAGTCTTCTGGCTTCGGCCAGTAATCGGCTACTGGCAAAAGACCCCAAGGGTGCGCGAACCTGCGGTTCGCCTTAAACCCTTGGGGTCTTCCAAGAATCGTGCTTCACATGCCAAGTGTTTCATAGTATAATGGCAGCCCACGTGACATGTGAATAATCTGATGAGCAAGGACGGTATAGCTATGTCAACCTTATCAGAAAAATCAGTCGTGTCAACCCAAAAGCGCACGCGTATTGAGAAAAAATCAATGCGATTTCAAATTAGGGAACAACATATATCATTCCTGATTCTGTTGCCCTCGCTGATCGCGCTCGCCATCTTTGTGTACGGCTTCATCGGCACTACTTTTATCGTGTCGATATCAAATTGGCGAACGCTCAAAAGGGACTTAAGTATTCGACAGCCGCTGTTCGAGACCTATGGCGAGATGTTCTCTATGCCGCGCTTCCAGGCCGACCTGCGCAACACCTTGGTTTTCACCGTGATGTTTATGGCGTTGGCAATTTTGGTTGGATTGTTCCTGGCGATTCTACTCGACCATGAGGTAGCCGGGCGCAATATCTTCCGCAGTGTGTTCCTGTTTCCTTATGCGCTATCGTTTGTGGTTACCGGTGTTACCTGGCGCTGGATATTTAATCCGGAAACCGGGGTTAATCTCTTCTTCAACATCTTCGGCGTCAATGCCGTGCTCGCACAGTTGGGGCTTGAACCCCTAAAACCAGGATGGATCACCGATCCGAACGTCCTATTTAAATTGAACGATGCGCTTGCCACCATCTGGCCCGCCGCTGACAATTTACAGGTGAAATTAGGCGTTCCAGCCGCGTTGATTCCAGTTGCCCTGGCAGCTACATGGCAGTTGTCAGGATTCGTCATGGCTATGTATCTGGGGGGGATGGCCACCATATCGCACGAGATCCGCGAAGCGGCCCGCATTGACGGGGCTTCGGAATGGCAAATCTATACGCGGGTTATTATTCCCATACTGAAGCCGGTAACAGTCTCCGTAGCCGTCATTTTGCTGCACGTTTCCCTCAAGATATTTGATTTGGTCTTTACCATGTCCGGGGTGGGGCCGGGCTTTGCCACCGATGTGCCCGCAATCTTCGTGTTTGAGACGATGTTCAAAGCGACCCGCTACAACCTGGCATCGGCTGCCTCAATTATTATGTTGTTGCTGGTGGCCATGGTGATCATTCCCTACCTGGCACGATCCTTACGGGAGGTATGACATGACAGTCGAAAGCAAACGTAGCACGAGAGGGTTTATTTCACTCCCGGGACGACCCAGGCAGTGGTTGATTTTTGTTATCCTCTCGATAGCCCTGGTTTCTTACCTGCTGCCGGTGTATGTTATGGTCGTCAACGGGCTGAAGGATGCACAAAGTGTAAGCCTGTCCACCATGTGGAACCCACCGACGAGTCTGGCCGGCAGCGGCTTCATAGAGGCCTGGAGCCGCTTGCGTCCGTTCATTAAGAATAGTGTCATGATGGTGATTCCGGCGACGATTATCTCGTCACTCATCGGAGCGCTCAACGGCTACGTGCTCTCAAAATGGAAATTCCGGGGTTCAGATATCTTATTCACCCTGATGCTCTTCGGTTTCTTTATCCCATACCAAAGCATCCTGATCCCTATGGTACGCTTCCTACAGTCAATTAGCCTTTACGGTACCCTCTGGGGGTTAGTACTGGTCCACGTTATCTATGGAATACCAATCACTACGCTGATTTTCCGCAACTACTTCGCCGGCTTTCCGGATGAGTTGACTGAAGCGGCTCGTGTTGATGGGGCGGGTGTGATCAAAGTTTTCACCAGCATCATGCTCCCACTGGCTCTACCCGCCTTTGTGGTCGTCGCCATTTTTCAGTTTACCAACATCTGGAACGATTTTCTGTTCGGTATCACCGTCGTCCAGAATCCAGCCGCCCAGCCAGTTACGATTGCACTCAACAACCTATCCGGCAGCTTCTCGGTAGACTGGAATGTCGTCATGGCTGGCGCGGTAGTGGCCGCCTTACCCACAGCCATCATTTACATTTTCTTAGGGCGGTTCTTCGTTCGCGGCCTGCTAGCCGGCTCAGTAAAGGGCTAACATTCTTTGACGAGAATTGCCGTACCGGTGGAAATTGCAGAACCCGCCGCCCTCAAACGCCTTGCCAAACGCCCCGCTCGAACCGTGCTGGATTGTCGATTGCATCAGTTGGTCTCCAATGGTTCTCTGCCCCGTTGGCAGCAAGGGGTACAAGATTATCTGACATACACGAAGAGAGAATCTTGATGAAGCCGTATGCAATGGGGATAGACGTGGGTGGCACTAAAATCGCGGCCGGGCTGGTGAATCGAGATGGGAAAATCTTGGATTGCCACACTTCGTTCGCCCATTCTGAGAAAGAACCGAAATTCGTTGTCGATGCCATTGAGCAGGCCTATCGTGTAATCATCGAACGCTGCCAAGTCAAAGCAACCGAAATTGAGGCAGTTGGCCTGGGGTTTCCCGGTAACACCAACGGTCCGGCGGGTCTGGTTTTGGTGTGTTCAAATCTGCCGGCCTGGGACCACGTCCCGCTGCGCGACATCGTCGCCGAACGGATTGGTGTGCCGGTCATATTGGAAAACGACGCCAATCTTTGTGCGGTAGGTGAACATCGCTATGGCGCCGGGCGGGGCGCCCGCAACATGTGTTATGTCACATTCAGTACCGGCTATGGGATTGGGATCATCATCAACGGCGAGCTTTACGTTGGGAACACGGGAACAGCCGGTGAACTGGGTCACGTCGTGGTCGACATCGGCGGTCCGCCCTGCACTTGCGGCAAGAATGGTTGTGTTATGGCCTACGCCAGCGGCATCGGCCTTTCTCGGATGGCCTATGAGAAGATAGAGGCCGGTGCTGAAACACTATTGTGCCAGATGGTGCCTCCCGATGGGCGACGATTCTCGGGCGAATTGATCGCAGAAGCGGCACATCAGGGTGACGAGATAGCTCGCGAAATACTCCAGACGGTTGGTTATTATTGTGGGGTCGGCCTGTCGATGATCGTTGAGATTATCAACCCGGAGTTGATCGTGGTTGGGGGAGGGTTGACACGCATCGGCCCCATGCTAATGGATCCGGCCCAAGCCGCCATGCGTGAGCACACACAACCGGAGCTGTGGGACTCGGTGCGGGTGGTACCCTGGCAGTTGGGAGATGATCTGGGCATTATCGGTGCTGCCGCCAAAGCATTTGCCGATGCAGAGGCAGGCCGCGTCTGAGATTCTTGATAGAGCCTGAGGGATTATGTAGATGAGTGCGCACGAAGAATCAACCCCTATCGCCGGGGCTAACGTTAGCGATACGTCGGAGCCAAAGCCGCTCACGCCATCGGAACGGGCGCGATTGGAAGGAGTAGCAGGCGTAGTCTTTGACATTCAGCGTTATTCGCTTCACGACGGCCCAGGCTTACGAACCAATGTCTTTCTAAAGGGCTGCCCGCTACACTGCGAATGGTGCGCCAATCCCGAGTCCCAGCATTTGGGGCCGGAGCTGGCGCTCTTTGCTCACAATTGCATAAACTGTGGCCAGTTTGATGAGGCGTGTCCTGTCTGCTTAGAAAACCATAACGGCACCGGCTGGACCGAGAAGCTGGAAGAAAAGCTCAGCAGGCGGAGCACCATTTGCCCAACCGGCGCAATCCATTGGATAGGTGAACGACGCACTGCCGCAGAAATCATGGAGGAAGTGCTGCGTGATGTCCCTTTTTATGAAGATGGCGGCGGAATGACCCTGACCGGCGGCGAACCAACCTTACAACCTGATCTGTCAGAGGCCCTGCTGCGTTTGGCCCAGGCTGATTGTATTTCGACGGCACTGGAGACGTGCGGTTATACCCGATGGGAGGTTTTGGAGCGCTTGCTGCCATATCTTGACGACATTCTGTTCGACGTAAAACACATGGACAGCGCCACCCACCTGGCCTTCACCGGGCTCGGGAATGAACTCATCCTATCCAATCTACGTCAGTTAGTGGCGCGTGGTGCGCCTATCACCATCAGGGTACCGCTTATTCCAGGATTTAACGCTTCGCCTGAAAGCGTTCAGGCCATCGCCAAGTTTGTGAAGAGGTTGGATGGGTCCGTGAAAGCGGTCGATCTGCTCCCCTACCACACCTTGGGTAAGGCCAAATACAAAGCCCTGGGCAGGACGTATCCCTGGGAAGATCATAATCGCCTGACTGAAGCCGAAGTAGAGGCCTTGACTGAGCTGGTCGCGTCCTACGGGCTAAAGGTAAAGATCGGTGGTTAACCAATATGGAGATGTGGAATAACAAATGAAAACATACGCAGAAATAGACCTTAGAACCTACGATACAACGAGCGAATTACGTGCCGGCTCCACAGAGCGGGTGTATCGCTTACGCGAGCAACTGGTGAACACAACACCTTCACTGTGTGCCGAGCGAGGGTTGCTGGTCACCGAAGCCTGTGAAAGGCATCAGGCCGACCCGCCGGTATTACGCCGAGCTAAAGCGCTGGCCCATACGCTAGCGAGCATGACCATCTATATTGACCAGGATGAGATTATTGTGGGCAATCAGGCCAGCGCCCCCCGTGCGGCTCCGCTTTTCCCCGAATATCTGGTTGACTTTCTGGCCAATGAGATTGATGACTTCCCTAATCGCCGAGCCGACGTTTTTGAAGTCAGCCCAGAGGTAAAAGCTCACATTATCAATACCATCGTACCCACTTGGCGCGGCAAGACCCTCAACGACCGGGTGATGGCCGTTATGCCGCCTGATGTGGCTGCTGCCCAAAAAGCAGGCGTTATCTCCGGCCGGGGCATCATCACCTCGGGCGATGGTCATCTCATTATGAACATCGAGAAGGTTCTGCGCGTGGGGCTGGAAGGCATCATCGCCGAAGCCGAAGCAGCCCTGGCGGATCTGTCACCCTATGAGGCCAACGAATTCAAGAAGCGCCCCTTCCTGGAGGGAGCCATCATAACGCTGAAAGCAGCCATCGACTTCGCCCATCGCTTCGCCGATGAAGCCAAGCGCCAGGCGGCACTGCCTGCCACGTCCCCGGAACGCAGAGCCGAACTCGAAACCATTGCCGCCGTCTGCCGACAAGTCCCGGCCAAGCCACCGCGCACCTTCCAAGAAGCCGTGCAATCGGCCTACTTCGTTCATCTTTTGAGCCAAATTGAAAGCAATGGCCATTCGTTTTCATTGGGCCGCTTCGACCAGTACACCTATCCCTTCTATCAGGCCGATCTTGAAACTGGTCGCATCACTCGTGACCAGGCGCTGGAGATACTGGAGTTGCTGTGGCTCAAACTCTTCTCGATCATCAAGGTCCGTCCCTGGGACCACACGCGCTTTGGGATCGGTTACCCCACCTACCAGAACGTAACCATCGGGGGGCAAACCGAGAACGGGGGTGATGCCACCAACGACATATCCTACATGGTGCTGGAAACGATCCGTAACATCCGCCTGACGCAACCCAACGTTTCTGCCCGTGTTCACACCGGTACGCCCGACCGCTTCCTGATGGAATGCGCCAAGACGATCAAATTAGGCTTTGGTATGCCGGCTATGAAGAACGACGAAATCATCATTCCGGCCCTGTTGGAAAAGGGGGTGAGCCCGGGGGACGCTTACGACTACGCCATCGTGGGTTGCATTGAGGTGGCCGTGCCCGGCAAGTGGGGATACCGTGTAACGGGCATGTCTTTTCTGAATGTGCTAAAGATCCTGGAGATAACGCTAAATGATGGGGTTGATCCTAAGACGGGCATACAACTGTTGCCGGGGCGGGGCGACTTGAGGGACTTTAAGTCGTTTGAAGACCTGTACCAGGCCTTCTATGAACAATTCATGTTTTATGCCCGCACGTCTTTTCATTTGGACGCCGTGGCCGACATTAGTCTGGAAGAAATGGTGCCCGATGCATTTTGCTCTGCTCTGGTGGACGACTGTTTGGGACGAGGTCTGACGATCAAGGAAGGTGGTGCCGTATACGACGTGGTGAGCGGTCTGCAATCCGGCGTAAGCAACGTCGCCAACGCGCTGATGGCCGTCAAGCAGTTGGTCTACGAGGAGAAGAAGCTGGCCGCGGCGGAAGTGATGGCCGCCCTGGCCGCGGATTTTGAAAACGAAGGCGGCGAGATGGTGCGCCAACGACTGCTGCGCGCGCCCAAATACGGCAACGACATAAACGAAGTCGACGGCCTGGCGATTCGGGTGATGCTAGACTACCAGCAGGAAATGGCCAAGTATCACAATTCTCGTTTTGGGCGCGGCCCGATTGGGGGTGGCTACGCTGGCTCCACCAGCAACATCTCGGCCAACGTGCCACTTGGTTCCAAAATCGGAGCGACGCCGGATGGTCGCAAGGCAGGGGAACCGATTGCCGAAGGGGTATCCGCCGTTCATGGCACGGACACCAGAGGCCCCACTGCCGTGCTACGCTCCGTCAGCAGGCTGCCCACCATCAAAATGGTGGCTCAGTTGCTGAACCTGCGTCTCTCGTCCACGGCCCTGGCCAACGAAGCCGGTCTCAAACACCTGGTGACGTTGCTTAAGGGCTTCCGCAATCTGAAGGTGTGGCACGTGCAGTTTAACACGGTAGACACAGAAACGCTGTTGGCTGCCCAGAGAAACCCCGAACAATATCGAGATTTAGTGGTACGGGTAGCAGGGTATAGTGCCTTGTTCGTGACGCTGGACAAAGCCACGCAGGATGATATCATCAAGCGGACGGTCCACGAGCTGACCTGACCCTCCATTTCTGATCAGGTATAGATTCGCACAGGTTCCGTACACAGGGGTTTCACAATTCCATCTGCCCTGAGTAGTGGAATGTTACCTTACTTATCTGACGGTGTAGTAGCTGTACGCAGCAAGCATGGAGTAATGCATATGAGTAGTTGGGTAGTAGGCATAGATCTGGGCGCCACCAAGATCGCTTTGGGCCTGATTAGCCCGGACAATCGCATCGTAGCCTCGGATCGCCTTCCAACCAATGCGTCGGACGGTCCCGGTTCAGCCGTGGAACGTATAGCACAAAGCATCACCGACCTTCAAAAGGAACTGCCAGCCGGGGGACAGATTGCTGCTGCCGGAATCTGTAGTCCCGGCCCTTTAGACCATCAGACGGGTGTGATTCTTGACCCTCCCAATTTGACCGGCTGGAGGGATGTTCCTTTGCGCCAAATGCTGGCCGATCGCTTGAAGTTACCGGTCAGTCTCGAGCACGACGCCAAAGCTGCCGCCTTGGGCGAGTTCCATTTCGGTGCCGGGCGAGATGAACAGAGTATGGTCTACATCGTGGTTGGCACCGGCACTGGCGCCGCGTTTATTATAGATGGACAACTCTACCGGGGGGTGCACAACCTGGCCGGAGAGATCGGCGGGGTTACCATTGACCGAGACGGTGAAGCATACAGATCCGGCGTCAGGGGCTGTGTGCAGTCCTATACCTGCGGCCCGGATTTGGTCCGCCATTACCTGCGTCTGCAAACACAAGCGAAGCAAAACACTGGGGCCGCTCCTCAATCTGTAACCGGCGAACGGGTGGCTCAACTGGCTGAACAGGGAGACGAACTGGCCCGGCAGGTTATGACACAGGCCGGCGAGGCGCTGGGCATCGCTGTGGCTTCTTTGGCCATGATCTTGGATATTGAACTGTACGTCATCGGTGGAAGTGTGGCGAAGTCAGGCGATTTACTGCTAGCGCCAGCCCGGCAAATAGTACCGGACTACGCCTTCCAATCCATTGCCAGCCAGGTGCGCATTGTAACCGCCAAATTGGGGGACGACGGCCCTATTCTGGGATGCAGTTGGTTGGCGCGTCAGACGTTACCTGGAGATTAGCTTCGGATGAAGGCCCTGCATACAGCCACTGCGACACAAGTTGATCCAAGAATGGGATTCCCAACTGAAGTCTGGCAGACGACTCGTCCGACTGAGCGGGCGGCTCGTATCAAAAAGCGCCTGCTTCAGAACGAACGCCTGGTTGACGTCGAGCGTGCCCGCTATACCACGCACAGCTACCAGCAGACCGAAGGGCAACCGATGGTCGTGCGACGAGCCAAAATGCTGCTGCACCTCGTCCGCACCATGAGCATTACCATTCACCCTGATGAAGTCATCGTGGGCAATCGGTCTTTGCTCCCCAGGATGGGGGTGATTGCGCCCGAAGGCGCAGTGGATTGGATCGACAAAGAACTGGAAATTCTGCCCACCCGTCCCCAAGATAAGTTTCAGATCTACCCGGACCAAATCAAAGAACTGCGAGAGGATATTTTTCCCTACTGGCGGGGCAAAACGCTGGAGGACATCGTGGCGCAACGAATCCCGCCGGATGTCAAACAGGCCGTTCAGGGCAAGGCCTTTTCTCTAAACCAAACAGATCACGCCCAAGGACACATCTTGCCAGACGTGGAAGCCTGGCTGCATTTGGGCGTGACGGGGCTGCGGGAAAGGGTCCTGACCGCCCGGCAACGGCCCGAAGTCCAGACAGAGGAAGGGCAGACGTTTTACGACGCGGCTATGATCGCACTTCAGGCCGCTCAAGAATTCATGCTCCGCTACGCAAATCTGGCCCGGCAAATGGCCAACGAGGTCGAAGATCCGGCCCGCCAGGGGGAGCTATCACGTATTGCAGAAGTCTGTCAATGGATTTCCGAAAATCCCGCCCGTGACTTCTGGGAAGCATTACAGGCTGTCTGGTTTCTGTTTGTGCTCCTTCAAATTGAGTCAAACGCCAGCAGTTTCTCACCAGGTCGATTCGACCAGTATATGCTGCCCTATCTGGAGCGTGACCTGGCGTCGGGCCGGCTGGCGTTGCCCGAGGCCCAGGAGCTGCTGGAGTATTTGTGGCTCAAATTTAACGAGATTGTGTTGCTGCGCAGCAGCAGCAGCGCCCGCTACTTCGCAGGCTTTCCGATCGGGTTCAACATCGCCCTGGGCGGACAAACCCCGGATGGGGGCGATGCTACCAACATCCTGAGTTACATGTGCTTACGCGCCCAGGCCGATTTGGGACTGACCCAACCCAATCTGTCGATCCGCATCCATCGGAACAGTCCCGACGATTTTTTGCTGGCAGCATCTTTTGTGATCAGCAAGGGCAGCGGGATGCCACAGGTATTCAACGACGAGGTCATCATTCCTGGTCAACTGAACCGAGGTATCGCCCCACGCGACGCCAAAAACTATGCGGTCGTTGGCTGCGTGGAGCTATCAACCCCCGGCAAGGCCCTGGGCTGGAGCGATGCCTCCATGTTTAATATGACACGCGTGCTGGAACTGACCCTCTTTGGCGGAAAGGATCCGGGTACGGGAGAGCAGATTGGGCTCAAAACGCCTGCCCTTGACGAAGTGAGTTCCTACCCCGAACTCGAAGAAGCCTACGAGGTGCAGTTGACACATTTCATTAGACTGATGGTGAAAGGATGCAATATCGTCGATGGCATCCACGCCGAAGTCTATCCTTCGCCCTTCCTCTCCCTGGTCGTCGCAGATTGCATCGACCGGGGGCTGGACGTAACCGCCGGCGGGGCACATTACAACTTCTCCGGGGTGCAAGGTGTGCAGATCGCGAACGTGGCCGATAGTTTGGCCGCGATCCGCCGGGCCGTTTTCGACGACAGATGGGTCACGGCCCGGGAACTGTTAGCGGCACTGAAGGAGGATTTCGCCGGGCATGAGGTCTTGCGCCAGCGCTTCATCAACCGGGTTCCCAAGTACGGCAACGATAACGACCAGGTGGACAGCCTGGCCAAAAAGTGGGGCGATCGCTACAGCAAATTGGTGGCCCAATACCCCACCATCCGAGGTGGATTATACCAGCCCGGCTTTTACACCGTCTCAGCACACATGCCGATGGGGGCCAACGTCGGAGCTACCCCGGACGGACGGCACGCAGGAACGCCGCTGGCCGACGGGGGTCTCTCCCCATCCGCTGGGCGAGACAGGCGGGGGCCCACCGCCGCGCTGAAATCGGTGAGCAAACTCAATCTCGGCCTGGCATCCAATGGGACCTTGCTAAACATGAAGTTTTTGCCTGCCTTCTTTGAGGGTGAGGATGCGCTCGATAAGTTCGCGACCCTGCTGCGGGGTTTCTGCACGCTCAGGATCCCGCACGTGCAATTCAACGTGGTCTCCGCCGAAACATTGCGCGACGCCCAGTTGAACCCAGAGGATTATCGGCACCTGGTGGTACGCGTCGCCGGCTACAGCGCCTATTTTACAGAGCTGGATAGGGAGTTACAGGACGAGATTATCAGACGCACAGAGTTTACGCAGACTTAGGAAGCGTCCAGAAATAACTTTCTATTTTCAGGCCAAAATTCCGAGTGAAATATTTCAAAATGCACAAAGTTATTCTTGGACGCGGCCTTAGTAGCCAGCCTCTTCCTTGAACTGCTCAAAAACCTCGGCTGTGATCTGCCGTATTCCCCTTGAAGCCGCCTTTTTGGTGCCATCCCGCTTGGCCATGGTACGGAACATAATGGGAACAGCTTTCTTCAGGGCTGCTTCGCCATCCGGTGTCCAGACAACGTCCTGGGGATTCAGGGCTTGCACTTTGGGGGCCTCAACGGCGGCCGTGGCCGGTTCATCCCCAAGGTACTCGTCGATGGGGTAGTGCGCATAGTCGCGATAGGCTTCCACAAAGAGGTCAATGGCCGGATTCGGCACGTCACCTCCCAGGATAGCCTCCGTCCAGTAGAAGAAGCGCACATCCTTGGCTGTCTGCAGCAACTGGCGTGTTGTTGCACGGATCTCATCCCGGTTCTTTCCCATAAGGACTGAGCGTGGGAACAGCACCGTAATAGGCTTGTTGTGGGCTTTGGCCTGTTCCACCGCTACGTCGAGGTTCGCGGCCGCGTCAAGGAAGGGCACGGGCACCGAGCTCTTCATCAGAGGCTGGATAAGATGTGTTGCATCGCCGCCGCTGCCGACCAGCATTGGAACTCCTGGGAATTCCGCCACCAGTCTTTCGATGTACGGCAGCGCAAACTCCTGGAACTGCTTCGGCGAGAGCATGAGAGTGTATCCCGGGGCGAACAGATAGGCCGGTCCCGTATCCTGGACGCACCTGAGCACTTGTTTCTGGACTTCGAATATGAATTCGCATAGGGCGTGCACAAACCCGGGATTACGAATAACGTCCATCAGCAGCTCTTGAGGGTCCCGTAGCAGGGCACAGACCTGTGAGAAGGGATCCAGGGAAACGAACCCTCCTGGACCAAGCAGGTCGCCCAACTGCCGATCCAGGTACCGCTTGAGCGCCAGGTCTTCCGCCACCAGTTGATCGACATCGATGGGCGGCAGCTTCTCCAGGTCTTTTGGGGAAGTCAAGGGATGTCCAATCGTTTCCGGCGCTTTGCTCCGCATCTCCGCCAGACTGCCACCCAGCGCTTCGACCAGGCGATATTCCCAGTTGGTCGTGTAGGGATAAACGTATTCCTCACCGAACCGAGCCAGCGCCGCGCAGTATGCCTTGTAATGGGCCACCGTGTCCACGTAATAGTCGTACATCTCGATCCCGATCAGCCGGGCAGGAAAGTCAGCGATAAGCAGCGGAGGTCGGTCCAGCTTTTCCTCATTGAAAAACGCCTGCTTACGCTCTGCAATGCTGACCGACCGCTCAGAGAGGCGTTGCCGGGCCCAGTGCGTGTACAGTGCCAGTTCGCGCAGCTCTTCGACGGGCAAATCGCGCTCAAAGTCCAGGGGGTTCGATCCTTTCACATTCATTCTTACCAACCTTTCGTTAGTCGTGATCGATGGCTCAGCGTCGTAAGGCGTACACAAAGAACACCAGGGCACCGCACAGCAGTGCCGATGCTGAGATCAAGAGAAAACCCGCGCGCAACCAGGGGTGCACAGGTGCAAGGCGCAGCAACTGGCCCAGACCAGCCATCAGGGCCATCATCAACCAAAACCTGGGTATGAACAACCGCGCTGGAGATACCAAGACTGGTCTGGAGGCCAGAACCGCCATGTTGGCCGCGACCAATCGCCGCAAAGCCAGCACACCGGGGATCAAGCCGAGCGCATAGAGCAGCAGAGCTATCCGCACTCCACCAGTTGGCACAGCGCGAGCCCCTGCCAGCGTCAAACCAGCGGAAACGGCACCCCAAAGGAGGCAGCCCAGCCGCGGAGCCCACTCTCTCGAAACGACCATACTGGCTACCTATAACGACAAAGCGACGTGAGCTCCTTCAGCCACCGCATCGCCGATCCGGCGCGGCTGGATGCAGTCACCCACACGATGAACTCGGATATCTTTGGCGGCAGTCAAGTATTGGTACAGTGCATCCTCCGACTCGTGACCCAGAGCGACCACGACCGAGTCAGCCGGAATGAGGTTTTCCCGACCATCCATCTGTCTTACCTTGACAGCTTCCGGGCTGATGCTGAGAAGGGTGCACTCAGCCTCCAGACCCACTCCCAGCTCGCCCAGTTTGTGGACCATATAGAGCTTGTTGAGCACATCGGAGTCACTCATGATCCCGGGCAACTGCTCAACAATGGTGACCATTGTCCCCAGTCTCTTTTCCGCCACGTACTCGGCCACTTCTGCGCCTACCTGCCCGCCTCCGAGCACAACGACCCTGCCGTGGACTGTCTTCACGCCATTGAGCAGATCCTCTGCCGTAACTACGTGGCCGAGATCGATTCCTGGAACCCGCGGCAGACAGGGACGCGCTCCGGTCGCAAGGATCGCCACCTCAGCGCCGGACTCGATCAACATGCCCTCAGTGACCTCGGTGCCCAGGACCACCTCTACCTGGGTGCGGTCAAGCTGTCGCTTCAACCATGTCCCCATGTACTTCCAGATCCTCTCCTTGCCGATCGGCTTACTTGCTACGTGAAGGGCACCACCCAGGTGGGATTCCTTCTCGTAGAGGGTGACCTTATGACCACGTTGAGCTGCCAGCCACGCCGCGGTCATACCACCGGGACCACCGCCCACGACGGCGACACGTCGCGGTTTGATCGCAGGCCGCATCTCATCCCATTCTCGTTCCCGACCTGTAAAGGGGTTCATCGTGCAGCCCGGTGACCGCCCCAAGATGTTCAAGTGGCAGCAGTAACCACACCTCAGGCACTTTAGGATATCCTCTTCTTCTCCACGTTCCAGCTTGACCGCGATAGCAGGGTCGGCCAGCAACGGCCGCCCCAACGCGATGGCATCAGCCCGTCCAGCGGCGATGACCTCCTCCATCACGCCGGGCTCGACGATGTTCCCGTTCGTGAATACCGGGATGCCCACTACCTCCTTGATCGCCGCAGCGTAGGGAACCCAGAGGGCCTCTGGCGAATTGATGGCCAGCACTCCCTCGCCCAGACCATAGTTCTCGTAGGTGCCTGCGACCACCGACAGGTATATCAGCCCAGCCTCCTCCAGTCGATGCGCAAAGATACGCGCCTCATCTAGACCAAAGCCACCAGGCATCCACTCGTCAGCCATGAACCGGATCCCGATGGGGTAGTCCCGCCCGCACTTGCTCTGGATATTCTTGACAATCTCCAGGGTGAATCGCATGCGGTTCTCCAAACTGCCGCCATACTTGTCGGTCCGCGTGTTGACTAGCGGCGAGATAAAGGAGGCAGGAAGGTAACCGGAGGCACCGTGGATTTCCACCATGTCAAATCCGGCTCGTTGGGCGCGGTAAGCAGCATCCCCAAAGGCCTGCACAATGACCTTTATCTCCGATTCGGCGAGTGCCCGTGGCTTGATCATCTTGCCCGTGGTCAGTGAACGGCACCGGCGAGGCGAAGAAGATACAGGTTCGGGCACGTTGGCAAACCTGCCAGCATGGTGCAACTGGAGACACGAGACCGAGCCGTTGATATTGATCGCGCGTGCCAGTTCTGCAAGACCGGAAACATACATATCCTCATCGGTACGAAGCTGGGTAACCGGCCCTCCGCCTTCAGGAAAGCGGACGGCCGTGGCTTCGACGACGACAAGCGAGACGCCGCCACGGGCCTTCGCTGCCACGTGGTCGCAGAGACGTTGGGTCACACCCCCATCTGCGCTGGCGAGATTGGTGTTGATGCCTGCCTGGGTGATGCGATTGCGCAACAAGAAAGGGCCTAGTCGCAGCGGCGACAGCAGATGCGGATAACAGTTCACCATTCCCTACTCCTTTATAAGATATAGTTGGGCTGTAACTACTCAGCCCCCCCTACCCCCCCAATCTTGGGGGGAAACCCTGTCGTCGTGCTACTCCTCCCCCAGGATTGGGGGTAGGGGGGCGGTTTAGGCGCTGGGGCACCAGCGAAACCCGGTGGCCCAAGCGCTACACAACGCCACGCGCCTTGTACGAATCGATGTCCACCCCCATCGCCCGGTACGTCTCCTCCATGACCTCGATCTTGTCCGGTGGTGTGGTCTGGTAGGCAATGACCACCAGGTCCAGCTCTTCGACCCTGTCCGAGCCGCGCTCCTGAGCGTGCTCCTCTGTATCGGCGATGAATCCCCTTCTGGCCTCGGCACGCAGAAACGCGGGGACGTTCTGCTGGATAGCCTTCTCCAGCTTGTCCTTCAATCCCTGTTCCCACTCCATGTCAACACTCCTTTCTATTTTGAGTAATCACTCAATGAAACCGATAAAAAAAGAGGGCCGCCAGCTCCCATTACGCCTTGGCTCCGCCCAGCCAGACAGAAAGCATCTCCTCGGCAAAATCCGTGGCCCGCCTGTGCCACACCGGCTCCGGCAAGTCGCGATGCGCGACAAAAAAGATCATCGGCGACGCAAAAAACATAAGGGCAGCAGTCTCGACAGGGAAGTCGACCCGTAGTTCGCCCTGCTGTATGCGAGCCCGCGCGTAGTCTGCCAGCAAGGTGACCCCTTCCTGGATCACCCGTCGGAGTTCCCCCCCTACCTCTGGGTTCGTCTGTGCCGCGCCAAAGATCACCGAGATGATATCCCGCTCCGTCCAGAGCTTTTCAAACCAAAGCATTGCCAGTTTGGGTAGCACCTCATCCGCTGTTTTCGAGTTTGCGTCATCCAGGAACTCACGCAGGTCGTTCAAGAATCCATGTTGGGTTTCCAGCGCCGCTGAAAGCAGGTCAGCCTTGGTGGGGAAGTAGTGGAAGATCAAGCCTTCGCTGATGCCGGCTTCCTTCGCGATTTCCTTGGTCGCCGTGCCATCGAAACCCTTCTTGGCAAACAGCCGGATGGCCGTCTCCAGGATTTCCTGATAACGCGCTGCCGCTTGCTGCTGGCGGAGAGTATGCAACTCCTCGGTGTGCTCAGCCATGGTTAATGTCACCTTAATATTGATTGATTACTCAATCAATATCCTATCACAGTTTTGGTTGGTTGTCAAGCCAAGTAAGCTGGTTTGAACAGTAGAACAAGATTATGACCATTTTGGCGAAAGAATCTAACAAAAGCTTGAAACCCTGTTTTTTATATGGTATAATTTTTACAATATAACTAGACTCTCGGTGTTGGAGAGAACGGTTCAACCCCCCATGCCATCCAGGTGAATACTCTGTCCTAATACCCGAAAATTGCTGGCCAGGGGCTCCAACGACGGGCGACCAAGCCGAATACAAGTATGATATGTTCGTCAGCTACAGCTTCCGGCACAGCCCTGATCCCCACCACCACGCCGACGTCGTCGCTTCCAGTGACTGATGGACACCATCGTTAAGTATTGGGGGCGCAGCACCATCCGTCCTTCACACGAACCAAATTGGAAGGAGAGATCAAATGAACCACCATCAAAAGTCACAGCCTTATCCCAAACAGCGAGGCAAGCTCGTCCTGGCGATCACCCTGCTCGGTGCCTTGCTGCTCGGGACCGTTCTTACCGGACTGGGCTCCCCCCAGCCGGTC
>DAOUMD010000036.1:0-103880 GCA_034412795.1 Anaerolineae bacterium
CCCGAGAATGGGCCTCTGGTGCATCAAATGTCGAATTGTTGCAGGGAAGACGAGTTGGAACCTGAAGGCAGGCTAAGACGAGTCGAAGCGTATTTGAAATCTACCCTTGAATAGGCTCAGGAAGCCCTTGGTACTCAATCGCAAGTTACGCCACGCCTCCAACAGGCGAAAGGCGATGTTCCTTAACGAGCCCACCCCATTGGGAAAGGCCTGCCGGAACAGGCTTCCCTTTTCGACCAATGGGTCACTTGGCACCCTTATTGCCATTTCTCAAGCGTAAACAATGGCAATGTTCGTGACAAACGACCCACCAACTGAAACAGGATGTGGGCTATTTGCAGCAGGTAATAGAAGACCTTGACAGCCGTCTCATCCTGGCTATAAGAATGTCCCAACTCGAAGCCCCCGTTCTTCTGAGCCTTAAAGCCTTCGTCTTCAATCTTCCACTGCAACCGCCCTCCTTCATTGGCTAAGAGGCTGACCGTCCTGACCGTCGGGGCGAAATCTGAACGGCTATTGCCCCGCTTTGGCCTGAATCTGACGCCATGATCCCAACTGGCACGCAAACATCCACACCCCGGTAAACAACAAGCCCGCCAATGGATAGATGATCAAATCCGGATGACGTGGATCGCTCCCCCCTGCGAATAACCGCTCGAAACCACCAAAATAGTGCTTGGTCGTCCCAAAAAACGCCTTGAGTATCCTGGCCTGTCCCCTGGCTTCCTCGTCCCACACCTCGTCGTTGACCGCCCTCGCTGGAGCCTCTTGTTGTTGCCCATTGCGCCAGCCCCCTTTGTGCACTGGTGGAGGAACCTCTCAATGTTATGTCCATACTCAACATAAAGAGTATAGACTCCCAATCAGCTTGGCGCAACTGTCAATGCGAAAAAGTTCTCCTTCTGTTTTCTTCCTATCTCCCTCTAATAATGAAGCGACTACTCTTCTTGTGCGAAAAATCTAGCATTCTTCAGAGTTGTGCCAAGCGTAACCAACAGGGTTCTTGCCTTTTCGGGCTGCCAATGTTAGAATCGGGTTGCCGACGACCCTTGGCCTTGTTGCCAGGGGCGTGTTTTGCCAGCTTGTTGCGGAAACTGAAAGCGCACCTTCTATGATTATACGCCTGGCCGAATTGGCTGATCTCAACCTATGTTATGAACTGGATGGCTCCTATTCGACCAATTACGTTTGGCAGATGCAAACCCGTGAAAACGAGCGATCCATCGAGGTGCGCTTTGATACAGTGCGTTTGCCTCGGCCAATGAAGGTGGCTTACCCCCGCAACTCGGATGAACTCCTGCCTAACTGGAGACGGGGGGAATGTTTTCTGGTCGGTGCTGACACTTCAGGTCAGCCGATTGCCTTTCTGGATATGACTGCCCAGTCCTGGCACGGCGTGGGCTGGATACGTAATCTTATCGTGCATCGGGACTATCGTCGCCAAGGTATTGCCAGCGATTTATTGCGGGCTGCTCGCCACTGGGCATTGGATAACGATCTGAGCAAACTTACAATGGAAACTCAGACCAAGAACTATCCGGCTATTTGTTTTGCCCAGAAACACAGATTTGCCTTTTGTGGCTACAATGATCGTTACTACAGCAATGGCGACATAGCTGTCTTCTTTTCGTTGATTCTGTGACCAATCTGGGGATGATTAGACCGTTTTGAACCAATGGAGATCTTAGCAGATACTATCGTTAGTTTGCTTCTGGCACTAAACCGAGCTTTATCCTCGGCTATTGTAATTCTTGCCTTTTCGCTCTTAGTTTATATTCTCACCCACAATCTCCGTAGTTCTGTCGCTCGCTCCTTTAGCGCGCTTATCGCTTGTGTGTGCATCACCTACGTGGGTGATGTGGCCCTCTTTGAGACGACCTCGCTGGAGGACGCCATAACATGGTTAAAAGTTCAATGGATCGGCATTGCTTTTACCCCGGCCGCTTACCTACATTTCTCGGACGCCTTGCTGAGCACCACCCACTCCTTATCCAACCTAAGGCGCTGGGCGGTGCGCGACGGCTATCTGACCGGCTTTCTCTTTTTAGCGCTCGCTTTTTGGACGGAGTTTCTGGTCCACGACGGCATTTACAGCCCGGGCATCACCCAGTTCAGGGCCGGTCCCCTCTTCTGGCTCTTTTCGATTTACTTTTTCGCAGCCGTAGCCTGGGGCGTCCATAACATTTATCGAGCCCGTCAGCGATGTCTCACTTCCACGTCACGACGACGTATGACGTACCTGGCGTTCTCATTTGCAGCACCGGCTTTGGGTGTGTTCCCCTATCTACTGGTTGCCAGCACCCCATCGTCTTCGTTTCGGTCGCAGGCCTTGTTTTTCACGGTGCTCTTCATAGGCAATGTAGGCATCGCCTTGATGATTGGTGTAATGGCTTACAGCGTAGCCTACTTTGGCGTGCTGACACCTGACCGGGTAGTCAGGCACCGATTGATCCACTTTTTGTTGCGTGGCCCCCTGGTTGCAACCATGGTTATTTTCGTCATTATGGCTATGCCTGAGACTTCACGCATCCTGGGCCTGCCCCGCGATATGGTGCTGACCACTTCTATTGTAGCGATAATTGTACTGGCGCAATTGGCCATCAACCTGATCAAGCCGGCCATCGATCTGATTGTCTTCCGCAAGGATCGAGAGGAAATTGAGTGGATCCAGGAAATTGACCGTCGGCTATTGACCACCACCGACCTACAACAAGCGCTTGAGAACATTCTCATCGCTTTATGCGAGGTATTCCGGGTACGCAACGGATTCATAGCCAACGTGGCAGCCCGCTCCGGCCCCCGTCTTGAGGCACAGTGTGGCTCCCAAGCCGCAGTCGAGGCAGCACTGTCGAGCGTGAACGTTTCGGCGTTGTTGGACGTCTCGCCCAATGGAGACGGTCAAGCACCAATCTTTGTACCACAAGGCGATGTCTGGTACACCATATTACGCACCAAGTCACGAGACACGACCCTGGGACTGCTTGGCGTGGAAGCACGGACTACTCAGCCTGATTTGACTGAAGACGAGCGAGAGATAACAATGGCGCTGATCGCCCAGGCTGAGCTGGCGCTAGAAGACCGGCATTTGCAGCAAGACGTATTCGACGCATTGAAGCGAATCATCCCGGAGATCGAACGAGTACAACGATTACGTGGGACCGTCCACTACGCCGGATCAAAAGGCATAGAGACCTTGGCCTTTGACAATCCTGTTAACGCACACGACTTCACCCAAATGGTACGTGATGCCTTAGCCCACTATTGGGGTGGACCGCAATTGTCCGATAGTCCTTTAATGCGACTGAAAGTGGTACAAGAGGCCATGAACCAGCATGACGGCAACGCTTCCCGCGCGCTGCGTGCTGTTCTGGGGCAGGCCATAGACAATCTCCGCCCCGACGGCGAGCGTCGCATGACCACTGCCGAGTGGCTGTTGTACAACATTCTGGAGCTGAAGTTCATCCAGGGGATGCGAGTGCGCGACATCGCCCACCGGCTGGCCATGAGCGAGTCGGATTTGTACCGCAAGCAGCGAGTCGCCATTAAAGAGGTGGCACAGGCCCTGGCGGAGATGGAACAGGAGCAACAGAACCGGCCTTGACAATAAAGTTTGCGTCATTTATAATAAGATAGTTGTCAGTTTTGTTGCAAGAAAAAGTAATTTGAGTCCTCTTTCCGATGTGTTTGGTAAACATAAGATCGATAGCTGGTTACGGCGGGACTGCACTGGCGCATGTTTGAGAATCAGCGGACAATATCACGGGCGATATGTTATAGTTTATTTTGAAAGTCTCGGCATCGAACCGCTCATAAGCGTCGGTGCGCCGGGGCTTTCTGTTTGTACATGGGAGGAGTGAGGAGGCATCATGACAACCGCAGCATCTGATCCTTGGGAAATGCCCCCCGATGAATCGTACTGGCATGGGTTGCTGGACGATGTGGAACGTGAGTCATCGTTATCGGGATCCAAGCATAGTACCGACGAGCCAATGGAGGATACGCTTCCACTCGTCTCATCAGCCCCTGATGAGCCAGGGACACACGCAGCAGCGTACGACGAAGAGGACCTGGACGAACTCGTCCTCGCTGGAACGAGCAATCTTGAAAGGGATTGGGAAGAAGCGACTCGCTTTTACGAAACCAAGGAACGCGTTGATCTAAAAGTAATTGGTTGTAATCGAGGCGGGTTATTGGTCCAATTCCGCCAGATCCAAGGTTTCGTACCCGCATCGCAACTGATTGAACTGCCCCGCGAATTAAACAGCCAGGCACGGCAGATGGAATTGACCGGCCGTGTAGGTAACACATTGTGTCTGCGTGTGATTGAACTCGACCGCAGCCGCAACCGCCTCATCTTCTCCGAGCGGGCGGCCGTCTATGAACAAGAGGCCCGAGACATTCTTAACTCGTTGACCGAGGGTGACGTGTGCTCCGGGCGAGTGACCAGTCTGTGTGGTTTCGGTGCTTTTGTGGATTTAGGCGGCGTGGAAGGGCTTATACATATTTCGGAGCTTTCTTGGGGGCGAGTCAATCACCCTGTCGAGGTAGTTCAGCCTGGTGATGATATCGAGATATACGTTATGGGAGTTGAGCCAGAGCAACATCGTGTAGCGCTGAGTCTGAAGCGTCTGAAGCCTGATCCCTGGACGCTAGTTGATGAGCGATATGAGATAGGTCAAATCATTGAGGCCGAGATCACGAATGTCGTTAGCTTCGGGGCCTTTGCCCGCGTAGATGAGGGGCTAGAGGGTCTGATTCACGTTTCCGAGCTAGCAGAAGGGAATTTCTTGCACCCGCGCAACGTGGTCAAAGAAGGTGAACGGGTCAGGGCCTGTATTCTGAACATCGACAGCGCCAACCATCGCTTAGGATTGAGCTTGCGTCAGGTTTACAACCACAACGACGGCCAACCAACTTCATTCTTCTGAGGCATCACGCTGGTACAAAAGCGATTCAGCGAGCCGTCGAGTCAGCAGTTCACTGATTCGCTAGCTCGCTGATTTAGTTTACACGCTGCTTTGCCTCTTGCCAACCCGAGTACAGCAAAAATGGCTAGTAGACGACGCAAAACCGAACCACCAAGTATTTTTGAAACCATCCAGCAGCAGCTCAGTTCCATAAAAGGGGAGTTGGTGGGATTTGGGTTGCTGGTATTGGCCGTGATCACGCTGTTAAGCCTCCTTTCTATCACGTCGGGGGCTGTTAGCGACAGTTGGGCGGCCTTGCTGCGCCAGCTCTTTGGTTGGGGGACTATTCCCGTTGCTCTGGGAGTGGTGTGGTTGGGAGTCCTGCTGCTGTGGGGAAGTTTGCGCGACGAAACAGAACCACTCCTCCGCTGGGATGTGGTCATTGGTATTGAGCTGGTATTTGTGGCTGGCCTGTCACTCTTTCACTTGCTCGTCGGCGGTGACGAGGCCCTGGCGACCGCCCAGGCAGGTGCGGGAGGGGGAATCGTCGGCTGGGCGATCAGTACTATGCTGGCCAATGTAGTGGGCAGATTGGGAACGGGGGCAATCCTGACGCTGCTTTTTCTGGCAGGGGTAGGGTTGCTGATGGGCTTCTCCAGTGCCGCTCCCCCCAATTGGCTAGCCAGTATCCGCGGTTTGCGTAGTGCCCAGGGCGTACCCGGTGAAGAGATATTGGGTGGCCACGGATTATCACGTCTCGCGGGTGGAATTGCCACGTGGCTGAGCGGGCTCGGCCACGTGGACGAGGATCTGGTTGTCGAGGAGCAGTCCCCCCAAAAACGCAAAGCCCCGAAGCGACGCAAGCCCCAAGTCCGTCCAGAAATCGAAGACCTGCCGCTCCGGTCACAGGCTGATGAGTCCCCGGCACGTGCTGCGCGCCGTAGCTCAGATCTCCCACCGCTTGACCTGTTAGTTCCCTCATCCAAAGACCCATCACGCAAAGCTGATTCTCGTTACCAGGCTCAAATCATCGAAGAGACGCTCCATGGCTTCGGAGTGCCAGTCGAGGTACGAGAGATCAATGTCGGTCCGGCCGTCACTCAGTTTGGCGTCGAGCCAGGTTATATCGAGCGCCCTGGCCCTGAGGGCACCGTCCGCCGCCACAGGGTGCGAGTCAGCAAGATAAGCTCGCTGGTCAACGACCTGGCCCTGGCCCTGGCCGCCGCGCCGATCCGTATCGAAGCGCCTGTGCCCGGCCGACCGATCGTCGGCATCGAGGTCCCTAACAGCAAGGTGTCGTTGGTCTCGCTGCGCGGGGTGTTGGAGTCAGAGGCATATCGAAAGGAAAAGGGGCTTCTGCGCATCCCCCTGGGGCGGGACGTGTCGGGGGCGGCGGTAGCCGTTAACCTGGGAGCCATGCCGCATTTGCTCATCGCCGGTGCCACCGGGTCTGGCAAGAGCGTGTGCATCAACTCAATCATCAGTGGCATGTTGTGCGACCATCCCCCCGAAGAACTGAAGTTTCTGATGGTCGACCCCAAAATGGTCGAGCTGACCGGCTTTGACGGCATACCGCACTTGTTGGCGCCAGTCATCGTAGACATCGATCAGGTGGTGGGAGCGTTGGCCTGGATCACCCGCATGATGGATGATCGTTATCATAAATTCTCCGACGCGGGCGCACGCAATATCAACGATTACAACAAGAAGATCGCTCGCCGCCATGGAGAGGAGAAATTGCCACACGTCATTGTCATCATTGACGAACTGGCCGATTTGATGATGATGGCTCCCGATGAGACCGAACGTTACATCACTCGCATGGCCCAAATGGCACGGGCCACCGGCATTCACCTGGTCATCGCCACTCAGCGTCCCTCCACGGATGTGGTGACAGGCCTCATCAAAGCCAACTTCCCGGCGCGCATTGCCTTCGCTGTCACCAGCCAAATCGACTCGCGTGTCATCCTCGACACACCCGGCGCTGAGCGATTGCTGGGTCGCGGTGACATGCTACTTATGCTACCCGATTCCCCCAAGTTGCAGCGTTTGCAGGGATGTTTTGTCTCCGATGGCGAGATACGCAAGATCGTCAAATTCTGGAAGGAGACGGCCGGGGAATTGCCGGCTACCGTCAGCCGCCCCTGGGATGGGCTGATGGCCGAAGCAGAGCAAGATGAACTTCTGGACGATGCCATCGAGCTGGTGGTGCAAGCTGGTCGTGCCAGCACCACCTACCTCCAGCGACGGCTGGGCATTGGCTATCCACGCGCCTCGCGGCTGATGGACCAGCTTGAGGAGGCGGGCATCGTCGGGCCGGCCGATGGCAGCCGCCCCCGAGACGTGCTCGTCAGCCAAGATGACGACTACGAAGAATATGACGATTATGCAGATGAAGGTGATGAGTCGTGGGATAAATGACCTGCGTCAACCCCAGCCCTAACCTACGGATGATCGAAATACCCCGCACCAGAGATTTGAACGCATACTTACCGAAGGGAGTGCACGGCAATCAAATCCCGTATCCGTTGGACGGCGTCCGTGATTTCAATTCCCTTCCTAAATATACTAGAGGTGCCCCCCACGAGCATAGTTGCACCAGCTTCTACCATTGCGGGAATGTTTTCAAAGCTCACGTTACCGTCCACCTGGATGTCAATATCCAATCCTTGCCTGTCCAACATACGGCGTAAGTCGGTGATCTTGTTCAAAGTGACTGGAACGAGGGGTTGTCCGGCAAAGCCAGGATTGACGGTCATGATAAGAACGATATCAAGATCGTTGAGCACATAGTCCAATGCGCTCAGCGGGGTAGCGGGGTTCAAAGCCACACCGGCTCTCATCCCTAACTCTCGGATCATCCCCAGTGTACGCTGCAGATGGGTAGTTGCTTCTTGATGGATGGTGATCATCTGGCTGCCCACTTGGGCGAATGTGGCAAAGTATCTCCCAGGGTTCTCAATCATGAAGTGAACACCCATCGGCAGAGTGGTCATCTCTTTGACTGTATTCATAAGGTCCGCGTTCAAGGCAAAATTGGGCACGAAGCGACCATCCATCACATCAATGTGAAGATAGTCTACACCAGCCCTCTCCAGTGCTCTGATATCTCTCTCAAGACATCGGAAATTGGCACAAGCCAAAGAAGCTCCGATTTTGACCTTCCTGTCCATCTATCCTGGTAATCTCCTTGAGTTTAGACTAATTCTTATCTTCTCAATAATTCGGGGTAGGGGCAGACCCGGGTGTCTGCCCCAAGGGCGAACACCTCGGTTTCGCCCCTACTTTTTGAGAAGATACACTTACTTTATATTACTCCTATGCCCCTACACTACAGGCATCGGCGATCAACTTCAACAAATCAGGAGCTTTGTTTTCTGATGGATCTTCTTTGTCTAGATACGGTCCTGGGTTGTGGGCAACAACCAAATCGAGGCTGGGACAGACCCAGATAAGCGCGATACCATATGCGCCTGAGGCAGCGTAGGAGTCACGAGGCAGACCGGGTAAGAGTTGACCTTGGTCGTTGGTCCAGAAAGCGTAGCCGTACTTCCACTGCTCCTGCGGGCAGTTGGCGCGGATGTCCGGCGCGGTCTGTGTGGCCTGGCGCAACCACGCCTCTGGGACAACTTGCTTGTCATTCCAACGGCCCCAGTTGCACCACAACCAGCCCAGACGAGCCATATCCAGCGCAGTGGTCAATAGGTCGGTGTAGTAACCAAATATAGGGATGCGGGCCTGGGGGGGCAGGCTGAAGTTCTTCTGGTAATAGCCCCACGTCGCGTCGATGGGAACGCGGATCTTCTCATCAATCAGTTGCTTGAAACCAGATGAACCTTCAGGATCACGGATATCGTACAGGCCATAGGTCTTGGCAACGGCGTGGGTGAGGATGTTCATGCCAAAAGTTTGATAATGAAAGACCTGGCCCGGTTCTTCACCGGGCTTCATATAGCCGGAGGTGTTGGAGATGAGCTGGCGAAAGGTGATAGTCCGGTCCTTTTCGAAAGCGTACCGCCCCGGCTTGGGACCCTCGCCGGGCGGCACATCCATCGCCTCGGGATAGTAATCAATGATTTCAGCATCGGCTGATGATATCCTGCCTTCCTGGATGGCAATGCCCAGAATGGACGAAAACACGGTCTTAGTTGCGGAGGCCATCGGGAGTTGCTCGTCACGGCCAACGCCCTGATTCCACTCAGCGACAACATGCCCACCACGGACAATGACAACACGGTAGCGATTATCTGGGATGTTGTCATCAAGAAATCGCCTGGCACGCTCCAGTTTCTCTAGGTCAATGCCAGCGTCGGCGGGCGACACCCGCGCCCATTCAATGTTGGGGTATACGATTGTATTCATTGAAGACCCTCCTGAGAGTCACAGATCTATATCAAGAAGCGTTTTCGATAACTGTCGGACCATCAGTTCCCTCTACCACGAACTGCGGGAAGCCGCTCTGGGCCACAGTTTGGTAGTCGTGCTCGATATGAGGTGGCCAGATGCTCAAGAAGATCAGGTCGTGGTCGCCGGTGTTGACCGTCCGGTGCGCCCACTTGGCTGGCACGTAGCACATGTGACCTGGGGTCATCTCGATTGTCGCGGCCTTGCCCTCCCTCGTCTGAAGCAACAGGAGCCCCTGCCCCTCCATCACAACGTATACTTCGTCTCCCTGGGTTGTATGGAAGTGCCCCTTGGTCATATGATACTCTCGCCCCACCTTTCCGGGATGTATGCGGGTAATGCCGAAGCATAAACCCCCGTCCGAGCCCTCGTACTCGACTTCCCAGAACTCATAGATGATAGGGTCGCCTACAGCCAGAATGCACTCCATTGCTTCCTGGTCGATGTACAGGTCTCTCATATCGCTCAAGTGCCGGATGATTCTCCTGGCCCCTTGGAACAAGTCGAAGGCACTTGGCTGAACGGCCAGATTGAACGGCATCAGTGTTGTCTTCATAAGTTGAGTATCTCCTTACTTTCATTTGATGGATCGACACGTTGGGTTAGGCTAGCCTTGTGACGCGAGGCTGTTCTCCACAAGTATGGATGCTCCGACAAGCGCCGCTTCCTCTCCCAGGACCGGCCTATCGATGACCAGGCGATCTCGAATCACTGTGCGGGCCCGCGTTCGCACGACCTCCCGCACAATGTCTACCCCCTCAGGCCAGCCGGCAACGATCCCTCCACCCAAGATGATCAGTCGCGGGTTCAGGATGTTGGCCAGATTGACTACTCCCAGGCCCAAGTACCGGAAAGCCCTGTGCAACGCTTCCAATGCTGCCGCATGCCCTTCCTTCGCCGCTTTGATGACCCGCTCCGCCTCGCTCCAAGAGACTGCCTCACGGTCAGCATCGACGCCATCCGCATCCCCGGATCGGCCAAGAATGGAAGCGGCTTGAATTGCTAACGCCTTACCGGAACAGTACATGTCGAGACAGCCTTGGCCTCCACAGGTGCAAGGCAGCCCTGCCGGCTCAATAACAGTGTGACCGAATTCGCCTGCAGCTCCGTCTGCGCCAGTGTATAGTTGCCCATCGAGAACCAAACCACAACCTATACCACTGCCTACAAAAATGCAGGCCATAACCTTAGCGTTCTTTCCTCGTCTCTTGAAATGCTCCCCTAAAGCGATGAGGTTCACATCGTTTTCCAAGAAGACAGGTACTCCAAGCCTTTGCACCAGATCGCGTCCAAGGGGCAGACCATCTAGGGCTTGTAGATTGGGACAGGAAGCGATTGTCTCTGACGGCCGGTCCATCACACCTGGAAAACCGATGCCCACCCCCTCAACATCTTTCAGCTTAATGCCAGTCTGTTGACAGAATTCCCGGATACTCAGCGCCAGCGAGTCAGCAGGTGTCTCCGCTGTTTGAAGCGCTCGACTCGAGGCTTGCTTGATGCACTGCCCCACAGTCCCTCTTTCGTCGATGATACCGATCACTGTCTTGGTGGCGCCGATATCGAGGCCAAGTCGGTACATATCTCGGCTTCCTTTCTCAATAGGAGGGATTAACGTATGCAGTTACTTAATGGCCCCGACTGTGAGACCGCGGATAAATTGGCGCTGGAAAATAGTGTAAACAACGATGACCGGGACTGCGGTGATTAGGACACCCGCTGCCAAAAGATGCTGTTCCGTGTTATACGCACCGATAAAATAAGCAAGCCCAACAGGCAGAGTGCGGACGCGGTTGTCAGTCAACATCACTGTCGGCAGGAAGAATTGGTTCCAGGTCCACAGGAAGGAGAATACCAAGACGGTCACGATACCTGGCTGGGCGATGGGGACCACTACGTGCCGAAGGATCTGCCAATCGGTAGCGCCATCGACTTTGGCCGCGTCGAGCAGGTCTGACGGAATCTTGCCGATGAAACCGGTCAACACTAGAATCCCGAAGGGGAGGATCAAGCCAATCATTGGGAAAATCACCGCGAGGTGGGTGTTGAGGAGGCTGAAGTCTCTCATCATATAGTACAGAGGGATGATGATAGCTTCCAGTGGCAACCCCATCCCGGCGATAAAAAACCAGAAGAGAACACGACTTCCTCGGAATCTGAGCCGGCTGAGGGCATAGCCGGCCAAAATCGAACAGGCAATAATGGTCAGAACAACGGGAACGACGACAATGAGGCTGTTTTTGTAGTAAACGTTGAGGTTTCCGCGCCCCCATGCCTCTGAATAATTTCCCCAAAGAAATTGCTCGGGCAGGCCGAGGGGGTTGACCCTCACCTCATTGCTGGTTTTCAGTGAGGTCAAGAGTACGAAGATGAAGGGATAGAGAACCACAGCGGTAACCGCACTCAAAATTAAGAAAGGAACCAAACGGTGGAAGAGCTTTCGTACTTTCCGGAGAGTGAGTGCTGTCTCCTGACTGGCGACCAAGCTCCACAGTCTTGACACAGATGTGATCATAATCTTCTCTTACCCTTCGCTCTTTTGAATTCGGCCTCGATACCAGAGGAACAGAGCCGATAGGCAGGCCACAAACGCTGTCTGAACCACGGCGGACGTTACGCCCTGTCCCACTTTCCATTGGTTCCAAGTGTAATCGTACAAATAGTATGAGATGACCCAGGTACTGTAGCCAGGCCCGCCCCTGGTCCCCACGAACACGATATCGAAGATCTTGAAGGACTCGATCAACGTGAATAAGAGCACAGTAGCCAGCGCAAGCTTGATCCCTGGCAGGGTCACGTGCCAGAACTCCTGAAATACATTAGCGCCATCAACCTTGGCCGCGTCATACAGGGTATCATCAATCCCTTGCAGGGCTGCTAAGAAGACCACCATAGAAAAACCATAGTAGGCCCAACTGTATCCAATAGCCAGAGCAAGCAAAGCCCAAGTGTGGTCACCGAGCCAACCGCGAGCCACTTCTCCCAAACCGATCAAGCGGAGAACCTCGTTGACCGGGCCAAAAAGAGGATTGTACATCCAGCGCCAGACCATAGCCACGATGACCGAGGTGATGACCTGGGGCAAGAACAGAACTGTGCGGAAGAAGGTCCTGCCCAACAGTCGCCTCCGGGCTAAGATCACGGCCAGGAAAAGCCCGAAGCTGACGGGAAGGATAAGCACCATCGCAGCCCAGCGGAGGTTGTTCTTGAAAGCATTCCAGAATATGGGGTCAGACAACAGATTCTGGTAGTTCTCAAGCCCGGTGAAGGTGGTCGATTGCGTGCCCGTGCCGCCGAATAGGCTCAGATAGATCGTTTGTAAAAAGGGGTAGATGACAAACACAGTATAAATCAAGAAAGCTGGCAATAGATACAGATAGGCTTTGCTCTGATATCCAAAGAGCCGACCGACTCTGGCTGAACACATCGTTTTCATCGGATCACTCTTTCTGATAGGTGTTGATTTCATCTCATCCCCTTACAAACATTAGTGACTCAACACAGATTGATTCTGGGAGGGCCAAGTGCAGCGTCGTCTGGCCCTCCCGATGGTCATTCCGAGGACACTCTTACACTTATCATCCCCCTGGCTCGCTCAGGTACTTTTCCCGGGCCTCCTGTATTTGTTGGGCAAAATCCTCTGGCGTTACAGATCCATCGAACAGGAGCTGGTTCAAAGGCCAGATCAGGGAGTGGACCTCTGAGTCGACAACATCAATGTAAAAGCCGCTGTGCTTACCTTCAATTCCCTGGGCCACTTCCAATTGCAGGGTACTTGCCTTCAGCCCAGAGGCGTCAAATGGGAATGTAGGCTGCATACCCTGCTCATAGAATGGGGCCATACCTTCTTGGGAGATCAGGAAATCCATGAACAACGCTGCTTCGTCCTTGTGCTCACACCAAGTCGGCATAACAAAAGGCCAGTCCGGCTGTTTGACGATAGTCCAGGCAATATCTGGATCGGCTGATGGGAAAGGAAAGTAGCCAACCTCAAAGGCAGCATTCTCATTCATGCGCGCTACATTCCAGTCCCCGGTTAGGAGCATCGGCTGTTCGCCGGCCAGGAAAAGGCCCATAGCGTCATCAAAGTTGATGGCATTAAAATCCGGGGTGAAATAGCCTGCTTCGACCCACTCTTGAGCGGTCTGCGCTGCCGCGAGAAAGTCAGGGTCCGTGAACTTCACACTTGGGTCCGATCCATCCCACCATGCATTAAGCCGATCGATATCCACATACGCACCTATCAAGGATGAGAGATAGTGCAACCCGTGGAATTGTTGAGCATTGCCAAATACAAGTGGCGGAGTGCCAGCCTCTTTGTATGTCTCCAAGATATTGACGAAGTCATCCCAGTTAGCTGGCGGCGTGAGACCTTGTTCCTTGAAACTGTCCTTGTTATAGAATATTCCTAATGGTTGGTAGATATTGGGAACACCGGCGATTTCCGGTCCGTCATACACGCTGCTGCGGCCTGTACCTAAGTTGCTGGCAACCATCGAACCACCTGTGTCCTTCTCGAACCAAGCGTACTGCTGGGCATAGTCGTCCCAAGGTACAAGATACCCGGCGTTATACCAGGGCAACAAGTTGGCCCCACCGATGTCGGCGAGAACCAAGCATCCCGCTTCTCCAGATTCCATACTCAGTGGCACTGTGGTTTTAAACTCGGAGCTATCAAAGTAAACATGCTTGATCCTGATGTTTGGATGCTCCGCTCCCCAGGTGACCAAGGCTTCCTCGAAGGCATCGTAACGATTTTTGTCTTGCCCTGGCGTGTACTTGGTCCATACTTCAAGAGTGGTCTTCTCGGAGGCAGGCTCTGGGGTAGCTGTGACCACTACCTCCTCGATCACGGTCTCCTTGACGACTTCAGTGACCACTTCAGGTGTCGCTGTGACACTACAGGCAGCCAGCAGCAATGCAACCAAGGTGAGTAGGCTGATTGACAGCCACCGATTTCGCGCTTTCATTGTTAGATTCCTCCTTAGGTTTTGTCGCTGATGTAAGTGCGAACAGCATACTGACTTCAGTCGGATCAATCACGAGACAGGATGCTTCTCCGGCCCTCACCTCCTTTCGCTGCTGTGGAGAACTCTCGGAAAGTGATTATGGCGCAAGACAACAACGAATTTAGAATAAAACGAATGACTGAGTGAGCGCGAAGAATTCGTTCCTTTCCCAATTCGTTGTTGTGTTGGCTGACTTTCCGAGAGATCTCTGTGAAGAGGGCTGCCAACTGAAGTCTGGGATCCCTCCTTGAAGGGATACAATCCATTCCCACTGAGCATATGGCCTCATCTAGCTGAAGATGCTCTCTTATGGTAAAATCAGCCATCGGTCGGGGAATGAGACAACAACTGGCATTGGTGAGCAGAAGAATCTTCTGCCCGGCCATTGAAAAAAGTCCTTTACTCTCGGCCGACTTAGGGGCTCATCACTTCTGACAGGGAGGGTGAGCCCTTATCACATTCAGGCCGAATTCAGGGCGATTCTCCTACACGGTGATCACCTCGACGTGTTGTCTGATCTGTCCCGCTATTTCCTCTGATCCTTCGCTGCCGGTGATGAGATAGTCAGCCTCAGCCAGAGGGATGATGGTGCCCAGGGTATTACGGCCCAACTTGCTATGATCGGCCACGACAATGACTTGCTGCGCAGAGCTGACCATAGCGCGTTTCGAATGGGCTTCTATCATGTCTGGTACGGTCAATCCAGCTCTCACATCTACCCCTTCCACCCCCAGGAGCAGCTTATCACTACGCACATCCTTGAAAAAAGCATCGGTTTGGGGGCCGATCAGGCAAAGGGAACCCTTCCTGAGCATACCGCCCGCCACGAGAACCTCGATTTGCTGGCAGTTCAATAGCTCTGAGGCGATGTTCAGGGCATTGGTTACCACCGTGATGCGTTTGTCCTTTAAGTGTTTGGCAACCTGAGTTGTCGTCGAACCCGAATCTAGCAGCACGACATCCCCGTCCTGAATCATTTCCGCTGCGGCTTTTCCGATTCGTTCCTTCTCACCCACAAACTGCGACACCTTGGCTTCGAGTGAAATCTCGAAGAAAGCCGACTCTGCCACGCCAGCCCCGCCCCAGGTTCGAGTCAAAAGCCCCTGTTCTTCCAACTCAGACAGGTCGCGCCTGACCGTCATCTCTGATACAGATAGCCTCTGGGCCAGATTTGCCACGCTGGCGAAGCCTTTTCGAGCCACGTAGTCTAGAATAGCCTTCTGTCTCTCTGCAGGTAGCATGACTTACGTCTCTCCACATTAGCCCTATTCAAACAAATATAAACATACTCTACCACAAAATCACTTGATTGTCAAGGTAGTCGTGGGTTTTGTGGTAAATTTTGTTTGAAAGAGTTTTCTATTGAACCCACGTGCTGCCGCTTCGTTGGCCTCCAGCCCGGCGCGCCCTATCCAGCCGAAGGTGATGCAGTCGCGCGAAGATTTTGGAAGCAATCTCGTCACTTTCGCTTTGGCGCGAATCTAATTGCCTGTGGTATAATTCCTCTCGGGTAATTGTCAATCTATGGCCCTCACGAGGGGGTGTGAAATGTCTGGACATAGCAAGTGGTCAACCATCAAACGCAAGAAGGGGGCTGAAGATGCCAAGCGTGGCAAAATCTTCACCCGTGTAGCCCGCGAAATCACGGTGGCGGCCCGGGAAGGCGGCGGTGATCCAAGTACCAATCCGGCGCTGCGGCTGGCCATCGACAAAGCGCGGGCTGCTAACATGCCCAAAGACAATGTCGAGCGGGCGGTCAAGCGTGGCACCGGTGAGTTGGAAGGGGGCCGACTGGAAGAGATCATCTATGAGGGCTACGCGCCCCACGGTGTGGCCTTACTGGTCAAATGCCTCACCGACAACCGCAACCGCACGCTCTCTGATGTGCGCCGCATCTTCAACCGGAGCGGCGGCAACTTGGCCGAAGCGGGTGCCGTGGCCTGGATGTTCGACACCAGAGGCTACCTGACCGTCGCTCGTGACAACTTAGACCCAGACGACATCTTTATGATGGCCATCGATGCCGGCGCAGAAGACATAGAAGTCAGCGATGATTTTGTTGAGGTCTACACACTGCCAACTGATCTGCACGCAGTGCGCGAGGGCTTGATAGGCGCCGGGCTAACCGTCGAAGAGGCCGAACTGTCGCAAGTGCCCAAAACCTTGATGACCTTGGGCGAAAAGGAGACACTCCAGGTAATGAATATGATTGAGAACCTGGAGGAGTTAGACGACGTGCAGCAGGTCTACTCCAACCTGGACATCTCCGAAGAGATTCTGGCGACGGTATAAACCGGTAGACAGTAGACAGTAGACGGTAGACGGTAATCAGTATACAGGCAAGCTTAAAACATACCGGCTAAATCTGCTCCGCCGTCAGGTAGGGCTGACCACTGTCCACTGACTACTGACTACTGTCTACCGTTTACCGTCTACCAGGTTGAGGGAAGTTTATTGAGGGTTCTGGGAATCGATCCAGGGACGGCCATCACCGGCTATGGGGTCATCGAGGGTGAAGGGGACAAGCTGAGCCTGACGACCTACGGGGCCATCACAACGCCTGCTAACCAGCCGCTAGCACAGCGCCTGCAACACATCTACCGTGAGTTGCAGGCGTTGATCGCTGAATGGCATCCCGACAGCGCCGCAGTGGAAGAACTCTTCTTCAGCAAAAACGCGCGCACCGCGCTGTCAGTCGGACACGCGCGCGGGGTGACCTTGCTGGCCCTTACCGAGGCCGGGTTGCCTCTCCAGGAATATAAACCGGCCGAAATCAAACAAGCGGTCGCCGGCTACGGAAATGCGCCCAAACAACAAGTGCAGGGCATGGTCCAGCTCCTGCTAGGCCTGGACGAGATGCCCCGTCCCGACGACGCGGCCGACGCTTTGGCGGTAGCTATTTGTCACTTTCACTCGGCGCGGTGGCAGGCGCTTGTGAGCTAACGTAAGACGTGATGCGTGATCCGTAATGCGTGATGCGTGAAAGCGTGAAACGCAAATCCACGGATCACGCATCACGCATCACGTTTCACGCATCACGAGTCAATCAATGATCGGAAGCATCCGGGGTGAGATAATCGAAAAGGGAGACGACTACCTGCTGGTGGACGTCAACGGCGTGGGTTACGCAGTTTACGTGCCGACGAGCTTGCTGGACCGTCTGGATATCGGCTATGTGACCTTGTATACCCACCTGCACGTGCGCGAGACGGAGTTGACTCTGTACGGTTTCGCCGACCGCGAGGAATTGGAACTCTTCCGCACGTTGCTGGGTGTGCAGGGCATCGGCCCCAAGGTTGCGCTGGCTATCCTGTCGCACGTGCCCCAGGAAACGCTACGCCAGGCAGTCGCCCGCGAGGAGGCGGCGCTGCTGGCCCGGGTGCCGGGCATCGGACCCAAAAAGGCGCGGCAGATCGTGTTTGCCCTGCGCGACAAGATCGAGATCGAAGACGTGTGGGCAGCCGGCCCGACCATCAGCGACGCCGACAACGAGGTGATCGGCGCGCTAACCACTTTGGGCTACTCGGTGGCCGAGGCCCAGGCCGCCCTGCGCGCCCTGCCCCAAGAGGCGCGTGAGGAGTCGGTGGAGGAGCAGGTGCGGCTGGCGTTGAGTAGCCTGGCGAAGTTGTGAGATTGGAGATTAGAGATTGGATATTGGGAAATCGAGTGAGCGACAGGGATAGAAGATAGACATTAACCACTCAACCAAGGAGGAACTCGGTGTCGCGTCGTACCGCGCATTGGCTGCTTCTCATTCTTATCCTTTTCACCTTATTCTTCCTCTCTCTGCTTGCCGCCCACGCCCAGGGGCCAACCCCAACGCCTACTCCCGCTACCCCTACCGCCACGCCAGTGGTCCCCTTGCCCCCCGGCAAAGACGTACGTCCCTTCTACGATTTCTTTCTGGAACTGTGGAGCTGGCTGGTCACGAGGCTGGGCCTGGCCGGGGCCATTTTTGTATTGCCGATTGCCATCTTCCTGGCACTCCTGGCGGTGGGGCTGATCACCAAGGGTCCAGGTGACATTTACCAGGTCACTAAAACTGGCATCGGCAAAGTGGCGGGCTGGCTGCGGAACCGGGCGCGCCGTGTGCCACAAATCTCCCCCCAACTTCGTGATTACCTCGACCGGGCCGTCAGCCACGAGTACCGCTACCTCGACCTCAAATCCCTGGACGAACGCGAAGGTTATGACGCCGACGTCCGCCTACGTGCGGTCTACATACCCTTGCGCGGACGGGGAGGCCGGGGCACCGACTGGCATCCTATCAACGATGAAGGCAAATCAGCCGCACGCATCTTGGAGGACGAACCCATTCGTGAAGCGCCACCTCTGACTGACTTCCTGGCTCGCTATCCCCATTTGGTGGTGTTGGGGCGGGCCGGCTCCGGCAAATCCACCTTCCTCAAGTACGTGGCCGGCGTCCTGGCTGACGCTCACCTCAAAGGCGACCCAGGCATCGCCAAAGAACTGTTAGACATTAAGCTGGACCCCCTGCCAGTGCCCATCTACTTTCCCTTGCGAGAGTTCGCCGTCTATTGGCAAGACAAACTGCAACGCTACGAAAGGACCCAGGCCCGCCAGGCCGAAACCCTACTTGAATTCCTGGCTTTCAACTTCGGAGATTACGGGCTGGATGAGGCCTTCTTCAAGGACTTGTTAGCACAAGGACGTTGTCTCATCTTCCTGGATGGTCTGGACGAGGTCTACCTCGACTTGCGCCCTACCCTCGTCGGCGTGGTCGAACGCTTTGTGACACGCTACGCCTCCGACGACGCCGAGCATCCCAATCGTTACGTGATCGCCTGTCGCCCCGAGGCCCACCGGGGTCAGGCCGCCCCCAGCCGATTCGATGAGGTTGAGATTCAACCACTTGATCATGAATTGGTAGAGGGCTTCGTGCCCCGCTGGTACCAAGAGGTCCTGCGCCGGGGTGGGGCGCTGAGCGACGAAGCCCGCCGGGAGGCCAAGGACAAGACCAGTACCCTGCTTGCAGCGATTGACCAGAAGGAGCAGGTACGCGACCTGACAGAGACACCGCTGCTGCTGACTCTGGTGGCCATCATTCACCACCGCCAGCAACTGCCTGACAGCCGTAAAGACCTGTACGAGCGCTGCACCCGCCTGCTGCTGGAGGAGTGGGAGAAATCTCGCCCTGGCGACGCGGGCCGTCAACTGCACCGCGAGTTGACCCCGGACCAGGTACCGGCCAGCTTTGATGACCGGGCCTACTACCTGGAGCCAGCCGCCTACTGGTTACTGGAAACCGGCCGCCCCCAGGCCAGTGCCGATGAGTGGGCACGCACCATCGCCCGCATGTTAGAGTCAGGCGAGTTAGAAGAAGAAGTGGCCACCCTTAAGATTTTCCTGCGTTGGGCCGCCCATCGCAGCAACCTGCTGGAAGAGCGGGAGGACGAGGTATATGCCTTCGCCCACCACCGCACGTTCCAGGAATACATGGCCGCTCGCTATCTATCAAAGCGTCCCGAGCGGCTGGAAGAGGCTTTGGCCCGAGTGTCCGACCAGGGCTGGCGTGAAACACTGCGCCTGCTGGCCGCCGTGCTTGATCCTGACCAGCGGCGCCGTTTCCTGGGTAAGGCCTTGGCCCAACATCCGACGGGCGGTGCGCTGCTGGCCGGCGAGTGCCTGGCCGAGATTGACGACGATCGTCTGCGCCGCCAGTTGCTGACCGACACCCAGTCTCAGTTGCTGAGGGTGCTTGGCGGAAGTAGCCCAGCCGCCGACCGTGCCGCCGCTGGCGATTTGCTGGGCCGCCCCCAAATCGGTGATCCGCGTTTTGACACCAGCCGCCTGTCGTTGCCGGACGAACCCAGGCTGGGCTTTGCCGAGATTCCCCCCGGCCCCTTCTGGCTGGGCAGCCGGGAGAAGACCGACCTTAACTGGGAGGGCGAACTGGGCCATCCCCAGCCTTACGACATCCCCTACGCCTACTACGTGGCCCGTTACCCGGTGACAGTGGCCCAATTTGCCCATTTCGTGGAGAACGGCGGCTACGAGAATGAAACCCATTGGACTGATCTTGGCTTGGGATGGTTGAAAGGGACTTTTGAATCGGACCTTTCGTGGATTAAAGACGATGGAGACCGCCAACGGTGGAGCGACTGGCTGGCCCGTCGCCCACCTAAACTGCGGCATCAGCCGATGGGGTGGAACGAACAGCGCACCCGCCGCAACCACCCGGTGACGGGTGTCACCTGGTTCGAGGCCATGGCCTACTGCGCCTGGCTCACGGAACAAATCCGCAAATCTACAAGTCTACAAGTTGATATGGAACTGGAAGGTTCGAGGCTGACCGACTGGGTGATTCGGTTGCCGACCGAGGCGGAATGGGAAAAAGCGGCACGGGGTGGACTCCAGATACCTGATGTCCAATCTCCGATGCCTGATTCTTTATCTCACATCCCCAATCCCGAGCCGCAGCGCGAGTGGCCCTGGCAGGGAGACTTTGATGCCGACAAGGCCAATACCGAGGAGACCGGCCTGCGCCGCACCAGCGCCGTGGGCGTCTTCCCTGATGGCGCGTCTCCCTACGGATGTCTGGACATGGCCGGCAACGTGTGGGAATGGTGCCATACACTGTGGGCCGATTATCCATACGACCCGACCGATGGTCGCGAGGCAGAGGATGCCCCCGGCCGGCGGGTGGTGCGTGGCGGCTCGTGGTTCCACCTTCGAAGGATCGTCCGCTGCGCCGCCCGCTACGGCGACAATCCAGACAGCTTCCTCACACTCCACGGGTTTCGCGCGGTGCTGGCCCCCCTGCTCCCCACTTCCTGAGTCCTAAATCCGCCGCGAAGCGGCGGCCGCGCGCGGGAAAAATGCAACGGATACGAAACAGATAAGCGGATAAGTCTCACATCCCCTAATAATTCATTCAAGCAGAGCCGGATCCTCAGTAATCGCTCCGTAGGGTTCAGTTCATGAAGACATTCAAGAAACTTTATCCCCAAGTATATGACTTTGCCAACCTGTACTATGCTTACCGGGACGCCGCCCGGGGCAAACGCGGCCGCCCGGACGTGGCCGCGTTTGAGTTCAATCTCGAGGAGAACCTTTTCAAGCTGCAAGAGGAATTGGCAATGCGCACCTACGTACCGGGCGGCTACTGGAACTTTCATATCACTCAGCCCAAATGGCGCAAGGTCAGCGCGGCTCCTTTCCCTGATCGAGTGGTGCATCACGCCTTGTGCCGGGTAATCGATCCCATCTTCGAACGGCGTTTCATCCACGACAGCTACGCCTGCCGGGTGGGCAAAGGCACACATCGCGCACTGGACCGCTGCCAATATTATGCCCGCCGCTACCCGTATGTGCTCCAGTGCGATATCCGAAAATTCTTCCCATCTATTGACAACACCATCTTACGGAGCCTGATCGCCCGCCCCATTCGCGACGAAGGAGTATTGTGGCTGGTGGATCAGATTCTGGAAAGCGGCGCGGGCATACTCGACTCGGAATACCAGATGGTCTGGTTTCCCGGCGACGACTTGCTGGCAGCGACCCGCCCCCGAGGACTACCCATTGGGAATCTCACCAGCCAGTTTTGGGCCAACGTGTACCTCAATGAACTGGATCAATTCGTCAAACGCAAACTGAAGTGCCGGGCCTACCTCCGCTATGTGGACGACTTTCTCCTTTTCGCTCCTGAGAAAGCGGCGTTACATGGCTGGCGGCGGCGAATTATTGATTTCCTGGTTACGTTGCGTCTGACGCTGCACGAAAGGCGAGCACAAGTTTATCCGGTGGGAACCGGTATCCCCTTTCTTGGTTTCCGGGTCTATCCCGACCATCGCCGTCTCAAGCCAGCCAATGGCTATGCCTTCCGCCGCCGCTTGCGCCAGTTGATCGCCACCTACCACGCCGGGACAATTGACGGCGAACAGTTGCACGCCTCAGTACGGGGTTGGGCCAACCACGCCCGCTATGGAAACACAGTGGGATTGCGCAAGTCGATTTTATGCAAACTGAGCCCCATATGAGGATTATGGCGGACCTGCGTGTCGGCCCTCACCCAGCCGCACTACACATTTTATGGTCTCCTATGAGGTATATGATGAGACAATCACCCATCTTCGCCAAGACATATGACCTGCTGCTGTGGTTGATTCCTGCTACGGCTAAATGGCCCCGTACCCAGCGGCATTTGCTCACCCGTCGGGTACAGGAGGCAGCTCTGAATTTTCAAGACCTCATCCTGCGTGCTGGCCTCAGTCCCGATGACCATAAAGATCCGTTTCTTTCTGAAGCTGACGTCGAATTGGCACGGTTGCGCTTCTACCTGCGTCTCTGCCAGGATCTGCACTTCTTGAGTATAGGACAATATGAACACGTGATGCGAATGGTGACCGAGGTAGGGCGCCTTTTAGGCGGGTGGCGCAAAAGCCTGGGCGCGACTGGCTAAATTTGGGGCCGGGTCCTGGGCCAGCCGGCGGGTGGTGCGTGGCGGCTCGTGGATCAACAATCAAAGAAACGTCCGCTGCGCCTACCGCAACAACGACAATCCAGACAACTTCAACACAAACAACGGGTTTCGCGCGGTGCTGGCCCCCATAACTCGCCGTTTAGGCCGGAAACGTCGCCAGTCTAAGGCGGACTGGCGGCCGGTGCCACAAAGCTTGGGGAGCTAGTCGGACCCGGTCCCGCCCGGCGGCCGGAAAGTTTGAGCCGCAGGGCAAATAACAACGGCCCCGTCCTTTTCAGTAGCCAATGGCGACCATCAGGGCGGGGCCACGCATTCACGCTAGGGACGGACCGGCGTGTCCGCCCCAACTTGACGAACGCGGTCGGGTGCACCATAATATCCCCGGGCTTGGAGGGAAACGCTATGAAACAAATGACCCTGGAATACCCTGATGACCTGGAACCGGCGGTGCAGACCACGCCAGAGGAGATGCAAGCGCAGATTCGCCTGATGGCTGCCTTGAAGATGTTTGAGTTGGGCAAGCTCTCCTCAGGAAAGGCGGCAGAACTGGCCGGCCTGTCGCGAGTGGAATTCTTTGAGGCGTGTGGTCGCTACCAGGTGCCTCTGTTTAATTACCCACCCGAAGAACTGGAGGCCGAGCTCCAGAGTGACCTGGAAACAGCTCGAAAGGCGTCATTTACTTCCCGATGCAGAAATTGCTAAATATCGCTTCCAATAGATCCTCGCTAACCGTTTCCCCCGTAATCTCCCCCAACGCATCCACCGCTTCGCGCGCGTCAATGGACACCAGGTCGGGGCTCAGGCCGCCTAGATGGCCCCCCTCGGCGGCCTGTACGTGATCCAAGGCTCGCTTTAACGACGCCTGGTGGCGTGGGTTGCTGACCAGCGGCGTGTCTGCGGTCGTCACCGCCCCGCCAAACACCAATTCCACGACTGCCTCTTCCAGCGCCTCGATGCCTTCGCCTGTCAGCGCCGACACACGCAAGCGTGGCACTGAGGGTAGCAAACCGGTCGCCAGCTCTAGCTGGGGCAAGTCACACTTGTTGGCAACTACCAGTGCCGGTTTGCCACCAATCAAGGCGGCGATGTCCCAGTCGGCGTCGGTCAGCGGCTGGCTGCCATCAACCACCAGCAAGGCCAGGTCGGCCCGCTCCAGCGCGGCCCGGCTGCGTTCCACGCCGATGCGCTCCACCTCGTCGCCGGTCTCGGCCCGGATGCCTGCCGTGTCCACCAGCACCAGGGGCACCCCCCCCATGTTGACCGTCTCCTCCAGCGTATCGCGGGTGGTGCCAGGGATGGGGGTGACGATGGCCCGCTCGCCGCGCAGCAGGGCGTTGAGCAACGAGCTCTTGCCCACGTTAGGCCGGCCTACAATTGCGGCCCGGATGCCCTGGCGGTAGATAAGGCCCCGGTCGGCGGTGGCCAAGATCTCCTCCAACGCCGCCCCAATCTCGCGCAACGGTGTGACCACGTCTTGCGGCGGGATCTCATCCTCGACGAAGTCGATGCTCGCTTCCAAATAGGCCAGCACGTCTACCAGTTCGGAGCGTACCCCCCGAACCCGCGCCGAGAGTTTCCCCCCCAATTGCTCCGTCGCCACGCGCAGGGCGGCCTCAGTTCGAGCCTGAACCACGTCCAGTACGGCTTCGGCCTGAGCCAGGTCCAGCCGCCCGTTGAGAAAGGCACGCAAAGTCATCTCGCCCGGCTCGGCAGGGCGAGCGCCGGTCGCCAGCGTCAGCCCCAAAATGCGGCGCAGCGGCACAATGCCCCCGTGGGCCTGGATCTCCACCACGTCCTGCCGGGTGTAACTATGAGGACCCGGCATGGTCACCGCCAGCACTTCGTCCACCACATCGCCGGTCTCCGGATCTCGAATGTGTCCAAAAGTGAGGCGGCGAGGCTCCAAACCATCCGCCGCACGAACCGCTGGCACGAAAAGCTGCCTCAGAATCGAGGCGGCTTCCGGGCCGCTTATCTTCACAATGCCCACCCCGCCTTCCCCCAGCGGCGTGGCAATGACGGTTATGGTATCGTCAAGACTGAAGGTCTTCACGGGCTTAACCTGCTACGTGATGCGTGATGAGTGATGCGTGATGCGCAAGGGTCACGGATCACGGATTACGCATCACGTTTTACGTCTGATTGAACGCCAGGCCACGAGCGGCAGCGATCCACTCGCGGACCGAATGGAAGACGGGCACCCCCTCGGCTTCGATGGCCTGGGACATCCTGACGGTAAATGGCCCTCCCCCAATAGCACCCACCAAAATGGGTTTGTCGTATTCTCGGGTGAGCCTGCCCAGCATTTGGACGATGTCCTCCCCCAGCGGGGTGTCCTGGAAGACGAACCACGGCATGACGATGTCCACCTGCGGGTCGTGCATGCAGGTCTCAATACCGACCTCGTAATCCGTGCTGGTGGCCGAACCGGTGACGTCTATGGGGTTCTGAACCACGTAGAAGGGCGGATACACGTCCGCCAGATTGCGCAGTGTTTCAGGGCTGAGTTCGGGAATTTCCAAATTGTAGGTCTTCAGTAGATCAATACCCTGCACCATGGTGCCGGCTCCATTGCTGATCATCGCCACCCGCGGTCCCCTGGCCGCGGGCTGCATGGCCAACGCCTTGGCTGTGGCAACCAGTTCCTCGTAGCTGTCTACAGCGATAATTCCGGCCTGTTTGAAGGCACCCTGCACGACGCTGTAGGAACCACCGAAGAAACCGGTGTGTGATATAGAGGCGCGGGCCGCCCGTTCGGTGCGTCCTACCTTAAAAACAACAACCGGTTTCTTCTTGGTGACCTCCCTGGCCGTGCTCAGAAACTTGCGTCCGTTTTCGATACCCTCTACGTACATAGCAACCAGATTGGTTTCCGGATCGTCGGCCAGATAAGCCAATAAGTCGGCTTCGTCTACGTCGGTGCGATTGCCGTAGCTGACGAACTTGCTTACCCCGGTAGCCACCACATCTTCCAGGAAAGCCGCGCCTATCGTGCCCGACTGAGTGAGTACCGCAACTGGGCCGGCCTTGGGGCGTACCATACGTTCCTGTACCTGGAAGAAGGTGTCGAGGCGCGTCTGGCCATCGAAGACGCCGATGCAGTTGGGACCAACCACTCGTACGCCATGAGTTCTGGCCAATCGGCGAATTTCCGCTTCTAACTCGGTCCGTTCGCCTCCGAGTTCCTTGCCTCCACCCGAGATGACGACCAGGTTGTGGATGCCCTTGCTGGCACACACCTTGATCACATCGGGCACCAGGCGCAGGTCAATGGTGACAACGACGAGGTCTACTTGCTCCGGGACGTCATCGAGAGAAGGATAGGTCCTGGCCCCCATAATCTCATCACGTCCGGGGTTGATAGGAAACACTACCCCTTGATATTCGTACTTTAACAAGCTATCCAGCACAGCATTGCCGATTTTGCCGGGCGTGGCCGAAGCACCGATCAGGGCCACCGAATTAGCCCTGAAGAAGTTCTCCAGATGCTGGGTATTGGGTGGGGTTACGCGTGGGGCAGGCTTGGCCTGGGAGTGCCAGATGACCTTAAAATCCAGCACTCGATGCTGATCTTCCCATACGAGGATGGGGTTAAAGTCGACCGACTCAAACTTGCCTCCCAGGTCGATGCCCAAACGGTTGGCGCGCATCAACAGGTCAACCAGCATCTCTTCGGATACCGGCGGCTGACCTCGATAGCCCTTAAGGATTTGGTAGCCTTGTATTTCACGTATCATCTGGGATGCGTCGCCGGGTTCGATAGGCAAAACCCGAAAGCTAACGTCCCCCAGGACTTCAGTGAACACGCCGCCCAGCCCAAACATGAGCACCGGGCCAAACTGCGCGTCATCTAACAAGCCGATGATGACTTCGACGCCCCCGATTACCATTTCCTGGACCTCAACACCCTCGATGCTGGCTTCGGGGTGAGCTGCCTGTATCGAATCCATGATGCGCTCAAAAGCCTGGCGTGCCGCGTCGGGGCTTTCCACGTTGAGAACTACGCCTCCAACGTCCGTCTTATGCAAGACATCAGGCGAGAGGATCTTGAGCGCAACGGGAAATCCGATTTCGGAGGCAGCCAATGCCGCCCCATCCGCGGATGTTACCAGACTGCTACGTGGTGCTTCGAAGCCGTATTCTTGAAACATTCGGGACGTGCCTCCTGGAAGAGAAAAAATTTGGAAGTCGATGACGAAGATACCCCATCATCTATGCTGGTCGAGGGTGAGTCAGGTAATTATATGAGGAGTCTCCAAAATCAGCGAATCTTTGGATTTTGTGCTATAATGGATGCGGGAAGCCAGAATACACCAGTCTCGCACCAGTTGTGCAAAGACCTTAAAGAGGGAAAGGGATGTCACGTAAGGTACTAATAATCGAAGACCGGCGTGAGAACATCGTCTTCATTGCCAACAACATTCTCAAACCTGAAGGGTGGGAAGTCATCACCGCACGGGATGGTAAGCTGGGACTGCAGAAAGCCATCGAAGAGAAACCTGATTTGATCATCACTGACTTGAAACTGCCAACGATGCACGGCCTCGACATGTTGGAGGAACTGAACAAGCGAGGATATAATATCCCGACCATTGTGATGACTTTCCACGGATCTGAAGAGACGGCTATACGGGCATTTCGGCTGGGAGCTGTCGACTATCTCATAAAACCCTTCGAGATTGACGAAATGCTGAACGCCATTGACCGAGCGCTACAGCCAGAAACCGGCGCTCGGCCTCTGCCCGCTGGCACAGATGCATCCGTGGCGAAAAAAATTGCCAGCCAGGAGCAGGAAATCCAACGCCTGAAGGCCCAACTCCAGCAACAGAGACCTGTTCAGGGAGGCCAGCAGGCTGGTGGTGGCACCGATTTTGCTCGCTGGCAAGCCTTGCTCAAAGAGAGAGACACTGCGCTGGCCACCCTGAAGAAGCAAACAATCACCCAACACCAGGCGATGAGTCAGCAAATCAACCTTCTCCGGGCACAGTTGGCAGAGAAGGAAGCGATCATAGCCAGTCTACGAGCCCAGTCTCCTGGGGCTGGCCGCGATCCCGACGAACAGCGGGATCTCGTGGCTGAAAAAGCGCAAGCAGACAAGCTAGTCGAGAGCCTTAAAAAAGTCATCGTAGGACAACAGAAAGCCATCGAAAAGCACCGTCAAGAGGCCGAGCGCCTGGCTCGTGAACTGCACGCCCTGGCTGCAGGCATCCAGATGTTGGGCCAAGGGCTGGACGACCAGGCCGGCAAAATGTCCTCAGTTGTGACGCGGGAGGAGTAGAGATGCCTACTTATTACGACATATCTTTACCAATTTCTCCCGTGATGCCAGTCTGGCCAGGTGATCCTCTCATACGCATTGAGCAAGTCTCGTCCCTCTCGGGTGATGGCAGGCTCAACGTCTCGCGCCTGGAGATGGGGACTCACACCTTGACCCATGTCGATGCGCCACGACACATCAAAGACCGTGGATTAACGGTTGACCGGCTTCCTTTGGACTTGCTCATCGGCCCGGTGGTGGTGGTCGAACCCCGCTACGAGGGAAACCGCATCACGGCCACCGACCTGGGCGAATTGGGCATTCGTCGTGGCACCGAGCGCCTTCTCATCAAGACCCGTAACTCTGAGCTATGGATGGGAGGGCCTTACGAATTCGAAGCTGATTACGTCTCCCTCTCGAAAGATACAGGTCCGTGGTTGATATCCAGGGGGATCAAGTTGGTGGGGGTAGATTACCTTTCAGTAGATGCCTTTGACTCGCATAAGCTAGAGGTTCACCACACGCTCCTGGAAAAAGGAGTGGTCATTCTGGAAGGACTGAACCTGAGTCAGGTACCTGAAGGTCGCTACCAACTCATCTGTCTCCCCTTAAAGGTACGAGATGGAGATGGCGCACCGGCGCGTGTTGTACTGATACGTTAGGGTCCATAAAAGAATAAGTCCCCGTAACTTCCACCAGTTTTGCCGGGGAAATCCGTCTCAAATGCGGGAGCCATTTATTCACTGAACCTTAATACTATGGAGTTCTCACCGCAACCGTGTTATAATAATAAGGTAGAGCAAGGTTCATACTAGCCAAGATAAGGAGGCCAACTCTATGTCGGAGAAGAAAGAGTTCCTCAGGAAATTGGACATGTTCAATGGGCTGTCCGATGAAGAGCTATCAAGCGTAGCAGCGTTATGCAGTGAAGCAAGCTACAAGACAGGCGATATTATATTGAACATTAAAGATCCAACTGAGAACTTCTATCTGATTCGAAGCGGCACGGTGCAAATCATCACCAATCCTGACATTCTTGAAACCAAGCCAGAACTGGCCGATTCAGTGATGGTGAACCTGGGCCGGGGACAAAGCTTTGGGGAGATGGGGTTGGTGGACCACGGTGCCCGATCAGCCACGGTACGAGCCGGGTCTGATACCGAAGTGTATGCCATCAACTGCAAGAAGTTCCAGGAGCTTTGTTTTGAAGATACCCGTCTGGGTTTCTTGGTCATGCGTAACATCGCCGCAGATCTATCCTTTAAGCTACGCTACCGCAACCTGATCTGACCATCGTATCCGTTGGGGAGGAGACCTGGACATGATCTACAAAGTCAGCTTTGTGGTGCCCGGACGACGGGACGTAGGTGGTATCCAAAACATCGACCGGGAGCCCAAGCCAGGCGACCGTGTACGGATTGGAAACCAAACCTTCGAAGTAGTAGATGTCACCGAGTTGATGCCACCTCGAGGCGACTTCGCGTACCTCCACGCTACCTGCAAACCGGTGAAGGAAGCATAAGGCGAAATGGCAAGCCACCTACACAACGTGAGGAGTCCACCTCTTTTCGACCTTCTCTACTGTGGCTCGCGCCCAGAACAACGGTGATATAGAAGTAACGGTGCAATCCAAGTTCATCGCTACCGGTGTGCCGCTATCACTTTAAAACTCATACACCTTAAAATCTTCTGCCAGCTCTACCGGGCCCTGAAAGATGGCTTTTGCCTCCTCCAATATCGCACCCGGATCTCCACGCACGGAAGGATAATGAATGAGCACCAACCGTCTGGCATTGGCTTCCAAGGCATCGCGGGCAGCGTCAGAGCCGGTTGAGTGACCGTAGTATTTGCCGGTTGCCTCGTGGATGAGAATATCAGCGTCACGGGCCAAGTTCACAACCTCTGGATCACGCATGGTGTCGCTGGTGTATACCAACACCTTACCGGTTTGGTGGTTGGTCATCCGCAGCCCAATGGCAGGTATCATGTGAGCAACAGGCGAAGCCTCAATCGAGACAAAATGGTTGGAGACTACATGGGCACCCGGTAACAAAGGTACCTTGCGGTAATCAACTCGTAGGAAGTCAGGCCACGTTTCCCACTCATACAAGTCCATCATCTTTTGAATGACCTGTAGTGTCTTGGCTGGCCCATAGATGGGGAAAGATCCGCGGCGCCCCAGGAGCCACAGGTTCATAAGCAGAATGGGTACCCCGTAAATATGATCCGGGTGATGGTGGGTGACAATCAAGCCATCCAAGTCTGTGAAGTTAAGCCCGGCCTGCACCACCCGAGAGGAAGGGCTGCCACTACAGTCGATTAAAATCCTTAGATCACCGGCGTCCAGGACCATATAGACATTATCGTGGGTCGGGTTAGCGATGGCCGCAGTCCCCAGCGGGATTAATCTAGCTATTTGATTGGTCATGCCACTTCCTTCGGTTGCTTAGGACTAAGGATTTAATAACTTACCCACCAGGCCGTGTTGACATTTGAGTCTTTGCGCCTGAGAACCCCGCAACAGATAACCAAATGCATCTCCGGGAATGCACAAATGTCAACACTACCTGGCCGACTGAATCAGGCCAGTATGTCACTTGCATTTGAGGAAGTTATTTAATTCTCAATCCTTAGTGCTTGTAAAGAAATAAGTTCTGATTTTCCACGCTTGGAGTCCGGGCAAAAATCGGAAGTTATTCTTTACAGTTCTTTAGCGCACACCGTAAAGCGCGAGCACAATTTGAGGGGTGAGATTAGCCTCGATAAAAGCTGCGCCCAAGAGTAAAGGAACAACCAGGAACAAGAAGATTTTACAGAAATTTGCCAACACAAGCAAGAATCCTTGTCCCACGTCAAATCCTTTGGGAGGCGACACCAATGCAGCTCCAATGCGCAGTGCGAAGGCAGTACCAATGATAGCCGCTGGCATCTCGACGATGCCATGCGGCAAGAGGAAAGCGGCCACAAACAGCCAGGGGTTGTAACCCAACAGGCTCACCTCGACGGCGAAAAAGCCAACCAGAGCCAGTGGGATCATAAGCAGAATCAAGGCCAGCGCGCCAAAAGAGAATATGCCCAATATTGCAGCCAGGGCGATGGCGCGTACGTTGTTGAAGAAAATGCCAACCGTGTTGAACCGGGGCAAGAAGCCAACACTCGGCAGATTCTCAAAGGTATCGGTGGGCAGCGAGTCAAGTTGGACGATGCCTGCTGGGAGTGGATAGCGGGTGGCATAATATCCGCCCAAGATGCTTGCCCCCACGAGCACGGCAAGCACGACAGCCAGGGAGAGCCATTCCGTCTTGATCAGGGTCGGGATGTCGTAGGTGTAAATACGGAGCAGGCTGAAACGGGCCGAACCTGTGTCATTGCGTCGGGTAGCCAGGGCGGGTGGACGCAAAAAGTAACCCGTGAAGTCGCGCCAGATGGTCTTGAGCTTTAGCTCGTCCATCTCCTTGGAAAGAATCTCTTCCCGGTTGAAGGTGCGCACCCCCATCCGAACCAGGAGAATGTCTACCACCAGCAGCCCGATGATGAGCCACCATATTACACCGTATTGTCCCCAGAACAGCAGCACGCTTTCAACCTGGATCAGCAATGCCATAGGAATGATGATAAAGCTGGCCAGCAGGTTGGCAGCACGCACACTGGTCGTTTGGCTGGAAACGACCACAGCCGCGGAGACCATTACCAACGCCTCGACCGTGGTCAGCAACACCACCTGGGAAAGGAGAGAAAATTCGGGCAGCCAGTTCAATGTCGCGTAGAGGCCGCTCAGATAAATCGTGATGCCCAGGTAGCTGGCAAAGAGAGGGAGCAACAGAGCGGCCAGCATCTTGCCCAGGTATAACTCGCCGTCGGAGACAGGCATGGAGAGCAGCGGTTCCAGACTATTGCGTTCCTTTTCTCCCACAAACGTCTCCAGCGCGATAACCAGCGAAAATGAGATGGGGAAGAAGCCAACGATCAATAGCAGAAAGGGGTTCAATCGTTCGGCGATGATCGCATTGGCCCCGCCGTAACGCAGCACAAAGTTACGAGCGACGGTGGCGGTGAAATCCATCAAGAAGGGAAAAATAAGGGTAAGGATGAGAACGGGAATAATGATCCGCCAATCACGCAGGCTGTCACGCAATTCTCGTCGGGTAATGATAAGAGCGGTGCGAATACCACTTCGGTTTAGCCCAGCTCGAACGCTTGGGGCGGCCATAGGTTCTCCGGTAAACAGTAGTCAGATATCAGTAGTCGGTACTAGCCAACGGACGAAGATTACTCGTTCACAATTTGCAGATAGACATCTTCCAGGCTGCGTGGTACCTCACTGAGGGTAACCACGGGCACACCTCGCTCAGCGAGTTGCTGAAGCAAGCGCGGATTGACACGTTCAGGGTCGGGGGTGCTATAGCGTAGCCAGGTGTCGCCGCAGCCTTCCACCTTTACCATATCTTCCACGTCAGGTAACAGTCCATCAAGGGGCTGAGCCAGCCGCAGCTCCAAAATAGGGTCACCCAGCAACTGAGCCTTTAGCTCGGCGGCCGTGCCCAGGGCCACAATACGTCCACGTCGGATGATGGTGATGCGATCAGCCAGCATCTCCGCCTCGTTCAGGTTATGGGTGCAGAGGATGATAGTGTGCTGATCTCGGCGCAGTTCGAGAATGGCGTCACGCACCAGCTTAGCACTGTGCGGGTCCATGGCCGACGTCGGTTCATCCAGGAAGAGCACCTGCGGATCGTGAAGCATGGCGCGCACCAGTGCCAGCTTCTGGCGCATCCCCTTGGAGTATTCCCCGGTGCGCCTGTCCCTGGCGTCCCACAACTCAAAGCGCTTGAGAAGTCCCTCACTCCGTTCGGCCCGCTCCGAACGTGAAAGTCCCTGCAATTGGCCGAAAAAGTCGAGATATTCCATGCCCCGCATTCGCAGGTAAAGACCGGGGAACTCAGTCAGTAAGCCCACGATATTGCGCACCACCTTGGCATCGTCCACGGTATCGTAGCCGGCGATGCGCGCCCAGCCAACCGTCGGCTTGAGGATAGAGGCCAACATACGCACCGTCGTCGTCTTACCCGCGCCATTTGGCCCCAGCAGAGCCAGCACTTCCCCTTCGCGCACCGAAAGGTCGATGCCATCGACGGCTGTGAAATCGCCAAATCGTTTAGTCAGATCCACCGTTTCAATCATGTGATTAATGCCATCTCCATTGTATCATTATACCAGAGTTCAGGAGTCCGCAAAATAACCTGTTGGTACTGGCGGCGGGGGTTATTGCCAAGCCGGTGACTTTGTAGCATAATCGAATCACTCAATGAGTTATCTGCTTTGGTTAAAGGACTTTGTGGAGGTTTGGTGTAGATGATAGTTGGCAAACTGAAACGGACGATCACTTTAGTTAACAAACAGAAACAACTTAGGGAGATCCTGGAGGAGATGGAAAGCGTAGCCGTCGCCTATTCGGGCGGCGTGGATAGCACCTTGCTGCTCAAGTTGGCGTACGATTCGCTGGGCGAGGAGGGGGTGGTGGCCTTGACGGCCGTCTCGCCCAGCGTGCCGGAGCGTGAGCTGGAGGAAGCGCAGGCCATCGCCCAGGCGATTGGCGCCCGCCACGTGCTGATCGAGAGTCACGAGGCAGAAGACCCGCGCTATCTGGCCAACACGCCGAATCGCTGTTATTTCTGCAAGACCAACGTCTACGAGCAATTGATAAACTACGCACAGGGCGAAGGCTATCGGGGCCTGGTAGACGGCACCAACGCCGACGATATGGACGACCACCGCCCTGGCCGCCGGGCGGCTCTTGAGCGCGGCGTGCGCAGCCCGTTGCAAGAGGCGGGCCTCACCAAAGCCGAAATCCGCAATCTGGCCCGCGCGCTGGAACTGCCTAATTGGAATAAGCCATCGGCCGCCTGTCTTTCGTCGCGCATCCCTTACGGCACCCCCATTACGCTGGAAACGCTATCCCAGGTCGAGCGAGCTGAACTGGTCTTCAAAGAGATGGACTTCGGCCAGTTGCGAGTGCGTCACCACGACGACGTCGCTCGCATCGAGGTAGACCCCAACGAATTTGAGGAAGTATTGGCGAATCGGGATCAGATTGTCGAAGAGCTTCAGGCGTTGGGCTACACCTACGTCACGCTCGACCTGGCCGGTTTCCGCTCGGGCAGCATGAACGAAGCCATTCTGAGCATCGAAGAGAACCCCACAGACGGAAAGGAACACTGACGATTCAGGATGGTTCAGAGATAGGGTAACACTTTCTCAACTGGACGATGACGAAGGACGAAGGACCAATCATTGGCCAGATCTCTCCGTCGTTCGTCCTTCGTCTGCCATTGCTAGCCTAATCTCAGGGACATCTAAACCATGCCGATTATTTGGAGTAGTGATTGTATCATATGGACATTGACAAACTAACAAGGTTGTTGACCCAAGTTCAGGCAGGGCAAGTCAGCGTAGACCAGGCCCTGGACCGCCTGAGCGCCCTCCCCTACGACGACATCGGTTACGCCCGGTTGGACGTGCACCGTCCGCTGCGCCAGGGTCTGCCCGAGGTCGTTTTCTGCCAGAACAAGACGGCTGAGCAAGCGACGGGTATCCTGGAACGGCTGTGGCAACACCACGACCGGGTGCTGGCCACCCGGGTGTCGGCCGAGATGGCAGCAGCCATCCGGTCCCAGTTGCCTGAGGCAAGCTACGATCCCACGTCGCGCCTGCTGACCCTGGTCCGGGCTCAGCCTCCCCCACCCGACAGAGACGTCCCTTATGCGATGGTAGTAAGCGGTGGCACCTCGGACCTGCCGGTGGCCGAAGAAGCCGCCCAGACGGCCGAGTTTATGGGCAGCCGGGTGGAACGGGCCTACGATGTGGGCGTGGCGGGCGTGCATCGCCTGCTAGATGAGCGGGAACGCCTCTCCGGCGCCGACGTGGTCATCAGCGTAGCCGGTATGGAGGGCGCGCTGACCAGCGTCGTCGGCGGGCTGGTCGCCTGTCCGGTAGTCGGCGTCCCGACCAGCGTGGGCTACGGTGCTCATTTCGGTGGGCTGGCTCCGCTGCTGGCTATGCTCAATTCCTGCGCCCCCGGTGTGGCGGTGGTCAACATCGACAACGGATTTGGAGCCGGGCTTTACGCGCACCTTATTTTGCGGCATATCAGGGATCGGGGAGTCAGGGAATTGGGGAATTGGGGAATTGGGGAATCAGGGAATCAGGGATAAGGAAATTCCCCTCCCGGGCCAACGATACTCTAGACAGCGGCTAGAACGCTGGTTAAATCAGTGGCGGGTGAGATAATATGAGAATTGCATACTTTGACTGCATTGCTGGCGCCAGCGGTGATATGATCCTGGGTGCGCTGCTGGATGCCGGCCTGCCGGAGGCGACGTTGCGCGAGAGGCTGGCAGATCTACAGTTGGACGACTTCGAGCTGCGCCCACGACGGGTGGTCAAGAACGGGTTCAGCGCCACCAAGGTGGACGTGCTCGTGGCCAACGATGTGCCAGCGCGCCATTTGCCTGAGATCGAAAACATTGTAACGGAGAGCGACCTATCTCCATCGATCAAGGAGCAGGCAATAGCCATCTTCCGGCGACTGGGCGAAGTGGAAGCCGGCATCCACGGCACGACAATTGACCATGTACATCTGCACGAGCTTGGCGGTGTGGATACCATCGTGGATGTGGTGGGTGCATTGGTCGGGTTAGAGGGACTCGGAGTCGAGCGAGTCTACGCATCACCCCTGCCGATGGGGCGCGGTTTTGTGCAAGGCGCCCACGGAGCAATCCCATTGCCCGCGCCAGCCACGCTTTCACTTCTTGAGAGTGTTCCTATGGTAGGCAGCGACTTGGACGTGGAACTGGTCACCCCCACCGGGGCGGTGCTTCTCTCATCACTGGCAGTAGATTTCGGTCCCATCCCGGCGATGACCTTGAGAGCGGTCGGCTATGGAGCTGGGGGGCGCGACCTCCCCATTCCTAACGTGCTGCGTCTGTTGATAGGCGACCAGGCAACGCCGAACGATGCCATCACCCAGACGTTGATGTCGCTGGAAACCAACATTGACGACCTCAACCCTGAGATCTACGAGTACGTGATGGCCCGCCTCTTCGAGGCCGGCGCACTGGATGTCTTCTTTTCGCCCATCCAGATGAAGAAGAACCGGCCGGCAACCCTGCTGCGCGTCTTATGCCAACCCGGCGACGCTGATGCGTTGATGGCCATCCTGCTGGCCGAAACCAGCACGTTAGGGGTGCGTCAACAGGTGGTGACACGTCATTGCCTGGCCCGGACGGCCCGCACCGTCGAGACGCCCTACGGCCCGGTGCGGGTCAAGGTGGCCGAGTTGGGCGAGGACCGGGTCAAGACTGCGCCCGAGTACGGAGACTGCCGCCGGCTGGCCGAAACCAGCGGCGTTCCCCTGCGCGAGGTCTATCGCGCCGCCGAAGTGGCTATCGACCGGCTAGCGACAGGATAGTAAGGTATTGGACTTACACCCATAAGACGATTTGCCGTCCCTCGACTTGGGCCACTCGAACGGGCACGCCATACGTCGCGCTCAGGTGTTCGCTGGTGAAAGTCTCCGCCAGCGGGCCGGTGTGTAACACCTGCCCACCCCGCATCAATACCAGGTGGGATGCCACAGCCACAGCCACTTCCGGCTCATGCGTGGTAAGCATAATGGTCACTTGTCGATCATTCAGCTCACGCAGTATTGTCAGCAAGCGAAGCTTGTTGCTCATGTCAAGATGCGAAGTAGGTTCATCCAACACCAGCAGACGTGGCTCTTGGGCCAGGGCGCGGGCTACCAACAGCAACTGGCGCTCGCCGCCGCTCAACCGGTCGATTGAGCGTCCATCCCACCCGCCGAGCCCCACCTGCTCCAGGGCTCGACCCGCGATCTGGCAATCTTGCAGGCCGGGCATCTCCAGCGGCTTCAGGTAAGGCGCTCGTCCCAACAGCACATACTCCAGCAGCGAATACTCGAAAGCGATGTGCTCACTTTGCGGCACCAACCCCATCCAACGGCCCAACTCACCCCGAGAATAGGCGCTCAGTGGTCGTCCATCCAATACTACCTGGCCATTCTGCAGCTTGAGCCAGCCCAGCGCCAGATGCAGCAAGGTCGTCTTGCCGGCTCCGTTCGGCCCCAAGATGGCAGTGACGGCGCCATGATGAATGTCAAGCGAAAGTTGGCGCAATGCCGGGTGACTTTGAGTTGTGTAGTGAAACGTGACGTCCTGAAAAGAAAGCAGAGGCGTGGTCATGTCGTTCGCCGCGTGCGGATGCTGCGCGTCAGCATCAAGGCCATAAAGAAGAGTGCCCCCACCAGGGAGGTCAAGATGCCCAGCGGGATTTCGCCGGCCAACACGATGCGGGCCAGGTCATCACACAGCAGTGTGAAGAGTCCACCTATCAGAATGGCCGCCGGCAGCGCGCGGCGGGCATCCGCACCAAACAGGCGGCGAGCCAGATGCGGCACGATCAACCCGATCCAGCCCACCTGGCCGCTCACCGAAATAACCGCCGCCGTGGCCGCCACTGCCGCCATCAGTATCACCGACCGTTCCCTCCCCGGGGCCACGCCTAGCGAAAAAGCAGTCGCATCGTCCAGTGAGAGCAGGTTTAGGCGCCAACGCATCCGGTATATCACGTACAGGGCGATCAACGTGACGGGCAGAATAGCGCGCAGAGACGCCCAGGTAATGCCCCACAACCCCCCCAAGAGCCAGAAGGTGATCTCGGGCAACTGGCTCAGGGGATCGGCCAGGTACTTGAGCATGCCCACGCCGGCCGAAAACAGCGCTGAGACAGCAATGCCTGCCAACACCAGGCGCAAAACCCAGCCACCAAAGCGCACTCGACGCGCCAGGACGTACGAAAACGCCAGTCCCAGGCAGGCGAACACAGCCGCCATGCCTTGCACCAGCCAGGCTGCGTTGCCCAGGAAAACGATGCTCAGAGCGGCTCCAAAGGCGGCTCCTTGTGAGACACCCAGGAAGCCGGGTTCGACCAGGGGATTGCCCAGGATCATTTGCAGGACGGTCCCGGCAGCCGAGAGAGACATGCCCAGCAAAACGGCCGTGAGCAGACGGGGGAAGCGCAGGTTCCAGACCAGGCGTTGCGCCAGTTCATCCCCGGCCAGACGGTTAAGCGAAAGAAATGCTGGCCCCGGGTAACGTCCAATGAACAACGAAAGGACGAAGACCATCCCTAGCAATAGGATGATCCAGGCCAGTCCGCCCAACCGCAAGGAGGCGAGTACGTGATGGAAGCCAGAGACGGTTCTGCCGGGCGTTGGCGACACATCGGCCTTGTGCGTGGTCAACGCCAATCTCCGGTCAGGTTAGGCTGGATGTACTGTTGATACGCCGCATCATCCAGGTTGTACATTTCTCGGTAAAAGGTGCGGACTTCTTGTTCCATGTCCAGGTCTGGAAAACGTTCGGGGTGTATCTTGGACGCCAACCAGGTCAGGCCCAGAATCCAGCGCGGGTCGGGCTGGTCCCAACTGTAATAGTCGGCGGGGAAGCCGTACAACTGGCCTTCTTTGACCACCCGCAGCGCCTGCCATTGCGGATCGGCCTTAAGACCCCTGACGACCTCATCCACGTTGTTGAAGTAAGCGATGATATAGACCTGGTCAGGGTCCCACGCCGCAATCTGTTCAAAGCCGACCTTGGTCCAGCCCTGGCCGAGCTGAGCATCGGCCCAGACGGGTTGGCCGCCGGCCATCTCGGTTATGAGGGTCTGCATCCAGGCCAGCGGCGGGACGTTGAAGGCCACCGCGCCGTCACGGTCAGTGTAATACAGGAGCAGCACGCGTGGCTTTTGGTCTTGCTGAAGATCGGCCAGGATTTCTGCAATCCGCTGCGTGCGTTGCTGGTAAAAGTCGATGACCTCGGCAGCGCGGACCTCATTTTGGAGGAGTTGCCCCAATGTGTTCAGATCGCGAGTGTATTGATCCGGTGTCTCGAAATCCACGTACACCACCGGGATGTCCAGGGCTTCCAACGGCTTACCCAGTTTCTCCGCGTTGACACTCTTCAGGATAACCACATCGGGCCGAACGGCGGCGATCTGCTCAGGCCCGGCCTCGCTCTCCAGGATAGTCTTGCCCTGGTACTCAGGATCAATGGTCGGGATAAAATCGAGTTGGCTCTGGCCGGTTTTGCCGAGCGCCACAAGACGTGAGGAGATCTCCGGGAAGAGGTATAGCGCGTCGGCGACCATAAATAGTGCGCGCCCGGCGGCCACCATGCGCTGCGGTGGTTCAGGTAAGGTCACTTCGCGCCCGGCCGCATCGGTAAGAGATAGGCCCGTTGCAGTTTGCGTCTCGGCCGACGGCGGCGGGCTGGGGACGGAAATCACCCGCCCGGCACAACCAACGAGCAGCGAGACCGTAATCAAGAGACTGGCGAGACGTAATTTCCAACATGTGGACGGCATAGCGTCACCTCCAGAAATAAGGGTTCATTAAAAGAATAACTTCCCGTGTGTCATTTCGACCGAAGGGCTTAATCCCTCTCCAGGTTGATTGCGCGGCCAACGCTGATGGGGATTTCTCGCTATCGCTCGAAATGACATAATTTAGGTGCGGGAATTTATGGACCTAAGGATTTGATCGAAAGACCAGCGTGGTCTCTTCCAACGTCAATGATCTCGTGACCCAGGTAGGGTTATCGGGTGTTATGGAAAAACGGCAAGGCAGATCGAGTTCTCTCCAAACAGCGGTCCAACCAACGGACTATGGCTTCCATCTGGCTCAGGCGGAACTCCAGCACCAACTTCCGGAAGTCATCGTCGGTTTCAGCGACGGCGCGGCTTAACGACTCGGTGCGCGGCTGGAGGATCTCTTTTTGATCGGTCACGAACTGTTCCAGGCCAGGCAACGCCAGGCGGCGAAAAAAGTAGAGTCGAGCCAGGAATTCGAGCCGGATATGACGCACGTGCATGGTGGGCTGGTGCAGCCAATTGAGAAATGTTTCCCGGCCGGCTTGGGTGATGTGGTACACATTGCGAGGCGGGCGGTTGGACTGGGGATCGACCCGAACCGTTACCAATCCGGCTTGCTCCAATAGTTTAAGCTGGGCATACAATTTGCTCCGCCCGATGCGCCACACCTGTCCCAATTCGTGCTCGAACTCTTGATGCAATTCATAAGGATGTTGCGGGCCAAGCATTAGAAAGCCCAGCAAGACTGAGCGGGGGGTGATCTCATTTTCTCGGGGCATAAGATTGTGGCCTATTCATAATATGAATATTCATATTGTGAACACACAAGCATATGTTACTCTTTTATCACGTGTTTGTCAAGTCGAACCCGCCCCGTGGGTGCGTTCAGATTTGGGGGCGAATTACTCTGATCCGAGGAGTGAGGCATCCCCAGATGCCGAACGGAGCCGCATCTGGGGATTTTGAGGAAGTTATTTTATTCCCATCTTCGTCCAATCATTCTTCCAGCCATTCAGCCAGGATGTCAGTCAGGGTGGGACGACCGATCTCCTGTAGTTCGTAGCGTACCCGGTCCATAGGATGCTTGACGTTGTGCAGCACCCGCGTCAGGTCGATGGGGGTGGCGGCGATGACGGCATCGCACGGGGTGGCGTTAATGGTCGTCTCCAGGTCTTTGATTTGCCCTGCGCCATAGCCCATAGCAGGCAGCAGCGGGCCGGTTTGAGGATATTTCTCGAACGTCTTGGCGATGCTGCCCACTGCATAAGGCCGCGGGTCAATGATCTCTGCCGCGCCGAAGCGTCGCGCGGCGACGATACCCGCCCCGTAGCTCATCTCACCGTGGGTGAGCGTGGGGCCATCCTCTATAACCAGCACTCGCTTGCCCCGGATACAGCTCGGGTTACTCACGAAGATAGGAGACGCGGCGTCCACGACCACCGCATCCGGCGCCAGCCGCTCAATGTTGGCGCGCACCTTGGATGTCCCGGCCAGGTCGGCGGTATCAATCTTGTTGATGACCACCACATCCGCCATGCGCAGGTTGGTTTCACCTGGATGGTAGCCGGTCTCGTGATCAGCTCGATGCGGATCAGTCACGACGATGTGGAGGTCTGGCCGGAAGAAGGGGAAGTCATTGTTGCCACCATCCCACAAGACGACATCGGCTTCCGCCTCAGCCTGGCGCAGTATGGCTTCGTAATCTACCCCGGCGTAGACGATGCTGCCCCGATCAAGATGGGGTTCGTATTCCTCCCGCTCCTCGATGGTGCAATTGTGGCGGTCCAGGTCACCGTAATTGGCGAAGCGCTGAACCGCCTGGGCTGTCAGATCACCGTAGGGCATGGGATGACGCACCACGACCACCTTTTTGCCCATCTCTTTGAGAACATCGGATACACGGCGGGTAGTCTGGCTTTTGCCCGAGCCGGTGCGTACAGCGCCGATGGATACAACTGGCTTACTACTCTTGAGCATGGTACTTTCGGCTCCCATCAGCCGGAAATCGGCACCGGCAGCCAGCACCTGTGAGGCTTTGTGCATCACGTACTCATGGGGCACGTCGGAGTAGGCGAACACGACCTGTTGGACTCTGAGATTATCAATGAGATCACTCAATTCATCCTCAGGGTAGATAGGGATGCCTTGGGGGTAGAGCGATCCAGCCAGTTGAGCCGGATAAACTCGCCCCTCAATGTTGGGTATCTGGGTTGCGGTAAAGGCCACGACCTGGTAGCGTTCGTTTTGGCGAAAGAACACATTGAAGTTGTGAAAGTCGCGGCCGGCGGCTCCCATTATGAGCACACGGATCTTCTCCATTGAAGAGATCTCCTTTCAAAGAGGTGAGTAACAAAGGGCATATAATTATACACCCAACGACCTGTGGCCATACGTTTCAGGAGTATGTTTTGCGTGGACGATAGGTTAGACGCGAGAGGATGACGCCCAATTCGTAGAGGAGAAATAGTGGTACCATAACCAGCAGCATATTCACCGGATCCACAGTCGGGGTGATGGCGGCGGCAATAAGAGCGACAACAACGATAGCATATTTGCGATTCTTCTTGAGGCCTTCCGGCGTGATGACTCCCAGCCGGGCCAGAAAGGCCAGGATGAGGGGTGTCTGGAAACTAACACCAATCCAAAACATCAAGCGCGAGACGAAACCAAAATAAGACTTGGGCCGGGGGGCGGTAGGGATATTGAGAAAGCTGAGGAGAAAAGGCAGGGCAGCGCGTAGCATCACAAAGTAGGCAAAGGCCACGCCCAGCAGAAACAGAAGTGACGCGCTGGGCACAATGATCCACAGATAGCGGCGCTCCTCTCGCGTCAAGCCTGGCACGACGAAGCGGATAAATTGATAGACGATGACCGGCATGGCCAGCACCAATCCGCTGATAAGAGAGACACGCATGAAGATGCCGACGTTTTCGGTGACTTCAATGGACTGTAGCATCTCTCGCCCACCCACCGGCACCGTCAGGAATTCCACAAGCCGGTTGGCGAAGATGAAACTAATGGCCGTAGCGATGAGCAAGGCCAGGGAAGCTCTGATCAGACGGTCGCGCAACTCCGTCAGGTGATCCATCAAGGTCATTTGAGCCTCCAGATCCTCGGCGGGAAGGGGCTCGTTATCTTGCAGGGAGGGGGTATCAGGTGTCGACATTTTCGGCGTCGCTGTTTAAGGTGTCGGGTTGTTTTGGAGGTGAAGCCTCAAGAGGAACTGGCTCGGCTTTGGCATCAACAGATGACGCGTCATCCGTTGGTGACGCGTCGTCCGTTGGTGACGCGTCGTCCGTTGGTGACGCGTCATCCGTTGGTGACGCATCATCCGTTGGTGACGCGTCATCCGTTGGTGACGCGTCATCCGTTCGTGACGCATCATCCGTTCGTGACGCATCATCTGTTGGTGACGATGAGGGCGATGGGCTAAGGGTTTGCTCTAGATCAGCCTGAGCTTCCTTAAATGGCTTGGTCAACGTTTCCTGGAGTCCTTCATCTGAGCCAAGCGGGTTGGTGAGGGCTTGCTGTAGACCAGCCTGGGCTTCCTTGAATGGCTTGGCCAGTGCTTCCTGGAGTCCTTCGCCCGTCTCAGTTCGAGACAGACTGTCAATCTCTCGCTGCCACTCGCCGGTAAGACCCTGAGACAAAGCACGCACGTCACGCAGAGTCTTACCGATTGATCGTGCTAATTCAGGTAACCGTTCCGGGCCAACGACGATAAACGCGATGATCAAGACAACAATAAGTTCAAGTGGGCCTATGCCCAAGAAATCCATAAATCATGCCTTCGATGCTTGTGGAGTCAACGTTGCAAGAACGTGCTCACGTCCGCGACTTGCCAGGCTGCCCAGCACACCGTTCACAAAGCGTGGCGAGCTATCACTGCCAAACATCTTGGCCAGTTCGACTGCTTCGTTGATAGCAACCTTAGGTGGAGTATCTGAATCAAAGAGGAGCTCGTAGATAGCAATGCGCAAGATGTTGCGGTCTATCACCGCAATCTGTTCCACCGGCCACTCAGGCGCCAGTTCTGCCATCACCTGGTCAAGATCTGGCTTCTGGTTCACAACCCCTTCCACCAGATGAAAAGCAAACGCTGTCGCAGGTTCCGACATAGGGCGATCTCTAAGCCGACAGCCCAACGCGTACTCGGGGGTATGCCGAGTGAAATCAAGTTCATAAAGTCCCTGAAGTGCGACTGCACGGGCGCGACGACGTGCTTTCATGCGCGCTGCCCTCCACCAAAATTTGTAAGTGTGCGAGTATTTCTCACCCTTTGCGCATTTTGTCTGTAGCCAAAATGTGCCGGGCTGCTCCAAGAAGGGTCTTCTCCACTGACATCAGCAACTATAAAGGAGGGGGAAGTCTACGTCCTGGATGTGGACGTTGACCGCCAACACCTCCATTCCGACCATATCTTGAATAGCCCGGCTGACTTCGCTTTGCAACGTTTGTCCCAGCCGCAGCAGATTGGCCTCGGATTCGGCAACCACGTAGAGATCTACGGTCACAGCGTTATCTGTAATGCACAGATCCACACCGCCTACCCGACCAGGCCGACCGAGCACGCGCTCCACATTCAGTCGCCACTCATCACTCATACGGGCAACGCCTGGCGTTGCCAACGTTGTGAGGCGAGCAACGGTAGTGAGCACAGTGGGATGAATTGTTACAGTACCGAGAGCTTGCACCATAAGCCCCGCTCTTAAGAGCGCTAGCAAAACACTAAAAGCTATTCAATAGACTGGAATGAAAACCTCACCCAAGGCTATCAAAGACAAATGCTAAAACGATGATCCTATATTACCACGGTACTACCGATAATGCAAACCCCCAATGAAACTTCTATTGCATTACCATCCCGCCGTCAATCGCGAGCACCTGTCCGGTGATGAAACTGGCTTCGTCGGAGGCCAGGAAAGCGACGGCCCTGGCAACGTCCTCTGGCTGACCGAACCTACCCAAGGGTGTCATTTGGATACCCCATTCTTTTAGCTCCTGGGACAGATCGGCTGTTAGTTCAGTCTCGATGAATCCTGGCGCCACAGCGTTGACCGTGATGTTGCGGGCGCCAACTTCTTTGGCCAGGGCCTTGGTGAGACCAATGAGGCCGGCCTTAGAAGAAGAGTAGTTTGCCTGACCCGCCTGGCCTGCCAATCCCGACACCGAAGAGATATTAATGATGCGACCGGAACGTTGCTTCATCATGGGGCGAACGACAGCCTTGGAGCAATTAAACGCCCCCTTGAGGTTGATGTTGAGAATCAAATCCCAATCAGCCTCGCTCATGCGCATAATCAGATTATCACGGGTGGTGCCGGCATTGTTGACTAGAATGTCAACGCGGCCAAACTCGTCTATGGCGCGGTCGATCATAGCCTTGGTGCTGGCGCTGTCAGCCACATCTACCTTGACCGCAATCGCCCGCTGCCCGGTATTGGCAGTAATTTCCTGGGCCGTAGATTCAGCTTTTTCCTCTTGCAGGTCAGCAACCACTACATTGGCTCCCTGCCCCGCTAATGTCTCAGCGATAGCACGCCCAATGCCCTGAGCGCCACCGGTGACGACGGCAACTTTGTCACTTAGATCGATCATACGGTTTCCCCCTTGTTCGCTTCTCCCTATGCGTTGTCGGCGATCAGCGCCTGCACACCATCCACAGTCCCGCAGGCGACGGGATTCACTTCCTTGCTTATACGCTTGACGAGTCCGGTCAGCACATCTTTGGGGCCAATCTCGACGAAACTTGTTACGCCCTGGTCGACTATGTACTCAACCGATTCAACCCAGCGCACCGACGAGGTGAGTTGGGCTAACATTTCCCGGTGAATGTCCTCCACCGTATTCAGCGGACGGGCCGTGATGTTGGCCACCACCGGCACCTGAGGCGGCTGGATGGGGGTGGCCTCGACAGCCTGGCGAAATTCATCGGCGATGACGGCCATCAGCGGTGAGTGGGCGGCGATGCTGACCGCCAGCCGAACCACGCGCCGGGCGCGGGCCTGCTGTGCCATCTCCATCGCAGCTTCCAACGCCTTGTTGTCGCCCGAGATTACGATCTGACCAGGTGAATTGTAATTGGCAACCTGTACCACCACCCCTGTTTCCTGGCTGGCGCGCTGACAGATGTCCGTCACCATCTCATCGTCTAACCGGATGATGGCAGCCATACCACCCGGGCTTCGTTCGCCGGCTTCCTTCATCAACCGACCACGCTCACGCACCAAGCGTAGCCCGTCGGCAAACGTAAGCGCACCGGCCGCAACCAGGGCGCTGTATTCACCCAGGCTATGACCTGCTGTGAAACTCGGCGAGGCCGACCATCCCTCACTCTGAAGGACTCGCAGGGTGGCCAGGCTGGCAACGTAAATGCCCGGCTGCGTGTTAATGGTGTCGTTTAATTTCTCTTCCGGTCCTTCAAAGCAAAGAGACGAGAGGGAAAAGCCCAACAAGTCGTCCGCTTCAGCGAAGGTATCACGAGCGACAGGATACGTCTGGGCCAGGTCCGCTCCCATACCCAGTATCTGCGACCCCTGGCCAGGGAACAGGAACGCGGTCGTTTCGGTCATGATTTCAGTCTTTCAGTCTACCAGACGCAACAAGGCCGTGCTTGGCTTTACCCCAACCGGGGTACCTGTGTCCCATTCGGGATACCAGTTGCCGGGCACGGCCCGCCAACGTGCATTGCTACGCATATGCACCTATGACGACTTCTCTTCAACTTTGATGACTTCGATTCCCTTGTAAGTGCCGCAGTTGGGACACACGTGATGGGCCAACCTGAGGGAATGGCACTGAGGGCAGGGGACCATCGTCCCCATTTTTACGCGCAAGTAGTGTGCGCGACGGCGGTCACGACGGACCTTAGATATTTTTCGCTTTGGTAAGGCACCCACGATCCTGGTGTCTCCTTTCGAATTGACTTACACTGAATCTGGAGCATTATACATCCGAGCTATCTGCCAGTCAATTTAAGAATCCCGGTTTTTGACAAAAGCCGGGTTTCTTCTGCACAGCCTATGGAAGCGGCCAAGAATAACTTCCTGTTTTCAAACCAAAATCCCAGGTTAAACCCTTCAAATTGCACAAATTTATTTTTGGACGCGGCCTATGCTTCCATATCTATCATGGCTTCGCGCTCCGGACCGACCGACACCCAGCGGATGGGCGCACCGGCTAGCTCCTGGATGCGGCGCAGGAAACGTTGCGCCTCAGCCGGCAAGTCATCCCAACGCCGTGCTTCCGTGCTCGGCCGGTCCCAGCCGGGCCACGTCTCGTAGACCGGCTCGACCGCTTCGAGGGTCGCCGTGTCAGGCATGTGCGTGACCTCTTCGCCTGAAGAGAGCCGGTAACCGGTGCAGATTTTCAGCTCCGGCATCCCATCCAGCACGTCCAGCTTGGTGACGGCCAGGCGGGTGAAACCGTTGAGCCAGTTGGCATAATCGAGAGCGACGGCGTCGAGCCATCCACAGCGCCGGGGGCGGCCGGTGGTCGCTCCGTATTCTCTGCCCACCTCACGCAGATGGTCGCCGGTCTCGTCAGTCAACTCGGTGGGGAGCGGCCCGGCGCCAACGGCGGTGACGTAGGCTTTGACCACGCCGACGACGTCGGTAAGGGCTTGCACCGGCAGTCCAGCCCCGACTGGCCCAAAGGATGCCAGAGGGTTAGATGATGTGACACAGGGATAAACGCCCCAGTCCAGGTCACGCATCACGCCCAATTGGCCTTCCAGCAAAACAGACTGATCGGCCTCGACGGCAGCCCGCACCAGGGGCAGGACGTCAACGATATGAGGACGCAGCCGCTCGGCCCAGCGCCTGCAAGACGCGGTGAGAGAGTCCAGGTTCACCGGCTCACCGTCGAAATGGGCGATGGTCCGGTTCTTGCGGGGAAGGACAGCGGTCAGGCGGTCGCGCAAGCGGTTGGCGTCGAGCAGATCACCAACCCGCAGTCCCCAACGGGCGGCCTTGTCGGCGTAGGTGGGGCCTATGCCGCGCTTGGTGGTGCCGATAGCCTTCGCGCCCCTGGCCGTCTCCTCCAGGCCATCGAGTTGGCGATGATAGGGTAATATGAGATGCGCCCGGCTCGAAATGAAGAGGTTGTCTAACGACAGCCCGGCCACATCCAGGGCGTCCATCTCGGTGACCAGTGTCTCCGGGTTGACCACACAACCGGTCCCGATGATGCATTTCGTACCCTGGTTGAAGATGCCTGACGGCACCAGGTGCAGTTTGAACTCACCGTACTGGTTGACGACGGTGTGACCGGCGTTGTCACCCCCCTGGTAGCGGATGACCATTTCCGCCGGTTTCCCGAGTCCGCCTGACGACGAGGCCAGGTAGTCTACCACCCGACCTTTGCCCTCATCACCCCACTGGGCGCCAACAACAGCAATCACAGGCATGGCACGACCTCCTTGGTCCACACAAGCTCCCCCGCCAGAACCGATTCTGGCGGGGGAGGAATCAGTATCACTGATGCTGACCATTTACGGTCAGCGTGGCCATTATAGCACTATTGCTCCAGGGAGTAAACCGTGCCCTCGGGGTGATAATCCGCCCAGCCGAACCAGAAGGCGTAGGTGATGGGGATTTGCGTTAGTTGCGTCCCTTGCAACGGGCCGCTGGTCGCCGTGCCGGTGAATATGTCCCATTCGCTTTGGGTTTGAGCGTCGATCGCCATTTCGAGCGTCTCGCCTGGCTCAAAGGTCAGCAACGTACCGTCGTCTAGCCCACGACTGAACACTGCCCCTACCGCCGATCCCTTGTCGAAAAAGACGGCCACCGGCACGTCGCCCACCGTATCGTTGACGACGGGCTGCTGGTTCAAAACCCGGAAGGGATAGGCCTTGACCTCGCCTCCCAACCTCACGCCGACGACGAACTCCTTGGGGTCGATATCCACGTCAGGTTTGGTAGCCCGTCCCAGTACGCCCGCATCCGGGCGCAGGTAATACCCCTCGTAGCCATCCCGGCCAAAGAGCCCCGGGTTGATGACGACTGTGTCGGGGTGTCGCTCTTTCCAGGATGTCCAGTCGGTTTGTAAGGCAGCTATCAGTTCAAGCTGCGTCCCGTTAAAGTCTCCGGCAATCGACTGTCCCATGATGTGGCTCCACAGGCTTTGGGTCTGGTGGTCGTACATAATCAGCCCATTGCGGTACAACATACCTGAGACACCAAAAGTGAGGGTCTGATCGTCTGTTACCTGTCGGTCATACACGATGCCCGTATAACACAGCGGTCACCAGGTGACGGCGATGTGCCGTCCGCCAAGCGTGTCATTCACAATCTCGTGAGCGCTTAAGAAGGGAATGGGATAAGCCCGGCTCTCGCCGTCGATCTCCAACCCAATTACCTGGACGCTTGGATCTATGCCCGAGGAGTCTGCCTGGGCGGCAGAAACCATAATATCCTGGGCCCTCTGGGGCAAAACTGCCGGGATGGCGTCGGGCGGCAGCAGGGTCACTACCTCATTTAAGTCGATGCTGACTTCCTCTAACTGCGGCTGAAAGTTTCTGGCACCGGGTGAGGGAGCGATAGCCTCTTCCTCAGCGCTCAAAGTCTGGTTTTCTGTGGTAGCTGTAGGTTCTTGCGTCTCAATGGTCGCTGTGGGTTCCAGCGTTTGCGTAGGAGTCTCTGGAGGAACCGTTGGCGCTGGTGTTTGTGTGGGTGGGATGGTTGCTGCGTATGGCGCGCAACTGGCGACAATAAGGGTCAAGCCGATCATAAAAACAGGTAGTTTTCTCATCACCAACTCTCTTCACATTATCACGAAGCACCAACCGTCAGGTTTCGTAAGAGGACCTATATTAGCCAGACAACCAAACGAAGCAATATCTTACCAAGGCAATGTGGACTTATATCAATATGTCAGGTATACTGTGTAACGACTCCACTGAAAAAAAACGAGGTAAAGTAACCTCGTAAAACGTAAAACGTGATGCGTGAGCAATCCACCGAAATTATCTGCACTGTTCTGGTGTTGCTATGAAGCCTGGAAGCCCGCGTCTCCGTGCAATTTATTTCGGTGGATTACTTGAAGGCACTTTCGCAAGGCGCATTCGCCCAGAATCATTACGCTTTACGTTTCACGTTTTACGGATGTGTCTGGCAAAGCAGGCCAAATTGTCAACCATTTTTCTTGGCAAAATGAACTATGCCGGTATTTCGGTACGTATTGGGGTTTGACCTAGCAGGAGGTTTGTGTTGGCAGATAATGAAGTGCTAGAACTTCAATTGGAAAACGGCCTCAAAGTGCTGCTCAAACCGGTGCACAGCGCGCCGGTGGCCAGCAATTGGATTTGGTACCGCGTCGGGGCGCGCAACGAATCCCCCGGCAAAACGGGTATCTCGCACTGGGCCGAGCATATGATGTTTAAAGGTACGCCGACTTTCCCCAAAGGCAGCATCATGCGCCAGGTGAATAAGAACGGCGGCATGCTAAACGGATTTACCTCGTTCGACTACACCGCTTATTTTGAGACTCTGCCCGCCGACCGTCTGGATCTGGGCTTGCGCATCGAAGCGGACCGTATGGCCAATTCAGTATTTGACCCGGAGGAAGTCAAATCCGAACGAACGGTGATTATCTCTGAGCGGGAGGGCAGCGAAAACTCCCCCAACTTCCTACTTCGTGAGGAACTGATGGCACTCGCCTTCCGCGCCCATCCGTATGGACACCAGGTCATCGGCTGGAAAGAGGATTTACGCCAGATCACCCACGATGACCTGTGGACTCACTACAAGACTTATTATGGACCGCACAATGCAGTGTTGATCATCGTCGGCGATATTGATGTAACCGCCATCCGCACCCGAATCCAGGAACTGTTCACCCCCATCCCGGCCGGCCCGCCACCGCCTCCGGTGTCGGCCATCGAGCCAGCCCAGACGGGCGAGCGACGCGTCGTGGTGCGCCAGCAAGGGACGGCGCAATACTTTCAGGCAGCCTTTCACGTTCCCCAGGCCGGCCATCCCGATAACTTCGCGCTGATGATGCTCGATGCCTTGTTGACGGGTGCCAGCCCAATGACCTTTGGCGGCGGTTCTACCCCCACCCACCGCAGCGCGCGGCTTTACAAAGCGCTGGTGGAGACCGAGTTGGCCACCCGGGCCGGGTGCGGCTATAATCCCAGCATCGATCCCGGCCTGTTCCACTTTTACGCCACGGTGCGCGAAGGTCGTTCGCTGGACGAAGTAGAAGCGGCCATGTGGGGCGAGATCAGACGCATTCAAGACGAGTTGGTCAGCGAAGAGGAATTACTCAAGGCCCAAAAACAGGCCAAGGCACAGTTCGCCTACGCGTTGGAAAGCGTCACCAACCAGGCGCTTTGGTTAGGCTTGATGGATATGGTGGACAGCTACACCCGCTTCCACACCTTCCTGGATGACCTGGTCACCGTCAGTGCTACCGACGTGCAGCGTGTGGCACAGACGTATCTGGTTGAGACCAATCGTAGTGTCGGCTGGTTCGTGCCCACCGAAGATACGCAGCACGAAGTACGCAATACGGAGTATATAGCGAATGACTGATCAAACCTTAGATGCCCCCATCGGCCCGCACACCATTCAACGCTTCACTCTGTCAAACGGGATCAAGTTGATTGTACACGAAAACCACGTCAGCCCCAGCGTCGTCGTGCGCGGTCATCTATGGGCGGGTGCCATCAACGATCCCCCGGAGAAAATGGGCCAGAGCAGTTTTACGGCATACGCCGTCAGGCGCGGCACTAGCACTCGTAGCTTTCAGGAGATCAATGAGCTGATTGAATCGGTTGGCGCCAATGTCTTCGTCAGTGGGGGGCGGCATTTGACCAGCTTCGGCGGCAAGTCCCTGGCCGAGGACTTTGATCTGTTAGTGGACGTGTTATCTGACGTGCTCCTCAATCCCAACTTCCCCCAAAGTGAAATAGATAAAGTGCGGGGGCAAATCATCACCAGCCTCAAGGAACTGGAGAATGACACCCGTGGTTTGGCCAGTCGGGAGTTCCGGGGTTTGCTTTACACGCTTGATCATCCCTATGGCCGACCAAGCAACGGCACGCTGGAAAGTGTGCCCCTCATCCAGCGCGATGACCTGGAGAACTTCTACCGCACTTACTATCGCCCAGAAGGTGCAATGATCGTGGTGGTAGGCGACGTACAGGGCGATACGGTGCGCGATGCGCTGGAGCGCGCCATAGGCGGCTGGCAGCCTTCCGGAGATGCTCCCAGCTTTGAAATTCCGGAGACGCAACCGCTGACCGAACGGCGACGTTACGTGCGCACCATGACCAATAAAACACAGGCCGATATTGTCCTGGGCACGGTCGGCCCAGCCCGTGCCGCCGAGGAATACTATGCGGCCCGCCTGGGAGATGTGATTCTAGGACACCTGGGACTCATGGGGCGACTGGGCGAAACGGTACGCGACCGGCAGGGATTGGCCTACTACGCCTATTCCGGGCTGGAGGCCGGACTGGGGCGTGGGCCGTGGAGTGTCCGCGCTGGTATCAACCCCGCCAATGTAGATCAGGCAATCGATAGCATCCTGGCCGAAATCGCTCGCCTGCGCGACGAACCGGTGGACGACCAGGAACTGGAGGACGGGCAGGATTACCTGACCGGCAACCTCCCATTGCAATTGGAGACGAAGGAAGGCATCGCCAGCACCTTGCTCCACATGGAGCTGCACCAACTGGGCGACGACTACATCATCCGCTTCCCGGATCTGATGCGCGCCATTACCAAAGAGCAAATCCAGGCGGCGGCCCAGAAATATCTTGATCCAGAGCATTACGCCCTGGCCATTGTCGGGCCTTATGAGGATCGGGGACTCAGGGAATCGGGAACTCAGGACTGAGGCGGACGTATGTCACCTGATCCCCTGATTCCCTGATTCCCTAATTTCCTGACTCCGAGGGAACAACGAACAATGAACCTCAAACAACTTCCGCGTGTTTCGTTGGCACACCTGCCAACGCATATCGATGAATTGCCCCGTCTCAGCAAAGAACTGGGCGGGCCACGTCTGCTGGTAAAGCGGGATGACCAGACGGGCCTGGCCGCCGGTGGCAACAAAACTCGCAAGCTGGAATTCCTTATGGCCGAGGCGCTGGACCAAGGGGCCGACATGGTCATCACCGCCGGTGCCGCTCAGAGCAATCACTGCCGGCAGACCGCCGCAGCGGCGGCGCAAGTGGGGCTGGGCTGCACGCTGGTGCTGGGCGGCGAACCGCCCCCAACACCCACCGGTAATCTACTGCTAGATCAACTGCTGGGCGCTCAAATCTGTTGGACTGGCCCCGACCGGCGCGGCGAGCGACTGGAGGAGATTGCCAACCAAGTGCGAGCGGACGGCCATCAGCCCTACCTGGTCCCCTACGGCGGCTCCAACGCGGTCGGCGCGACGGGTTACGCGCTGGCCATGCAGGAGCTGAACCAGCAATTAGGGGAACTTAAAGTGGATCGTATCGTCTTTGCCTCCAGTTCGGGCGGGACACAGGCCGGGATGGTGGTCGGCGCCCGGGCGACGAGCTTTGACGGGGAGATCATTGGTGTCAAAATAGACAAAGGAGAAGCTGGCGACGATCCGTACCCCCTTCACCTGACCAGGCTGGCGAATGAAACCGCCACCCACGTGGGCCTGGATGCGAAGTTCACCCCCGACGATTTCCTCTTAGCTGAGGATTACCTGGGCGGTGGTTATGGTGTGGTCGGTGAGCTGGAACGGGAGGCGATCCGGCTTACTGCTCGCCTTGAAGGGCTAATTCTCGATCCGGTTTACACCGGGCGCGCAATGGGCGGTCTGATAGATATGATTCGGCGCGGCCTCATCGACCCAGACGAAACCGTGCTTTTCTGGCATACGGGAGGTATGCCAGCCGTATTTTATTACGTCAATGCGTTGGTTTGATCGCCTCTCTCCCAGCTTGATACTGGTCGTCATTATCTCCGTTTATCTTCTAATCGGCGTGCTTTACGCAGTCTTTACCCCGGCCTGGCAGGCGCCTGACGAACCGGCCCACTACAATTACGTGCGCTACCTGGCCGAAACGGGCCGCTTTCCAGTGCTGCACTACGGTGACTATCCCCACGCCTACCTGGAGCAGATCAAGGCGGCTCACTTCCCGCCGGAGTTGTCGATAGAACCCATCCGCTACGAGTTTTGGCAGCCCCCTCTGTATTATATGCTGGCGACGCCCATCTACCGGCTGTTTGATGGAGCCCTGGTGCCTTTACGACTGCTGTCGGTGCTGTTTGGAGCGGGCGTAGTGATTATGGCCTATGCTATCGCCCTGGCCATTCGACCGGGCGATACGACGCTGGCTTTGGGAGCAGCCGCGTTCGTCGCCTTTGTACCTATGCACCTGACGATGATGGCCTCGGTCAACAATGACGCGCTGGCCGAGTTACTCTTGGCAACAATAGCGTTGCTCCTGATCCTATTGGTGCGCCCGCAGGCTGGTCAGGATCGGGCATCGCCTCGGATCTCTTTCCTTGTTATTACCGGCATACTGCTCGGATTAGGGCTGGTGACCAAAGCTACGGTCTACGTGGCGATCCCGCTGGCACTGGTTGCCCTCTTGCTGTCGGGACGCCGTCCGGTGCCCTTCGCCCAATGTGCGCTGGCGCTCTTCGTGCCTGCGCTTATGATTGCCATCCCCTGGTACATCCGCAACATCGCCGTCTATGGCTGGCCTGACCTGCTGGGCACCATCAATCACGACGCCGTCGTCGTCGGTCAGCTCCGTACTGCCGATTACCTATCCGCCATCGGGTGGGTGGCATATTTGAAGGACTTTCTCACCATCACGTTCCACAGCTTCTGGGGACAGTTCGGGTGGATGGCGGTGCCTATGGACCGACGGGTTTACCTGGCGTTGGGATTGCTCTCGGCGCTCATGGTCGTGGGCTTTGCGCTATTTGTGTGGCGGCGAAAAGGATGGAAGACGGGAAGGTGGGAAGGTTGGAAGGTTGAAAGTGTAATCGTAATTGCCCTATGGTTGCTTCTCACCAGCCTGGTGTATCTCTACTATAACATCTCGTTGGTGCAATTCCAGGGACGATACCTGTTTCCGATGTTGATACCTGTCGGCCTATTGGCAATCGTGGGGCTGCGCGAAATTCTGTCCAAGCGATGGGTATGGATTGCAGCGGCTATATGTGGCGTCGCCGCAATTATGATCGTCATCAGCGGCGCATTGGGCGGCGACCTGGACAAATGGGGGATATTCATTGCCGGGGGCGCATCGCTGGTGCTGGTCGTGCGCCGCTGGCTGCCGGCCGGCCTCGACGGCTGGATACTGGCCATCCCGCTGGCCGGGCTGGCGGGGTTGTCGGTTTACAGCCTGTTTGTCCTCGTTGTGCCATATTTGAGCCCGTAAGGAGGTGTGAGAATGGGCTTTCTGGATTCAATAAAATCGTTGCTGGGTGGAGGCGAAGAGCAAGACAAGACGGGTTATTATGTTCATGTGCGCTGCCAGCGCTGTGGTGAGGCCATAAAAACCCGTATTGATATGCGCAATGACTTGAGCCGCCTTGAAGAGGGAGGTTTCGTAGTCCACAAAACGTTGGTCGGCAGCCAGCGCTGCTTTGAGCGCGTTGAGGTAACACTAACCTTCGACGAAAATCGCAAACTGGTCGATCGCGAAATCGTGCGCGGTGAATTCATCACCCGCGAGGAGTTCGAAGAGGCCGGTCATAGCTGAAACGGCGCCGCATCTCGTGGAAGGCGTCCAGGTCCAGGTCTACGACCCACATATCTTCTTCGTCACCCATAGCCAGAATGCACTCCACCGGACCGGGTACGCTTCCGGCCGTCAAGGTGGGTTGCACCACAGTGCTGCCCCCGAGATACTCCCGTCCAAAGAAGTGCCCCAATTGGCCTACGGCTACGACGGGCACCAGGTGTTCTAATGAACGCGTGTAGATTACGGCCCGCACCGTCTCCAAATAGTCGGGGCTGTCGGCTGCAAACTGCGCGATGAGGAATTGCGCCCCTTGCTGCACCGCGGCGTGTACCAGGTCGGCGCGTATGAGATCGAAGCCAGCCAATATCCCCACTCCGATGCCCTCGTCCAATTCTGCCCACAACTGACCACGCCCGGCCCGGTACCAGAGTTGTTCCCCGGGGTAAAGGCAGGTCTTATCAATGCTGGCAATGATATGCCCGGCCCGGTTGATGACAAAACTGGTGAGGTAACTGCCATCGCCGGGGCGCAGGTCGCGGGTGATACCCCCCACCACGTTGATGCGGGCCAGCCGTGCCGTCTCTTGAATGGCGAGCAAGGCAGAATTGGGCATCGGTTCTGGGGGAAGCTTGCCCAGGAAATATTCGGGGAAGCAAATCACATCCACCTCGTCGGCTGCGTGGGCAATGGCCTCGAGGACACCATCGAGGTGCTGAGAATCCTCCTGGACCCGAAGCTGCGAAACGGCAATTTTCATCCCAGGCACCCCCAAGTCACTTCCGGCGCGAATCTTTGCCGTTCAAAAGCCTGGTCACGCGCTGGCGCCGCGTGTATGCGGCGTTCAATTCACCGCAAAAGAGCACAATACAACCACTCAGATAAGCCCATATCAAAAAGGCAGCAATAGCGGCCACGGACCCATATATTACGTTAAACAATGGCAGATGCGACAGGTATACGGTGAAGAGAGCTTTGGCCACCTCCCACAACACCGAGGCCAATATTGCGCCAGGAAGCATCTCACGCCACCTCAGTTGAGCCGAGGGCAGACTCCAATAGATCAGGCTGAAGAACAACGTGTTGAGCACCAGGATAATCACCAACGAGATAATCTGCGTAAACCAGCCGATGCCATTCAGAAAATTCAGTCGATTGAGCAGACTCCACGTCGTAGACAAGAGTAGCGAAACGGCAATCAGGATGAGTGCCATAATGGCTATAAGCAAAGCCAGCAAGCGGCGCCGTATCCACAATCGGCCTTTTTGCTTAATGTGCCAGGCCCGGTCTAACAAGCGACCAGTGACGGCAAAAATACCGGAACCGGACCAGATAAGGACAAGAAGCGCGATGATGCGCAATAGGGTCAATTGCCCTTCCAGCGGTGCGTATCTTATCTGCAAGAATTGAGTAACGCCGGGCAGGTAATGGTTCAGGAAGGCGCGATATTGTGTCATGGCCTCGGCCGGGCGCAGGAGACGACGAGAAACAGCCAGGAGCAAGATCGAAAAGGGGAACAAAGAGAGGAAGGCATAGTAAGAGATTGCGGCGGCTGACATGAATCCTTCGTGCTCAGCAAACCCAACCGCCGCCCGATAGAGAATCTGTGGCCATCCTTCAGTTCTATCGTTCGCCTGTTCCCAGAGGCGCTTGGTGCGTCGCGTCCACTGCTTGGAAACAGATACCCTGGACATATTTTTCCTCACCAGTTGTCTCTATCCCCCCTCGTGCATGTAGAGCACTCGGTATTTCAAGGCACCCACAAAGGGATGCCCCTACCCCCGTTCCTCGCGCATATAGGGCAGGCCTAACGCCGCCGGCGCGCCGACCCGCTTGCCGAAACCTTCCCACAAGCTAATTAACACCAACACAACGATGGTGAATACATAGGGGAGCATGTTTAGAAACGCGGGGGGGATCGTGGTGCCGGCTGCCTGTAGACGAAACTGGACGGCATTCACACCGCCAAAGAGCAAAGCCCCCACGACGGCCCGCGCCGGGTCCCAGGTGGCGAAGATGACCAGGGCGATGGCAATCCAACCTCGCCCGCCGGTGAGGTTTTCGGTCCAGCCGGGTGTGTAGGCCAGCGATAGGTGTGCCCCGCCCAATCCCACCAACATGCCGCCAGCCATAGTGTACAGATAGCGGAGGCCGAGCACGCTCACCCCCACCGCGTCAGCCGTCTGAGGGCTCTCGCCGATGGAGCGCAGGTGCAGACCGGGACGAGTCTTATAAAGATAATAGGAGGCCAACGGCACGAAGATGTACATTAGATAGGTCAGCACGTCCTGGTTGAAGATGGACGGGCCGACGACGGGCAGCTCGCTCAGGCCGGGAATAGGCACTCTCTGGAAGCGCGGGCCTACTTGTCCCACCAGTGGCGTCCCGCCGGGACCCAGCCGCTGCCCCAGGAAGCTGGCCAGCCCCGAGCCAAAGATGGTCAGCGCCAGGCCGGAGACTGTCTGATCAGCACGCAAGGTGATGGTCAAGAAAGCATGGATCAGTGCCAGTAATCCAGCGACGATCATAGCCGCCGCCACACCGGCCCACGCGCTCCCCGTATGAAAAGCAGCGGCGAAAGCGGTCACAGCACCCATGATCATCATGCCTTCCACGCCCAAGTTGAGAATGCCGGATCGCTCGGTGTAGATCTCGCCTATGGTCGCATACACCAGCGACGTGCCGGCCCGGATGGCGATGGTCAGAATCGAAACAAAAAGGGCTACGTCCATAATACACCTGCACCTGTTACCCGCTACTTGCTACCTGCTATCTGTGCCGGTTGGGGGCTGGGCGTCGAGCGCCTCACCATTCTGAGCCGGTATCGGGTGAAAATGTCACCGCCGAGCATAAAGAATAGGATAGCGCCTTGCAGCACGAGTGCCATTGAGGCAGGCAAGCCCATCACTATTTGTATCTGGTCTCCTCCTACCAGCAGTGCCGCCAATAGAATCGAAACCAGGATAACGCCCCAGGGGTTAAGTTTGGCCAGCCAGGCGACGATAATCGCGGTGAATCCATAGCCCACGGCCAACCCTTGTTGCAACCGGTGCGAGATGCCCGCCACTTCGGACATTCCGGCCAGGCCAGCCAGCCCACCCGAGAGAAGCATCACCAGGATGATGTTGCGAGCGATACTGATACCCGCATAACGGGCCGCTACCTGGTTTTCGCCGATAAGCCGGATTTCGTAGCCCCAACGGGTGCGGTCTAGCACCAACCAGATGAAGGCCGCAGCGATCAGGGCAAGGATCAATCCCCAATGTAAGCGCCCGGTCAAGCGAGGCAACCAGGCGTATTCGGGAAACTGGGCGGTGCCCGGAAAACCATAACCCTGGGGGTCCTTCCAGGGACCGTAATACAGGTGCTGGACCCAGAGAATGGCAATGTAGTTTAACATCAAGGTGGTGATGATCTCGTTTACCCTCAAGTAAGCCTTGAGCATGGCCGGGATCAACCCCCAAAGCGCCCCCCCCAGCATGCCAGCGACGACCATCAGCGGCAGGTAAGCCCAGGGTGGGATGAATGGAAACAGAGTTGGGGCCCAGAGGGCGACTGCGCCGGCTGCAAAGCCGCCCATCACCAGTTGTCCCTCGGCGCCGATGTTCCAGAAGAGCATGCGGAAAGCGATGGAGACCCCCAGCCCGGTCAGCATAAGGGGAGTGGCCTTTACCAGCGTCTCGGTCAGGCTGTAGAACTCTCCCTGGCGCCATTGCTCCGGTGTGCCGAAGGCCCCTTCCAGCATAGCCCGGTAGGTCTGCAAGGGATCGGCCCCGGCCAACACCAGCAGTACCGCCCCAAATAACAAAGCCAGCACAAACGACGCCACCGGCACCAAATAGGAAATTGTCTTCGAAGGTTCCAGTCGTTTCTCAAGCTTTAGTGAAAAAGGCATCGCCCACTCCTAAACCAACTTCTTCTTGCCGAGATTAGGGGATTGGGGGATTGATCTAAATGCTTCTCGAGTCCCTTCGGCATCTCCCGTCTCCTTTGCCGGGGTAAGCGGATTTGGGGAAAAACCTGACTGATATGAAATCTCCTAATCCCCAAATCCCGGCTCAATAGTAACGTCGTCGTTTGTCATATGCTTCTCGCCAGCCATCATGAGGCCCAAGTGCTCCACGTCGGCATCAGCAGCATCTACAACGTCCATAATCTCTCCCTCGTAGATTATGGCAATGCGATCGCTGATGGACAGCAACTCGTCCAGGTCTTCGGAGATCAGCAAGATGGCCGTGCCCTGGGCCCGCTGCTCCAAGAGCGTACGCTGCACCGACTCGGTGGCGCCCACATCCAGGCCACGGGTGGGGTGCACGGCAACCAGGAGCGACGACTGGTCTTGAGAGAGCTCCTCGCCAGCGGTGATTTCGCGCGCCAGGATGGTCTTCTGTAAGTTGCCGCCTGAAAGCGTGCGCACCGGCGTGCTGGGGCTGGGGGTCGTGATTTGAAAGGCCTGAATGAGTCGCCTGGCAAACTCAGCGATGGCGTTTCGCACCAGGAACGGGCCGGATGACAGGGGTGAACGCCGGTAGCCCTTCATGATCAGGTTGTCACTAACAGGCAGGTTGCCAGCCAATCCCATACCTAGCCGGTCGCCAGGGATGTGACTGACGCCAGCCCGGATGAAGCGGCGTGGCGATTGGTTGATGAAATCCCGGTCGCGCACCAGCACCTGGCCGCCGGTCGCCGGTCGCAGACCGGTGATGACCTCGGCCAACTCCCGCTGTCCATTGCCTGCCACTCCGGCGATGCCCAGGATCTCGCCACTCCGCACCTCCAACGCCACACGGCGCAAGCAAGGCAGCCCCTTGTCACTAAGAGCCTCCACGTCTTGCAGAGTCAGCACCGCCTGACCAGGCTCAGTTCTATCTCTATCCAGGTGGAAGAGCACCTCACGCCCTACCATCAGCCGGGCCAGTTCGGCCTTGCTGGTGTCGGCGGTACGCACCGTGGCGACGTTTTTGCCATCGCGCAGCACGGTCACCCGGTCGGCAAAAGAGGTTACCTCGTCCAACTTGTGGCTGATGAAAATGACCGCTTTGCCCTCACCGGCCATACGGCGCAGGGTGTGTCCCAGCTCCTCCGATTCTTGTGGGGTGAGCACCGCCGTCGGCTCGTCTAGGATGAGCACGTCGGCGCCCCGGTAGAGCAGCTTGAGAATCTCGACCCGCTGCTGTTCGCCCACCGAGATTTGCCAGATGCAGGTTGTGGGGTCCACCTGCAGCCGATACTGGCGGGATAGTTCGAGGATATCCTTCTCCACCTGGCGCATGTTCAGGGCAAAACGAGGCTGCGTTAGTCCCAGAATGATATTCTCGGCCACGGTCTGATTGGGCACCAGCATGAAGTGCTGGTGGACCATACCGATGCCCAGCTTGATGGCATCGCGCGGGGAGTTGATAGCCACCTGCCGCAGGCGGCCATTTCCGTCACCAGCCAAGAAGATCTCGCCCTCATCTTGTCGGTAGAGGCCGCACAGGACGTTCATGAGTGTGCTCTTGCCGGCGCCGTTTTCACCCAGCAAGGCATGGATCTCGCCGGCACGCACTTCCAGGTCTACGTGATCAGTGGCGACCACGCCGGGAAAGCGTTTGACGATGCCGCGCATTTTGACAGCGGGGGTTACCGAAGTGTCAGCCATATTGATCTCCAAATCACTGCAGTGGAACTAACTTATTCGATTCCGCGTCATAACTACAGATACTACCCAATTATCCTGGAGGAAACGCATCATGTCAAGTTCACAAATCGCCCAAAAAGTTATTGTCTACATCTTATTCGTCGCATTATGCCTCACCGCATGCCTGCCTTCGAGCACGGACCCCCATTTGGGGACAGGCGGCGAGACGTCGCGCCCAGACGCCTCAAGTGGTGGCGGTTGGATCGATTGGGACGGTGACGGGGGCTGGACGAGCAGCGACAGACGCGCCATGCCTGAAGCCGGCGAGGAGGTTGTGGTGGAAAAGGAGGTCGCGGCCCCACCTGCCGTGGTCGCGGCTGATGCAGCTCCAGTCGAAGCTGGCGCCCCAAAGGGTGCTCCGATGCCCGCCCCGACCCCGATGCCCGCCCCAACCATGGTGTCCAATCAGAGCCAAAGCCCGCTACGCGCCGGTGAAGTGGACGACAACGCGGAATGGGACGACTACCTGCTCTACCGGCTTGCCTATGCCGGGCCGTCGGTACACGACCGAGACGTAAGCGAGCGCTACATTATCACCGTCAACGATCAGGACAAGAATCCGCTGCTCGACGCGGACGTCACCGTCTACGCCGGGAATGAGCCCGTCTTCAGCGGACGCACGTATGCCAGCGGCCATGTCATCTTTTTCCCAAAGGCGCTGGGAGTTTCTGACGAGGTGGATTCCTTCCAGGTGGTGGCCGAGAAAGACGAGGCCCGGGGGGAAGCCACCCTGGTACGAGGTGAGACCTATCAACTCACCCTCAACTTGGCCCATGCCGGTCGCGAGCAGGACGAGCCGGTCAACCTCGATGTGCTGTTTCTGATCGACTCCACGGGCAGCATGGCCGATGAAATCGACAAGCTCCAAGAATCGATCCGCGAGATCGCTGCGCGCATCGACCGGCTACCCGGCCAGCCGCGCGCCCGCTTCGCCATGACCATCTACCGCGACCGGGGTGACCTGTTCGTGAGCCGCACCTTCGATTTCACGCCCGACGTAGGCGCCTTCCACGAGGCGCTGGCCGAAGTCGAGGCGGAAGGAGGCGGCGATTACCCCGAGTCTCTGAACGAAGCACTGCACCGCGCCATCCACGCCCCGGAATGGCGTGGCCAGGACGCGGTTCAACTCATCTTCCTGGTGGCCGACGCCCCCCCGCACCTGGACTACACGCAAGACTATGACTATGCGGTTGGAATGGAAAACGCTGCCGAGCGGGGTATCAAGATCTTCCCCATCGCCTCCAGCGGCCTCGACGACCAGGGCGAGTACATCTTCCGCCAGATCGCCCAGTTCACCCAGGGGCGCTTCGTCTTCCTGACCTACGCGGGCCCGACCAACGGCGGCGCGCCCGGCGATGAGACTACGCATCACGTGGAGGATTATTCGGTTGAGAACCTGGACGATCTGTTGGTTCGGCTGGTTGAGGAGGAATTGGCCTATCAAAATCCGGGATTGGCACGGGTGCAGTAGATACTACGCTTTGGTCAGAGGTATTGGACGATGGACGAATAACCGGCGACGGCTCTTGGTCGTCGGTCGTCGTTGATCCCTCGCCATTGAACCAGACCCATCATCGCTTTAGCCAGCGCAGCGCACCCACGACTGATCAGCCACGTTATGCAACCGCCGGTCGGCCGTCCACACTTCGCATTGCAACGTTTCAGCCAATGCCAGATAGAAGCTGTCGTAGGCGGCGGCGCGATTCAGTCGAATCGTCCAATCAAGGGCCATACTAACCTGGTCGTCGTCCGGAGGTATCAACTGTATCCCCATCATTTGGGTTAAAACCAGGGTGCGTTTTCCTTCCTCTGGCGTAAGCTCTCCGAAGTGCACTGCCTTACACAGTGCGGACGTCATCTCGTATATCCACAGCGTCGGCGCGCATAACACGTGTTCATCCCGCAGCCAGCCGGCTACAAGCGAGCGAAACGGGTCTTGCTGGGGGCCGGGCAGGACCAAGCGGAAGGTGAAACTGGCGTCAACGACCAAAGGTTTGGGCATCGCGATCCTCCAGGTCAGCGCGCGCCGCTTGCCACAGTGCATCAACATCCAGCGGTTTATTACCGCGCCGCTCCAAAATATCGGCCGCCAGTTCTTCACTTTGTGTCAACCACAGTTCCCACTGTGCCAAGGCTTTGTCTTTCCTTTCCTGCTCCAGGCGCCTGTAGTCCTCTATGCTGACAATAGCTGCTTTGGGCCTCCCGCGGGATGTTAGGATGATCCGCTCTCCGCCATAGGCAACCCGGTTGACCAAGTCAGAGAGATCCCTCTTTACCTGTCCAATGCTAACCCGTGTCTCCATCACATGAGCTCCCCCTATTTTTTTGCATATTCCTGATATTGATTATAATACAACAACAGGCGACGTGTCAAACCGCATGTGTGGGAACAAAAAAACAGAGGTACAAGGCTAGATCCCTTGTACCTCTGTATGCTTTGCTCTTCTGCTACTCGGGTATTTCCCCGACCACACCTTCGACGGGCCAGTCGAAGGCGAGAAGCTCTTCGTCGGTCATGATCTGACCTTCTTCCACACGCAGCTCGCCAGTGTTGTCATTGATGGGACCGGTGAAGGGGTGCAACTCGCCGCTAAGGATCTGCTCCTTGGCGGCGTTGACCTCATCCTGGACGTCCTGAGGCACCATGTCGCCGAAGGGCGCCAGGTCCAGGAGGCCATCTGCCATGTGGCCCCAATAGGCGTGGGTCTCCCACTCACCGTTGTAAGCGGCTTCGGCCGTCTGCTTGTAGTACACGCCCCAATCCCAGATGGGTGCCGTCAACACAGCGTTGGGCGCCACATCGGGTGAGATAGCATTGTAGCCGATAGCGTACACACCGGCCTCCTCAGCCAACTTATCGGGTTCCGGCGAATCACTCTCGCGAGCAATGACGTCGGCCCCGATGTCCAGCAGGGCCTGAGCCGCCTCACGCTCCGCAGGCGGGTCGAACCAACTGAAGATCCAGATGGGGTGGACTTCTACGTCAGGATTGACCGAGCGAGCACCCAGGGCAAAGGCATTCATATTACGCACCACTTCCGGGATCGCGTAAGGTGCGACATAACCCAGGATGTTTGACTCGGTCATGCGGCCGGCAGTGATACCGGCCAGGTACCAGCCTTCATACCCTCGACCGTCATAGATGCTGACGTTATCGGCCATTTCGTAGCCGGTGGCATGTTCAAACAGCGCATCCGGGTACTCTTCGGCCACGGCCATGACCGAGTCCATATAGCCGAACGAGGTGGCAAAGATCAAGTCGTAGCCTTTCTGAGCGTAGTCACGGATAACCCGCTCGGCGTCGGGACCTTCGGGGACTGCTTCGCTATAGGCGGTCTCGACATAGGGCAACTCTTCCAGGGCCAACCGCCCCTGATCATGAGCATAGCTCCAGCCCAGATCGCCCACGGGGCCGACGTAGACAAAGGCGACTTTCAACTTCTCCTCTTCTCCAGCCTCCATCTCCGCCTCTTTGCCCATTGCCTGGTCCGAGGGCTGGCCGAGACCCTCAGGGGCTTCGGCGGGCGCCTCGCCTACCACGCCCTCGACGAAGTAGTCCATGCTCAGCATCTCTTCGTCGGTGAGGCAGTTGCCTTCGGCCACCACCAGGTTGCCATTAGTGCCCGTGATGGGTCCGCAGAAGACGTCCCACTTACCGGAGGTTAGAAGTTCCTTCTGTTCTTCCACCAAGGCTACGACGTCTTCGGGGACCTTATCCGAGATGGGAGCCAGGTCCACGACGTTCTCGTCCAGACCGCCCCAATAGGATTCGGTGCTGTAGGTGCCATCCATCACCTGCTGGACGATGTCCACGTATTTCACGCCCCAGTTCCAAATCGGGCTGGTGAGGACAGTGTCGCCGACAAAGGTGGCCATATCGGAGTCGTAGCCGATGGAGACTACGCCAGCGTCAGCGGCGGCTTTCTGAGGCTCGGTGGTGTCCTGGTGCTGAGCGATGACATCCGCACCTTCGGCCAGCAGTGCTTCAGCCGCTTCCTTCTCCTCGGGCGGGCCGAACCATGTGTTGGTCCACACCACACGCACCTCAGCGTCCGGGTTTACCTCCTTGACACCTAAAGTGAAGGCGTTGAGACCCCGGATCACCTCAGGAATGGGGAACGCCGCCACGTAGCCGATGATGTTGCTCTCGGTGGCAGCCCCGGCCACCAGCCCTGACAGATAGCGTGGCTGGTAGATACGCCCGAAGACGGTGGAGGAGTTGGGCGCTGTCTCGTAGCCGGAGATGTGCACAAACCAGGTATCGGGGAACTCCTGGGCAACGGTGATGGTTGGGTCCATGTAACCAAAGGAGGTGGTGAAAATCAGGTCGTAGCCTTTCTGGGCAAAGTCGCGGATGACGCGCTCGGCTTCGGGCCCTTCGGGCACTTCCTCGATGTAGGCCGTTTCGACCTTGTCGCCAAACTGCTCTTCCACCGCCAAACGACCCTGATCTTGAGCCCAGGTCCAGCCCAGGTCGCCGATGGGGGCCACGTACACGAAAGCGACCTTGAGTGGCTCTTCGGCGGCCGGCGCTTCGGTAGCTTCGGTCGCCTCGGATGGTGCCTCGGTGGCGGGCGGCGGTGCCTGGGTAGCAGGCGCAGCACACCCGGCCGCAACCATACTCGAGACGACTAACAGAGCGATCAGAATCCAAAACCTCTTAGTATTCATCTAGCTTCCTCCTAATTATTTGATGTTGAAATATGGCGGATCAGTTGCGAAGGGATTTGTGCCCGGTATCACCCCCTTTCTCCTCGAGAGATCTCTCGGAAAGTGTGTCAAACGGGGCAGACGCTTCGGCACCTGGGGGTGCCTCGCTCCTCATTACGCAGAGCAGAGTGAGCACGCCCACGTGCGAACGGTACTTTCCGAGAAAACTCCTCGACTCCGTCGTCATTACGTCATATTTGTGACATGTAGCCGCCTGGTACACCAAAGCGGAAATGAGTCTATAGTTAGTTTTGCTCCGAGGAGATTTGGCAATCCCCGGTTTAGGCACAAAACGCCGGGATTTGCCAATCCCTGGCGAGCAAATAACTATGGACCTATTAACGCCGAGATGTACTAGGATGCGAACAATGACACCAACTCGAACCTGTCTACGTCAACCAGACCACGGTCGGTCAGTTTCAGCGACGGGATGACGGGCAACGCCAGGAAGCTGAGGGCCATAAAGGGATCGTGCAAGGGAGACCCGAGTTGCCTGGCGGCGGCCAAGACCTCATCCATCTGACAGCGCACGGTCTCGATGGGTCGATCGCTCATCAGCCCGGCAATGGGCAAAGGTAACTGAGCGAATACGGTTTCGTTGTAGGCGGCGGCCATGCCACCTCGGGTGGCGGCGATGGCTTGTACAGCGTTGAACATGCTCCCGTCGTCGGCGCCAGCGACTACGATGTTGTGATGATCGTGGGCGACGGTGCTGGCGATGGCCCCTTTTTGCAGACCCAAGCCCTTGACAAACCCCAGGCCCACGTTACCTGTGGCCAGATGACGCTCAATGACAGCTATCTTTAAGATGTCACGACCAGGGTCAGCCATCACCTCATCCTCCCAGGTTGGTAACTCCTCGACGAGGTGTTCGGTGATGATTTGATCAGGGATGATGCCGATGACGCGCACCTTACATCCATCGGCCGCCACGCGAAAACTCAAATGGCTCCAGTCCACGTTCATCGAACTGCGCAACACGGTTGGACGTTGGGGTCGTTCCCAAGGGATTGTCTCTCCATCTTTGGCGGCCAACTTGCCGCCTCGAAAGACCATCTCGGCGCGGGGAGCATTTAGGTCAGAGAAAACAACCAAGTCTGCACGGCGAGCGGGGGTAATAGCACCCCGGTCGTGCAGGTGGAAGTATTCGCTGGGATTCAGGGTGGCCATACGAATGGCGGTGATGGGCTCTATCCCTTCTGCGATGGCGAGCCGCACCATATGGTCAATGTGCCCTTCGTCCAACAAGTCGGCCGGCATGCGGTCGTCCGTGCAAAAGCAGAGACGGCGGCTGGTGTGCGAGTTGACGACGGGCAGCAAGTCGCGCAGGTTACGCGCGTTGCTCGCCTCACGCAAAAAGATAAACATACCCAGTCCTAGTTTATGGCGCGCTTCTTCTACCGTGGTGCACTCGTGGTCGGAGCCGATGTTGGCCGCGGTGTAGGCCATCAACGACTTGCCGTCCAGACCAGGCGCGTGACCATCTTTCACCCGCCCCTGAAAGGCACGCAGCTTGTCCAATACGTCAGGTACGCCGTTGACTACGCCAGGGAAATTCATCATCTCGCCCAAGCCCAGCACGTAGGGCTCGTGTTGAAGGGTTTGTAAATCGTACCAATGCAGTGCAGCGCCCGTGGTCTCCATGTCGGTGGAGGGCACGCAGGAAGGTGCCATGACGTAAATACTGAGGGGGTTGTACTTGGCCATCTCCAGCATATAGCGAATGCCTTCCAGACCCAGCACATTGGCTATTTCGTGGGGATCAGTGACGACAGTTGTGGTACCGCGCGGCACCACAACCCGGGCGAACTCATTGGGGGGGACCATCGCGCTTTCGATGTGCACGTGGGCATCTATGAAGCCAGGACAAACGTAGCGTCCACCCAGATCTACCACCTCGCGGGCCTGGTAATCACCCAAGCCCACAATACGCGAGTGCACGATGGCGATGTGGGTCTCCTCGATGTCGCCGGTGAAGACGTTGATCACTGTGGCGTTTTTCAGTAACAGATCGGCTGGTTCGTCACCGCGCGCAACTTCGATCAGGTCGGCTAGTTCCATCTAGCTCATCCTTTCACGCATTCACACCAGGCAGCACCTCACTACTGCCTCTCGGACTCCGTCGGGGATTATGCCCTCTTCGAGCATTGCTTCTATCTGCTTAAGATGTACTATGTCAGGCTACACCTGCCCTATCCAGCATCTCTTTGCTGATCTGGTTATGACGCTCAATCAGTGGTCCAAGATCAACCGTGCGCAGCTCGCCGTCTTCCACAATGATCTGTCCATTGATGACCGATAGCCAGACATGAGATGGCGTGCAAGTGAGGAGAGCAGCCACCGGGTCACTCAGACCCCCGGCGTGGATCAGATCGTCTATGCGAAAGGCAACAAAGTCAGCCGCTTTGCCCGGCTCCAGGCTTCCAATGTCGTCCCGGCGTAACACCTGGGCCCCGCCTCTGGTGGCCAATTCCAGCGCTTCACGCGCCGAAAGTCGATCGGCCCGCGATTCGAAACCGGGCCAACCCACCCGCTGCAACAGCATCGCCTGGCGCGCTTCACCCAGCATATGGTTGCCGTCGTTGCTGGCGGAGCCGTCTACCCCCAAAGCTACCCTGACCCTATTATCCAACATTTCACGAATAGGCGCAATTCCAGAGGCCAGAATCATGTTACTGGTGGGGCAATGACAGATGCCAGTATGGGTGCGGGCCAACTGTTTGATCTCCGCCTGATTGGGATGGACCATGTGAGCGAACCACACGTCCTCGCCCAGCCAGTCCACCGACTCAGCGTATTCCACGGGGCGCTTGCCGAACATCTCCAGGCAAAAGCGATCCTCATCTTTGGTTTCTGCCAGGTGGGTATGCAGATTGACCAATGGATACCCCCGGGCCAGGGCCACGCTTTCGCGCATCAGATCGGTGGTGACGCTAAAGGGGGAGCAAGGGGCCAACGCAATACGCAACATTGAATAGGGCTTCGGGTCGTGAAAGCGCTCGATAACACGCTGGCTATCCTTGAGGATGTGGTCCTCGCTGTCGCAGACGCGGTCGGGCGGCAGGCCCCCCTGGCTTTCGCCCAGGCTCATACTGCCCCGCGTGGGGTGAAAGCGAGTTCCCACCTCCTGGGCAGCGCGAATCTCGTCGTCCAGGGTAGCTCCGTTAGGAAAGAGATACAGATGGTCGGCCACGGTGGTTGCGCCGCTCAACACCATTTCGCTCAGCCCTACCTTGGCACTGACGTATACCGCCTCACCGTCCATCTCGGCCCAGATCGGGTACAGAGTTTTGAGCCAGTCGAAGAGAACCATCCCCCCGCCCGTACCCACCGTACGTGTGAGAGTCTGATAAAGATGATGGTGGCAGTTGACCAGACCGGGCAAAACAACCGTTCCGCTGGCATTGATGGTGCGATCGGGTGGTGAGGCGTCTGGTTGGCCGGTCAGCCAGACTTCGACCTCAGGGGTAGTGCCGACGACCTGGATGACATTGTCCTGTACAACGAGACCGCCATCATTGATCTCGCGGCGATCGGCATCCATAGTTACCAGTATATCGGCGTTTTTCAGGAATAAGGTGGTCATGGGTTGGCCTCCTCTAGGTCAATGCCTGCGGATGATCATCGCGCACCATATCCAGGTCCGCCGCGCTGGCATTCGACTCCACCTGCTCCACCGTCTTGCAACCGGGGATGACACACGTGACCGCAGGGTGCTGCAGACACCAGGCGAGGGCCCAGGGCGCCATTGCTATCCCTTCAGGTACTTCCGTCTGCTGGATCTCCTGCACCAATTTGAGATCCTTCTGAACCTCATCCTGGTCGCGAAGAGAACGCACGTCATCCTGGGTAGTGAACACAGCGCCAGGCTGGTACTTGCCGGTCAAGAAGCCACTGGCCAACGGAACCCGAACCAGCACGCCCAGATCCTGGTCACGGCACGACACGAGCACGCGCTTTTCAGGCCTCCGGTCCAAACGATTGTACACAACCTGAATGACGCTGGCGCCTACCCCCGTCGCTCGCTCCGTCTGATAAAGGTTTTCGTGCTTGCTGCTGATTGAAATGCCCAGGTACCGAACCTTACCTGCCTCCACCTGTTTGCCGAGCGTATCCCAGAGATCACCCTGATCGAAGGCCTCGTCACTCCCCGAGTGAAATTGGTACAGATCTACGTAGTCGGTGCGCAATGCTTTGAGCGATGCATCGAGTTGCTGAACCACCTCTTGAGGCGACCAATGATCCGTTCGCTCAAAGTTGCTGTGGAACTTATGGCCGAACTTAGTGGCGATGATCCAGTCTTCGCGATGTTTTTTTATGGACCGGCCGATCAGCGATTCGGAGAGGTGATCTCCGTAGCACTCGGCGCTATCGATCAGGTTGATCCCCAGTTCCCTGGCGCGTGCCAAAAGCCGATCAACCTCTTGTTGTGTGAAGCGCTTGCCCCATTCGCCACCAAACTGCCAGGTGCCGATGCCAATTACTGATACCCGAAGGCCTGTGTTGCCAAGGCGACGGTATTTCACAAGATCACCTCCTGGAATGATGCCTGACACTTGCGACTGCGCGCAGTGCAAGTGTGCGTAAAGCGTAAAACGTCTCTACTGAAAAAAGGTTCCAAACGGCTATAAGTGTTCAACTAAAAACCAGGTTTTTTTCGGTGCGTTCCCTGAAATGCACCCATTCTGGCCAGAATTTGGTACACCATCCTTTTCATCTTGTCAAAAACCTGGTTTTTTTCAGTAGAGACGTAAAAGGTAGGACTGCATTGAACCGTGGCTGTCAAAAAATAGCAGCGTTATCAGACGAACGTCCCTATATGTAGGGCAGGCTCGTAGCCTGCCGCCCCCAAATGGCGGGTTACGAACCCCGCCCTACATACCGACCACGATTAAACGCAGTGCTACCACGTAAAACGTAAAACGTAAAAAGCCGGAATTTCAATGGTTGGACTTAAGCAAGTACAACAGTGCAGATGCGTAGGTCTCGCTGGCATCGAAGGCCTCGAAGCGCAGCCAGCGATCTCCAACCTGAAACTCGCACACGTAACCATCCGGTGTGCTGGTCAATTTCATCCCTGCTTCTGAGACTGGGATCAGTCGTCCTTCCAACTCATTGCGCAACTGCTCTTCGGTGGGCAGCCAGACCAACTCGTCCACCAGGATGTGATCCAGTGCCCACTCGACGCTCCCGTGGAAAGTCGCCTCTAAATGACCGCGCAGCAATTCCACGTTGACGAACATGTCGCTGATGACAAAAACCTTATCGTCGAAGCCCCGGTCAGGAATAGCGAAGAAGTCGTGTAGAGCCGGCTTCCAGGTCAGACCGGCTTCCTTGAGTTTTTGAGCTGTGGACAGTAAGAGCATGGAAGAGTACTAACGCTTCCTGCGCCGAAATAGCACCACAGGAAGCAGGACCATCGTGGCCAACGGCCAAACCCAAGCCAGGTCGCCGGGTCCGCCCGGTCCGGTACGCACCTCGGTGCGCCGGACGTGGATCAGGCGGTAATCGGCGGTGACTGCCTCCAGTTCCTGGTTTGTCATGTTGACAGGGTCAACCCCCGCAGCGCGGGCAGCAAAGCCGCTGTCGATCAGCACCTGCCTGAGGAGTGGTATCCTCGTGTCGGGGTCCGTAACCTCCTCGGCTACACCAGCCCACCAGCCGTTTGGCAGCCACACCTCAACTTCGGGATTGGCTGTGATGTTGCGATACCAATCTGATTTGCTGCCAAACCCGGCCGTGCAATAAATCTCACCATCGGCGATGGTATAGTTCACCGGCGTACGTCGTCTGATGCCTGTCTTGCGACCGGTATGGGTGACGACCATAATGCGCCCCCCCACCTCCGGCCAGGCGTTGACCCATGGCCCCAAACCCAACCGCCACATGAGCATCATAAATCGGTTAAATTGCTTGAAGCCCTGCCGTAATCTTTCTTCGGTGTGTGGATCGGTGATCGTCATCGAGAACCTCCCTTTAGATGAGACCCCTGAAAGCTAACCGTCGCTCGTTTTTAGATTACGCCCAATTGCTCAGCCACTCCCGACGGACGACAGTCCAGAGGTCTTTCGTAGTCGTTCTCAGGTGATTAAGCTCGGGATTGTCATCCGTCGTGAGCGGTGGGTTGAGTAGTTATGATTGCCCATCAAGTGAGATGATACCACGAAGAGGGCAAGTTATCAACCTTCAGCGAGTTTCACAACTCCACAACTTCTGCCACACTTCTCCATAAGGTCTCCATAATTGCATCGTATATTGTTCATAGAAAAGCGGACTACAGCTAGTTTTTTTTGAGATAAATAGAAAAGAAAGGATTTTTTAACCATGAAACGCACCATCATGATAGGTCTCGCCATTGTGCTAATGGTGGGCGCACTGGGCGTGTGGTTCACCACTACCCAGCCTTCCCAAGCCGACGACAGCCTCGCGCGTCAAGCCGTGACCGTCGAACGTGGCACCATCATCTCTAGTGTCAAGGCCACCGGTCGCCTGGAGCCGGATGTGGAAGTCTCGCTAGGTTTTGAAACCAACGGCACCGTAGCCGAGGTACTGGTGGAGCGCGGTCAATCGGTTAAGGCCGGTGAGCCATTGGCACGGCTGGAAACGGATGAACTGTTGCTTCAATTGGCCCAGGCCGAGGCGAACCTGGCTCAGGTCCAGGCCGGGGTACGGGGGGAGGACATCGCCGCGGCTGAAGCGAACCTGCACAGTGCACAAGCGAATTATGATAAGATCGCGGCTGGCACACAGGAAGAGGACATCTCCATAGCTGAGGCATCTCTGCGGGGCGCCCAGGCCAACTACGACGAACTGGCCGACGGCCTCGACGAAGACGAAATCACTGTGGCGGCTGCCAACCTGCGCACGGCGGAGGTGGCGCTGAAAAACGCCCAATGGGCCTACGACGAAATCGCTTACGCGGATGACGTGGGCGAGTCACCTCAAGCCGCCGAGCTGGAGCGGGCAACTATCAACTACGAATCGGCCCTGGCCAATTACAGAATGGCCGTGCAGGGCGCTTCCAGCGAGCAACTGACGGCGAACTGGGCCCAGGTGGAGCAAGCCCAAGCTCAATTGGATAAGCTCAGGAACAGTCCCACGTCCGAGGAACTGGAGATCGCTCAGGCTCAGGTCGACCAGGCCCGAGCTCAACTGGAGAAACTTAGAAACGGTCCCACGTCTGAGGAGTTGGCGGTCGCTCAGAACCAGGTGGATCAGGCCCGGCTGCGTCTGGAACAAGCCACGCTGATTGCCCCTGTGGATGGTGTTGTCACCGAGGTCAATGTGTCTATCGGCGAGCGTCCCGGCACTTTAGCCGTCATCCTGTTGGCCGATCTATCGACGTTGCACGTCGATCTTCCAGTGGACGAAATTGACATGCCGTCGGTGAGGACAGGCCAGTTGGCCACCATCACTCTAGACGCCCTGCCAGACAGCCCCTTGAGCGGGCAGGTGACGGCAATAGCTCCCGCACCGTTATCATCCGGGAGCAGCGTGACCAGCTACGAGGTCACGGTGACCCTGGAGGACGAGGCCGAACAGGCCAAAGTAGGTATGACGGCCAACGTAGGTGTCGAAACCGGCCGCCGGGAGAATGTGGTCATCCTCCCGGCTCACCTTGTCCAGGTAGACAAGACGACAGGTCAGACCTACGTTAACAAAGTTGGCCCCAATGGTGAAGTAGTTCGGATAGAAGTGACACTCGGACTGCGCAGCGGTCAAGATATCGAAGTGCTAAGTGGCCTGGAAGCGGGCGACCAGGTGCTGGCCTCGGTGACGCCGGAACAGCTTCAGGCCCTCACACCAGGCGAAGACCGCGGATTGTTCGGTCGTATCCAGAGCATGCATAATGTTGCGGATCAGTCTCAGCCCCGCTGATCAGAGAGTAGGAAGTTAGAAAATGAGGAGTAGGAATTATGACCCGGCCAGTGATTGACGCACAAGACCTGACTAAAGTGTACCAAATGGGCGAGTTGGAAGTATACGCCCTGCGCGGAGTATCGTTGGAGGTGATGCCGGGCGAAATGACCGCCATTATGGGCCCCTCTGGCTCAGGCAAATCGACCCTGATGAACAGCCTGGGCTGCCTAGACCAGCCAACTGCGGGGGATTATTACCTGGATGGGAAGCTGGTCAGCGGGTTGGATGACAAAGGCTTGACTCGGATCCGTCGTCACAAAATCGGCTTCGTCTTCCAGACTTATAACCTGTTACCTCGTACCTCAGCCCTGGCCAACGTGGAATTGCCGCTAGTCTACAGCGGCGTGAGCCGGCGTGAGCGGCGGCGGCGAGCAACCGAGGCTTTGGAATTGGTAGGCCTGGGCGATCGTATGCGCCATCAGCCTAACGAGTTGTCCGGCGGCCAGCAGCAGCGGGTCGCCATCGCCCGGTCGCTGGTGACCACACCGTCTATCATCCTGGCCGACGAGCCCACCGGTAACCTGGACACCCAGGCGGGCGAAGAAGTCATGACCATCTTTCAATGGCTGAATCAAGAGCAGGGTATCACCATCATCCTAGTGACCCATGATCAAGACATCGCCCAACACGCCGGACGCATCATCCACATGCGAGATGGAATCATCGAACGCGACAAGACGCTGGTCAATCCTGCTCTGGCTGGTGGGTCTGAAAAAAGTTTGTGATATCCGAACGTACTGCGTACTGCGTATTGCGTATTTCGTATTCCATAGTCGGATGCGAAACACGCAGTACGCAATACGAAGTACGCAATAGGAGAGGCAACAATATGAACTCATTATTTGAAAGTCTGCGCATCGCCCTGATCGGGTTGACGAGCAATAAGGTACGAGCCGCATTGACGATGCTGGGCATCATCATCGGCGTGGCCGCCGTCATCGCCCTGGTTTCAGTCGGCCAGGGATTTTCGACTTACGTCACCGACCAGTTTGAGGGTCTGGGTACCAACGTGCTTTTCATATTACCCGACCAGGAGGCGAGGGACAACGGTGAGCCGCTGACAACCGGCGACGCTACCGCCCTGCTCGATTCGCTGGCTCTGCCCGGCGTCAAAACAATGGCGCCTGACTACCGGCGAGCTGCCCTGGTCAGCTACAGTGGACAGGAAGTTTCGACCACGGTAAGTGGAGTCACACCCGAATTTCAGACCATTCGAAATTACGAATTGACCATCGGCCGCTTCATCGACCAACAAGAGGTGGAACACCGGGGGCGAGTGGCGGTGTTGGGCTATAGCGTGGCCCAGGAGTTCTTTCCGGGAGACTCCTATCCCATTGGCGAAATCATCCGCCTGAACGATGTCCCCTTTGAGATCATCGGCGTGCTGGACGAAAAAGGGAGCACCGGTCCGATGGACAACGATGACTTTGTCTTCATCCCACTGGCCACAGCCCAGACCCGTCTTTTCAGCGCCGACACGATGCGCGGAGATTACGTGATCTCAAACATCAACGTGCAGGTCCGCTCCGAGGAAGAGATGGCATCTACGACGGCAGACATCACCGACATACTGCGCCAGCGTCATCACATCGAGCCGGATGAAGCGAACGATTTCACGATTATCAACCAGGCCGACTTACTCGACACAGCCTCCAGCATCACCGGCGTGCTGACTGCCTTTCTGGGGTCCATCGCCGCCATTTCGTTGCTGGTGGGAGGCATCGGCATTATGAACATCATGCTGGTGTCCGTCACCGAGCGAACGCGGGAAATCGGTCTGCGCAAAGCCATCGGTGCCGGGCGCAGCGACATCCTGTGGCAGTTTCTCATTGAGGCCATGACCCTATCACTCATCGGTGGTCTGGTTGGGATCGCGCTGGGTATCACCAGTTCGCAGCTCATCGGCCCCGCGCTGAAACTGGAGATTGCTGTGTCCGTGAGCACCATTCTGCTGGCGGCTGGTTTCTCGGCGACGGTGGGGTTGTTCTTCGGCATCTACCCTGCTATGCGAGCGGCAAGTCTGCACCCAATCGATGCATTGCGTTATGAATGAGGCTATGTGATGCGTAAAACGTAAAACGTCTCTACTGAAAAACCAGGTTTTTGACGAGATGAAAGGGATGGTGTGCCAAATTCTGGCCAGAATGGGTGCATTTCAGGGAATGCACCGACAAAAAACCTGGTTTTTAGGTGAAGAGGTGAGGGCTATCGTCAGCAAGACACGGCATTGTCAAACTAATCGCTCGGACTCCGAGCAAAATCGAAAGAGGTATCTATCAAGATGAAAATCTTTAGAGGAAACGGATGGAAAATTGTTAGCGTTGTTCTGATATGCATGCTGGGCATGATCTTTGCCCCGGGCGTGGCGGCTCAGAGCGGGGACAGACCTGAGAAAGGGACGCTCGTCTTTCAGACGGCCAGCGGCGGTCCCATCTATGTGGTCAATGTCAATGTTGGTGATCTGCGCTATCTGACTACCGGCATCGACCCTGCCCTGTCGCCCGACGGCCAGTGGGTGGCCTTCACTCGCTGGGATGATACCCAGCACGGGGCATTAGGCAGCTTATGGGTGATCAACGTGGATGGCACGGACGAGCGGCTTATCTTGGAAGATGTTAGCCAGCCCAAAGCGCCGGTGTGGTCGCCGGATGGCACACAAATCGCCATCAGCATGCAACAAGGAGGCCGGTTGAAAGCGGAGCAAACGTGTAGCCGCTCATTGCCAAATGAACCGATCGAAGATAAAGAGGACATCCGGGTAGTGGTTGAAATCGACGGCGATGGCGAGATTGACACCAAGCTATGCTACACACTGCTACCCCATCCCTTCTGGGGACTGCGGGTGGTGGATGCAGCAACTGGGGACCATGAAGACCTGCCCGGTGATCGCTTCTCCTACGCTCCAGATTGGGACCCGGCCAACGATTGGCATCTGGTCTACGATGGTGAGGGTGGGCTGGTCAGCTTGGACCTCACGCGAAGCGAGGACACAACTTGGGCGCTGACGAATGATCCGAACGACCACACGCCGGTCTTCTCGCCTGATGGGAGGGTAATCGCCGTCAGCTATTGGCAGCACGACCACTGGGAGATCCACGTGATAAACTCGGACGGCAGCGGGCGTATCCGTCTGACCGAGACTTCTTTGCGGGCCATTGTGGAGCAGCGCATCAACGGCGAAGAGCCGCGGTCGTGGAACAACGTGGCCCCCGCCTGGTCCCCCGATGGGGGACAGATCGCTTTTTTCACCGACCGCACCGGATGTTGGGAAATCTGGGTGATGCAAGCCGATGGTAGCGGTCAACACCCACTTTTCCCGCAGGAAATGCAGGCCGAGCTTAACCTGCAATACAATGGGGTAGACGAGCGAATGATCTCGTGGGAAGCGGAGTGAGGAAATGGAGAAGTCGTGGGGCTCAGACCCACTCCGAGCGAGCTTCCTGGTCCCCTCTCTGCCTTTCGGCCAGTACCTCTTCGAGCGCCTTCAAGAAGTCCTCGATGTCCTTGCGGTCGACGGTCAGCCCAGGATCGAGTCTCAGCACGCTTACACCCGGCCGCCGCGCCAGGACGAAGCCTCGGCGCACCAGCTCTCGTTGGGTCCGGATCGTAAACGACGTTTCCGCATCATCCATCAATTCAAGCGCCACCATCAATCCCCGCGCACGGACCTCCTTGATTTGGCCCGTGCGCGCCTTGATACCCTCCAGGCCGGCCACGAGTATGGCCGCAATGTCCCTGCTCTGCTCGATCAGCCCTTCCTCTCGTATGACCCGGACGACCTCCCGAGCCACAGCCGCCCCGAGCGGATCATTTTGATGGGACTGGGCGTACTTCACGGGCCTGCTCCCCAGTCGGTTTATCACGCCGGGCGCAAAGGCAGTCACGCTGATGGGATAACCATTACCGATGCCCTTGCCCAGTGCGACGATGTCCGGCGAGAACCCATAGTGCTGGTAGCCGAACCAGGTCCCAGTCCGACCGATGCCCGTGGTTACTTCATTCACAAGAACGAGTCCATCGTTCTTCTTGACGACGCCGACGATGTTCCGGATCAGCTTCTCGGGCGGAAAGCGGACCAGCCCCGAAGAACTGCCGGGCTCAAAGAGGAATCCCCCGATCTGGTGGTATGGGATCGCTGCCCAATGCTCGCAGCCCTCATGACACTCCCCGGACTCCGGGCACGAGGCGCATGCCGCCCAATCGAAACAGAACCACTCATTCTCCCGTTTCCTACTCGCCGATCCGTAGGCTCCGAAGTAGGAGTCGGTCATCGTCATCAGCAAAGGCCGGTCGACAACCGATTGGGCGACCCGGACGCCGTATTCGACGGCCTCGCTTCCCGAGCACAGGAACACGCACTTTCCGTCTTCGAGCTCCAACAAGGACAGAATCTCCCGCGCAGCCTCCTCTACGATCCCGCTCGAGTAATTGAAACCCGTGTGACTGATCCAGGCCGACTGCTCTGTGATCGCACGGGTTATCCTCGGATTCCCGTGCCCTATCGACGTGCACCAGACGCCGGACTCAAGATCGACGTATCTTTTTCCTCGGGAGTCGTAGAGATGACAGTTCTCGGCTCGGACGATGTCCCCCAAGAGCAGCTCGTGACCAGGATACCAAACGAGGTGAGTCATGTGTGCCTCCATTAGCGCTTCCGCCAGGCCGCTTCGAAGCGCTCGATGATGTCTGGATTGCCCAATACGTTGGAGTACGATCTTGTGCCGGATGCACCACCGGTCGAGCCTTTCCCTATCACCGCCATCCATTACCTGGCGGTACCAGGTGACGCACAGATCGTCAAAAATGGCCCGCGCCTGTGGCTCAGTCTGGCTTGGAGCCGAGCGCGGCGCTCGGCGTTGGCTTCGGCGTAACCGGCTGGTGTTTGGAGCAGGATATCACGGTCGATTCTGGGGGACATTTGATGCATACTCTGCTTTCATTTCTGTAGCGCACCGGCTCACCTCTGCATCCAATTATACAAGAGTTTACAGCTTGCGGCTAATGCTAATAGGCGCTCGGCGGTGCTGTAGACAATTAACAGGAACGCTCTAGCGCATCGCGATAGGTGGGATGGGTGGAAGGTTGGAAGAATAGAGCGCGCCCAGTGCAACGTAAGTCTTCCCTCCCAATCCACCCCTTGAATCCCTCCTTTGGGGGATGACACTCCACCCATTTCTAAAATAGAATTAGTGCAGGGTGGATAGTGCGTTGCAACCTGCCTCAAACGGGTTTCGTATATTAGATATAAGCGGGGAGGTTTCAACGCCTCACCGAGGGCTCAGCAACGTCCAAATAGAACCGGGGGAGGGTAATATGTATCTTAGACTGACAAACCTAGTATCGTTTATTGGTGTAATTCTGATCTTGTTGGCGAGTGTTCCCCTCACAGCCTCAGCAGCAGCGCCACCCCAAGCTACCGAAGCCATTCACTTCTCTCAAGATAGCCAGGTGTCCAATCTCCCCTTGCAGGTGGCGCTGACCAACCTGGTAGGCGGGACCATCCGCTACACGACCGACGGGGCCTTGCCAAACCTCAACAGCACACCCTACACCAGTCCTTTCACCATCGGCGAGTCAACCGTCATCCGCGCCCAGGTCTTTGATGCTGCGGGGGTTCCCGTAGGCGACGTGTACACCAAGTCATATCTGATCGCGGACTACGAGCAGACCATTCCCGTGGTCTCGGTCGTGGCCGATTGGGGGGACCTGGACACGCTGCACGCCCATCCCACCCAGCGGGGCCGGGAATGGGAGCGCCCCATCAACATCGAGTACTTCGAGCCGGGTGGCACGCTGGGCTTCAATGTCAAGGCCGGTATCCGTATACACGGCGGCCGGTCGCGGGCCATCAGCCCCAAGAAGTCGTATCGCATCTACTTCCGCAAGTCGTACGGAGGGCCGGGCCGGCTCGATTATCCGCTGTTTGAGGACAGCGAGGTGACCAAGTTTGACAAGCTGGTGCTGCGAGCCGGGTACAACGATGCCTTCACCTACCTGGATGAGGCGTTTCAGCCCACGGTGCAGTCCACAGGCGCGGCGTATATCCGCGACCAGGTGACGCGCAATCTGCACCGGGATATGGGGCAGCCGATCGCGCACGGGAGCTGGGTGCTGCTGTACCTCAACGGCGAGTTCTGGGGGCTGTACAACCTGACCGAGCGGATTGATCTACAGTTCCTGCAATCCTACTCCGACAAAGAGGCGCAGTGGGACATCATCGAGAAAGCAGTGAGCACCGAGACGGGCGAGTGGATCAGCCGTGAAATGGTAAGAGATGGCAATTACGGGGGCTGGCTTGACAACCAGAACTGGCTGGGGAGCGTCGATTTCTCAAACCCGGCCAACATCGGCGAACTGGAGTGGCGGGTGGATATGGAAAATGTGTTCTCCTATATGTTCCTACAGGCGTATGTGCAGAACTATGACTGGCCGGGCAACAACTGGACCGTATACCAACGCACCGACGCAGGCGCCCAGGGAGCTGAACGCAAGTGGCGCATGATTGTTTGGGACGCTGAATACGCGTTCGGCGGCGGCCCCCAGGGCTTCAAGACGGATATGAATACGCTGGTCAAGGTCTATAGTCCCCACGATAGCATTACCCGTATCCTGGAGAAGCCATTCATCGACAACTGCGGGTTGAAGGTCCGCTTTGTCGAGAGAGCGCGGGAATACCTGGGCGTGGAGAACGTGGAAGGCAAGCCCGCCGATCAGGTGGGCCAGCTTTCCGGGGAACGGGTGAGAGCCGAAATCGTGAAGCAGGCGGCGACCGTCCGGCCCTTCATCCAGATGGAGGCAGAGCGGTGGGTGCCTGGCACGGGGATGGGGGTGGAGTTGTTTGACCAGAACGTTGAGAATATGTTGAGATTTGCGGATGAACGCGAAGAGGTCATCTTGCATCACCTGGATGAACTGAGATACCAGACCTTTACTGAATGCAAGTGAGTGGCGAGTAGAGTGAGATTTTTACAAAAGACGCAAGACTTTTCCACCAGATCTCCACATTTGCCCGTTATAGTTAAAGCAGAACGATCATTACGGGCAACAAAACCAATAACCTAAAAAGGAGATCACTCATGAACAAATTCTTGAAGATCGCAGGCATTTCCGCGCTGGTGGCAGTAGTAGGGGTAGTTACGGTGAGCGCCGTGGCTTTCGCCCAGGAACCACCCTGGAAGCCCTCTTTTCGCTCAAAGATGCCACTCCACGGGCCGTTCGGCGGCGGGCGCGGACATGGTATTGACGGCCCTTTGGGCATAAGCTTTGAGGAGGCCCAGACGTACCGGGAGCAGATGGGCGAAGCCTTCGCCGAGGCGCTGGGCATAAGCGTAGAGGAATTGGAAGCCGCTATCGCCGAGGAGCAGACCCCCTGTGAAATCGTCGAGGCCCAAGGCCTGGACGCGGCCGAAGTGTGGGACGCTACGGCGAGCGCCCGCCAGGAGCTCCTCCAGCAAGCGGTGGCTGATGGGCTGCTGACCCAGAGGCAGGCCGATTGGATCAGCGAGCGCATGGCTGACCACAATCCCGGTGAGTGGTGCGACGGCGACGGCCCGCCAGCCTTCTTCGATGGTAGGCGAGATCATGGCCTCGACAGTCTGTTGAGGCACCGCCCCTTCGGCACGATGGGGGCTGGCTTCGAGGAGGCCCAGGCATACCGGGAGGATATAGGCCAGGCTTTCGCTGAGGCGCTGGGTATGAGCGTTGACGAACTGGAAGCTGCCATCGCCGAAGGTCAGACAGCCTGCGAGATCATCGAGGCTCAGGACCTGGACCCGGCCGAGGTGTGGGAAGCCACCGAGGATGCCCGCCAGGATATCCTTCAACAGGCCGTGGCAGATGAACTGCTGACCCAGGGGCAAGCCAACTGGATCAGCGAGCGCATGGCGGATCACGACCCCAGCGGTTTGTGCTCGACGGCAAGTGAGAGATAAGGCCGGGCTTCCGCGGCGACGGCTTTTGACCCGGGCGCTACGATCCCAAGGACCAAGGTCGACCCAGGTTGATGTACTGCACAAGGCGGGGGAGATGAGAATTGACCTCCCCCGCCTTTCACTGACGGCCACGACATCCGCTCCGTGCAGCAGCAATCGATCCGGAAGCAATTGGCCATCGCCCGGGCTGTGCTGGCCGATCATAACTACGCGTTTCTGGCGACGGAGTCAGTTCAAGCCGATCGGGCGGCAGAGTGCGCGTTGGACCAGGGGGCTGACAAATTCTGGCAGTATCACGACCTGCTGTTCGCTAATCAGGGGATCGGTCGAGACGCATTTTCCAAGGCTCGATTGATAAGGTATGCCGAGCAGATCGGTCTGGACATCACCACTTTTCGCACCTGTCTCAACTCAAATGTAAAGGCTGGCGAGGTTCAATCTGATTTGGATGAAGGGAACAGTCTAGGCGTCAGCTCGACCCCGACTTGGGTCCTCAATGGCCAGATTGAGCGTGGTGCGTTGCCCGAAAGTAACCTACGCCAACTTTTTGAGGCGTTGCTGTCACAGGGGTCGTAAGCCAAAGCAAAGAGCTTCCCTTGGATCGCTACCCTCCCATGTAAAGCGCGCCTATCTGCCAGTGTAGACCGAGCCGTCAGGCATAATCGTTCCCTCAAGCGAGGCCGCCCTGGCAAGCTGTTCATCCGCTGCCAGGGCTCCCACTAGATTGGCCCCGCGCAGGTCGGCATCGGACAGGTTCGCCCCGCTCAAGTCGGCTCCCCCCAGGTTAGCGTTGGTCAGATTGGCACCACTCAGATCGGCGCGTATCAGAATGGCCTCGCGCAGATTCGCGCTGCTTAGGTTGACCCGGCTCAAGTTCAGAAAACTCAGATCAGCCCCTGCCAGGTGTGCTTTGCGCCTGTTGAGGTAGATCTGAAACAGTCTGCCCCGCAGGGCAAGATTGGCTTTGTACCCAGTGAGATAAACCCGATAAAGCAATTGTCTCATGAGCTACACTTCAACCTGAACTTAAGCATCCAGTCCTTTATACTGTACACCGGTCATTTCTTCCGATACCGCCCATAGTTGAGCCGCGACTGCGGTATCGTGAGATCGAGCGTTCGACTGCACCTTCTTGGGATAGCCGACCATTTCCATACGCTTGCTCGGGCCGTAATAGTCGCCGCCTTGTACATCCGGCGCAGTTGCAACTCGGAGCGTGGGGAGTGCGCCCATCGCCGGCGTCTGTGCCAAAAAACGATTCAAAAGGCTAAGCACTCCCGAATATTGCTGTAAATTGGTGGCTGTCCAACCGGGATGCGCGGCGACAGCAATGGTGTCGCTCCCTGCGGCCTGCAATTTGCGTTGCAGTTCATAAGTGAAAAGCAAGTTGGCGAGTTTGCTTTGTCCGTAAGCGGCATTCGCACGGTAGACTTTTTCCGCGTTCAGATTGTCAAAATCAATGCGCCCGAATCGATGGGCCCCGCTACTCACCGTGACAATCCGCGATTGTGGCGTGCGCATGATCAGGTCGAGCAACAATCCCGTAAGGGCAAAATGTCCCAAATGATTGACGCCAAACTGGGTCTCGAAACCCTGTTTCGTCTTGCCAAAGGGCGGGTACATTATGCCCGCGTTGTTGATGAGCAGGTCCAGCCGATCGTAATCGTTTTGGATCGTCTCGGCAAAGCGACGCACCGAGTCGAGATCACCCAAATCGAGTTGCATCATTTCAACGGTGCCCTTAGGCTCCTGATCGCGAATCTGCTGGGCGGCAGCTTCGCCTTTCTGCTGATTGCGGCAGGCCATAATGACGGTGGCGCCCTTCTTGGCCAGGGCGCGGGCCGTTTCGTAGCCGATGCCGCTGTTAGCGCCGGTGACGATCACAACGCGGCCGGTCTGATCGGGAATGTTATCTGTTGTCCATTGGTTATTGCTTGACATAACTGTCTCCTTATTGCCTCAGAACTTGGTAGATTGGTAAGCTGGTAAAAATGATACCCGCGCTTACGCCCGCCTCTTTGGCGATCCTCGACATGGGCGTGCCGTGGAACGCATTTTCCGAGACCAAGTTCAGTGTTGCCTTCAAAATTGCGTCGCGCTTAGCGCTCATCTTTTCCCTTCAGTAGGTACCCACAACGCTGATAGACTGAATGTTCATTCAATTTAATTGCATTAAATCACACACGCTGGTTTTGTCAAGCACAAACCCAGTACTTTGGCACTGCCAGTCTCTCCCTCCGCTGAACCACTTCTAACCACTAGCTCGTCCAGCCGACCAAGGAAACGCGTTTGGCCCTGCTCCTTCCCTGGTTCCACCTTTGACGGCTTCACAGCTCCACAACTTCTGCTATTCTTCTCCATAATTTTTCCACAATCGTGTGGTATACTAGAGGCGAAAATATCAAAATGACAAATGGCCGTTTGATATTTGACATCTGAGGATGGTTCAGAAATAGGGTAACACTTTCTCAGCCGGACGAACGACGAACGACGAAGAGATCTGGGCCAATAATTGGCCCTTCGTCTTTCGTCCTTCGTCGACAATTGTTACCCTAATTTCAGGGACATCTGAACCATGCCGACATCTGATATTTGAATTTTGATATTCGTCATTTGACATTTGATTCTTGGAGGTTGTTATGGCATCGCCGGGAACAACACAACGTATTCTGGTGGTTGATGACGACAAGGAAATCGTGCGCCTGGTGCGGGCCTACCTGGAGCAAGCTGGATTTCAAGTATTGGCTGCCTATGACGGCGAGCCGGCCCTACACATCATTCGCCGCGACCGGCCGGACCTGGTCGTGCTCGACCTGATGCTGCCCGACCGGGATGGCTGGGACATCACTCGCCTCATACGCGGCGACTCTACTCTGGCCGACATTCCCATTATTATGCTCACCGCCCGAGTAGAGGACACCGACAAAATCATCGGTCTGGAGCTGGGCGCCGATGACTACGTCACCAAGCCGTTCAACCCCCGCGAGGTGGTGGCTCGTGTCCGGTCCGTGTTACGCCGGAGCGGGTCCGGCGGAACGATTAGCCAGCCCCGGATACTGCAATTGGCTGACTTGCTGATGGACTTGGACCGGCATGAAGTGATGCTGGGCGGCCAACTCGTGGAACTCACCCCCACCGAGTTTGACCTGCTGCGGACGTTGATGGAAAGTCCCGGCTACGCGTTTACCCGAATGGAACTCATCGAGCAGGGGCTGGGCTATGAATATGAGGGCCTGGAACGCACGATGGACAGCCACATCAAGAACTTGCGTAAGAAGATCGAACCCGATCCCAAGCGGCCCACTTACATACAGACGGTTTACGGCGTCGGCTACCGGCTGGTGGGGCCGTAGTTAGTGCTTTTAGGGATATGAAATAGGAAGCGCATTATGAATCGACTCTGGGTACGCTTGAGCCTGGCCTTCAGTGCGGTGGTGCTGGTCGGGGTGGTGACGATCATCTTAATGGCTATCCTTGTGGCTCATACCAGAGTACGCCAACTCTTCTTGGACAGCCAAGTGCAGGCACCGAGCGGGTTGGTAGACGAGTTAGCCAACTACTACCAAACGTATCACGGGTGGGACGGAGCTGAAATCCTGTTAACGGGCGTCCGGGCCTCGATCCCATTGGGTCCCAGAGATCACGTGGTTATCGCCCTGGCTGACGCCCAAGGACAGATCGTCTATCATTCGCGTGCTGACAGAGTAGGTCAGCCTCTGAGCCAGACCGAACGGGCACGGGCTTGGCCGATCCAAGCAATCAGCGCGGACTCTGAAGGAAACGAAACAGTGGGCTACCTCCATATCAGACTGGCGCCGTCGCCCAAGCCCAGCTCTGGCCCGCATTTCTTCCTGGAGTGGCTAAGCCGCGTGCTGGTGATGGTGGCCATGATCGGTGGCGTGCTAGGTATTATTTTTGGCGTTGTTGTCAGCCGCAGTCTGACCGCTCCCCTCAGCCGCCTGGCCGAAGCAGTCCGGGCCGTCGGCGCGAGAGACTTCAGTCATCGAGTTGAGGTTACTGGAAGCGATGAGGTAATTGAGGTAGCCCAAGCTTTCAACGAAATGGCCGGCCAATTGGAAAAGGCTGAAACCCTGCGTCGTAACTTGATGGCCGACGCGGCTCATGAGCTGCGCACCCCGCTTAGCGTGTTGCAAGGTAACCTCCGAGCTATCTTGGATGATGTCTACACGCTGGATATATCTGAGATAGCCCGGTTGTACGACCAGACGCGTCTACTGAGTCGTTTGGTAGACGACCTGCGTGAACTGGCCCAGGCGGAAGCTGGTCAACTCCGGTTAAACCTGGCACCGATTGATCTGGCAAATCTGATTCAGGATACAGCCGCCACGTTCGGACCGATTGCCGAGGCCGCGGAGATAACGCTCAGAATCGAAATACCCGATAGACTACTGCCTGTGCAGGCTGATGCGGCTCGTATGGGACAAGTATTGCACAATCTATTGGACAATGCCCTGCGTCATACCCCGGCTGGGGGGACGATCACCCTGCGCGCTGGTTATGAGCAAAATCCTGAGAATGAGACGGCGTGTTGCTGGCTGGCAGTGCAGGACACCGGCGAGGGTATCTCCGCTGAAGACTTGCCGTACGTGTTTGACCGTTTCTACCGGGCTGATCGTGCCCGCAGCCGGGCCACAGGTGGTGCGGGTCTGGGACTGGCCATCGTGCGGGCTATCGTGGAGGCCCACGGCGGTCAGGTCAGTGCCGCCAGCGATAGGGTGCCAGGCCACGGAAGCACCTTTACCGTGCGCTTGCCTCTTTAGCCCTTGCCTTACTCCACTACAACAAGTACCACCCCATAGCTGAAAACTCACCCCCTCATCTTAAAATAGGGGCGAGTAGCTGTTGCCCTTGCTTCTGTAACAAGCCAAGCCCTGCATTTTTCAAAGTATACACGGATTTTCTTCACAACTTCTTCAAAGTTGCACTGTAAAATCAAGGGGACCGACCCGTATCTATTCCCTTCCTCATACGTTTTACAAAGTACGGGGGATATATGGTGAGCGATCACGAGCAAATACATTTGCGGCTGGCGCGCACTCATAGTAGGGACAGGGCTCTCGACAGGGATAGGCTGGCTGCTATCTACGACGAATACTACCAGCCCATCTACCGCTACGTGTACCGGCAAGTGGGGGATGTGGAAACCGCCCGCGACCTGACAGCCGAGGTCTTTCACCGGCTGTTGCGGGTCGCCCAAAGTGGTAACAGCCCTGAACGACACCCTAAGGCCTGGCTATATCGCACAGCCCACAACATTGTAGTGGATCACTATCGGCGTCAGCAACACCGTCGCCATCTGCCTCTGGATGATGAATTGATAAACGCTAACGACGACCCGGTGGGAACTGCCGAACGCCATCTATCAGCAACACAGGTACGGGCTGCTTTGCAGCATCTTACCCCCGACCAGCGACAGGTGATTGTCCTCAAGTTCCTGGAAGGGTTGTCCAACCAGGAAGTGGCTGCTGTGTTAGACAAACCGGTCGGCGCCGTCAAATCTCTACAACATCGGGGATTGGCCGCTCTGCAACGCCAACTGGCCCCAGATAAGGAGACAATCCTCGCATGACTATGGATCTGACTGATACTCTTGATGTCGCACTTGAGCAACTGCGCAGCGACGAAGCAATACCAACCATACTGGCCCGCCACCCTGCCCAGGCCGAGGCGTTGATGCCATTGCTGAACGCGACCACAACCTTGAAGGCTCTTGAACCTGTAGAGATGCCGTCACGCGAGGCCCTATCGGCCGACCGAAATGACTTCCTGGCTGAAATCGCTCATCTACAGACCCAAGCCGTATCTCCTGGCCCACTCGTGCGTCTTAAAGAGTGGGTCGCTCATCAAATCCCCTGGAAACCTACCTTGACACTTCAGCGAAAGGAGCAAAGACGTATGAGTGTTTTACTTGTCAAAGCAACCCTGATTCTCAGCATGACCTTTGGGTCAGCCGGAGGTGCTGTCGCCCTGGCAGCCAATAGCTTGCCCGACTCTCCGCTATATCCGGCCAAGCTAGCCATGGAGCAGACACGCCTCAACGCGACAACCGATCCTGCTGAACAGGCCGCGCTGCACATGACCTTGGCCGGGGTACGAGTGCAAGAGATAAATCGCCTGGCCTTAGCAGACAAGGTGCCCGGCGAATCCACCGTGCTTCGGCTTCAAACGCACCTGAACCAAGCCCTCCACGCAGCCGCCCAACTGCCTGATGACGAATTGCTAGACTTCCTGACTCAGGCCCGGCAGACCATCCAGAATCAAGAGCAAACGATCAAAGAAGTTCAGGCCCGCTCTGCTGAGTCAGCCCAGGAGCCTTTGCGGCAGGCAATGAGATTCCTCAGCCAGGCACGGCAAGATGTTGAGGCCGGACTGAAAGATCCAAATACTATCCGTCGGCGGACCACCGAAAGCCGCCCAAGCGAAGCCCCTTCCCAGCCGACCGTGGTCCCCGTGCCCAGCGGCACCCCTGACTGCACTACAGGTGAGTGTGTGCCGGTAGGCGATCAAAACCAATATGGCTCGCAACCAGACCAGCCCGGCCCAGGGCAACCCGGCGGCAACCCTGACTGCACCACAGGCGACTGCGAGCCGGTAGGCGATCAAAACCAATATGGCTCGCAACCAGACCAGCCCGGCCCAGGGCAACCCGGTGGCAACCCTGACTGCACTACAGGCGACTGCGAGCCGGTAGGTGACGAACACCACAACGGACCGCAGCCCTCGCAACCTACCGAGGACCCTGACGATGAGGCATCCGTCGATTCCTCATGCCCCGATGACCAAGATGGCGGCAACGATGGAACAGACGGCGACGATCAGAGTGATGGGGACAACGGCGGGGAGAAAGGCGGCAAGGATGGTGACGACAACAAAGGGGGGGACGGCGGCGGCAAGAAGTAGCTAGTATACCCCTATAAGATATCTGACTTCCCATCCCTGCCGAAATCTAGAGGAGTTCGCACCGCGGTGCGAACTCCTCAGTTTTTTATTGTTTCCAGATAGGATGGTTCAGAAATAGGGTAACACTTTCTCAGCCGGACGAATGACGAATGACGAATGACGAACGACGAAGAGATCTGGGTCAATAATTGGTCCTTCGTCTTTCGTCCTTCGTCTGCAATTGTTACCCTAATTTCAGGGACATCTGAACCATGCCTTCCAGATCTGTGTTGTTTCGCTAAATATTGACATAAGCCGCATTGTTGTGGTATACTAGGCACATGCCGTGTCTTGCGGTGCTGGTCAGCTCCTGCCACGTAGCCAGGAGGGAGGTAATATGCAATGAGTACTCTAAGCAACCGCTGGAGAAATACGTCGAGAGTCTTTCGAGTCTTGCTACTGGTGCTCCTCGTGACGTTGTTGCTCTTACTCTGTCTTTTGGTTTTCCTGCAGGTCATTTGGCCCATCATTAATCCCACGCCCACACCAACGACGCCGGTACCGACGACAGCAACCCCAGCGGAGACACAGCCCTCGACAGCAGCTCCCACACCAACGGATACGTTAGTCCTGCAGACGGGGACACCTGGCACCACAACGGGGACTCCCGGGGCCACGACGGAGACCCCCGGCGCGACAAAGACCGTACCCGTGACCACTGTTGTCCCGACGTCTATCACGCCAACGGAAACGATCACCCCGGGAGTTGGGGTCGGCAACTTGCTGCGCAATGGAGGCTTCGAAGAGGGCTTCAAAACGAACGAACTGGGCAAATACTGGGAGAGCTTCAATAACGGCAGCGCCGCCTTCAGCTACCACATCGATGATTGGCCACTGGTGGTGCCCGAAGGTGAATATGCACAGCTTATTGAGATCAAGAACGCCCAATTACCCGACCGTTATCTCGGTATCTACCAAACGGCGAACGTCATCCCGGGCGAAGTCTATGCCTTCTCGATGCAAGGTCTGGTCCGCACCAACACAGGCGATGTGGAAAAGACCAGTTACGGCTACCGGCTGGAGGTGGGGTTCGACCTGAGTGGCGGCCAGGACTGGGAAGAGGTGGAAGACTGGATCGAATTGCAGTGGGACGAGCAGCTACGGGTTCAGGATAGCTTCCGCTTTGACGTATACACCACGACTCTCACCGCCGAAAGCGAAGAGCTGACCGTCTTCATCCGCGCCTGGAAGAAGTGGGCCGACAGCGGCGAGGGGGATTACAACGTTGACGACATCCAACTGGTAGGTCCAGCCCCGGTTACAGCGCCGGAAATCCCAGTCACAGGGGGCGCACCGGGAACCATTTGGGATAACGTACGAGTTTGGGCCACTGTTGGGCTGCTGCTACTGCTGTTTGCAGGTGCGCTCTGGAGGTTCGGGTGGAAAAGAACGTAAGCCAAGCCGATTCAAACGTTGAGGTAAAAGACGAGCCAAAGGAACGTAGTCGAAGCCTTGCGGTTCTTCTGCTTATCATTGCCATCGCTGTGGCTTTAGTCGTGGTTGGTTGGCTAGCTTTGCAGGGTTTCCAGACTCCGGATTTTCTGGCGCCAGCGGGCGCGCCGACGGCCACCCCTGAGCCATCACCGACAGCCACTCCGCCGCAGGCGGCCCAAATAACTCCCACGCCAACCCGTGTGGTGGCTGAAGCAGAGCTATCGCCCACGCCCCAACCGACGGCCACCGACACAGTGGCGGCTGTTGTGGAAGTAGCAGCGCCTGCAATCGGCGAGAGGGTTCGCAACGGGAGCTTTGAGTATGGCTTTGAAGATCACACCTTGGGACAGGGCTGGAAGTCCTTCACCAATGGAGGGGCTGTCTTCGAGTTTCTTGAGGAAACCTGGCCACCGGCCGTGCTTGATGGCGAACGTGCCCAACGTATTCAGGTGCGTGAGGCAAGTCAGCCGGACCGCCACGCCGGCATCTATCAGACAGTAAGCGTAGTGCCCGGTGAAACGTATGAGCTCGTTCTGAACGGCCAGATTCGCACCGGTGAAGGGGACATAAAAGCCAGTCAATATGGTTATCGTATGCAACTGGGTATTGATTATGACGGCGGGCAGGATTGGACCGCCGTGGAGGATTGGATCGAGCTACCCTGGGATGAGCAACGATTTGACTCGGATTTCCTCTTCTTTTACGATTACTTAGCCCCGGTCGAGGCCACCGGTTCGCACCTCACGATCTTTGTCCGTAGTTGGAACAAGTGGGCCGATCCGGGCCAGGTGGAATACACCCTGGATGCTATTAGCCTGACAGGACCTACACCCTCAGGAGAAATTGCACTCGACAAACCGCTACCTGTGACTGGCAACGCCCCGCGATCTATCAATGGATGGGTGCGCGTATTGGCCAGCGTTGTGGTGCTATGCTTATTGGTAGCGGGTGCCGTCTGGCAGGTCCGCCGTCAGCCCAGTTGATTGAGAGTTGATATTAGGACTAAGGATTTAATAACTTACCCATTAGCCGACTGAATCAGGCTAGTATTTCGCTTGCATTTGAAGAAGTTATTAAATTCCCAATCCTTAGTTGGCGACTGGTGTATCTGCTCTGCTGTCTTTGGGGCCAGCCTGGGCTGGCCCTTTATGACTCGTTATCAATAGATTTCTGGTAGGGCGGCATCCCTATGCCGCCGCTGACGCCTAGAAACTGGACGAACCTAGTACGTTGGTCTGCTTGACAAAACAAAGTGTGAGCCTATTATAGTGGTTAATACACTGAATTATGTCTAATTTATCCTTTGGAGAGTAGATTCCTCGCATGCGACAGACGAGTGCCAAGCCGTCACGCCCACTTGCCTGGCTCGAACAATTGGCCGTCTTGGCATCCAGCCTGGTCTGGACCGCCATCATTCTGCTAATAATCAGCTTCTTTTGGGCCTATCAGGACGTCCAAGCCCGTTGGGAAACGCTCCAGGCACAACCAACGCCCGTCTCAGTAGCCATAGCTGCGCCGGAGCCTACGTTGCCCCCTACCGAAACGGCCACACCTACTCCATCACCCACGCCGGTTCCTACCAGCTCGCCTACACCAACTGCCACTTTCGTTATCGAACCGGCCGAGGTGCCGCCCGAGATTCTGCCAGAGACACCCCTGGAAGCGGAGGCAACGCCGACCCCGGTGCCCGAAAGGGAGGCCAGCCCGGAGCCAACCGCCACCCCCACCAATACACCTGTGCCTCCTACGAACACGCCCACTCCTGTCGTTGACCTGCCACCCACCAACACACCCGTTCCCACGCCAGCTCCGCCTCCTCCCGCTGGCGATAGCGGTCCGCCCAGTCGGATTGTCATCGAGTCGGTGGGGATAGATACGCCCGTCGTGCCCGTCGGCTGGTCCGTTGTCGAGCAAAATGGGCGGCAATACAGCATGTGGGACGTAGCCGATTACGCTGGTGGCTGGCACGAGACCAGTGCGCTACCTGGCCAGCCGGGTAACACGGTCCTTTCCGGACATCATAACATCAAGGGAGAGGTTTTCCGTTACCTGGTGGATGTACAGGAAGGGGACGAAGTTGACGTGTACGTGGAGGACGCAATCTTCCGGTATTACGTGCAGCAGAAACTCATCGTCAAAGAAAAAGGGGAACCCGTCGACGTGCGACGCCAAAACGCACAATGGATTTCCCCCACCGACGATACACGACTGACCTTGGTCACTTGCTGGCCGTATACAAACAACACCCACCGCGTCATCGTGGTTGCCAAGCCCGCATCCTAAACACTGCCGCTTCCCACACAATGATACGCCACTTCACCTTCAAAGGCACGCCCGCTGCGGCTGAAATTTCGCAAAACACGCCGAAGTCGACATCCAAGTCGAGTTGCGGACGATGATTCTGAGTCGACGACAGTTACGATTGCTCATCCCTGTCGGCTTGGCCATCAGCCTCTCTCTTCCCGGCGACCAGACACTTTATGCGGTGTTGCCCACCCAGGCTCAAGCGGTCGGCATCAGCCTGGGTATGGTGGGAGTGTTGTTGGGCATCAACCGCCTCATCCGCATTCCCGGCAATCCGATTGCTGGTCTGCTCTATGATCAGTTCGAGCGACGACGCCTCTTCCTGCTGGGACTTCTACTAGGCACCCTGTCCACCGCTAGTTATGCCATTGCCCAAAGCTTCCCTGCATGGTTGGCCGGTCGCTTGCTGTGGGGAATCGCCTGGTCCCTACTTAACGTCGGAGGTCTCACCATGATGCTCGACGTGACCGAAGATCACGACCGAGGGCGAGTGATCGGCCTGTATCAGTTGTCGTACCTGCTGGGGCTTGCCTTTAGCCCACTGCTGGGTGGGTTGCTGACCGATGCCTTTGGGTTTCGCCCGGCACTGCTGATAGGTGCAGCCGTGACCGGTGTTGCAGTCATAATAACCTGCTTCGCCTTGCCAGAAACCAGATCCACCCCACTGGCCACCGCTGCCTACGGGCAGCCTACAAAGAAATTTGTTACCACCCTCAAACAGACGTTGCGACACCTTACCCTGCCAAGGATACTACCTTTGTTCAATCACCCAGCACGCCAGCCCGGACAGGGAGCACGGACCTTACGACGAGTTCGGAAGGGCGGGCTGTTAGCTGTCAGCTATATTTACCTGGTAACCTTCTTCGCGGGGAACGGAGTGGTGATGTCTACAATCAGTCTGTATTTGAAGCAGAATTTCGGCGACGAGGTTCTGATTGGGAATGTCGTCGTGGGTGTGGCCTCCTTGGGTGGCTTGTTGCTGGCAATGCGCTCGGTGGTGGGGATGGTAGCTGGACCGATCTCCGGTCACCTGTCGGATCTGAAGGAAAATCGATGGCCGGTCGTACTTGTAGGGATCAGCGTAGGCACAGCCGGCTTCGGTGTGCTCATCCTCGGCAGAAATTTCTGGAGCGTTGTATTGGGCGTGGTCTTCATCGCCCTCAGCAGTGGAACATTGTTGACAACCCTGGTCGCCCTGACCGGCGACCTGGCAGCCAGCGATCGACAGGGGCAGGCGATTGGGCGCTTGGCCACGGCTGGAGACCTGGGCAGTGCGACCGGACCTCTGCTGGCCTACGCACTGGTATCGCTGATCAGCCTGCGTTGGATCTATCTGCTGTGCGGTCTGAGCTTCGTTTCAAGTCTACTGGCTTTACGATACGCAGTTGCAGCCCAGGAATCATAGTGCAGCGAAGCCGCACGCAAGCGAGATTTTCGACTCACGGACAGCGCACATGTTGCCGGGTAGCAGCTACCCAGCCGCTCCCGATGGACGACAGTCCAGAGATCCTGCACAAGTTCTTATGAGCGATCAAGCTCAGGATTTTCATCCCTCGTGAGCCGAGGGCCCTCGCGAGCGGTGGGCTGAGTAGTTACGCCGGGTAACTGTATAAGGGCCAGGCACTCCTGCGAGTGCCTGGCCCTTATATCTCTTGCTTGTTATCGATTATGTTAGCACTTACAGGAAGTGCCCCGCCCGCCGGCCGCGGTGCGGAATGAACTGCCACAACCGCAGGACTGCACAGCGTTGGGGTTTTCAATACGGAATCCACCCCCCATCAGACTGTCAACGTAGTCGATCTCGGCGCCCATCAAATACATCAGGCTACCGGAGTCCACGATCAGCTTTACATTCTGATCCTCAAAAACCTGGTCGCCGTCCATCGGAGCATCGGCGAACGTCATGCCATATTGTAATCCGGAGCATCCACCCCCCGACACAAAAACACGCAGGCTATGGTCTTCCATGCCTTTCTCTTCCAGGAGTCTTTGAAGTTGGTCGGCAGCCGCTTCAGTTAACGTAATCACCAGTCTACCTCCTTTTTATATTTAGTCTTATAGCTATCCAATCCCAAGTCAAATATTGCGACACATTGTACCAGACCTTGGGACTTTTGTCAACACAAAAAAGACTATTTTTATCTGGTTACTCATCACATGTTACCTGCTACCTGTCACCCCCTTCCTGCTACCTACCGGTTACCTGCTACTTGCTAATCAGGTAACGCCGGCAGATGGTCCATGCCGAATCGGCGCGCTGCGCGTTGTGTAATATCGTGCAACGTAAGCCGCACGTCGTCAGACAGCGGTCGGGGCTGATAGGCGCTCAGCAGGCTCTGCACCCGGTCCCGCGCGCGTTCCCCCGTCGTTTTAGCCCCGGCGTCTCGCCAGGCAGTCAGCGAACCTCGGTCCACCACGGCGGAGGGGATGAACTGCTCCTGGGCAAACCATGACCGGGTGTGCTTCTGGCCCAGGAAGTGGCCGTGATGCCCCACCTCTTGGATGAGGGCCGCCCCCAGCACCTCGTCACGGGTCTCAACCCCACGCAGCAGGCGCTTGGCCATAGCGATGATTTCGGCGTCTACCACCAACTTCTTTAGTGATTGGGCACGTAAGAAGTCCAGCATGCCTGCGCCGCTGATCATATTGATGCCGGCCAAAGCCCCCATCAGCGCGCTCATGCCTGACTCGAAGCCGGCCTGAGTGTCTACCAGCTTGCTGTCGCTGGCCCCCAGGTAGGTGTGAGTGGGCATAGCCAGTCGTTTGCCAACCTGGGCATAGGAAACATCAACCATAGCCGTCTCAATGGCCCCCATCGGCGTGGAGCCGAACCGCATGTCGGTGATGGCTGGCGCCCCGCCCCACACGATGGGCGCGCCCGGAGCCGCAAGCTGGTGGATGGTCACACCGCTCATCGACTCGGCGGTATGCTGAACTACCGCGCCCACCAATGTCACCGGAGCAGTAGAGCCGGCCAACGGCATCGAAATGAGCTGGGCCGGGATGCCATAGCGGGCACAGTCTATCAGGTTTTGACAGGTGAGTTCGCTCCAGACGAGCGGCGGTGAAGAGCACGCGTCAAAGATAGCTCGCGGTCTGGCAGCCAGCGCCTCCAAGTCCCCGGCATCAGCCACCAGCAGGTCTTTCATGATGTGCAGCGTATCGACACGAAAGGCCCCGGTAACAATCGGCTTGTTACTATAGAGCAACGTCAGGTAGATGCGATACAGGTCACCGATGTCCTCGACCACGTCGGAGCAGATAAAGGCGGTGCTGATGGCGTCATAGGCGGGCAGCATCTCAACCAGTTGGGCATAACGCACGTAGTCGGCTGTGACCGGTTGGCGGTGCTGCCCGGTCTCGCCGTCGAGGAGATTAACAGCCGATGAGCCCGGATCGAAGTGGACGTGATCCCCTTCGTAGCGGACGGCGACGTTCCCGTCTCCATCGTACAAAGCAAAGCCGGAGGGCGCCGTCTCCAACGCCTTTTCAACCAGCGGCTGCGGGATGCGGGCGACTTTCGCCTCGAAATCCACCTCGGCACCGGCATCAGCCAGCAGCACCAGTCCCTCTTCACTGTAAACCTTGACACCGGGGTCCTGAAGTAACTCAAACCCCTCAGCAACGACGCGCTCAATCAATGAATCATCAAGTAGCTTAAGTTGGGGTTGCACGGTTGACTCCTTATGTTACGCCCAATTCTCGTTCCACCGCAGCAGTGATGCGGCTCAATTCGGCGGACATCTGAGAATCCAAAGGAGCAGGCTGGTGATTCTCCAAAATCCAGCGCGCCTTTTTGTTGGCCCACTCGCGCGAACCTTTGCGGTCTACCTCCCAGGTGGAGTAAGGGCGACGATCGATGAAGCGAGGCTGCCATAGATCGCGGATATGATCGCGGGTGTGTTTGTGAGCCAGGAAGTTGCCGCCCACGCCCACATCTTTGACCACATCCAGGGCCAATGTCTTTTCACTGACCGGGATGCCGTTCGCCACCAGGCGGATGGCGCTGTAGATTTCGCAGTCCAGCAGCAGTTGCTCGTAGGAAAAGATGCGCGAGCCGAAGAGCATGCCGGCTCCCTGCAACAGGTCAGCACCGCTGAGGACCGGCATGAAACCGGCGAAGACGTTGTCGAAGGCGGCCTGCCAGTCAGGCTGCTTGGCACCGGTGGCGAAAGCCCCCATAGAGAGGGGAATGTTATAAAAGTCGGCCAGGTGGTTGGTAGCCGCACCGAAAAGATAATCCTCAGGGCCGCCGCCGGTATAGGCCCCGCTGCGTGGGTCCATGGCCGTCTGCGCAGCGGCGTAATAAACAGGGCAACCGGGGTACGCCATCTGCATCAGAGCCAGCGCCGAAATGACCTCAGCGTTGCCTACGGTCAGGTTACCCGCCAGGGCAGCCGGGCCGCTGAAGCCGCAGCTCGCCATAGTCATGAAAGCCACCGGCAGACCTGCTTCGGCAGCCACCAGCGCGGCCTCAAGGCTGCCCTCGTCGTGGGCCAGCGGGCTAATGGTACACTGCATGATCGATAGGATAGGCCGTCGTTTTAATTCTTCACGTCCCCCCACGATAGCCGCCGCCATTTCGACGCCCGCCTTCATTTCGTGGGCCGTGACCAACGTCTCGGTTTGCACGTGTTTGGCGTAGTTGTTCCAGATGGCTTCCAGTTCGTGCAGCCCGCGCGTTTGGGCGGGGCAATTCTGGGCGGAGACGGGCGGCCAGATGAGGGCGATCTCCTCCATGTGGTCGGCCACCCGCATAGCGTCGGCCACGTCCTGTTTCGTCGAGACGCGTTTCTGGCCGGTGTAGGGATCCAGCACCTCAATGCCGGTGCCGTCCACGGCCAGGTAAGCGTGCCGGCCGTCCAGGGGCAAATCCAGGTCGGGATTTTCGCGGGCGTACAGAGTGTACTCGGCCGGCGCGTGGCTTATGGCCTCTTCGACCACCTGGCCAGGGATGCGCGCGATTTGCTTATCGCGGTCCACAGTAGCGCCGTGGTCGTGCAGAATATCCAGCGCCCGCTCCGAGGGAAAGCGCACCCCGACGGTTTCGATGAGGTCCAGAGTGGCCTGATGAATCTGCCCCACGTCGTCGGGGCTGAGGGCCTGCAAGCGCAGGTGGGTGGTGTCAATGGGTAGGATGCCTTGGGTCATAGTGTCTCCTGGCTACTCATTTCTTGAAGTGATTGTAAATGGAAGGAAAAAGCGAAGGATTGAGTAATCGTTCCTCTAGATGCCAAGTTCCGACACTAGATACTCTTTGAAACGGGCGTACTCTTGGCTTCTAACATACTATTCCCCCTTCTAATCAAAGCCAGCTAGGTTAAACTTATACCCGTACTCTCCTAGCCGTCTTCTCGCTATTTCTATGTACTCTGGGTTCAGTTCTATGCCGATGAAATTACGACCATTTAGGGCTGCTACCAGGCCAGTGGTGCCAGAGCCAAAAAAGGGATCAATGACATAGTCGCCTACTTTACTCCCAGCAAGAATACAGGGCTCTATCAATTTAGTTGGAAATGTGGCAAAGTGCGCCTCGTTGACAGGCTCTGATTGGACTGTCCAGACACTACGCTTGTTTCTGAGTTCGCCGTTTACGCCCCTTTCTCTAACTGCTTTATAGTCATAGAAATACTTCTCGTTTTTACTCAGGAGGAAAATCGTCTCGTGTGCTCGTGTAGGTCTGTCCCTTACACTCTCGGGGTGTGGGTTCGGTTTGTGCCAGATGATTTCGCTTCGTAGATACCATCCATCACTTTGAAGTGCCATTGCGACTCGCCAGGGTACACCAACGAGATCTTTCGGTTTCAGTCCTATCGGTGTGGGTGGTCGGTATGACATAGCCCGGGCTGGATTCTTCTTATCCGGTGCTCGCCAGGTCCGCCCTCCACTGGTGTAGCAGTCACCAAGGTTCAGCCAGAAAGTCCCATCGTCTCTGAGGACTCTCTTCAATTCTCGGAATACAAGAACCAAGTTGTTGACGTAGTCCTCGACATTCTCCTCTGAACCAATCTGCCCAGCGAAGTCATAATCTCTCAGACCCCAATAAGGGGGAGATGCGACTGCCATCTGATATGACTGTGATGGAAGATTCGATAGAACCTGGTAGGCATCTCCAAGATAAACCGTTGATTTGGTTGATACTTGAGGGAAGAGTAGCGCAGGTTGCAGACCAGCTTCGCTCATTCTTTACCTTGTCGACTTTCCGGGAGGTATATTATTGCGATCGAAGGGAAACTTTGTTTTCTTTCAGTGTTTTCATGGTCTTAGCCACCACATTAGTGTTGATTTGATAAACTGCCAAACAGATTCAAGGTACACTGGTAACCAAAATTCAGCATCCGGGTGGTAGAACTTGCCCCGTTCGCCCTTTGAAAAATCGTATTCAGCCTTCATACGTTACGTGTAACGCAACCCGCACCTCCGCACAACTAGTCAGAGGAAAGGTTTTCTTACGTCACTTCAATCTCCACAACTGACTCAGCCTGTTTCTCCCCGGAAACCACTTCAGCAGTCCCTTCCTCGGCAATAGGCTCGGCCGGCTCACCCTCGTCGCCGACGCCATAGGGCTGCCACTTGGCTGTATCGGCGCTGAGGCGGTGCTCGCCCTCCCGACCCCGGCGGTGGGTTTCGTCGAAGCCTGAGGGTTTGATGTCCATCCTGCGGCCTTCCAACAGCGCCGACACGCCCTCCTGCCCCGGCTCGGGCCGGCGCGCCACCCGGGCCTCCAGGTGCCGGATGGCGGTTGGGTCGTAGTCCAGCGGCTCGGCGTAGGTGGTGATGTAGCCCTCGAAGTTGCGGATGACCACGTGTCCCGGCGACTGGGTCAACAAATAGTTAGGGCTGATAGGCACCTTGCCTCCGCCGCCCGGCGCATCGATGATAAACTGTGGCACCGCGAAGCCCGAGGTATGCCCGCGCAGGCCCTCGATGATCTCGATGCCCTTGCTGACGGTGGTGCGGAAGTGACCTGCCCCCTCCACCAAGTCACACTGGTACAGGTAGTAGGGCCGCACCCGCATCATCACCAATTCCTGGACAAGTTGGCGCTGGATATGCACCGAGTCGTTGACCCCGGCCAGCAGCACCGCCTGGTTGCCCAGTGGGATCCCGGCGTCGGCCATGCGGTCGCAGGCCGCAGCCAGCTCAGGCGTGATCTCTTTGGGATGGTTGACGTGGATGTTGATCCACAGCGGGTGGTGTTTCCTCACCATGTCGGCGAATTCCTGGTTGATGCGCTGCGGCAAAAAGACGGGCACCCGGCTGCCGATGCGCACGATCTCCACGTGGGGAATCTCGCGCAGGCGACCCAGCAGCCAGTCGAGCAGGGCCGGCTTCATGGTGAGTGGGTCGCCGCCGGACAGAAGCACGTCCCGCACCTGCGGCGTGCGCCGGACGTAGTCAAGCTGGGCTTCGAATTCCACCTTGCTAAAGGTGGCTGCCGCGTCGCCCACGATACGGCTGCGCGTGCAATAGCGGCAGTAGCTGGCGCACTGGGTGGTCACCAGCATCAGCACCCGGTCCGGGTAGCGATGCACCAGACCGGGAACGGGCGAATGGGCGTCCTCGGCCAGTGAGTCTTCCATCATGGAGGTAAAGGCGGCCAGTTCACGGCCCTTGGGGATCATCTGCTGGCGCACCGGGCACATGGGGTCGTCGGGGTCGATGAGCGAGGCAAAGTAGGGGGTGACGTCCACCCGGAACTTGTCCTCGGCGGACAGTCCCTCGACCTCTTCGGGGCTGAGATTGACGATCCCGCCCAACTCCTCCAGGCTGTTCAGGCGGTGGCTGAGCTGCCAGCGCCAGTCGTTCCACTTCTCGTCAGGCACATCGGCCCAGATGGCCGGGCGCGGCGTGTGTGAGGCTTTCCACTCAGGTGTGAATTTACGGGTCATGGTCAGTCAACTCCTCGCTAACAGCTACCTATTCCATCGTCGATTGCTGGGTGCCATTATAGACTAAGACTGGTAGAGCGTCAATTGATTTCTTAGACTCCCCTAATGCATTTGTTAACTTCCTATCAACCGACCGAAAGTCCGATTACTTCGTCTCATTGAGACAAGGGGGGGTGGCTGTTAGAGGGAGGCAACCTAATGAATGAGAGCTGGTTGCCAATGCTTTCGAAGGCCGGCACAAGAATGCTGGCCTCAGCGGTATCATAACTGCCGGAGCCAATCTGTCACCAAACTGTGAAGGGCATGAAACTAATTACCTGCGTAATGCTGCTCTAGATACCCACGTCAACTATCAATCCAGCGATTGCCATATTCCATTCGTCTACCTCCTCTGAAAATATACGGAGAATTTCACTGCACATCTCTGCATGCCATAGGCACGAGTGACTTACCAATTCCTGTACTTGTGTAAACTCTGCTGGCGATAAATTCAATGGCACAACCTCATCCCTTAAGTTGATCACCTTCTCCGCAATTCTATTATAAAGACAGCCAACAAGAGGCCTGAGGGGTTGATACCACAATTTTGCTACACTCTCAAGTAATTGGATAATTGTGTCTTCAGGCAAATTATTGAGTAACGCCAGGGTAGTGGCAACAATGCTAAGTTCAACTGCCAGGTGTTTTTCCGCCTCGTTATATTCTCTGCATTTGAGGGCAAGTTCAGCAAGATAAAAGCTATCCTGATAGTCTTCGTATTTCAAAAAACAGGGTATACCCCGGAGGGCAACTTTGATGACCTCGGTCAGTTTGTTTTGGTTAGTATAAAGATTCGCTAATTGGTAATACGCCCAAGGGAAAGTTGGATCTAACTGGATTGCCTTGAGAAACTGGGCCTCAGCTACTTCATAATCTCCCAACTGCACAAGCAGCGTTCCATAATTATTAGCATATACTCCGTTATCTTTAGCGAGCTCAATCGCTGAAAGATATTGCCACTTAGCTTCGAGTAATCGCCCATGATCTTTCAGAAAATTAGCATAAGCATTGTGAGCAATTGGATACTCACTCCATTTCTGGACTGCTGTTCTAAATTCTGATTCTGCTTCTTCGACTCGGCCTATCATTGCTAGAGCCTCGGCATAATTCAACCTGACCCTGGCTTCGCCTGAATCAGTCGTTTCCACTAAAGGTTTGAGAATGTGACAAGCTTCTCTACCTCGACCGTTCTTTATCAAAAAATAAGCAAAATCCTGTTTGATTGTTTCATTGTCAGGATCAAGTTGTATAGCTGTTTGAAAACTGAATTCAGCATTGGCTTCCTTACCGACTATGCTCAACAGACGAGCATAATGACGATAGTCGTTTGCCAGTTTAGTGTGACCCACTATCAACTCACTAACTTCCTTAGCCTCACGATATCGACGCTGACGAACTAGCAATTTGGCATAATGCCTAAATACTTGTGGATCAAACGGTGTGCTACTTGATAGTTCAATAGCCTCCAGAGAATCTACGGAGGCCATTGCCTCCAAGCCAATGGCTCCTTGACGCTGCAGGCCCTTCAATGCAAATCGAATTGGCTGTTTGGCTTTGACACCAGGTGTTATCTCAAGCATCTTTTCAAGACGGGGAAGTATTTGAAACACTCGGTACCGCATTAACAACTTGGCAGCGCTCAGCCGTACTTTTCTCGTGCCTTGCTTATTACCAAGAAGCTCGACCAATTTATCAATGATTTGCTGGTTTGGCCTCGACTGATTAACACTGGCACTTAGACCTTCAACTGCCGCGAATTGTACCGGCAGCCTGGGGTCTAGAACAGCCTGCTGCAGTATAGATACGCATAGGGGGGTGCCTATACGGCCTAGAGAGCGAGCTGCCCTGACTTGTGTTGGTTTCGCAAGATCTCCTAGTAGAAGGTTTTCAAGTCGCCTTATTACTACATCCAGTAAACCCATGTCTTCCAATGCAGCAACATCCAAATTGCCCATAGCAGATGCAGCACTTCTTTGTACTGTGTCATGATGCGACTCGCTGGCTCTGAGCAACAGCTCTACGGCTTTGGAAACATCAGAGAAATAGTATGTTGCCAATAATTCGTGGGTAAGTTGGTTAAAAGTCAAAGAAGTGTATCGTATTGATAGTCATAAAGTACAGCACCCGAGACATAAGCCTGGTATAATGAGTTTGCAGCCCCAATCCTACAGGACTACAGGCGGACGATGATTGAAGGATTTAAGCCGGATCAAATCCAAGACATAGATGGAGCGCGAGAAGCCATCATCCATTTGCTGAACCTGGTGGAAGCCCAGAAGGCAGAAATTGAGCGGTTGAGAGCGGAGAACCAGTGCCTTCGGGATGAAAACAATCGGCTCAAAGGCGAGCAAGGCCAGCCGAAGCTCAGAGCGAATAAGAAAAAGCGTCAAACGGACTCGAGCGACTATTCCTCGGAAAAAGAGCGGCGTCGGCCCAAAACACGGCGCAAACGAGCCAAGCAGGATAAAATCAAGATTGATCGGGAGCAAGTCCTTGAAGTAGATCAGGACATTCTGCCCGAAGATGCCGAGTTCAAGGGCTATGAAGATGTCATCGTTCAGGACATCAGGATCGAGACCGACAATGTTCTCTTTCGCAAGAAGAAATATCACTCGCCATCGGAGAGCAAGACTTACACAGCCGAGTTACCACCTGGCTATGAAGGCCAGTTTGGGCCAATGGTCAAAGCCTGGATCGTTGTCCTGTACTTTGCGATGAATGTCAGTCAGCCCAAGATCATAGCTTTCTTGCAGGCGGCGGGCATTATCATCTCGTCAGGCAAAGTGTCTGAGATTATCCATACGCAGACGGGGCGGATGCAGCCTGAGAAAGCTGATATCTATGAAGCGGGCTTGCGTAGTACGCCCTGGCAACAGATTGATGACACCGGGGCGCGGGTAAAGGGTCAGAACTGGTACACCCACATTGTCTGCAATCCGTTCTACACCGCCTATTTCACCAAGCCCCACAAAGACCGTCTGACCGTGCTGCAAGTCCTGTGGGGAGATCGTCCCCTGACCTTTTGCCTGAATGAACTGGCCTTTGCCTATCTGGAGCAATGCGGCCTCTCAAAGCGCAAGCGGGAGACATTGAGCCGCCTACCACAAGAACACATGCTCACCCAGACGGAGTTTGAGACGCTGCTCAAAGAGCATGGGCCTGAGTTGGGACCCCAACAATACAAATGGGTTCTGGAAGCGGCGGCCATCGCCGCTTACCACACTCAGGATGAATTCCCGATTGTGCTGTTGCTGCTGTGTGACGATGCCGGACAGTTCAAGCGGATCACCGAGCTTCTGTCTCTGTGTTGGGTGCATGATGGCCGCCATTACAAGAAACTGAACCCGGCCATTGAATATCACCACCATGTGCTGGACGAGTTCCTGACCCAGTTTTGGGCCTTTTACCACCAACTGGCGGCTTATCGACTCCACCCCGCCCCAGCCGAACGGGAACGCCTGGTGAATGAATTCGAGCAACTCTTCTCCACCGTTACCGGCTATCAATACCTTGACGAGCGGATTGCCAGGACCAAAGCCAAAAAGGAAGAACTACTGCTGGTCCTGGATCATCCAGAAATCCCCCTCCACAATAACGAGGCGGAACTGGGAGCTCGGCAACCAAAGCCCAAACAAAAGATCAGCGTTGGCCCCCGTACCCAACAAGGTGTCAACGTTTGGGATACCGGCCTGACCCTGGTGGCAACGGCTCGTAAGTTGGGCGTCAATATCTTTGGCTACATTTGCGACCGCGTTTCCGGGGCCAACCGGATGCCCAGCTTGGCCAGCCTGATTGAGCAGAAAGCCTCAGATTACCAACTGGGGGCATCTTGGCAACCTGAACCATCATAACTTACCCACGAGTTATTGAGAATATAC